>DAOMNO010000005.1:0-143094 GCA_035443885.1 Phycisphaerales bacterium
CGTACAGGGAAGGTTCCGGAAACACTGGCCAAGCCCGTGAGGCGATTGCTCGCCGAGCATCTGTGGCACACGCTGGTCAAGGTACCGTTTCGTTATCAGGTTGTCTTGGGACCTCGTCGTGTCGGGAAGACGGTTTGCATGTACCAGACCATTCAAGAACTCCTGAAAAAAGGTGTGGCTGCCACACAGCTTTGGTTTTTGCGACTGGATCATCCACTCCTCATGCACTACGAACTCGGCGCATGGGCGCGATCACTCATCAACAACTATCCAGCGACTGTAGAGCGCCCACTGTATCTTTTTCTGGATGAGGTGAACTACTCGCCACGCTGGGACAAGTGGCTCAAGACGTTCTACGACGAACAGTGGCCCGTTCGAGTGATTGCCACGTCGAGTTCAACCGCCGCCCTTCGGGGTCGAACTGTTGAGAGTGGAATTGGCCGCTGGAGTGAACAATTTCTCACCCCTTATACGTTTATCGAATTTCTCCTTCTCCGGAAGACCCCGTTGGACCCCTTCGTTGCCGCGCCAACGTTATATGACACGCTGATGAACGAGATTCGATCTCGCATCGACCACACGCACATCAACCACCTGCTCCAGCTCTATCTTCTGGTTGGTGGATTCCCAGAGTTGCTTGACGCGCTGGCGGAAGACGATGTTGAAGGAGAACTCTTCCGCTCTCAGCAGATTCTTCGAACAGAGGCAGTTCAGCGCGTGGCTGGAATGGATATTCCACAAGCCTTCGACATCAAGAACCCGCTTATGCTTGAACGGCTCTTGTACATTCTTGCCGGGCAAATGTGCGGACTCATGAATATATCCCACCTCGCACAGGATCTGGAATTATCCAGAGCCACAACGCATCAGTACATCAACTATCTGGAGCAGGCATATCTGATCTTTACATTGCCTGCGTACTCCGCAAGCGAAGAATCGATCCAACGAAAAGGCAAAAGAGTGTATTTTGTGGACGGTGCGGTCAGAAACGCCGCCTTGCAGCGGGGAACGCGTCCAATGATCGACCCGGCCGAATGGGGGCACCTTATTGAAAACGCAGCAGCAGCGCATTTGTATGCCCTGTCTCTTCAAAGCGGCATCCGCTTATTCCATTGGCGAGACCGCGAGATAGAGGTGGATCTAATTTACGATCAACCCGATCATCCTGTCGCATTTGAGATTGCAACTCGGCCGGACCATTCAAAGAAAGGACTTCTGGAACTCCAGAGGCGCTATCCGATTTTTCGCAATCGCTGCTTCATGATCTCCGCGAGTTCAGACGTCTTTCGATCGCCAATCGACACAGACGACGGGATTGGCCATCTCCCGCTGTGCAACTTTCTTCTCGTGATCGGGAACCTCACACGCGAGGCCCTTTATAAGAGACTTGAAGGGTCCTAAGCAAGCAGGGCGTATTCGCGAGTTTACACTTTCTCCACCATTTCCCGATGCGAGAGGCATCGGTCAATGCGGCGGAGCGTGCGGTCCTTGCCGAGGATCGCCAGCGTGTCGAAGATCGCCGGGCTGACGGTGCCGCCCGTTACGGCAATCCGCAGCGGCTGGGCCACCTTGCCGAGTTTGCCTTCGGCGTGGGCGTTCGCAAAACCCGTAATTACCTCTTCAAGCGATGTAACCGTCCAATCGCTGACATTCGCCAGCGTTGTGCGCAGGGCGTGGAGATGGTCGAACCCCTGGCCCGCAAGAGCCTTGCGCACCGGCTTGGAGTCTTCGTACACGATTTCCTCATCCTTCACGATGAAGAACCGATCGCTGCGGAACGGATCATCGAGTGTTTTCGAGCGGGATTGATTCGCGCGGGCGAAGGCGTCGAACTTCTCGCCGAGTGCAGCCATGAACTCCGGGTGGAATCGCTCGCCATGCTCGCGCAGGCGTGTTGAGAACTCACCGGCAGTCATGGCTTGCAAGGCATCAAGATTGAACGCCAGCAGTTTGTCGCGGTCGAACCGTGCGGGCGCGTTGATGACGCGATCAAGGCTGAACCGCTCAATGAGAAACGCTCGATCAAATTTTTCGATATCGCCGCCGGGCGACCAGCCGAGCAGCGCGAGGTAGTTCACCAGCACCTCAGGCAGATATCCCGCACAACGGAAATCATCAACATCAATTTCAGGCAGATGCACGTGCATCGCGTCCGCCAGCATTCGTGCGGACTCCATCGGAAGCTGGCGATCATCCGCATCGAGCCACCATGCCCATTCCTCTTCACGCAGCGCAAGGCCGGGCGGCGGAGCGTTGAGGCTTGCACCTCGCACCGCAGCGCGCAACGCGCGATCCTTGTCCCGCTTCGACATCTTCGATCCGTCCGGATTCATCACGATTGAGAGATGCGCGTACACCGGCCTGCGGAAGCGCATCGCTTCCTGTAGCAGAATGTGGCGGGGCGTGTTGGAGAGGTGCTCCTGCGCGCGAATGACGTGCGTAACGCCCATCAGTTCGTCATCCACAACCACCGCGAAGTGATACGTGGGATAACCATCTGCTTTGCGGATTACAAAGTCGTCGATCTCCGCGGCGCTCACGGAAACGTCGCCTCGAATCTCATCGTGGAACGTAACCGGCTTGTCATCCGGCACCTTGAACCGCACCACGTGCGGGCGGCCTTCATCAAGGTACTGCCTGATGGTTTCGGGCGCCAGATTGAGCGCAGCGCGGTCATAGCGGTAGGACCGCTTCTCGGCTTTGGCTTTTTCACGCGCTGCGTCCAGTTCTTCGGGCGTTTCAAAGGCGCGATAGGCGTGTCCGGTCTCGATGAGGCCGTCGATGTGCTGGTTGTAGATAGCGAGCCGCTGCGACTGGAAGTAAGGCCCTGCATCGCCGCCGCCGCAGCCGTCATACACCGGCCCTTCATCCCAGAGGATGCCAAGCCATTTAAGGTCTTCAAGGAACGCCATGCTGGAAGCATCGGACGATCGCTTCTGGTCGGTGTCTTCGATGCGCAGCACGAACTTGCCGCCGCGCTGTTTGGCAAAGGCCCAGCAGTAGAGCGCGGTTCGCGCTCCGCCCACATGCAGGTGGCCTGATGGACTCGGTGCAAAGCGTGTGCGGACGATCATGTCGGTCATGCGATCAAGGCCTTTCGGCAGAACGATTGAAGAGCAGTTGCCGCGACCATCGCCAGCCTTCCCGTGCCGGCGCGGAGAGCGCATAGGCGCAGAACGCCGCCGCGACGACAAAGTGCCAGAACCAGACGATCAGAACAAGCGGCACCATGAGCCACACGATGTAGCCGAAACTGCGTCGGCCGCGCAGATGGCGGTTAATGACGTGGGAGTACGACAAGGTGGAAACCATCGCCAGCGCACAGAGCAGCATGACGAACGGGATGCCGAGCGCGGCTCCGCGCGCGAACGCGGCGGGCAGCTCACCGCTGTATTTGCCGTGCAGCAGGTGTTGATGCAGCAGGATCAGGCTGGCCACCGCGCCTGCCGCGCCCGGCGAGGGCAGGCCGCGAAAAATGCTGTGCGATTCCGCATCGTGGCCTGGCGTTTCCACATTGAACCGCGCCAGTCGCAGCGCGGTGCAGCAGACATACACCGCCGCCATCGCCCACACCACGCGACCGTAGAAGTTGTCCGCAGCGGGGCCGATGATGCGCACGTCCGCCACCCCGCCAAGGTAGTGGCTCACGAGCATGGTTGTCATGTACGCGGGCGCGACGCCGAACGTTACGACATCCGCCAGTGAATCGAGCTGTGCGCCGAGTTCAGATGTGCTGCGCGTCAATCGCGCCACGGAGCCGTCGATGGCATCGAAAATCATGCCGACGAAGATCAGCACGGCTGCAAGCATGAGGCCGGACCAGCCCCACACGCCGGTGAAGCCGAGCGGCTTGGATGCGTAGTGAATCGCTGCGAAGCCCGCCAGCAGGTTGCCCAGCGTGCACAGCGTGGGGAAGACGGACATCGGCGGGAGCCTTCGCCGCACGCGCCGTCTGCGCAGGCCGCGCAATCGCGATTCTCGCGAATCATTCGCGCGGGTTGCACCTCGCGCAGCGTGTTCGTGGCCGTTCTTCATCGGCGTGCGCTCCGCGAAAAGTCTTCCGCATCAGGCTGGGGCAGTTCAGTTTCAGGCGGGAGCAGGTCCGCAGGAATGCGCGGCACGAACACCAGCATGCCGCGTGCCCGGCGCGGTCCTTCACTTGAAAGCATCAGCTCGCCGATCGTCGTGGGCGTGCCTGCGATCGCTTCCGGCCCGACAGTCGTGCCCGCGGGTCGCGTTTCAGCAGGTTCTGTGTCCGTGCTTGTCGCGGTCGCGTCGCTCCAGTCGAAAACAGGGGATTCGCTCAGCAGGATGTACGCGTGCCCATGCTCCATGAGCACATCCACCGCCATTGAGGGCCATGCGATGACCGATGAAGATGGCTGCCCCAGTACCTTGCGATAACTGTCTTCGGGTGAGCGGAACTGAGGCAGCAACTCAAGCTGCAGGAATGGCCCGGTCTCCATTCGCACGAGCCAGCTTCGCGACATGAGCTGAAACGTACCACGGTCGAATCGCCGGACGCGCCCGTCGATCGCCACCGCGCGGGGCGCAGGCCCCACCGGCGCTGCGTGAAGCTCCTGCCAGCGCACCACCTGTCCATGCCAGCCTGTGCGGTCGAGCGCGAGGCCGTGGAACTCTTCTGCAATCTGCTCCAGACTAGTAACAGGCACGCGCACCAGTCGCAGGCCGTTTCGCCTCAATCGTTCCGCCGCGTCATGCGTGAGCACATCGCTCGCGCCGGTCTGGTCGTTGCGATGCCTCGTCAGCACTGTGGGGACGACATCGACGCCGTCGATGACAAGCCACTGCCGTACTTCAAGGCCGATCTCGTCGCGCACGAGCGCGCTGCGCACGGCTTCAGGGTCGGGCCGCGCTGCTTCGGGCGCGGTTGGTGCGGGTGAAGCGCAGCCGACCAGCATGGGCAGCAACGCTGCGCACACCACAAGTCGAACTCGCACACGGCACACGCGCATCAGGTTGTTTCCTTCACGGCACATCCCTTCGCCTGATTGACAGTCGCTCCACTGGATGCGCCGAAACCATTGATCCGGTCGATCATTCGCCGAAGCATGCCGATATCGCGGCGGGTATGCTCAAAGTGCACGCGAGGCAGATCGAGGTGATCGGATTCCAGATCGAACGCCGGGCCTTGTTCAATCGACCCTGCACGCACCAGCGAAGCAAACTCCGTGTTCAGCACGTTCAGCTCGCGCTCCGTCAGTGTGCGCTTCAGTCGGAGCACAAAGCGGTCGCGTACATAGCGGCTGGAGTGATACACGGAGTAGAAGCGGATGACATGTTCCACCGCGTCGTTGATGTCTGTCGCGATGTGATACAAGCAGGGGTCTTCCGGGCTGATCCAGCCGTTGTCGAGCAGGTTCTTGGAGACGTATCGGTTCCAGTGGTCCCAATACACCCCGCCTTCGCCTTCGAGCATGACGATGGGGATGAGATTGCTCTTCCCGGTCTGCACGAGTGTAAGCGTTTCAAAGAGTTCATCCTGCGTGCCGAACCCGCCAGGGAAGACCGCGACGGCGTCCGCGTGGCTCATGAACATCAGCTTGCGCGTGAAGAAGTAGCGAAAGTTGATGAGCTTGGGGTCGCCTTCAATGACCGTGTTGGCGGTTGTTTCAAACGGCAGGCGAATGGACAGGCCGAAGCTGCCTTCGCGCGTCGGCCCTTCGTGGCCCGCTTTCATGATGCCATCCCCCGCGCCGGTGATGCTCATCCAGCCCCGCTCCGCCATCGCGCGGCTGAACTCCACTGCAGCGCGATAGTCCGGGTGCGTCTCCGGCGTGCGGGCCGAGCCGAAGATGCTGATCTTCTGCGAGGGCTTGTAATGATTGAACACGCGATAGGCGTAGCGCATTT
This sequence comes from Phycisphaerales bacterium, assembly GCA_035443885.1. Taxonomy (GTDB): domain Bacteria; phylum Planctomycetota; class Phycisphaerae; order Phycisphaerales; family SM1A02; genus DAOMNO01. The sequence goes on from DAOMNO010000005.1 coordinate 5,875, forward strand.
CTTTCAGTGCGCTGTTAAGCAGTTTGAGCTGGCCGGTGTCGTGGCCGTCCGGGACCAGGCGCAGACTTGTCTGAATCAGTTCCGTGATGAGTCTGCCATCGAAGCTCTGCGGATCCCCGCCGACCATGGCGACGACGTTCTGCACAGCCTTCAGTACCTGTTCATCGTTGATGTTCACTTTCGTCACGCAAGTCTCCATGCAATCGGTCGCGGCATTGATGTCCGAACGGGGTATGAGGATAGGGCGGAAAGGCCAGCAATACCGCCTCCCGACACACTCCCGCAGACGCGACCCCTGTTTCCCATCAGCCGCCGAGGCCCGGCAGGGGGACGATTCTCGCGCGGGGGCTTCGCAGGGTGCCGACGACCTCAATGCGGTACAACTGGTCGCTCAGCCCGCCCGCCAGATCGCGAAGGAGCAGCATACCACTGCGGGTTCGGAATTGGGTCTTGAGTTCGAGGGTGTCCACGTTCATTTCACCCTCGCCGATGAGCTGCAGGACCACCGCCGCGGTTTGCTGTTTCTCGCGATCGCCCATGGTGCTCTCGAAGAGGAGTTTTTCAAAGACCAGTCGGTCGCCGTCGATGAAGAACTCCGCGTCTGCGAAGTCGATTTCATTGCGCAGCGGTGCGATGAATTGCAACAGGTTGACGATCTGCAGCGCGAGCGGCAGGCTGATGACACTGCCGCCCAATGCATACACCGTGCCGCGTCCGGTGCGTGAGCGAGGATCGTCCCGCAGCCCAGCCAGCCGAAGCGAACCGTAGAGTTTGCCCTGTGGTAATCTTGAACGGCGAGTGCCGTCGTCCGTCAGCAGTCCCGCCAGCGTGACGCTGGCAAGCTCGAAGGTGGCGTCGTATTTGCGATTCTCGCCCACGCCGATGATGGCAGTGGCCCAGACCGCGCCGTCGTGGCAGTCGCCTCGCAGTTCAGGCACGATCATCGCGTTCTTCGCTGCGTCGTAACGGATGTCAACAGCGCGCACATCCGTGATGGTTTGATCGACAATTCGCATGTGCGCGATATCGCCGTTGACTTCGAGCGTGAGCGGGTTGTCCGGTTCATAGTGCACAAAGACTGCGAACTCGCCATGGACCGCGCTGATGGGAATGCCTGCGGCGATTGATGCGCCATCGGTGCGCACATCGCCCTTGAACCGCGCCCGCCACGGGCCGCCCGCGCGAACCTGCGCCAGTTGCAGCGTGGCGTCGTTGATCGTCGTGCCGTTGCCGTCCTGGAACCGCATCGCGTCGATGGCGTCGCGCACAGCAGGGGGCATCACCGCTCGCACCAGCGGGCTGCGCATCGCGCCGGTATGACTCACGCGCAATGAGGCATCCAGCGGAGTTTCCATCGAAGGATCAAAACGCAGCAGACCGGAGACCGCGAACGAGCCGCCCTCGTGTGTGCCGGAGAGCATCGGAATCTCCACCAATCGTGGCGTGAGCATGATGCGCGAGTCGGCACTCAGCTCCGCAGTGGCGTGCTCGCCATCTACTTCAAACCCCAGCGAACGAGGCGAGAGTGTGAATGCGTAGTCCTGCTCCTTGCCGGGCGTGGACGCATAGTGGAACGAAGCATCAAACTCGCCGGTCGGCCTGTAGCCGCGATAGCGCTGCGCGTGTTCTTCCGCCCCGATCAAGCGCAGCGCTTCATCAATCAGGGGCGAGTCGAATTGCCCGCCGATCCAGTAGCCCCGCGCGTCCAACCGTTCATCGCCTTTGGCGATGCCGTATGAACCAGTCAGCGTGAGCCGCCCATCATCTCGATCGCCTCGCTTCATGCGGAGAAAGAGCTTCTCGAAGGCAACACGGTCGGAATCAATGGTGATTCGTCCGCCGTCCGAGTTGGGGTCGTCCGCATCGGCATCGCGCTCGAGCGTAACGACTTCATCGCGCAACGTGACGCGCGTAACGACCGGTTCCACGGCAAGACGAACCGGCTCCGCTTCTCCCCCGCGATCGCGATAGAAGAGCTGCGCATTGAACGACCCGCTTGGGTTGTAGCGCTCCCACAGCTCGCGAGCGAGGTCGGCGCTCTCCTGCGGCACAAGGTCGATGAGATATCGACCCAGCGTCAGATCGCTGAAGACGACGTTCAGTTCAGTGACAGGGGCTTCGCCTGAACGATCAATGCTTCCACCCGCGGTCAGGCGACCGTCCGTGTGTATGCCTGTGAAGTTGGTCAGTTCAATGCGTTCGCGCGCGATGGACACATCACCCCGCACGCGGTCGATGACAAGCCCTTCGGGCCACAGCAGGCCAACTGCGCTGATCATGTTCTTCAGCTCTTCAGTAGGCCTCGCGCGACCTTCGAGCATGGCGACGTAGAACCGATAGTCGATTTCCTCGCCGGGGTCGCGCCAGATTCGTCCGGAATAGGTCAGCGCGCCTTCGATGCCGAGACTGCGCAGCAGCTTCGCGGGGTGCGATCGCGCGGCGCCGGGCCATGTCGCGCCTTCGTCGTTCACGGCTTCGTGGTCGTTCAGCGGGATAGCTGCATAGACCAGTTCATTCATGCCGTCATCTTCAACCGTGATCGAAAAATCAAACGCAGCCTGCGGCGGCTCCGGCTCATCCGGCGTGCGATACGTTCGGCCGACATAACCCGTGATCACGCCGCGACCGCCGCCCGGCGCGGCGAACGTAAGGCCATGTGGCGCTTCATCGCTGATGATGCTGACTCGATCGACATCCCACTTCAGCGAGCCGCCGGTGATGATGATCGGATATGGAAAACGCTCCGCGATGAGCCGCGCCCAGTGTACGCGCGTTTCGCCTGTAATCAGAACAGGATGCCCCGGCCCAGGTTCGCGGGTGAGCCGCAGGTTGAGATCGATCACACCGCCCGGCGTGTCGAATGGCCCTGCGGGCAAGAGGGTTTTAAGCTGCTTTTGACGCTGGCGCACAAACAGTTCTTCCAGCAGTGATCGCGTGTCGCGATCGGTCCGCGTGTCTTTATCCATGATTTCCACGCGGGCATTCACATCACGAAACTCGCTTCTCATGCGTTCGAACGCATCGGCACCCGCCAACAGCCCGGCTTCGCGAAGAGAGTCTGCGGATGGCGTATGCAGCAGCGAATCAAACAGTTCACGTTGCGGGTCGTTGAGCGCGTGTCGCAGATGTTCATCCAGCGGAACTTGCTCCGCGATGAGCGTCAGATTCGCGCCGGGGTAGCGGCCGAGCGGCGCAAGGTCGCCCGCCACACGCACAGATGCACCGCTGGGGCCAATGCCCGTGAGATAGTCGATCGTCGCGCGGTCGTTCGTGAAGCGCACGCCTGCCTGCACGTTGGAGAGGCGATACGGGAACCTTGGATACGCTGCAGCGCGGCTGCTGATAAACGCTTCACCCGACGTTTCGATTTCACCTGTGCCTGCCGTGCGCGACGCCTGCATTCTCATGCTCAGCGTCCAATCGCTGATTTCCGCCGCTTCGAGCATCTGCGCCACCTGCACGGGCAGGTCGATCGCGCTGCCGCCGCTTTCTGCGCTGTCGGTTACGCTGAAGTTCTGTACTTGAATGGTGAGACTGAACGGAGCCGCTTCAAGTACGTGGTCCATCCACGCTTCGCGGTCTGCCCAACTGAGTGCGGGCAGTTCAGAGATGACGAGTCGAATCGCATAAGGCATTGTTGCAGAGGACTCGGCCGGTCCGCCGTTGTTTTCGATCGGCTTCGCTGCGCTGTAGAGATCGCCCTGCAAGCCGAGGAGTTGAATCTGTTGATTGCTGAGGCGTATGGTGCCCTCGCGCACTCTCAGGCGCTGCCGCCACGCAGTTACGGCTGCCCCCTCTTCGATTGCGGGGCGTTCGACAATCCGGCCGCCCTCATAGCGCACGAAGAGGTCTTCGGTGTCGATGGGCAACGTGAGTGTGATGTCGTCCACCGCGAGGACGAGTTCAAAGTTGCCGTCCTCGCGCCATTCCATGGTGGCATAGGCGACGCGGCCCTCCAGGTCCATCTTCTCCCACCACACGCGCACGGCTTCCGGGCACATGTTTTCTGTGCGCGGGTCGAGGGTGAGGCCCTCGACGCGGCCTTCGTGCTCAAACGTCAGCGCGTTCCATCGACCGTTGACCGTGAGGCCCGCCGTGAGTGTTCGACCTGTGTCGTCGATCTCTCTCAAATGCACGCCGTACCATGCCACCAGCGGCCTGCCGCCGGGCTGCACCGGGCCGGGCAATGGGTCTTCCGCCTGCATCACGCCTGCGAAGATGCGGTTGCCCTGCACAAGATACGTTGCCCCCTCGTGCCGACCGTATTCGATCACCGCGCGGTTCACTTCCACGCGAGGCGGGAGCGAGGTCGGCATCACCCGCGCGGGGTCGCGCTGTGGATCAAGCCCCATGAAGCTGAAGCTCCCCGCCTCATGGATATCTTCGCTGATGCGCACGACAGCATCGTTGAGTACCACTTCCAGCACGCGCGGCTCGCCTGAAAGAATCGTCGCCATCTCCACGCGCACGACGGCACGCCGCACGCCGACAATCTGCGAAGCCGGACCTTCATGCTCGCGCGAGAGCAGGCGGAAGTTTTCGAAGATGAATCGCCCATCACCCGCGTAGCTGGCGTGGTCGATGAGCAGTTGCCCGCCCAGCGATCGCTCAAGCTCGTTCCGCAGCACAGCGATGATGAACCACGACCGCGTCACGGTGAACATCGCACCCACGATGAACAGGATCATCAAGAGCGCGGTCAGCAACAGTCGCCTGGGCCAGACGCGCTTCGTTGGCGATGTCGCTTTCTCCGGGCTTGTTGAATCGGTCCTGTGCACGTGGCGAACTCGCTCCAAACACGCTTCATGCCGCCGGAAGCCGCTTTCAAGACGGAGGCGGCGGGCGTTTCACCCCGGCAAGGGCAGCCGCGTTACGATAGCGCACCGGCGCGCCCGCTTCATCGGGCGTGCGTCGGCGGCGTGATTGTCGCATCTGAAGGCGTTTTCAGCCATTCCCGCCGCCACCTGTTCGACAGATTTCACCATGCACATTGCACTTACCGGCGTTTCAGGGTTCATCGGGTCCTTCACCGCCCGCGCGCTGCGCAACGCGGGCCACACCGTAGCCGGCCTCGTGCGAGCATCCAGTCGGCGCGAGCACATTCAGCCGCATGTCGATCGCTTCGTCGTCGGCGAGCAGGCGAATGAATCATGCTGGGCGGAACTGCTCGACGGCGCGGATTGCCTGATTCACAACAGCGTGGACTGGTCGCCCTTGCGCGCTTCACCTGTGGACGCGGAACGGCATTGGCGGGACAACCTGCTCGGCTCGCTGAAGCTGATTCGTGCAGCCATGCCTCGCCAGGTTGTGTTCATCAGCACGATCGCCGTGCATCACGATATGCGCGAACGATGGGGCGGCATCATCGATGAAGATCACCCCACGCGGCCCGGCAGTTTGTATGGCGCATACAAGGCCGCCGTCGAAGCGCACCTCTGGGCCATGCACTTCGCGGAAGGACTACGCTTCAGTGCGCTGCGGCCCTGTGGCGTGTACGGCCTCGACCCCAACCTCGAACGCTCGCACGGCTACGAACTCATCCAGAAGATTCGTAATGGCGAAACACCCGCCAAGCCCGGCGGCGGCAAGTTCGTGCATGTGGAGGATGTTGCACAAGCGATCCTCGCCTGCGTCGGCAACGACGCAGCGAACGCGAAGGTCTATAACCTTGTCGATTGCTATGCGCGCTGGGCGGATTGGGCCGTCATGGCGTGCAAACTGCTCAATGTGAAGATGGAGATCGACCTTTCAAGCCCGCCCAAGGCGCGCAACATGTTCGCGAAGAACGAAGCGAGATCGCTCGGCGTGAAGCTCGACCGAGGGCAAGAGGGCATCCGCACGCATCTCGCTGAACTCATTGAAGCCATCGACGCGCGCAGCAGTGCGAAGTAACGCGGTGTGCGGCGGTGTTCCCAGAAGGTTTGGCACCCTTCACCGCGGAGGTCACGGAGCAGTTACGGGCGATTTCGCAGCGAGGCGGTAGTTCGGCAGCATCTGTCGCCTGCCACGCACGGTGATGTTGATATACACCTCCGCACGCTTCAGTTCACCTGTTTCACGATCGTAACGATGCGAATGCTTCTGGAACGCCTGTGAGACCATTTCAGTCGGTGCGGGGCCTTCCAGTGTGAAGAATAATCGGACGGTGTCATCGCTGATAGCGTCTGCCGCTTCAAACCGCAGGATGTAGCCGCCCGTGGGGACATCGACTTCCACCAGCGCTGCGTTGTCTTCATGAATGGTGATGGCGGCTTCCGGCCCTTCGTAGGGATCGCGTGAAATCGGCGGCGCGCCGGTGCCCATGATGCCGCGCGGGCGCGGCGGCGTCAGTCGCGGTCGATCAGGATCGAACGACGGGTCGCGTTCTGGCGGAAGTCGTTCTGAGCCGCCGTCTGCTGATCGCCTCGCCGGCGGCTCAATCGGTTCCGGCCCGGTTGTCTGCGGTTCGTCAGCGCATGAAGCAAGCAGCATCGCGCCGATCGCCAGCATCGCCGCACTCGCCATTCGTGCGGAATGCAGATGACAAGCGATGGCGCGAGCGATGTTCATGCAGTCAATGCTTCCTTCACACCGAGCGCTGCGGCCATGGTGGAACCGAGGTCTGCGGGGCTTTCGGCGACCTTCACGCCGCAGGCGCGCAGGGCGTCCATCTTCGCCTGTGCAGTGTCGTCCGCGCCGCCGATGATCGCGCCCGCGTGGCCCATGCGCTTGCCCTTGGGCGCGGTGCGCCCTGCGATGAACGCAACCACCGGCTTGCTCATGTGCTTCTTGATCCACGCGCCAGCGTCTGTTTCGTCCGACCCGCCGATCTCGCCGATGAGCACCACGCCGTCGGTCTCTTTGTCCTTCTCGAAGAGCGCGAGAAGCTCGATGAAGTTGAGGCCTTTGACGGGATCGCCGCCGATGCCCACGCAGGTTGTTTGCCCGATGCCCAGTTGCGAGCACTGCCAGACGGCTTCATAGGTGAGCGTGCCGGAGCGCGAAATGATGCCGACGCCTTTGCCGGTCTCAGCGTCATCTTTGGCGAGATGAATGTAGCCGGGCATGATGCCGATCTTGCATCCGCCGTCGAATTGTGCGGAAGCTCCTTCGCCGCCGATTTTTCTTCCGGGCGTGATGACGCCGGGGCAGTTGGGGCCGATGAGATTGGCTTCGGGGTAATCCTTGAGCGCTGCCTTCACGCGGATCATGTCCTGCGTGGGAATGCCCTCGGTGATGGCGCAGATGACGCGCACACCCGCAGCAGCGGCTTCAAGAATCGCATCGCCCGCGAACGGCGGCGGCACGAAGATCATCGTGGCTTCCGCGCCAGTGGCGTTCACTGCATCGCGCACGGTATCGAAGATGGGCAGGCCATTGGGGTCTTTGGTGCCGCCCTTGCCGGGCGTGACGCCGCCGACCATTTTGGTGCCGTAGTCGAGACAGCCCTTGGTATGAAACGCGCCTGCCGAGCCGGTGATGCCCTGACAGATGACTTTGGTGTTGCCGTGGATGAGGATGGACATGGGGGAGTCGTTGGTGGTGAACGGTTAGAAGGTGAACGGCGTTCAGTTTAGTGTTTCGCGTGCGGGCGAAGCCTGCAGCAGGGATTTCTCCGGATCAAGCAGGATAGCCGGAAAGCGGCTCAATGTGGGATTCGCACACTCACCCCTTCAACGACCCCATATCGATCACAAACCGGTACTTCACATCGCTGCGGAGCATGCGCTCGTAGGCGTCGTTGATCTGGCTCATGCGGATCAGTTCGATGTCGCAGGTGATGTTGTGCATGCCGCAGAAGTCGAGCATGTCCTGCGTCTCCGGGATGCCGCCGATGAGTGAGCCTGCGATCTGTTTTCGCGGGAAGAGCAAACTGAACACCGACAGCGCCTGCGGGTTGGGCGGCGCGCCGACCATGACCAGCGTGCCGTCCAGCTTCAGCAGCGAGAGATACGCGTTCAGGTCGTGATCTGCAGAGACTGTGTCGAGGATGAAATCGAAGCTGCCTGCGTGCTTCGCCATCGCGTCCGGATCCTTCGAGATGACCACTTCATGCGCGCCCATTTTTTTGCCGTCCGCAATCTTGGAAGCGGATGTGGTGAACAGCACGGTGTGCGCGCCAAACGCTGCTGCGAACTTGACGCCCATGTGGCCGAGGCCGCCCAGGCCCACGATGCCGACCTTTTGCCCCTTGCCCACCTTCCAGTGTCGCAGCGGCGAGTACGTGGTGATGCCCGCGCAGAGCAGCGGCGCTGCGCCTGCGGGGTCGAGGTTCTTCGGCACCTTGAGCGTGAAGGCTTCATCGACGACGACGGCTTCTGAGTAGCCGCCGTATGTCATGCCGCCGAGGTGCTTGTCCTCGCCGTTGTAGGTAAAGACGGGACCGTTAAGGCAGAACTGTTCAAGCCCCTGCTTGCAGCTTGAGCATGTTCTGCATGAATCGACAAGGCAGCCGACTGCTGCGAGATCACCGACCTTGAACTTCTTCACGCTGCTGCCCACCTTCACGACGCGGCCGAGAATCTCGTGGCCGGGCACGCAGGGATAGACCGTCATGCCCCATTCATTGCGCGCGAAGTGGAGATCGGAGTGGCACACGCCGCAGTAGAGAATGTCGATGGCGACATCTGTCGGCAGGGGGTCGCGTCGGGTGATCGTGATCGGGGAGAGCGGTGAGTCGGCGGCGTGGGCGGCGTAGGCTTTGGTGGGCATGGAGGAAGTGTATCCACGGGAGGTGCCGCACACTTTGCTGAAGCCTTGCCAGACGGGCACACTCACACGCAGCGATCCGCGTATCCTTCGCCTTATGCACGATGCTCCCCTGATGCTCTCTGTTTCCGGTGCGCGCGGCATTGTCGGGCGGACCATGACGCCCGCGGTCGCTGCGGATTACGCAGCCGCGTTCGGTTCGTTTATACGTGAATCCACCGGCCAGCCGTCGCCCGTGATGTGCGTTGGTCGCGATTCGCGGCCTTCGGGTGAAATGCTCGCAGCGGCGGCAGTGGCGGGACTGGTGTCCGTCGGATGTAAGGTGGTGGAGATCGGCGTAGTCGCCACGCCCACCGTCGCGGTGATGATCGGCGAATATCGCGCTTCCGGCGGCATGGCGATTACCGCTTCGCACAATCCGATCGAATGGAATGGCCTGAAGAGTCTGAACGCGGATGGTGTAGCCCCGCCGCCGCGCGATGTGGAGAAGATACTCGCTCGCTTCCGCGCGAAGGATGTTGTGTTCGCGCCGGTGGAGCGTTTGCAGCCGATCGTGCGGGATGGAACAGCGAACGACAAGCACATCGAGCGTGTGCTGGCTATTGTGGATGTGGAGTTGATCCGTCGTGCAAGGCTGCGCGTGGTGCTCGATTCCGTGAATGGCGGGGGATGCGTGTCCGGCCGCATGTTGCTGGAGCGGCTGGGGTGCGAGGTGGTGCATCTGAACGGCGAGCCGACCGGACACTTCGCACACACCCCCGAACCGACGAAGGAGAATCTTGTCGATTTGTCGCGTGTGATGGCTGAGGCCAGCCGCACAGGGCGGCAGGCTGCGTGCGGCTTCGCTCAAGACCCGGATGCGGATCGGCTGGCGATCGTGGATGAGAACGGTCGCTACATCGGCGAGGAATACACGCTCGCGCTCGCAGCAAGGCGCGTGCTGCAACGAGACACGTCAACAGATCAACACGTCAACATGTCCAAGGGGGGAGCCGATGAGATCGTCTTGGCGGCGAATCTTTCGACGAGCCGGATGATTGACGATGTAGCAGCGAAATTCGGCGGCTCAGGCGCGCGGGTGCTGCGCACGGCGGTGGGCGAAGCAAACGTGGTTGAAGCGATGAAGCCAAGCGGCGCGATCATTGGCGGCGAAGGCAATGGCGGCGTGATTCTGCCCGGCGTGTGTTGGGTGCGCGACAGCCTGGCAGCGATGGCCCTCGTGCTGGAACTCCTGGCAGCGGAACGCAAGCCGCTGAGCGCGATCGTGGATGAAATGCCACGTTACGCGATGGTGAAGCACAAGATGGACCTGAGCGCGATCGGCGGTCGTGAAGCGGTGGAGCCTGCGCTCGCGCGCGTGAAGCAGGCGTTTGCAGGCAAGCGGATCAACGATGCAGACGGCGTGCGGATTGACGTCGATGCAGGCTGGGTGCATCTACGGCCGAGCAACACCGAACCGATCATTCGCCTGATCGCAGAAGCGAAGAGCGACGCGGAAGCGTGGTCGCTCGCGCGAAGCGTGGCGGATGCGTCGGGTCTTGCGATATAGAAAAAGTCAACAAGTCAACATCACGCCTGCTTGCGCGATTCCTGCACGATCCAGCGCATCGGTTTTTCGCTGCAGTCGATATGGACCATGAAGAAGCCGCCGCGGTGGGCTTGGACGAGCGGCCACATGATTTCACGATCGGTGAAGGGGATGTCGAGCGAAGCGACATCGCTCACAGGCACCCATTCCAGTCGCCCTTCGTCGAAGGACATCATGGTGATTTCATCATGCGCGATGGGGCGGGTAACCTCGAAGAGGAAGATGAGCCAGTGCGTCTGACCTTCGTAGGCGCGTTCGGAAACGATGCCGGCGAGGTGGATGTCCTCATCGCTCAGGGTGATGCCTGCTTCTTCGCGAATCTCTCGGAGTGCGCATTCGTGCGGCCCCTCGCCGAGTGCGACTTCGAGCTTGCCACCGATGGGCGAGAACATCCCCGCGTTGGGTTCCTTCAGCCTGTGCAGCAGCAAGAGTCGGTCATCAGCATCGTAGAGATAACAGAGGACGGCGATCTTATAGGGGAGAGAAGGCATGAGGTGTTGGGCACCCGGCGCCTCACTTATTCGCGTACCACTCTGCGTTGATCTTGATGTACTTGTGCCATTCTTCGGGCAGGTCTTCTTCGGGGTAGATGGCCTGCACCGGGCATTCGTCCACGCACAGACCGCAGTCGATGCACGTTTCGGGGTCGATAAACAGCATTTCTGCGCTGGCGAACTCACCTTCGCTTGAGGTGGGGTGAATGCAGTCCACGGGGCAGACTTCGACGCAGGAGGTATCCTTCGTGCCGATGCAGGGTTCGGCGATCACATGAGTCATTGGAGCGTTCCTCGAATCGCGGCGGGTTTCATCCGCTCAGGCGAGGGAGGATTGTAGAGATTTCACCGCAATCGGCCACCCCCTTTTTGGAAAGTGCCGGGCCTTCTCGGACCGTGGCGGCGTTGAGCCGCGCTGGAGCGGTGTGGCATGCGCGTCTTGGGGAAGGTGATGGAGCGGATGGTGAAAAAAACAGCGAGGCCGACCTTGCGGTCGGCCTCGTGCTTTGTTTCGTTGAAGCTGGCAAGCTCCGGATTACATCTTGGGAGCAGCAGTCTTCTTCTTGCGGGTCGCCTTCTTGCGACGGGTTGCCTTCTTCTTGCCAGCCTTCTTGGTTGCCTTCTTCTTGCCGGCCTTCTTCGTTGCCTTCTTCTTGCCAGCCTTCTTCGTTGCCTTCTTCTTGCCAGCCTTCTTGGTGGCGCGCTTCTTCTTGGCCATGGTAATGACCTCCTTTGCTGTTGTGCGTATGTCTTGTCGGAGCGACACAATGCACCAATGGTGGCGGAACGACCGCCAGGGAAATTTGTAGCTCTATCGGACTTCGATGGAAAGTCCCTTGACAGAAATTTTTTCAAGATTTCAATCCCGGAGGTTCAGACCCATGACCACACGACTCATCATCCACGGTTCCACCGGTCGCATGGGAGCGCGCCTGATCGCGCTCGCCGCGAACGATTCGCGCTATGAAATCGTCTCGCAGCTCTCTCGCGCAGACGATGCTTCGCACGCTGCGCCATGCGATGCAGTGATCGACTTCTCAACCGACGAAGGCGCTCAGCGCGCCGCGGAGATCGCGCTGGCCTACCGCGCCGCGCTCCTGGTGGGCACGACGGCGCTCTCGCAGCAAACACTTGAAAAACTTGGGTTTGCAGCAAGGTCGATTCCCGTGATGATCGCGCCGAACACCTCGCTGGGCGTTGCGGTACTCAACTTTTTGATCGCGCACGCAGCACGTCTGCTCGGCCCCGAAGCAGACATCGCGCTCACCGATGTGCACCACAAAGCGAAGCGCGATGCGCCCAGCGGCACGGCGATGAGGCTCGCCAGGACACTGCGCGCCGTGCCCGGCGCGAGGCTGCCGGATGACCACATTCACTGCCTTCGGGCGGGTGATGTGGTGGGGGAACACACGGTGGAATTTTTTTTACCGGGGGAGCGAATTTCGCTCCGACACGCCGCCTCAAGCCGCGATCTGTTCGCGTCCGGGGCTTTGCGCGCCGCCGCCTGGCTCGTGGGTCGCGCGCCGGGTTACTACACGATTGAAGACTCGCTCGGCTTGTCAGCGTGAGCGCCGATTGGGTACGGGAACATCGACGATCGGCGTTTCCTCATCACCGATGATGTCCTGTAACGCCGAGTTGTTGATGAAGTTATACGCCTTGAGGGCCGCCGCGTCGGACATCGCCACGGGAACGCGGGCACGCAGGCGGCCGTTCGCGGGGTTGTACCAGAACATCGCCTGATCGCGCCGCACCGCAATACGGTCTGGCGGGTGGTTTAGATCATGCTGATCTTCGCTGGCGATCTCCAGCCACGGGTGATTGCCGTTCAGCAGCGGGTTCATCGGCAGACCGTTCTTGAACCATGCAGGTTCGATGGTGAGCGGGTAGCCTCGGCTGGACTGCTCGACCTGTTCCATCGTCCTCTGCACGTTGATTTCTCGCACGAAGCGGTCCACCTCTGCGCGGGTGCGCTCCAGCAGGGCGGTTTCTTCCTGCATGGTCTGCCGATACATCGCACCGCCCATGATGAGCGCAGCGATCATGATGAGAATCATGGTATTGATGACGATGCGCATGAGGCCGCTCCGCCTGACACGAGATAGGCGATCTTCTCATACTCAAACGACCGTTTTGCCTCGCCGCCCCAGTCCGCGCGACCGGAACGATGCAGCGGGGTTCCATCTGCGCGGGCTGGGTAAGGTTTGAGGGCGGCACCCTGCGGTCAGAACTCTCTATCATGCCCGCGCGAATGAACACGATCAGCACTATGACTCTTGAATGCGGCCTCACGGTTGTCGTGGAGCCGATTCCATCCGTTGCGTCCGTCGCGGTGAACTGGCTTCTGCCGGTCGGCGCTGCGAGCGATCCACCCGATGGCGACGGTTATGCAGCCATCCTCAGCGAAATGATTTTCCGCGGGGCGGGCGGCCTCAGCAGTCGCGAGCACAGCGAAGCTCTTGATCGGCTCGGCGTGCAGCGGTCGAGCGATGTCGGCCCGTATCACATGGCGATCCGCGCGACGTTGCTCGGCTCGAAGCTGGCGGAGGTGCTCCCGCTGCTTGTTTCAATGGTGCGCGAGCCTGCATTGGCGGAAGACGACCTGGAGCCGGTGCGAAGTCTGAGCCTGCAGGCGCTGGAATCTCTGGATGACGATCCGCAGCATCTGGTGATGATTCGTCTGGGGGAGCAGCATCGTCCGCCGCCACTGAATCGACATGGTTTCGGCGACCGTGCGGCACTTGAACGCGCGACGCTTGAGGGGTTGCGGAATTCGTGGCGAGCACGTGCCGTGCCGGGCGGTTCGATTCTTGCCATCGCCGGCGCGGTTGATCCGCAGAAGGCCGCGGCGCAGCTCAACCAGCTCTTAAGGGGGTGGACGGGCAAAGCTGTAGAAATCAAGGCAAGCGGCCCGGCGCATCGCGGCAAGCTGCATGTGCAGCAGTCGTCTTCGCAGGTGCATATCGCGCTGGCGTATGACGCGCCTGCGGAGCCTGAGCCAACATCGATGCTGGAACGCCTCGCCACCAATGTGCTCAGCGGCGGTTCGAGCGGACGACTGTTTACGGAAGTGCGGCAGAAGCGATCGCTGTGCTACAGCGTGGGCGCTTCATATCGCGGTGGGCGCGATGACGGGCTTGTCGCACTCTACGCTGGCACCACGCCTGAACGCGCGCAGGAAACACTCGATGTGTGCAGGAGCGAGATCGAACGGATGAAGGCAGGCGCAGAGCAGGAAGAGTTCGACCGGGCAGCGGTGGGCTTGAAGAGCCATCTCGTGATGTCCGGGGAATCGACCAATGCGCGTGCAGCAGCGATCGGCCACGATGTCTTCCGCCTTGGTCGGGCGCGATCGCTGGATGAAATCGCTGCACAGATCAACGCCATGACGCTTGATGCGCTGAATGCGTATCTCGCCCGGCGCGAGTTTGGCGACTTTACGATCGTGTCCATCGGGCCGACGGCACTGGTGTGAGTCGCAGGGCTGATGCAGCCGCTGAAGGCCCGCTGACAACTTTCTCCCGCTTCGTTACACTTCCCGCCATGGCACTGGAGATGAGCCTGTATCAACCCGGCACGCGGGTGCGCGTTACGCAGCAACTGCCGCAGCGAGACCGCACGTGGACACAATCCACCGAAGGTGTCATCACGCGCTATCAGCAGTCCAAGACAGGGTCATGGTTCGCTCACGCCAAGGATGACAAACTCTGGCTGGACCGGCTCGAACTCCGCCTTGATGACGGTGAACTGACAATCCTGAATCTCGATCAATACACCGTGGTCGAAGAAGTCTGAATCCACGAGCATCAAACCCCTCGGCTCAAATCGCACCATTCTCTCTATCTGACGCGCAGCCGATGGCTCGCGCGGAGTTCTGCGCCATCGACGCCGAGGAAGTACGCGCGCAGGTCGGCGTGTTCTGGCACGCTGGCGCGTTCAAGCTCCAGTCGAATGAGGTACGTGCGCGTGATGGGGTCGAAGAGCTGAGCGTTGACGACAAGATCGCGCATGTCGATGTTCCATGCGTCGATGACATCAGAGGCTTGCCCCTGCGCGCCGTCGCGCAGCTCGAAGCGAACCTGCCCCAGCGATCGTGAGGTGTGCCGATCGGTGTCGAAGAACTCCAGACGCGCTTCGACGTGGACCAGCTCGCCTTCGTGCGATTCTCGCCGCTCGCCGAGGATGCCCGTTGCGTTGCCGCCTTCGGTGGTCGCCAGTCTGGTCAGCGGATGAAATCGCATGTCCGCGGGCCAGTAGGGCCAGGGCGGCACTTCGCCTCGCGGCACGACGCCGCCCGGGTACACATGCGGCGGGGGAGCCTCTTCGGGACTCCTGCACGAGCAGAGTGTCGCCAGCATGAGTGCCAACAGCAGGGTTCGCATGAAGTGCATCCGCATCAGTCGTAAGGATATCAGCACGCCGCCCGGCTGGAGTCACTTCGCAAAGGCGGGTCGCTCGCACGACCATTGAGGGACCGGATCAGCCGGACCATGCGCCGCTGGCTCAACTCCAGTGCGTTGATGGCCCGCGTGTTCTCTTTGATGACTTCCAGCAGCGCGCTGATTTCTCGCTCATCCGCGGTCAGCCGCCGATGCGCTTCATCCAGTTGCCGCTCGCGATGCGCTGCGTGTCTGCGTTCAAACAGCCACAGCGCGCCGATCAAACCGGCGGCCCCGAACTGCGTGAGGGTGAGAAGAATGGATTCGGGCATGGGGGGAAGTCGTCTGTTGGCAATTAGCAGTTGGCAGCTACGCACTGACAACCATTAACTGGCCGCTTCTTACCTCACCTTCCGGTCGGCGACGGCAAAGCGCGCCGCCGCCGATCGGTGCAGGAGAGGTGTTGCGGAAGCCGGTTGTTACGCGACGCCGAGGTCTTCGAGAATGCCGTGCGCGTTCTCGTTTCGGAACTCCAGTGTGTATTCGCCGATCACCTGGCCAAGTTCTGCATCGCCCTGACTTGCGAGCGGCTTGTAGTGGAAGCTGCGGCCAGCGAGCGGCATCACTGCGATGCGAGAGCTGTCGAGCAGCAGCACCGCGTTGGGCGGCATCCAGCGGCTCATCACCACGCGGCAGATGCCGAAGTCCGATTCATACACATCCACCATCGAGCTGTACGCTTTGTCATGATCGACAAAGCGCTGGCCGGACGCGATGAACGAGTTGATGCGCCGCTTCTGGTATCCGCCGCAGACGATCGTGTCGATGCGGCCTGACGACTGCTCCCAGATGAACCGCATCGCAGCGTTCAGCATCGGCTCGGTCAGTTCGTCGTTGTTCTGTCCGACGCCCGCGGGAATGCCACCATGGCCGGGCGAGAAGATGTTGGTGGCGATGGAAGCGCGAATGCCGCGCATCGTGCGGCGCGTGGTGCCATTGCCTAGCGGGTCGCTCGTGGGTGCGACGCCATTGATGACGCAGTTTTCGAGATCGCGCAGCAGTTCGCGCAAACGCTCCTGCCGCTGATAGTCGAGTTCGTCATCCACGCCGATCGCGCGGGCGGCGAGCTGTGTGCCTGAAATCTCGACCGCAGCGGTGAAGATCTGCGTGTAGTTCTGCTGACGCGAGCGGACGGTGAAGCGTGCATCCGGGGCGTTCGCGCCTTCAAGCGCCGCATTGCCGATGATGGAGAGCACGGCGTTGTGGGTGAGCTCCGCAACCGGCGTGCCGCCGTACTCGCGCACAACGGTGAGTTCATCGCCGTCGATGGCGGTTACGAGCATGACTTCCGCGTGGCCTCGCATGGCGATCTGATCACCGATCTGAAAGCGATCGGGATGAGCGACGGTGAAGCTCGTCTCCTCTTCGGGTTCGGTGATCGATTCATCGTCAATCACATCGGTGTTGGGCAGCAGTGTGTCCTCGAAGCTTCCCCGTCTGAAGGCGGCGGGCTTCGGGTGGGAATCCGGTAGAATAGTCGCCGAGCCGTGATCTCAGCGGCGAGGTCGAGTTCTGATATTGACGTATTCTGCGAGCCACTATGCCAGTTTCCCTCCTTGAGTTCGCTGACTCCGTTCGACGTGAGGTGAGGGCCAATCCGATCCACACGCGGGCGGCTCTTGGGCAGTTCATGACCCCTGCATCCATTGCAGCGTTCATGGCCCGAATGGTAAAGACCCGACGCCGCCTACTCCGCGTTCTCGACCCCGGCGCGGGCGTTGGCTCTCTGACTGCCGCGATCGTGGAAAGGCTTATCTCTCGCGCTCAGCCACCTCTCGGCATCTCTGTAACCTGCTACGAAATTGATGGCCGTCTCGTCGGCGCGCTTCGACAGACACTGGAGACTTGCCGCCGAGCATGTACACAGCATGGTGTTTCGTTCACATGCGAGGTCCGAAATGAGGATTACATTGCGGCGCGGACATCGGCCAGCTCAGGACTGTTTGCTGTTGACGCTAAGTCATATGAGTGCGTCATCATGAATCCACCGTATCGCAAGATTCATAGTGCCTCAGCCGAGCGACAAAGACTCCGATCTGTGGGAATAGAGACGACGAACCTTTATGCAGCGTTCATGCTGTTGGCTGCGCGGCAATTGGCCCCTGGTGGAGAATTCGTATCGATCAGTCCACGTAGCTTTTGCAATGGAACATACTTCGATCCGTTTCGCCGGGAGCTGCTGCGGCTCGTATCACTGCGGCGGCTACACGTCTTTGAATCGCGTTCCGAGGCATTCCGCGATGATGATGTTCTCCAAGAGAACATTGTTGTGCATGGCATTCGTTCGAACGCGCAGCCCCCGAGTGTCACTTTGTCCTGCACAAGAACAGATGGGTCGCTCGTACAACGTCAAGTGCCATTTGCACAAGTAGTGCGGCCCGGCGATCGTGAATCCATTGTGCACGTCGCTGTTGACGATCGTGCGGACGAACTAGCGTCGGTGCTGACCGCACTGCCTCACCGTCTTACCGATTTGAAACTAACTGTCTCCACTGGCAGAGTCGTTGATTTCCGAGCACGAACATACCTACGACCTGAACCGGTGAGGGATACTGTCCCGCTGATCTATCCTGCTCATATGCACGATGGCTACATCAAGTGGCCTAACGGTCAAACACGCAAGCCAAATGCTATTGTTGCATGTGAACAAACCAACGCGCTGTTGATTCCCTCTGGCTATTACGTTTTGGTGAAGCGGTTCTCCGCCAAAGAAGAGCGCCGCCGCATAGTGGCGGCGATGTACGATCCGACGCGTATCCCGGCGAGGCGCGTGGGATTCGACAATAAGACAAACTACTTTCACGCTGGGGGAAGTGGCATGGACGGGGACGTCGCGCGAGGTCTGGCCGCTTACTTGAACTCAAAGGCTGTCGATGACTACTTCCGCGTATTCAGTGGCCATACACAAGTAAACGCGGCGGATCTCCGGCGCATGCCGTATCCGTCGTTGAAGCAGCTGCGGCAACTGGGCACCGCCGTCGAGCCCGGTGATCACGATACGATTGATGCAGTGGTGAGACCGATGCTTCAATCGGCTTCGTAGAGGACCGGAATGCCCTCTTGTTTGAAACGTTCAACAAGCGCGAGTTTGCCCGATGTGTCAAACAGCGCCTCAGGCAGTGTGTCGATTGTGCTGAACGCCTTCTTCTTGAAGTAGGCCGCGCCGCGGCTCTCATCACGGCGCATGCGCACATCGGTAAAGTGTTCCGCCATCGTGTAGATATCTGACCACCATAGGCCTTCGCAGCGATAGCCAACTGTCGGCGGCTCCCAGACCTCAAGCACCTGTGCGTGGATCAGATACGCCGGCACCCCAAGCTCGCGAACGTGGTGCAGAATCGAATCACAGTCAGAGATATCCAGTTGGAAGGCGCTCATCTCGCGGATGGAGCTGCGGCCGGTCTTGTTCTCGATTCCAAGCACTACCTTGTCGCTACGAGTGTCGGAAACGAGAAAGTCAAGCGGCCCCTCCCCTGAAACATCCGTTTCGCGCCGCGCTCGTAGTTCTGATTCGTCATTCCTAACGATCGCGAGCTGCGGGTGCGCTGCCTGCACCTGCGACGTCCAGAACTTCATGATGGCCAGCTCAGCAACGTGATTGCGGCCGATAGACTTCGCAACGCGGTCGCAGATGTCGCATAGGAACCAAGTCCGCATGCAAACCATGCCATGAACATTGCAGTGCTGGCAGTAACCGGTGAGCGGCGCACTGCACGCCAGCGGTGCATTGCCGTCGAAGGCAGTTTTGGTCCATGCAGCCGTGCATCGGTCACACAGGAAGTAGTGGCGCAAGCGGACGTCCTTGCGGGACTTCAGGTGTCGAACGCAAACCGGGTACTCGATCTTCTTGATCTGACTGGCACTTCGGCGTTTTGCCATTGTGAAGGCCCGGTTCGTGTACTTGGCGGACTGGGTTCGAAGCGCTGCCCAGTGATGGACATAGTGTAGCGTGTGGCTCGTGCCACTGCTAGGCAAAGCCCAGTGAGCCTGCCGCGGTCGAGGTGCTGGACCGGCTGCGTGGGGGAACAAATTCTGTGCATTGGCTTTACGAATCGCGATGGCTTCGGGAAACAAGTAGGAGAGGGCGGTTGGCCCGCCCGTTCATCCATCACCCATTGGAGACCATTGATGCGAATTGGATTGACCCTAGACGAATACACGGCGCTGCGGCTTGCGCCCCCTCCCGGTGCTGACCCGGCATTCCACGAAGCAGCGAAGGCCGAACGGGAGCGCATGTTTCCGATGAACCTCGCGGCGGCGGCGTGGCACCTGCGGTCGCGCGGCTACGACTGCAGGCCACCGATGCTCGAAATGCTGGTGAAGAACGGCGTGGTGAGCCCGTCGCAGCCGGATGCGTGGACCCAGGCGGATGTGGATGCCGCCGCCGACCACTTCGAGGACTGCGAGCTGTTCACGCCGTACGGCGCGATGTGCCAGGCCCTCGGGTGTCGGTACGCAGACTTCCTACGGCCTCTGCGCGAGGCAGCGGAGCGGGAGTCGGCCAAGTACGGGCGTCGGGTTCCCGACGATGACCAGTACTTCGTGATGCATCGCCAGCCGCCCCGCGGCGGCGACGATGCCCATGATTCACTCATCACCTTCACGTTGTGCGACGACATTCGGGAGCGGCTCGAACGCGGCGAGGAGGTTTGAATGGGGTCGACCTCACCGCGCGAAGAAATCGAACTGACAGATGATCTGCTCGACTACGCCAAGAGAGTGGCGTTCAAGGAGGCGAGCAAATGCTGTGAGCGCTTCGGTATCGACGACATCGACTTTCACCTGGACGAAGCGGCGAGTGTGGCCCTCTTGGAGCTGTCGGCGCATCCCCCAAAGTTTGACCCTTCCCGTGGCGCGAGAGTGAAAACGCTGATCTACACGATCGTGCAGCGCGCCGTACTGAAGTACTTCGGTCGTGAATGCAGGCACGTCAGCCGCCTCAAGCAACGTGAAGAGACCGAGACTGAGTCGGGCGAGATCATGGACGGCGTGTATGCCGACCCGCAACCGGGCGTCAAGGAAAAGCGACCATCCGAACTGACGACATCAGGGTGGACGACAGACGACATCCTTTCGTTCATCGACAACGAAGAGAGTCGGAAACTATGCCGGCTGTTCATCGAATGCGATGGTAACGCCAGCGAAGTCGCCCGTCGCATGAACCTGTCGGAAGGCACGATCCGCTACCGGCTGAAGGTGCTGGGACCGAAGCTGCTGGCGGCAGGATTCAACCCATTCTCAGCCGGAGGCACCCCATGACGATCGCAACCGATAGCCTGCTGCTGGCTGCGCCGGATGTCAAAGTCGAAGCCGGCGCAGAGAAGAAGCGCCCGAGCATTTCGATCGTCGCGTACAGCGGTGGCGTGATGCGCGTCCCCGGTTGGGGCGATGTGGCGCTCGACCTCGACGGCCTGGATGCCGCGGGACAGATTCCGCTGCTCGCGGATCATGATTCCAGCGTCGGCGGCGTGGTGGGCCACGGCGAGGCGGCGATACGAGACGGCCGACTGATCGTGGCAGGCATCATGTCTGGCGCTGGACCCGCTGCACAGCAGATCGTTGAGATGTCGAAAGGCGGCTTCGCATTTCAGGCGTCGGTTGGCGTCGAACCGGCGGAACACGAGCCAGTTCGTGCCGGCGAGACGGCGGAAGTCAATGGCCGCACGCTCGTCTCGCAGCGCGGGTTCACGCTCGTGCGGCGTGGCAGGTTGAGGGAAGTCAGCATCACGCCGCTTGGCGCGGACGCGGGAACGTCCGTGGCCATCGCGGCATCACGAACCAAGGAGCGGATTCAGATGAACACGGACGTTCAGAACATCGACGAGGCGGCGATTCGCGCCAGCGAACGCGATCGCCTCAAACAGATCGAAGCAGTCTGCGCTGCGCCAATTGGAGGATGGGGCGCAGCGGGCTCGCACGTGGAAGAACTGAAGGCGTCCGCCATTGTTGGCGAGATCACGCCGCAGGACCTCTCCGCACAGCTGCTCAACATACTGCGCGAATCGCGGCCTAAGGTCGCCTCGCCGTGGCAGCCGCAACTGGTCGGCGGTGTGGCGACCCTTGAGGCAGCGCTGTTGTCGCGGCTCGGACTCACCGCGCTCGGCGAGAAGGCGCTCGGCGCTGCGGCGATGGAACATGGCGAACGCTTGAAGGCGACTCACGCCCTCGACATCTGCCGCGCGGCTCTAATGCTCGACGGCCAAGATGTCCCGCACGGCCGCGAGGAGATGGTGCGCGCCGCGTTGTCCACGTACTCGCTTCCGACTGCACTTGGCAACTTGGCCAACAAGTTGCTGCTTGATGCCTACGAGGAATCGCCCGCGACATGGCGCGCATTCTGCTCGGTGCGGTCAGTGGCGGACTTCAAGCCGAACACTGCAATTCGTCCTTCGTTCACGGGGCAGCTGGAACAGCTTGCACCGGGCGGCGAGATCAAGCATGGGCAGTTCAACGAGTGGTACACGCAGTTCCAGATCGACACGTTCGCCAAGATGCTCAGCGTGGATCGCCGCGACATCGTGAACGATGACCTCGGCGTGTTCGAGGATGCGTCTCGCGCGTACGGGCGCATGGCTATGCGGCGTCTGAGCGATCTGGTGTACCAGGTGTTGCTGGCGAACGAAGGCGGGTTCTTCAGCGCGGCGAACAACAACCTGATCATCGGTGCCGACGCCGCACTTGGAATCGACTCGCTTGCCAAGGCGATCGCGTTCATGCTCACCCAGCGCGATGACGAAGGCAATGATCTCGACATTCGCCCCAAGACGCTGCTCGTGCCACCAGAGCTTCAACCGGCGGCAAAGGCGGTGCTGGAAAGTGAGTTCATCCAGCAGATCGCCGAAGAACAGCCGACCGGCAACAGCATGCGCCGAGTGGTCTCGCCCGAGGTCGAGCCGCGCCTGAGCAACAGCGTCAAATTCGGCGCGGCGGCGAGCACCAAGCACTGGTACCTCTTCGCCAGTCCGAGCAACGTCCCGATGGTGGTCGGCTTCCTCAACGGCAAGCAGACGCCGACCGTCGAGTTCTTCGGCTTGGACCAGCAGGTGAACCGCTTGGCCGTGAGCTGGCGGGTGTATCACGATTTCGGTGCTGCGTTCGTCGACCCGCGCGCCGCGGTGCGGTCCAAGGGCGAAGCGTAACGGAGGTGCGGAGCGGCGGACTGGCGTTCATCGTCCTGCGCTGGCCCGCCGCCCGCTTTCGAGGAACTTGAAGTGTGCCAAGCCCGCATGGAGCGCGGCTGCGCGATGACTACGGAGACAGATGGCCACGGACACGGTCGAAATGGACGCGACGGATCGCGTCGGAAGCATCCGGATGTACATCGCCTTCGCTGAGCCGACGCCGGAGAGCGAGACGCGATGGGCATCACGCGTCGATGCGCTCGCGGCCTGGCTGGCCGCGGAATGGGATCGCGAGCACGCCGATCGCGCGCGGGAGCGGCAATGACGCATGCTGAAACGCAATCCTGGATCGTCGACGTGCGCGGCGAGCGCTACGCCCGGTGGTATGACGACGGTCCGCCAGCATGGCCACTCAGTGATCAGGAACGGAGCGAAGTTGAAAATGCGTACCGATCCGCGTTCGTCACCGCTGCACGAGCGATCGCCAAATGGACCCATCCCGACGTGGACGCTGTTGAGGACGCGTGGCGTGCGCGGATCAAAGCACGCGAGGGCGCATCCGTTCACGTTCCATCAGCCGACTACTTTGGCGTCGTCGATGGCGAGAAGCGATCTGTATTCACCGGCCACCAAGTCGCCTATCGCCTGGGCCACGCAAGAAACGCAGCGCGCCGTCGCGGCCATCACCAAGCGCTCGCCACCGCCGCAGATGATTGGCAACGGCTCAGCGAGAGCGGCCTCCCGGCAGAGCACATCGCGGCATCCATCGTGCCGGCGTGGCTCAAACAGGTCGACTCATGGGGCCGCGCACCGATTGAGCCGCAACGCATCATTGTCCCACCGAGGCTTGCCGAGGCCGTGAACAACACAGAGCCAGCCTCCTTCCTGAGCGTCGACGATCTCGTCGCGACGCACCCTGAACTGCGCCGGCCCGTCATCCAAGGCCTGCTCAGAGAGGGCGAAACGATGAACGTCATTGCACCGCCAAAGACAGGGAAGTCGTGGCTCGTCCTCGACCTGGCGATCGCCGTCGCCACTGGTCGACCCTGGCTCGGTCGGTTCGAAACGAATCGCGGCGATGTTCTGCTTATCGACAATGAACTCCACCCTGAGACGACCGCAAACCGCATTCCGAAGGTTGCGCGCGCCCGCGAGGTGCCGATTGATGAGATTGCGCGGACGTTCTACGTGGCCAATCTGCGTGGTGGGCTGCAGGACCTCGTTTCGCTCGGGCCATACTTCGATTCGCTTCAGCCAGGGCGCTTCCGCGTCATTGTCCTGGACGCCTGGTACCGGTTCATGCCGGCCGATACTGACGAGAATGACAACGGCACGATGGCGTCGCTCTACAACCGCCTCGATCACCATGCATCGCGGCTTGGCTGCTGCTTCGTTCTGATCCATCACGCGACGAAGGGCAGCCAAGCGGCGAAATCCATAACGGATGTTGGTGCCGGCGCTGGCGCACAGAGCCGCGCGACCGATACGCACCTTGTTCTGCGTCAGCATGAGGAAGACGATGTGATCGTGCTCGACGCGGCGGTGCGATCGTGGCCGCCAATCGATCCGGTGTGCCTGCGCCACTGTTTCCCTGTCTGGAACGTTGATGAATCGCTCGATCCGGCGCTGTTGCGGCGGGAGCATTCACGGCGGAGAACACATGTAGAGAAGCCGGTGAAGGCCAGACAGGAGTCGTGGACGCCGGAACGGTTCGTTGGGACGTTCGTGACTGGCACGCCTCAACTGCGCGATGAAATCCTGCTTGCCGCCGAAGACGACGTCTCCAACGCGAAGGCGAAGCAGCTTCTCAAGGTCGCCGAGGCGCAGGGATTGGTCCACCGCTGGCAGCGCGACTACAGCGACCGGGTGCGCTTCTCGACTGAGGCCCCACCCATCACAGAGGTGTTGCCGTGAGGGGGGAGGGGGTATGCGCGCTCCCCCCGTACCCCCCAGTGCCGCAGAAGCGGCCTGGGGGCGGGACGGGCGCGAATACCGCCCCCCTCCCGCCACCGGACGCCTCGTAGGTACTTGGTGGCGAACGGCCCGCCGGCTAGGCCCGCGGGAACAGCAACGGGTATAGACAGACTTTCTTTTGCCTGTCCGGATTTTGAGCCCGAGAGAAAACGCCGGCACATGGCCGGCGTGGCGAGGAGATGCGCAGGTGAAATCAACCGTTGGCGGCAAACATCCCGCGCTCGACTTTCGTGAAGCGGGCCTCCTTCTTCTTCGCCGCGATCTCCCGGATGATGGCGGCGTAGACGGTCGCATGCGGCGTCTTGCCGCCGCTGCTCCAGTAGCCCTTGGCGATGGCGGTGTCGACGATCTCCTTGCACCGCATCGGCTTGCCGGCGTCCGCCAGCACCTTGGCCGCTGCGTCGAGGCCGCTCATGCGGCCGTTGGCCGTCGTCTTCGACGGCTTCGCCTTCCGTGCGGCCTTCGCCTTCGTATTCGTCTTCTTCGTGTTTCGCTTCGACATGTTCTGTCTCCTGCTACGGGGTTCATCTTCGCCCAGGCACGCGCCCGGCGCGGCTCGCCATGCGAGCGACCAGTCAGTTACCTCAACGGGCGGGTGAATCAAGGCGGCCCGGCAGTTGCCCACAATCGCCCCGAAACAGCGCTTGAGGCGTTCGCCACGTTGAGGAAGGGTGTCGGGCGGCCGAGTTGGCCAGAAAGGAAACGATGATCATGAGACAGAACGGAACGGCTGCGGTGGGCTACGCCCGGCGCTCAACGGACATGCAGGAACGGTCGATTCCCGACCAGCAGGCGTATGTGGAACGCTGGGCGCGGCTGAATGGCTATCGCGTCATCCGCTGGTACATCGACGATGCGATCAGCGGGACCAGCGCGAAGGGGCGAGCGCAGTTCGAACGGCTGATGCACGATGCAGAGAACGGCCGCGACTTCGAAGCGGTGCTCTGCTACGACATGTCGCGGTTCAGTCGCGGCGGCACCAACGAGACCGGCTACTACTTGCACCGCTTGAGCATCGCCGGCGTGCAGGCGCTGTTTTGCGCCGACGGCATCCCCGATGGCGAAGAAGGCGAACTGCTCCAGGGCGTCAAGTCGTGGCAGGCGAGGCAGTACAGCGTGAAGCTGTCGCGCGACTGCATTCGCGGCCAGCATTCAACGGTGACGGTGCGACGAAGCGGCATGGGCGGCCGCGCTCCATACGGCTACGACCGCCAGTACGTGTCCGCCGAGGGAAGGGTGATTCGAACCGTCCGCACGTTGCCCGATGGTCGGCGGCAGGAGTTCGGCCCCGACGGGAAGCATGTGCGTTTCATCGACGCCTGCCAGCCAATGGGCCGGAAGATGAAATCGGACATCGTGCGGCTCGTGCCTGGCGATCCACGGCAGGTGAAGGCGGTGCGCATGATGTTCGACATGTGTGCGAAGGGATTTGGATTCCGCTCCATCGTCATCGCCTTGAACGATCGCGGCATTTCGGGGCCGATGCGTTCTCGCTGGAACCAGATGGCGGTCAAGACCATCCTGCAGAACCCGTGCTACTACGGCGCGCTCGTTTGGAATCGCCGCACGTTCGGGAAGATTCATGGCGTGTCGCCAGATGGCACCGCTCGAACGAAGCGCCCAGGCGAAAGCACTCGCAACCCGCGGGATCGGTGGATCATCATTGACGACGTTCACGAGCCACTAGTTTCGCGAGCCACGTTCGACGCGGCGCAGGAGGCGATGGCGAAGCGACGAAATGCAGGCGGGTTGGCGCGTCCGACGCAGCGATACCTGTTGTCGGGCCTGCTGAAATGCACGAACTGCGGCTACAACCTCTGGGGCTGCATTGTGAAGAACGGCAGCGATGTGGGCGTGCGCTACTACGTCGACGCCGGATACCGAGCGCAGGGCATCAAGGTGTGCCGATCAACAAGTATCTCCGTGGATGCGCTCGACTCGTGGGTTCTGGCGCGAGTGCGCGAGTTGCTCCCGGTGGACGCTAAAGGGAGAGAGGCAGCGGTCAAGGAATTCTTGAAGGCGATGTCTCAACGGCGCACCAGCGGTGCCGATACGAGATCGCGCGATGACGAACTCGCGTCAGTGAGCAAACGCATGAAGGCCCTCGCAGCGCTGCTGGCGGACGAGGACGTGTCGGACATCAAGGAACTCCGGGACGAACTGGTCGCGCTGAAACGCCGACGAACCATGCTTGAAGCCGAGGCTGCGAAAGATGCGGAGGACAAGATTGGCCGCGTAGACATCGCCGACCTCCGAATGTGGGCCGAGGCCCAGTTGAAAGAGCTGACGAACGCCATTGGGAACGGCGGTACAATGCATGAGATGCGGCAGGTGGTTCACGCTCTTGTGGACCGCATTGAGATCGACCCGCACGCGAAGAAGGGCGTGATGTACCTTCCCGCCAACGCGCAAGCGCTTCTCGAAGCAGCGGCGACCAGTCGAGTAAGAGTTCCGTCTTCCAGCCACTCGTGCAGCGTGCTGGTGGCGGCCCGCTGCGGATCGCCCAGATGATCGAGCAGCGGTGTTTCAAAGGGGCTGACAAGGCTGATGATGTCGCTGACATCTTCAGCAATCTCCGGCAGCGTTGCGCCGCCTGAATATGTGGCTTTTCCGGTGAATGGCATGGGTGCTCCAGGGATTGGGTAACAGTGGTCAGGTGTCAGTGGTCAGGCGGGGTCTTCCGACGTTTGGACGTTTCCGCTTATCGCGTGCGTTTCAGGCGCAGGTAGCGAAGCAGGTCGGTCCGGCTGCCGGTGGTCTGTGCTGCTTCCGCAGCGGTGGCGATGGCAGCGGTTCGCGCGCCTGCTTCCGCGCCGTGAACAGGCAGGGGTGACTGTGCTGCCGTCATGCGGGGCTTTGTGCGGAACAGCGCGGGCTTTCGCCGCTTCAGTTCTGCAACGGCTGCATCCACGTCAGGCTCTTCCATCTCGCTGATGGCAATCTCGGTGAGCAGCCGCGCGGATTCGAGATCAATCGCCTCTGCTTCCGCCAGAAGTTGATCGACCCGTGCGCGTCGCTCAAGAGCGGAGACGGTTTCTTCAAGTTCTGCAAGTCGCGCAAGGCTGGATTCCAGCTCTCGCTTCGTTTCATGCAGAGCGTGTTCCGCCGCCTGCGCCCGCTTGCGGTATTTCCGCGATTCATAATGGGTTGCTTCCCTCGGTTCGCTTTGATCTGCTGTCATGTCGTTGTCCTGCGGGACGTTCGTTTCGTCGTTCATGGTCTGCTCCGGTGTGTGAAGAAAGAAGTCAATCAGCCGCGTCGGCGTACCCCAGTTCCGCGCGAAGGACCGCCGTTGGCACGCCGAGCTGCGCTTTGGCGAGCGCGTCTGCGATCTTGCGTGATTCATCCGCCGCGATCGGGTCCGCCCACACGACATCAATCCGTCGTTCGTGCGGCTCTGTTCGCAGAATGCCGTGCACGTCCAGCGCGTGAAGGACGAGTTCGCAGAGCTGGGCGATTCCGCCGCCATAGGTGATGCGTTTGCGTTTGATCTTGGCGATGGTGCCCATGAGGCTGATGCGCAGCGCGTTTTCGCTGGTGAGGTTTCCGACGCGCGCCTTGATGTGCCCTGCCGCTGCCGGTGTAACGCCGCTGGCCTTGTCGAGGGCTTCGCGGAGTTCTTCGATGTGAGCGCGTTCGCTGGGGCTGTCCGCATCGCCGCCGAATGCTTCGATGGAAGCGTTGGGGTTGTCGGTAAGCCACATCTGGCCGGGGCCGATGGGTCGATCGGTGAAGCCGTCGATGCCCTTGCCGAGCCACATGCGGAAGCTCTGCATGGTGACGCGGAAAGCGCGGTCGCTCAGCCGGGTGTTGAGTTCATCCTGCAAGGGAATCAGCGGCTCGACATCGCTGATGCCGTGATAGTGCAGCGGCTGGGAGAGGTTCTGCACATGCACCACCGGCAGTCTGCCAAGCGTGTTGACGGTTTCGCTGACCAGTTCGCCGTTCTCATATCGCTGACGGCGCGTGGGTGAGATGATTTCCGTGACGGCGACCGTCGCGCGGCGGGTACCTCGACCTGAACGCGCCCGCATCGCGCGGGTGAGGCGGGCGAGCCACCCGCTGCGCTCAACTTCATTCGTGAGCTGGTGCGCGTGAATGATGTACGCGTCGATGATGCGGTAGTCCGTGCGGTTCAGCAGCGGAATGGCGCGAGGCGGCTCGACGATTTCGACGGTCAGTTGCTTCGCCAGTCGCACGACGACATCGTCATGTTCGCGAAGCGATGGAGGCATGAAGGCGGGAGAGGATGTTGCGCCAGCGCGCGGAGTGTGGTCCGCGCCGCCTTCGCGCCGTGCGCCATGTTTGCCTTCATGCCTCCATGACTTCGCAGGGGTGAGTGCGTCGCAGCCGAGGAGAAAATCCACGTGGCCATACACCGCGCCGAGCAGAGCCGCATCCTGCCAGAGCGAGTCGCCGCCGTTCGCAGCGAAGACGGCTTCAAGCACGCGCTCGATGAGCGCAGCGCGCGCCGGATCGATCGCGCGACTGAGGAGCCGAGGCGCTTCGGGGAACATGAAATCGACCAGCGTCTGAATCCGCCATGCGATGTCGTTTTCGATCACGATCTCGCGGTCCTCGCGCTCTTCCAGTTCCAGGTCGATCGAACCGCTGAAGCGAGGCGGCAGTCCGGCGGCCTGAGCCGGTGCACCGAGTGAGCCGCCTCGCTCGTTGGGTTCCGCCAGAGCATTGCGGTAATACGACCACAGTCGCTTCAGTCGCGGCAACGTGATGGTCTCGTGCTCGTCGATGAGCAGTTCGAGCAACTCTTCATCAAGAGGGATGGAGTGAAATGGCTCAAGCTGATACGGCATGGCGAATCCTCGGCGATATGTGTTCGCCAAGGGGCGTTCGGCTCCAGCAGCGCGCGCGGCATGACCCGCACGCGGCGCAAAGCACTGCGGCGAGAAGGCTCGCGAATGAGAGAAAAATGAAAAGTGGCGATGCGCATTCGCACGGATCAGCGCGCGCGGCCTTGGGGGCGGCTGTGAGGCCGCCTTGCAGCGGCCTGCTCCTGTTCCGGTAGAATCGCCGCGTCCCCTTCATGCCCCCGCTGCGATCAAGCGCGGGCAAGCGATCTGGAGTCATCTCATGCGCAAGAACAACTTTTCTTTCTTTGGCGATCTTCAGGCTGGATGCATCGCGATGGCAGTGATGCTGGCATCCGCTGTTCACGCCCAGCAAGGCCCCGTGAATGGCATGAGGCCCGCCGACCTGCGAGGTCACGCGATCGTCAATGCGACGATTGTTACGGCACCGGGCAAGGTGATTGAGAAGGGCACGATCGTCATTCGCGACGGCGTGATCGTCGCAGTGGGTGAGCGCGTCTCGCCGCCTGCGTGGGCGCGCGTGTGGGACGCAGAAGGCCTGACGGTGTACCCCGGTCTGATCGAACCTGCGTTGATGATTGCGCCGGGCGATCGTGCGGCGGTGGTGGGCACGCACTGGAACGCGCGGATTCGGCCAGAGGTGAACATGGCAGACCACGCAGGCCCGCCCGCTAATGTTCGCCGCGATCTGCGTAACCTCGGCTTCACGGTCGCTGCGGTGTATCCGTCAACTGGCATTGTGCGCGGCAGCGGCGCGGTGCTCGCGCTTGCGGATGACACCGAATACATGCTTGCCTATGCCGGTCAGCCCGCGATGGCGATGGGCTTCGACACCGGCGGTCGCGGCTCGGGCGGCGGCTACCCCGGCTCGCTCATGGGTGTCATCGCACTGCTGCGGCAGACGTTCTCCGATGCGCAGTGGCACGCGGAGTGTCGGCGAATGTACGAAGAGAATCCTGCCGGGCTGGAGCCGCCCATGCGCGCGGATGCGCTGGTCGCGCTGACGGATGTCATCGAAGGGCGGCAGCGATTGCTGTTTGAAGCGAGCGATGAGCAGAACGCGCTTCGGGCTGCTGCGCTCGCTGCAGAGTTCGATCTTGAGATGATGATCCTTGGCAGTGGCATGGAGTTCCGCAGTCTGAACGAGATTCTCGGCTTGAACATGCCGCTGATCGTGCCGGTGCAGTATCCGAGTCGGCCCAACGTGAACACGCTGGCAATGGCGGAACGAACGAGCCTACGCGACATGCAGACATGGGAGCAAGCCCCGACGAACGCGCGAAGACTTGTGGAAGGCGGAGCGACGATCGCGCTCACCACGCACGGCCTTCGCAGGCGAGGCGATTTCCACGCCAACGTGCGACAGGCGATTGAGCACGGCCTGAATGCAGATGCAGCACTCGCGGCGCTCACCACCACGCCTGCTGCGCTGCTGGGCATTGAGGACGTGGCGGGCACGATTGCGCCGGGCAAGGCGGCGAATCTCGTCGTCGTCAAAGGCAAACTATTTGAGAAAGATGCGACCGTTCGAGAAACGTGGGTGAACGGCAGGCGATTTGAGATCTCCAAAGACCCAGATATCACGTTCGTCGGCACGGGCGATCTGGCGCTGTCCACAGGTCAGGGCATGAAGATCGATTTCGACACGACGAAGCGCACGGTCGCGCTCCATCTGCCGGACGGCAAGAAGAGCCGTGCCAAGAACGTTACCGTGCAGCGCGATCATCTCTCGTTCATCGCAGAAGGCGCGCCGTTCAGTGTGGAAGGCTATGTGCGGTTCAGCGGCACGATCAGTCGTGGCTCCGTGGCAGGCACGGGTGTGATGCCGAACGGAAGTGAGTTTTCATTCGCCATCGAGCCAACCGAGCTGCGCGAATCCGAAGGCGGCGATGAGGAGGCCAAACCCGAAGGTGAGCAGAAGGAAGCAGCGGCGGGCGATGATCCCGTCAGCGGCGTTTGGTCGGTTACCGTAACGATTCAGGATTTCCCCGAACCCATCAACGTGCGATTGAACCTCAATCGCGCTGCGGACGGCTCTATCACCGGCACGACTGAGGCGATGGGCATGGCGATGGATATTTCGGATGCCACGTTCAACCCATCCACCGGCGCGCTGCGATATTCCGTTGAAACGCCGGGCGGCACAGTAACAATCACCGGCACCATCAGCGGGGAGACCATCACCGGTGAGACGGCGAACGAAATGGGCCGCTCCACGTTCAGCGGCACGCGCGTAAGCGCGCCAGCGCGGGTGGCCAGTGGTGGCGGCGGTGCTGCGGCGCCTGAGAAGAAAGACGAAGTCGTCGAGCTTCCACCCGACGAACTGATGTATCCACTGGGTGAGTATGGTTTGCGCACGCCGCCGAAGCAGCAGACGGTGCTCGTTCGCGGCGCGACCATCTGGACGAGCGGACCGCGCGGCGTGATTGAAGAGGGCGATCTCTTCATCAAGAATGGCGTGATTGAATACGTCGGGCCAACAGTGGCGTGGGCGTGGGGGCAGGGCGAAGAGCCGCTCATCATCAATGCGCGCGGCAAGCACATCACGCCCGGCCTCATTGATTGCCACTCGCACACAGGCATCACCGGCGGCGTCAACGAGTTCAGCCACGTCAACACCGCGGAAGTGCGCATCGGCGATGTCATCAACCCGGACGATATCAACTGGTATCGCCAGCTTGCGGGCGGTCTGACCGCTGCGAACCAGCTTCACGGTTCCGCCAATCCCATCGGCGGGCAGAACTCCGTCGTCAAGTTGAAGTGGGGCCAGCCCGCAGAGGCATATCGCGTGAATGACGCGATCAGCGGCATCAAGTTTGCGCTCGGCGAAAACGTCGTCCGGTCGCAGAACCGCTACCCCAACACGCGCATGGGTGTGGAGACGATTCTCGTCGATGCGTTCACCGCAGCAAGGGAATATCACGCAGCGAGGACGCGCAAGCCCGATCGGCGCGAGTATCCGGTGCGTCGGGATTATCAGCTCGATACGCTGGCGGAGATTCTGCGAGGCGAGCGGCTGGTCCACTGCCACAGCTATCGTCAGGATGAGATTCTCATGCTCGTGCGTGTGGCACAGCAGTTCGGCTTCACCATCGGCACGTTCCAGCACGTGCTGGAAGGCTACAAGGTGGCGGAAGCGATCGCGGAGCACGGCGCGGGCGCGAGCAGCTTCAGCGACTGGTGGGGCTACAAGGTCGAGGTGATGGATGCCATTCCGCATAACGGCGCGATCATGCACAACGTGGGCGTGAATGTGTCGTTCAACTCGGATTCCAACGAGCTGGCCCGCCGCATGAATACCGAAGCGGCCAAGGCCGTGCGCTACGGCGGCATTTCGCCCGAGGAAGCTCTGAAGTTCGTCACCATCAACCCCGCGTGGCAGCTTCGCATCCATGAGCGCACCGGCTCGCTTGAGAAAGGCAAGGATGCGGACTTTGTCATCTGGTCGGGCGATCCGCTCTCAACGTACACACGATGCGAGCAGACGTGGATCGAAGGTGCGAAATATTTCGACATCGAAGAAGATCGCGCGATGCAGGTGTGGGTTGATGCAGAACGCCAGCGGCTGATCCAGAAAATTCTCGCACAGGCGCACGGCAAGCCCGCAGCGAACGCGCCCGCGACCAGTGAGGGCGAAGCGGAAGCAGCAGGCGAAGAAGGCGCACGGCCTCGCGGCAGAAGGCCTCGCCTGATGGAAAGTCTCGTCGAAGTTCGTAGAGAAGCGATGGAGCAACGCTGGCGCATGGGCATCAATCCCGATGAAATGCGCCCCGGCGAGTGCGGCTGCAATGACTGGTGGTCGCTCATGCTGTGGCAATGATGTGACAGATCAAAGAGTCAACAAAACAACAGTTGGTGTTGAAGGAGTTTCTCGTGTTCAATCAATCACTCATCGCAGCGGGCGTGGCTCTGGCATGCACGTCGTTTGCCTACGGCCAGTCGCGGCAGGTGCCCGCGCCGAGGCAGGTCCATCCAATCGTCATTCACGGCGGATCGGTCCACACCGTCAGCGGCGAGACCATTCGTAACGGGTATGTCGTGTTCGAGAACGGCGTGATTACCGCAGTCGGCGAGGGCGCGCCGCCTCGCGTCGCGGGCGCGCAGCAGGTTGATGCGCGCGGCTTGCATGTCTATCCAGGCCTCATCACGACGGAAAGTCTGCTTGGCCTGGTCGAAACCGGTTCCGTGCAGGTTACGATCGACCATACTGAGTTCGGGCGCATCACACCTGAGGTTCGCGCTGCGGTTGCAGTGAATCCTGATTCTGACCTCCTCCCCGTCGCGCGATCGAACGGCATTCTCACCGCGTTCGTGACGCCTCGCGGCGGGCTGATTTCCGGTCGCGGTTCGCTCATGCGGCTCGATGGCTGGACGTGGGAGGACATGTCGATTGAGCAGGATGTCGGCCTGCTCATCAACTGGCCTCGCACAGAGCCGATTGATGCGTGGTGGATGGAGCGCAGCGAAGAAGATCAGCGGCGTGAGATCGCCGAGGACCTTGAAAGCATCGAGCGCATCTTCGATGAGGCGTTGGCATATATTCAAGCGAAGGACAATGATCCAGCGCAGCGCACAGACCTGCGTTATGAGGGCATGCGACCCGCTCTGGCGGGCGAGAAGCCCGTGTTTGTGCGAGCCTCGAGCATGGGGCAGATCGAATCTGCCATTGCGTGGGGTGATCGACGCGGTTTGAAGATCATCATCATCGGCGGCGCGGAAGCGGATCGCGTCATCCCGCTGCTGAAGAAACACGATGTGCCGGTCATCATCACGGGCACACATCGTCTGCCTTCACAGCGGCATACGGCGCACGATCAACCGTTCACGCTGCCGCTCAAACTGCACGAGGCGGGCGTGCGATGGTGCCTCGCATCCGGTGCGGAACCGGCGCATGAGCGAAACCTGAATCACATGGCAGCGACGGCGGCGGCATACGGCCTTGCGCCCATCGAAGCATTACGCGGCGTTACGCTGTACGCAGCGAACATCGTCGGCGCGGGTGGGATGCTCGGCTCAATCGAAACCGGTAAGGCGGCGACACTCATCATCACCACGGGCGACCCGCTGGAGATCGTAACCGACACGCTCATCGCGTTCATCGATGGGCGGCGCATCGATCTCGGCAATCGACAAAGCGCGCTGTATGAGAAGTACAAGGAGAAGTACCGTCAGCTTGGGTTGCTGGCGGAGTGAGCTTTGTGCTGCTCAATGAGAAAACAACAACAGGGACGAGGTGAACTCGTCCCTGTTGCGTTTGATGGATTGTGATGCAGCGGGGTCAGTGCTGCAGGTCTTCGAGCAATCGCTCAATGGCGACTTCCAGCCGCGCGGGCGATTCGTAGATGCCCGTTTCAATGGCCTGCTTCACGGCTTCGACCTTCGCGGTGCGAATGGGCGGAAGCTGACGCAGACTCTCGAGCCAGCGGGCATGCTCAGCGCGTGCGCTTTCGGAAAGCTCGACGCGATCGCTGCGCGAATGACGGGAGGAAGCATCGTCTTCACGCGAAGGCGATTCGTAGGCATGAGCGGGGGAACTGTTCCGGTTCATCGGTGAGACCCCGCTGGCTGGGGTGTACCCTATTGAAGAAAGATCAGACATTGAGGATGACTCCTGTGTAACCATGACTGGTGTAGATGGACTACGATCAGCGTTACAACAGCCATGGCTCGGTAACCCGGCCAAATCGGGCGCTTTCGAGAACTTGCGTGTTGCCGGGGGCAGCGGTCGCGGCGATCATGGCCGAACCACGGTCAGTTGTATCGTCGGATCGCTTCGCACTGCTTGAACTTTGGGAAAATCGGCGATTTCAGCGAAGAAAACGCATATTCTGAAGTCGGACCTTCGTTTTCGGACCCTGGAGCGGCTGCTCCGGTCTATCCTCAAACGGAAGAAAAATCATGATCGAATCGAGTTCCTATAAAACCGTCATCGCCGCCCTCATCACCGCCATTTTCGCGCTCGTTTCAGTCGGTTGCGATCAGACCGCGCCGAAGGCGGGTTCAGGCTTGAATAATTCTGGCAGTTCGTCGGCTTCCGCGACACGATCCGATAACCGCGACAACCTCGACCTCGGGCAGGATTGGGATCATCGTGTGGCGACC
The DNA here is from genome assembly GCA_035443885.1 of Phycisphaerales bacterium. Classification (GTDB taxonomy): domain Bacteria; phylum Planctomycetota; class Phycisphaerae; order Phycisphaerales; family SM1A02; genus DAOMNO01. Next base: position 41,110 of record DAOMNO010000005.1, read on the forward strand.
AGTTCGCAAAGCGGGCGTGCATCGGGCCGGTCATCGCAGTCTGCGCCGCCGTCGGCTCCAGCCACCCCTGCTGCGTCCGTGCCGCAGGATCAGCCGTATTGGGCAATCGTGCTGGGCACGTTCTCAGGCGAGAATCATGCACAGTCTGCCAGCACGATGGTGCGCGAGTTGCAGAAGATCACGCCGCAGGTTGCTTCAGCGCGCGTGCACTCCACCACGAACGGTTCGCTCGTTATTTTCGGTGCGTACGCAACACCTGAAGATGCGCGCGCCACGCGCGACCTCAAGATGGTGAAGGAGCTGCAATCCGGCGGGCGGCTGGTGTATCCGCGCGCGTTCCTCACGCGCGTTACACCGCCCGCTGCACGCCCCGGCGCGCTGCATCCGCATGATCTTCGTTCTGCAAGGCGAACGCATCCGAATGTTGATCCGCTGTACTCGCTGCAGATCGCCGTGTGGAGCGACTTTGGCAGTGGGCAGTTGTCGCAGGATGAGATTCGCAGGCGCGCGGAGCAGTACACAGCGGAGCAGCGTGCACAGGGTGTCGAAGCGTATTTCCATCACGACGAGCGCGAGCGCATCAGCATTGTTACGGTCGGCTTGTTCGATCGATCAGCCATTGAACACGAGACCGGCCTGTTCAGCCCGGAAGTGCTCCGTTACAAGAGGCGTTACCCCGCACATCTGGTGAACGGCGAGCCGCTGACCGAGCCGATCAATCGGTTGTACCCGGAACGAGGTACGCGCGTGCAGGAGCCGCGACTGGTCGTCGTGCCGCGCTGAGCGGGCGCGAGGCATCACATCGCGCTGGGGTGCCAGATGGTTTTCATTTCGACGAAAGCCTCAATCATCCAGGGCGATTCGCAGATGGTTTCTTCGTACCAGTGGTCTGGTTCGATCTCGCGCACATGCACGCGCTTGACGTTTTCCGCAGCACCGAGCCGCAGCGTCATCGCATCTTTCTTCGCAAGGTTCGCAGCGTGAATCGCATCGATATCGCGGTGGTTCGCGAGGTGTTCGAGCAGTTCGCTCTGCTTGCCGGTGAGCATGTTGACGACGCCTGCGGGCACATCAGACGTGGCGCAGACTTCGCCAAGCACGGCGGCGGGCACCGGGTTCGCATCACCAGCGATGGCGACGACCGCATTCCCCGCGCACAGTGGCGGCGCGAGAAGGGACACAAGACTCAGCAGCGGCGGCTCAGCAGCGCCGGGCGGCGCGACGACGGCGACCACGCCTGTCGGCTCCGGCACGGTGAAGTTGTAATGAGGTGACGCCACCGGGTTGTTGCAGCCCAGCACCTGCGCGTATTTGTCCGCCCAGCCTGCAAAGCAGACGAGCCGGTCAATCGCAGCGTCCACTTCGCGAATCGCTCCGCTTCGCCCCGCAGTTGAACCAGTGCGCGCAGACGATGCGCGAATCCGTGAGGTTGAGCGTGATTTGGACGCTTTGGTGTTGCGACGGCTTGATGCTTCGCCGATCGCATCCGCAAACTCCTGCCGCTTGCCTTCCATCATCTCCGCCATACGGTAGAGCACCTGGCCTCGGTTGTAGGCGGTGGCGTCAGCCCACTTCGGCTGGGCGGCCCTAGCAGCTTCCACCGCGTCGCGAAGGTCTTTGCGCGAGGCATGGCAGAGATGCGCGACCGCACCGGAAGCCAGCTCAAAGCGGATGGAGCGGCCGGATTCCGTCCGCGGAAATTTGCCCGCGATGAACAGCTTGTAGGTTTTCTGAACGTCAAGACGGGCGGACATGGCCTGCGGGCCTCCTCATGCGGTATGAGCATCACGATACAACCGCGATGGCCGCAAGGCTACCGTCTTCGCTGCACCGGCTACCATCCGCATCATGCGACTGCTCGTTCCGCTGCTTCTGCTGGCGTTCATCCTGCTGCTGGTGCTGTGGCTTGATGGTCGCGGCACCGCGGCGGCGGGTGGCGGCGCGGAAGCGGACCTTGTCATCATCAATCGTGGCGATGTCTTCACGCTTGATCCTCAGCGTATGACGTATCTCAAGGACTTTCGCATGGCGTACGCGCTGTACGAGGGTCTGGTCCGGTGGAATCTGGATGATTACAGCGTGGAGCCTGCTGCTGCGGCTCTGCCCGCCATCAGTGAGGACGGGCTTCGGTACACATTCACCATCGTGTCCGATGCGAAGTGGTCGAACGGCGACGCGCTGACTGCGGATGATTTCGTCTATGCGTTCCGCCGCGCGCTGTTGCCTGATTCCGCATCGTATTACTCAAGCGTGCTGTTTGTGATCGCAGGTGCGAGGGAGTTCTTCGACTGGCGTGCGGCGCGCACGTCGGTCTTCCGCGCGGGTGATGACGCCGGTGAACTCTGGCGCGAAACACTCGCGCGTTTTGACGAAACGGTGGGGGTAAAAGCGATCGATTCGCGCACGCTGGAGATCACGCTGGCGCAGCCCGTACCTTATTTTCTTGACATGCTCTGCATGACCGTGGCGATGCCTGTGCACCCGCCGACGGTGGAGCAGTGGACATCGCTGAATGCATCGACCGGCCGCATTGAACAACGGCACGAATGGTGCAAGGCGGGGCGACTGGTGAGCAACGGGCCGTATCAGCTCGAACGATGGCGCTTCAAGCGAGACATTCTTCTCGTGCGTAATCCGCATTATCACGCACCGGAGATTGTGCAAAGCGATTCCGTGCTGGCGATCACGATCGACGATGCGAACACGGCGGTGCTTGCGTTTGAAGCCGGCGCAGCGGACTGGCTTGGCGATGTAACGACTGAATACGACGCAGACATGCTCGCGCAGCGGAGTGCGTACATCGAAAAGCATCGTGAAGCGATGAACGCCATGCTGGCACGGGGTATGTCTCTTGATGAAGCGCTCGCAGCCCTGCCTGCGCCGCAGCGGGGCGAGCGACGTAACGTGCACGTTACGCCTTCGTTCGGCACGGCGTTTTACAGCTTCAATTGCAGACCAACGCTGCGAAACGGCCGCGTAAACCCGTTTGCAGATGCAGGCGTGCGGCGAGCGTTCGTGCTGGCGACTGATCGCGAGTCGATTGTTCGCAACGTTACACGGCTGAATGAGCCGGTGCAGACCGCGCTCGTGCCGCCCGGCAGTATTGCGGGGTATCGCAGCCCCGAAGGGCTTGGCTATGACCCGCAGCGGGCGCGCGAGGAGCTTCGCACGGCGGGCTGGTCTCATTCGCCGACCGGTGCGCTGATGAATGAGCAAGGCGAAACGTTTCCGATTGTTGAGATTCTCTGGACGACGAATACGCCTCGTTTCGGCTGGATTTCGCTTGAGCTGAAAGCGCAGTGGGAGCGCGTGTTGGGTGTGCAGGTGGAGCTGCGCGGCGTGGACACACGCTTCTATCGGGAAGACCTGCGCAACGGGAACTTCATGGTCGCGCGCGGCACGTGGTACGGCGATTACGGCGACCCAACGACGTTTCTCAACCTCTTCCACAGCGAGGACGGCAACAACCATCGACGATACGCCAGCGAATTGGTGGATGATCTGCTCGCCCGCGCCGCAGCAGAGCGCGAGCCAGCAGCGCGGCTGCGCCTGCTGGAAGAATGCGAGCGACATGTCTTCCAGCAGGATGTGCCGATGCTCGTGCTGTATCAGCTTGTGCAGGTCTCCATGCATGAGCCGGGCGAACTGACGGGCCTGAGCGCGCACCCGCGCATGATGCAGTACTACTGGCGGATGAAACGTTCAAACGCCCGCAATGTGCTGGCTTTCCACCTGTTTTGCAAAGTCAAATCTGACACATGCATGTGATGCAGATGCCGTTCTCTCGCACTCATGAAGCCATGTCTGCCCTGGCTCTCTTTGGATGTTTCCCCGAACGATGCTGATCCGTCGTCTCATTCAGTTGCCGTTCATTCTGCTCGTGATCTACACGATCACGTTTGCGCTGGCGTGGCTGATTCCGGGTGACCCGTTGCAGCAGGACGAATCGCGCCAGCCGCCGCCTGAGATTGCACGGGCGATGCGTGAGCAATATCGGCTGGACAGTCCGTGGACGTTCTACTGGGATTACCTCGGCAATGCGACGGGTGTGAAGTGGCTCGTCGGCGCGCATGATCGGCCGTTCGACCTCGGTCCAAGTCTTCGTCATGAAAACTGGAGCGTCAACGAGATTCTCGCAGCAGGGTTGCCCGTCTCGCTTACGCTCGGCTTCAGCGCGATCCTTATCGCGTGCGTGATCGGCATCACGGCGGGAGTGATCGGCGGCGTGCGGCCCGGTTCGCTGACGGACTTCGCAACACTGCTGATCGCGCTCGTCGGCATCAGCCTGCCCACATTCGTCATCGGCAGCGCGCTGCTTGTGGTGTTTTCGGTGCAGCTCGGCGTCTTGCCTGTGGGCGGTTGGGGCGAACTGCGCCACATGGCCCTGCCTGCGCTGACCTTGTCATTGCCCTTTGCTGCGTACATCGCGCGTCTGACGCGCTTCGGCATGATTGAGCAGATGAGCGCGGACTATATTCGCACCGCGCGTGCGAAAGGTTTGCCTGAGCGCACGGTGATTCTCAAACACGCGCTCAAGAATGCCTTTCTGCCCGTGCTGAGCTATCTCGGCCCCGCAGCGGCGGCGGCGATGACCGGCTCGTTTGTTGTGGAAGTCGTGTTCGCCGTGCCGGGCATCGGCACGCATTTCGTGGATGCAGTCTTGAGCAAAGACCTCACGCTCATCATGGGCGTGGTGCTGGTCTATTCAACGCTGCTGATCGTGCTCAACCTTGCGGTGGATGTGCTGTATCGCTGGGTCGATCCGCGCATTCAGATGTAACGCAACGTTCATTAATGTTGTTTTTGTCAGTATGTCCCAACGGCTTGGCGGAAGCAGCGGAAGCCCCTACCATGGGCTGCTCGAAATGGTCGCTGCTGTCGTTCATTCGCCGACACATGAGACGAAACAACCCGATATTTTCTCCGTTTGAAGTGTTGCTCGGCGCGCTCTGCCTCGCGGCGGTGTGCGCGGGCTGCACGTCCACCATTCGCGTAACCGACCCGCCCCGCACGGCGACGGAGCAGTTTCTGCTTTCCAAAGCCGCGGCGGCGGCGGTGGAGCAGCTTTCCATCGAAGCTCTCCACGGGCGCACGGTGTTCATGGATTCAACCTACTTCGCAGCGGCGGAGCAGGCGTTTGTGCTGGGCGAGCTTCGCGCCAAGCTGCTGCTTGGCGGCGTGCAGCTCACTGCGGCGCGCGACCAGGCCCAGATCATTCTCGAAGTGCGCAGCGGCGGCGTCGGCATAGATCGATCCGACTTCCTGATGGGTATTCCTTCACTGATTGTCTCTGCGGGCGATACGGAAGGCGGCGGCATCGCGCGCACGCCGTTCGCCACACCTGAACTGGCTATTGTGAAGAATGTCAATCAGGTCGGTGTGGCGAGCGTTGCGTTCGTGGCGTATTGGGCCGACACCGGTGAAGTCGTCGCATTCTCCGGCCCGACGATCGGCCGCACGATGCGCGAGGACTGGTGGTTCCTCGGCTTCGGCCCGCGCACCGTGGGTAACATTCCGACCACTGAAGCGACCGAGTGATTCGCTTCCCAGCGTGATTTGAGCGTTCATCGTCATCAACGGGCTTTCCCGCTCGCGCAACGTGTTCCACGACTGATCTCTGTCAACTTATTCCTGATCTCTTTCGCACTCATGCGTCGCTGGCTCTTCTGGATTTTCGTCTTGTTCATCGTTCTGCTGCTTGGCTCGGCGCTGGCGGCGCAGATCATGCTGCGCACCGATCTGCCTCGCCGCATCGCGATTGATGTGCTGCAGGAGCAGACGGGTCTGCGGTTTCAGGCGGATTCACTGGAAACGACCTGGCGCGGTCGGACGGAGCTGCGCGGCTTGACGATTTCGCTGCCCCTGGAGCCGCTCAGTTCGCCCCCGATGCTTGAAGTGCCTTCGTTGCAGCTTTCGCATACCGATCTGATCCGTCTTGTGTTGTTCCGAGACATTCAGATTGATCTGGCGGAGATCGACCAGCCGACGGTGCGACTGGTGCAGGATGCTTCCGGTCGCTGGAACATTGTGCAGGCAGCGATGATCGTCGAGCAGACACAGGCATCGCTTCATTCAACAGTGGGCGGCGTGAGCCTGCCTCGCGTGAGTCTTCGCGATGCGATGATTGAAGTAACCGCGCGCGAAGGCGATACGGTGATCTACGGCCCGGTGTCGGTGGAAGGCGCGCCGGATTCACCGATTGCCGCGACGGCGTGGAGCTTCGCGCTGGAACTTGCGCAGGAGACTGTGGTCAACGGGCGAGTCGCGCCCGCTGGCACATGGTCGCATCAGGTCGATTTCAACTTCGAGGCCGTGCGCCCGTTGATCGATCCGTGGCTGTCGCAGTTGCCCGCGGTGCCGGATTTGCCTGCAGACATGCGCATCAAGGGCGGGTGGCATGGCGAAGTGCGCGATGGCCGGCTTGCGGGGCGGCTGAGCCTGGACCGCATCGTTGCAGACGACATGACGGCGGAAGGGCGCACGGCGATCATCGTAACGGCGGACGGACTGCGCATTGAGCCGACGAACCTGCTGTTTCACACCGGCGAGCCTGCGATTGATCCCGTGCGATTGCTGAGCGGTGCGATCTATGCTTCGCCCGACTCTGTGCGGCTGGAGCGCGTGATGATTGAGGCGGCGGGTGCGGCGGCGCAGGTGGATGGACGATGGGACGCGGACCTCGAACGAGGCGAAGCGATTGTGCGGTGGCGTGGCGATGCGTCATCATGGCTGCCTGAGACGAAGCACGAAGGCGTTGTCATCGCATCATTCGAGACGCCCGGCATCGGGGCGCAGCATATGAATGCGGAAGTGATGTTCCGCGGCAGCGCGCCATACGGCGAGTGGGAGTCGGCGTTCGATCTTGCTGCGTCGGGCGAATCGTGGACCAGCCTGACAGGATCGCTCACCACGCGCGTGTTGACGTTGTTTGGCGAAGAACACGCAATTGATCTCTCCGGCTTGAGCGCAAGGCTGCGACGGGACGGTGCGGTGGTGCGCCTGACGCATGTGAACCTGCCTGATGGCTCTGCGCGCGGCGAGGGATTCGTCAATCTTGATTCTGGTGCGTGGTCGCTTGATATGGCTCTTCGGCAGTGGGCGCCTTCATCGTGGCTGGTCAAAGGATATGAGTGGATCGAGCCGGTCGATGTGCGCGTGCAGGCGATCGGAGATGCACAGCGTATCGTGGTGGACCGCTTTGTGGTTACACAGGCGGAGACGCGCCTGACTGCTGCGGGGGTGTACGTCTTCGGCGCCAATGAGCCGCTGGACGCGAGGTTGACGGTGCGTACGACGCTGCCCGTAAACGGCGCCGAGATGAGGGGCGTCGCTGAGGCGGATGTCGCTGTGCGCGGCGGGGCACAACCGTGGGCGTTTCACATGCAGGGCCAGGCGCGAGGTCGCGAACTCTCTTGGTCTGGTCGATCGATTGAGGATGTTCAAGTTGCGCTCACGGGGTCCATCAATGAACACGCTGCGCAGGTGAATACGGAGTTTTTCTCGCTGCTCGGCGGGCGGTGGCGGATGAACGGAAGTATTGATCTTGACCGCCTTGATGTGCGGGCGACGCTTGAGGGAGTGGGCACGGCAATTGAGCGATTGATCGCGACGCTGGACTTGCCGATTGAGATGACCGGCAAAGCTGATGCATCAATTGAGGTGTTCGTGCCGAGGCTTGATTTCTCGCTGACCGAAGTGCAAGGCGCATGGACTGCATCGGACGTGCTGTGTGAGCCGCTGTTTGAGTCGCCTGCGGTTGCGGTGGGTGCGATCCGATCCTTTGGGGAGCACGTGCATCTGCATGAAATGCATGTGGCATATGACGGCGGGACAGCCACTGGCGACGTGCGGTTCAGTCTGAGCCAACCGGAACGGATCCGCGCCCTGGTGAATCTGAATCAGTGGCCTCATGCGTTTGAGAATGCGCGTGGCCGCATTGATGCTGCGCTTGACGTGATGGTTGATCTCAATCAGCTTCACGTAGAGGGAACGCTTGAAGGTGAAGGCGTCGTTGTGTTCACGGATGCGACGGACGAATTGACGGAGCACGAGGGCACGTTCCGCTTTGAAGGAACCATTTCGGAACGAACGCTTGATCTTGCACAATTCTCGTTTGAAGCGCTCGGCGGCTCTCTGACGGGCGGCGGGCGGTTTGTGCTGTCCGGCGAATCATGGACGGACAGCACCGCACACGCGCACTGGACGAACTTCGATCTGCCCACGCTGGCGCAGCTTTCACCACGACTGGCGCTGGCGCAGCACATGGAGGGTCGCAGCTCAGGCGTCGCCACACTGCGGCGAGAAACGAAGCCGCGTGCGCCGGAGCCGATGCGTGTTGAAGTGAGCGCGACGGTTGAGGGTGGGCGTTTCGTGCCGGGCGAGCCGGAAGGCGATGAGCCTGTTCGCACGATCGATTTCGACACGCTGGAATTGGTCGGCCACCTAGGCGCGGAGCGGCTGATGATTGAGCGTGCGCAGCTTGGCGTGGCGGACGGCACGATCACGGCGTGGGGAAGGTTGAGCAAGCACGCCCTGCCGGATGGCGATGCGCTCTTCTCGCACATCTACCTGACGCTGGATCGGCTTGATCTCGATCAGATCGTCGCAGCATCCGGCTATGCGGATGAGCCGACGCCCGGCAGAATCAGCGGGCGGCTCTCCCTCGGCGGGTATGTGAATGCTCCTCACCGCATGTTCGGTGAGGGTGTGATTGAAGTGGCCGAATCCGATCTTGCTTCCGTGCCGGGCTTCGCGCTGATTCACGACATTCTCGCGCCGAAGCGGCGCAATGGCGGGAACGGTCTGACCGGCAACGGGCAGATGACGGTGCGGATGGAGAACGACGCGATGGAGTTCAGCCGCATTACGTACTTCAATCGTGGCACGGATGTGGTCGGCCGCTTGCGGATCGAGAACATCTGGCTGGGGCGGGAAAGCCCGGTGAGCGGCCTCTTCGGCGGGGTGTTGCGCCCGCTGCGCGATGTGAACCTTCCGCTCATCGGCAAGCTGGACAACGTGATGAGCGCGATTCAGACGAATGCGGCATCCGTGCGAGTCAGCGGCACACTGGGCGACCCGCAGCAAAGCATTGCACCGCTGGCGGAAGTAACCGGCGCGCTGGAGCGCGTGCTTCGCGGCCTTTCGCAATAACAGCGAGGCGTTTATGCGGACATCTTCATCTCGCCGGCGAGCGCATCGGTCGTACGACGGCGAATCGAGCCGAGTTTGTCGATGACGGTGTCTTCTGAAATCTCCAGCACGGCGGCGATCTCGGCTGGCGTCAATTCCTCTGCGTAGTGCAGCATGAGGATGTAACGCTCAACGCGGTCGAACGTGGCTGCGAGTTCCATGACGAATCGGGCATCCTTGCCATTCATCGGAGGTCTCCAGTTGGACTTACGCCACAGATGATGCGCGAGAATCCGCTGCGCGTCAAAACAACATGGACCGGCGTCGCCTTGGCGGCCAACCGTTGAGCGATCCGCGTTGCGTTATTTGGACGTGTGGACGTTGGAGCGTTTCACCGAATCAAACCGCGCACGGAGCTGCGCGAGCCAGTCGCGCGGCGGCGCAGCGTACGGGCGGAACTTCTCCATCTGGCCATCTTCCTCGCACAGATACAGTGCGCGATGGAAGCCGAGCTTGGAGGCCTGTGGCGTGTCGATCAGCGCGGTCGAATCCGATGCGCTCATCTGGAAGAGTACGCGATGCTCGAAGTGGCGCAGCGCCTGGCGATCGAACATCCGACTGACCGTGTTCATGGAGTCGCACCAGATGAGCGCGTGTATGCCGTGCGGCGGGCCGTCGCGCAGAATGGCCGCGAGCTGCGCGCCAGGCGAGGGTGGCTTGCTACTGTCCATCGAGAAGCCGAAGTCCTCTTCGTTGCGGAGGTTACGGAAACGCTGCGCGCCGTACAGGAACATATAAATGGGCGGCGCTTCGCGCGGGTCGGTCAGGTCGGCGTCCTGTCGCCGTTCGAGTTCCGCAGCGATCTCCGCCACGGCGTCCGGCGCTTCGCGCGGCCTGATGAGGCGCACGTCCTGCGGCACGGACTCGGCCAGAGCAGTGAGGTACTCGCCTTGATGGGCCTCGGCCGGGCTGCCATCGAAGAACCAGAACTGCGCGCCACCTGCTGCGCCGTTCGAGCGTGAGGGAACATGCTGCAGGCTCAGGCTGATGAGTGAGACGGCGAGCATGGCGAGGGCTGCGTCATCCCGCTGGCCCACGATGAGCAGGTTCCCACCGCTGAGGCGACGGAACGGCACGGCAGTGGGGTCTTTGATGGCGATGGCTTCACCCAGCCACGCGGTGGGCGGCTCGCCGAGCCGGGGCGATTCGATGAAATCCGCCAGCAGGTGATTGCGGGAGGCATCCGCAGGGATGTTGCCCTCGAAGACGATGGGCGGCGGCAGCGCGCGGGATTGATCGCTGAGCGCACGCTCCGCCAGTGATTCAACGCGCTTGAGTTGCACTTCGCGGCGTTCATCCGGCAGCCAGACGACCTGGAACGGGCTGTTGCCTTCCAGCGTGCCGCTGGCGTCGTTGTAGATCGCCTCGCCGGGGCGAGAGAGCAGACGTGCTGCAGCGTTATCGTCGCTGAGGATGAGGTACGAATCTGCCTCGCTGCATTGCAGCGCGATGCGCACACCCATCTGGCCGAGTGTGCTGCGAGCGAGTGAGTACGCGCCGCCCAGTGTCTGCGAGCCGAGCAGCACGTGCATGCCGAACGCGCGGCCCTGCCTGACGATGCGGTCGAGCAGAAGTGAGGCATCCTGTGCGATCTTGTCATCTTCGGTGAAGAGTTCCTGAAACTCGTCGATGATGAGCAGCGTGCGGGGCATGCGCTCGCCGGGTGAGGCCTTGCGAAAGCCTGCCAGGTCCTGCACGCCGACCTGTCGATAGCGTTCGCCGCGCCTTTGCAGTTCCTGATCGAGCCGTTGCAGCACGCTGATGCCGAACTCGCGATCGCTTTCCACCGCGACGGCGCGAACGTGCGGCAGGCGATGCGAAGCGTACGTTTTGAACTCGACGCCCTTCTTGAAGTCCACGAGGTACATCTCGACTTCGTCCGGGCTGTACCAGAGCGCGAGGTTGGTGATGAGCGCGTGCAGCAGTGTGGATTTGCCTGAGCCGGTTTTGCCGGCAACGAGCGCGTGCTGTGCGGTGCCCCGGCCGAGCGTCATGTACTGCAGCTTCGTCGCGCCGGTTCGCCCGAGCGCGATACGCAAATCGGTTTCGGTCGAAAGCGACCACAGGTCTTTGTCTGCCGGCGCGATGACATCGAACGGCACTTCGACCCGTGTGGAGTCCAGCGCTTCCCTGCCGACGATGTGCAACACGCGCGTTGTGAACTCCTCGCTCGGCGGCGGGTCGGGTGTGAACGAAAACCGTTCGTAATCCGCATCCGCCAGCACGAACCGAGGCGATGGACGCGAGGCGCCGCCGGACTCGTTGTCCTTTGATGTTTCGCTACTTTGACGCTTCGGCGTCTCCCACCTCAGGCACACACTGTTGCGGCGAACGTCGGCTAGGTCGATGCCGGGCGGCATCTTCTGACGCGAGTCCGCGACGATGAGCGTGTGCACGCCGCACCGCGCGCCGCTGTTGACGATGCTCGCCAGTCGCTTGGCGGCGGTTTCGCTGAAGTTCACCGGGAAATCTGCGATGACGAGAAAGCGATACGGCTCGGCGATCTCGCCTGCCTGTTCGTTGTATTGATTGATCGTCTCAAACTCGTTGCGGAGATACTTCTGGATGACGTTCTCCATGTGCTCGGTGAGGTCGGTCAACCGCTGATCGATGTGTCGCGGCTCGGTCCAGATTTTGCCACCTACGAAAGCATCGTTGTAATCCGCCAGATGCATGAATCCTGCGAAGTTCTGGCCGAGGCCGACAGGATCGAGAATGGTGAAGCGCACCTTGCCGGGCGGCAGGCAGGTGAGCAGGCGCAGCATGACGACCTGCAAAAGCGAGACGGCTTCTTCAGAGTGTTCTGCCGCTTCGATGAGCAGCGAGCTGTGCCCTTCCGAGCCGGGGAAACTCAGTGTGGCAGGCAGATCGAACGCAGTGGGGAATGATTCGGGCAGTGCCAGTCGCGGGTCGTTCGGCAGGCCGCCTTCGAGCGAAGCCAGATCAACGCGAAATGAGCCGAAACGCACGGCGGGCGGGAAGGTGGAAGGGGGCGTCCAGCCGTTCCATCGTTCATCCGTCCATGCGGGGAACATGCGATGATCGTCGCGGGCGATGGCTTCGCGAAGTGAAGCGGCACGGGCAACGCCTTCGTTCCATTGTGTTTCGAGTTCGCGCCATTCACGTTCGTAGGTTTCGCGCAGTTCCGCGCGTCTGGCGGCGATGCGGTCGCGAGCTTCGCTCCACTGCTGCGCGTGCTCCTGCCGGGCGCGCGTGGTGGTTTCGTCGTAGTGTCGCTGGGCTTCGGCAAGGTCTGCCTCGCGTCGTTCCGCGGCTTCGCGCAGCAGGCGAGGGTACTTTTCGTCCACGACCTCGAGTTTCGCGGTCAGCCGCCGGCGTATTTCTTCAATGACGGGTTCGTAGCGTTTTCTGGCGGCGGCGATTTCGTTATCGCGAGTTTGTGCCAACTCGCTGATGCGCGCATCGCGGTCGCGCTCGGCCTTGGCGATGCACTGCTCGTGCACGGCAAGGGCATCGCGGTGCGCCAGTTGCACCGAAGCCCAGTGGCGCTTCGTACTGGAGCGAGCGATGAGGTTGAGGATGCCGAGCAGGATTGCTGCGCCGACGACAGCGGCGCCGGCGGCGATGCCCGCGGTGCGCGGGCCGTCAACCATCCAGCCGCCACCCGCGGCGAGGGCGACAATCAGCGCACCGAGCGCGAACGGGCGAACGCCCTTGAACAGGGCGGGCAATCGCATGGACGCGATGGCTTCAGCGTGTTCCCGCAGGCGGGCCATAGCGCTTTCGATCGCAACATCGGGGTCATCTGAAGTCGGCTGCGAGTCGGCATGTGCGGGTGATTGATCGAAGTTCACGCGCACGCGCGACTGCTGAAGAAGCGTGCGAGTCTTGTCCAGCGTCTCGCTCGCTTCTTCGCGGAGCAGCTCCAGCACCTTGCAGCGTTGATCGAACTGCTCGCGAGGTTGATCGCGATGCGCTTCGTACACGGTGTCTGTCAGCCAGAGCGATTCTTCGAGTTTGGCAGCGGCTTTCTTTTCATTCTCCGCAGCCATGTCTTCGATGGCGTTGCGATCGTCCGTGTATGTGCGGCGAGTCGCACCATCGACAGCCTGGAAGTGTTCCGTAACGCGGCGAACGGTTTCCTGTGCGAGTGTTTCCGCTTCGCGCAGCTGTGCTTTCAACCGCTCATCCAGCTTGCGGCAGGTGCGAGCGAGTTCATCCGCAGCGGCGGCATCCGCGGCGGCAAACGCTGCGGGCAGGCGCGCTTCACGCTCCGCACGATCCGCCACGAGCGCGAGCAGATCGCGAACCATATTCCGTTGGCCGCTCGTCAGAAGATCGTTATGCATAGGTGGAAAACGTCGGAACGTCCGAACGTCAGAATGTCCAAAGGGGAGATCGTTCGTGGGCGATGCACGGGTTCAGCATCATTGAATCGTCTGCGGCGATTTATCATACCGTTCGCAACATCGATCGCTCGTTGGACGTGCAGCGTTTCAGCGATTAACTGCATTCGCGGACCGCCGTGGCCAGCATCTGGCTCATCTGCTCCATCGCGGTGATGGCCAGACGCACCTTCGGCTCCAGCGGTTCGATGTAATTCTCGTCGATTTCCCTGCTGACCGGATCATCCCACGTCTCGCGCGCTCGCTCCCAGCGCAGGTTCAATTCCTTCATCGCACCCATCAGATTCGCGCGGCTGGAATGCAGGCTCATAACAGGGTTCCGATCGTTGTTCGCGGCGAACACGCCGACTGTTGCAGATGTTCACGCTGTTTCATCTGAGAAAGCACATTATGGTTGTTGTGTGCGTGCGGGGTCGTCGTTGTCCTCAGGTTCATCGGCACGCATCGGCTCTGCGGTGTCGTCCGGCGAACGTGAGGCGGATGTGCCGAGTGAGCCGCCAGCGTCCCGCCCTGTGGCGGGTGCGGTGGGCTTGATGCGCATGTAGGCGTCCAGACTGTCGAGCAGACGGTCGATCTGCGCCATAGCGCGCGGCAGGTCTGCGTCGAGTGTGCGATCAAGCTGCTGCAACTGGCCGCGAAAGAGCATCGCTTCCCGCTCCATTGCGCGGCTCCAATGGCGGATGCGCTGAATCTTGTGCTCCGCTTCTTCCAGCCGTTTGACCGCAGCGTCGAGGGCTTTTTTTTCGATGATCGGCCTTCGATCGCCTGACTGCATTTGCGCGCGGGCGAGATCGACTTTCGCCTGCGCGACCTTGTTTGTCCATGTGCGCACTTCGCGCTGCCAGTGGCTCAGTTGTTCGGTCTGCAATCGCGACATCGTTCGCTGCACGTCGCCTTTGGCTTCCATAAGCGCGAGGCGCGCTTTATCCACAAAGTCCGCGAGCGCAGCTTTGAACTGCCGAATTGCGTCGATCGAAGAAACTTTCGCTGCGGGTCGCATGTGGTTGTGGCGGTGCGAGAATCGAATACGGTGCGAAACGCGAAGCAGCCGCATGGCGGCGGTCGCGTCATCGCGCGTTTATCGCTGTTGCAGATAGTTTTCGATGTGCTCGGCTTTGCGAAGCAGGAACGGAATGTGCAGGCTGGATGCTTCAACGAATCGCGAAAGCACCTTCATGGTCTGCACGAACTCTTCCGTGAACTTGGTCTGCTCCTGATCGCGCCATGTCTGGCCGAGCGTCTGCAGACGACCCTGCAGCATCGACATCTGGCTGCCGAGCTGTTCGTTGAAGCGTTTGAGGTCCTGGGCGAACCGCCTCAGTTCTTCGGGATCGACGATGGCCTTGCCCATAGATGACTCCTGATTGAGAATCGTTCCAGAGAAGCCTACACGAGGGGTACGGGGCAGACCAGCCGCCATGTTGCATGGTTTTGGCGTTTCCGGGTGAAGTCATGGCTTTGGCGGGCCGATGCTTCCGATATGTCCATGCCCAGCGATAATCAGGATCGATCGCCGGACCCGCAGGGGCCGCTGCTCAGTGAGTTTGCAGGCGATGCAGACATGGCGGAGCTGATCGACTATTTCATCAGTGAGCTGCAGGAGCGCGTGGATTCGCTCGCGGAAGCGTGGCGGGAGCACGATGTCAGGCGCCTGCGAACGCTGGCGCATCAGCTCAAAGGGGCGGCGGGCGGATACGGTTTTCCGATCATCACCGAGCGAGCGGCGGAACTGGAATCAGCTCTGCAATGTGACGGCATGGAGCCGGAATCACTGTGCGCCAAACTCGAATCACTCTTGAATGTGTGTCGGCGAGCGACGCAGGGCCAGTGATGGCATGTGGGGGCGTTGACGCCTTCGGAACTTTTGGGCGGCGTGATGGTATGAAGGCACAGGAACACGGCATTCCCCGCTTGCTGGCGATTGATGATTCAGCACTCATCATTCGTCTGCTGCGCACGCGATTGAAGCATGAACGCATCGACATTGCTTCTGCTCGCAATGGAAGTGAAGGGCTTGCCGAAGCTCGGCGCATCCTGCCGGATGTCATCCTGCTCGATCTTGACCTGCCCGATATGGACGGCTTCGACGTGCTGCGCGAGCTGAAGGCAGATTCGCGAACGCACGATATTCCCGTCATCATCGTTTCCGGCTCCACATCCACGCCGAGCAAGGTGAAAGGGCTGGAGATGGGCGCGGTGGACTTCGTCACGAAGCCGTTCGATCTGGCGGAGCTGAAGGCGCGCGTTCGCTCCGCGGTGCGTATTCAGCAGCTCATTCGCATGCTCGCGCAGCGGGCGCAGCTTGACGGCCTGACCGGACTGTGGAACCGAACGTACTTTGATGATCGGCTTGCAGACGCGATCGCGGATGCGCAGCGGCACGGTACAGAAGTCTCGCTCATCATGTGCGACCTCGACCGATTCAAGAGTCTGAACGACGAGCACGGCCACCCGTTCGGCGATCATGTGCTGGAAGTCTTCGCGCAATTGCTTGCAAGCGGCCGCGTGGGCGATATCCCATGCCGTTACGGCGGCGAGGAGTTCGGCATCATCCTGCCGCACACCAATGCAGAGGAGGCGTTGAAGGTTGCGGAGCGCATCCGCACGGCGCTTCGCGAGCAGACGTGGGAAGGCCACCACAAACTGACGGTTACCGCATCACTGGGCGTATCGGATATCGCGAGCGCGGGCGAAGCCACACCGAAGGCGATGATCGAAGCGGCGGATCAGGCACTGTACGTCGCGAAGGAAGCGGGCCGCGATCGCGTCGCCGTCGCGCCGCGTCGCAGCCCGCAGATGAAACTCTCAGCGTGAGCGTGGTTGATCGCGCGATGCGCGTCTTACCAACGGCAGCCGCGGTTGCCCCAGCGATTGTGCGATCGCTTGGCGCCGTGGCCCCAGCCGCCGGAGTGGCTGCTGCTCTTTTGGTAGTAGTGATGATGATGCACGACCGGCGCCGGCGCGCACACGGGCGGGGGCGGCGGGCATACCGGTGGCGGTGGCGCACACGAACCGCCATGCCGATAGGCGTAGTGGCTCGGCCGATACGTGTAATGCGACGAGCGATAGACGTATGGTGAGCTGTGGTAACTGTGCGAGCTTGAGCTGAAGATGCTCACGCTGATGGAGGTGCTGCTGCCGCTGCCCAGCACGAGGCCGCGATGTGGCGCGCGTGGTGAGCACGACGATGGATGCGATGCCGCTGCGACTGGTGCGAGCGCAGCAACAGCGATCGCTGCGACGGCAGCGAAGACGAACGAACGATGTGGCATGGGATGTCTCCTGTGAGAAACGGGCGTACACAGGGGGACACGCGCGCGAAACCGCTTCTTCCCGCGAAGTTTCGTTTTTTCAATGCGCCCGCGTAACGACCTGATCCGCCAGTGTGGCCAGCAGGCTTGCTGCGGGGCCGGGCGGCAGGTGGACCAGCTCGCTTTTGGCGGATTCCACATAGTCCATCGCGGTGCGGCGGGTGGATTCCACCGAGCCGCTCTCCAGCAGGATGTCGCGCAATGCAGCGGCGTCGCGCTGCTCAATCAGCCGCAACGCTTCGCCCCGCCCGGCCTGGGTCGCGCTGGCCATGTATCGCGTCAAAGGCAGCGTGAGCTTGCCTTTATCAAGGTCTTTGCCGAGCGATTTGCCCACCACGCGGTCGTCGCCGATCAAGTCCAGCAGGTCGTCCTGAATCTGAAACGCGATGCCCAGTGCGTGGCCGAACCGTTTGAACACCAGCGGCAATTTCGCGTCGTTTGTGGAAATCGCCGCGCCGAGGCGGCAGCACTCGCCGATGAGCGAAGCGGTCTTACGGCTGACGATCTCAAAGTACGTCGCTTCGTCGATGCTGTAGTCGTCGCGATGATGAAGCTGCACGAGTTCACCTTCGCAGAGCGTGTTCGTTACTTCGCCCAGCGCGAGGTTGATCGCGGGGTCGCCCAGCGAAGAGCAGAGGTGGAAGGCGTTGGAGATGAGGTAGTCGCCCAGCATGACGGCGGTTTCGTTGCCCCACAGGTGGTTGACAGTCGCGCCGCGCCGGCGCACGTCTGCTTCGTCCAGCACGTCGTCGTGCACCAGCGTTGCCATGTGGATCATTTCCGTAACGGCGGCGACGACGCGATGCCGATCTGTCAGACGATCGCGCGTGCACGGTTCGCCCGCAGCGGCCAAGCCGGAGAGCAGCACGAGCGTGGGGCGCAGCATCTTGCCGCGATATTGTTCGATGTGCAGGCACAGGGCGTTGACGGCGGAAAGGTCGCTCGCCAACTGCCGCTCAAACACGTGCGACACTTCCGTCAACTGCTCGGCCAGCAGGCCCGCGACGGCGTGGTGCGATTCGTGAAGTTCAAGCAGGCTCTGCATGGAAACGTCCAGAGGTCGAAACGTCGAAGGAAGAGCGTGCCAAGGCCCGACGCGCTCAATACGTGCATCGATGCACGCCATGTGCCGGTGATTCTACAACGACCGCGCCCGATGTGGTCGTTTTCACGCGGTTCCGCACGTGGCCAACCGGCCCCCGGCATTTCGATGGTTCTCGCGTTTTACTCGAGCGCAGCGGACCCGGCGATAATTTCCGTCAGTTCCGTCGTGATCTGCGTCTGACGGGCGCGATTGAAGTCGCGGCGGAGCGTCTTGCCGATGTCCTTCGCGTTTTCCGTCGCGGCTTTCATCGCCACCATGCGCATGATCTGCTCACTCACCACGGCGTCGTTGAACGCCTGGAAGAGCGTGGTTTTCACCGCGCGCGGGAGCAGATCATCCAGCAGATCGACGCTCGACGGGCTGAACTCGTATGAGCCACCCGCGCCTTCCGCAGCGGCCACCTGCTCCGCCTGCAAGGGCAGCAGTTGCACGACCTGCGGCGTCTGGCGCGCATTGGATTCAAACCGCATGTACGCGACGCGCACCGCGGAGTAGCGGCCTGCGAGAAATTCCTGAATGTAGCGGTCGGCGAGGCGCTCGACATCTTCATATTTGGGCTTGTCGCCCACGGTGTGCCGCTGCGCCAGCGTGTACCGAAGGAAGCGGAAGTACGCCACGGCCTTCTTGCCGGACGTTTCAAGATCGCACTCAACGCCCTTGCTGCGAAGCTGGTTGAGGTGCGTGACGGCGCGGCGGAGGACGTTGCCGTTGTACGCGCCGCACAGGCCGCGATCGGACGTGATGACAAGCAGCAGTTCTCGGTTCGCGCCTTCGCTGGCGATCGGGCCGGTGATAAGTGGATGATCGACATCACCCGCAGCGGCGACGACCTCGCTGACGAGCCTGCGGATGTTTTCGGTATAGGGCTTGGTGGCCTTGGCGCGGCCGACGGCTGCTGTGAATTTGGCGGTGGCGATCATCTGCATCGTTTTGGTGATGCGCTGAATCGTCTTGACCGCGGTCATACGCTTCTTGATTTCGCGAATCTGGGCCATTGGGGCGGATAGTGTAGCGTGCCGACGGGGGCAGGCCAACCGACAGGCCGAGCGTGTGGAGGCGTGTTGCCGAAATGATGGGGCGGCGTTCGCGGGGTGCCGTGCGTTGTCCCGCCCCGAAGGAGGGCGAAGCATGGATCACGCCTGGGGTGCGGGGGTGTGGCGGCGGACGGGCTTTCAAGCCCATCTGCCGTGCAGAAACGCGCATTACCGTACTGGGGATCGCTTCATCATGGATACCCACAGTCCCCGGCACTCACCGCGTCGCGTTTGATGCGACATGCTCGGCATCATGGTGGCGTTCGCTCACCGCATAGGTTCCATAGGTGCGCCCAAACAGCCCGCCCTGCACTTGCTCCAGCCGCTTCTTGCAGGTCTCAATTGCGACCGGTGACTCATCAATACCGATCCAGCGACGATGCTCCTGCTCCGCAGCGACTAATGTTGTGCCTGATCCGCAGAAACAATCAAGTACGATCTGCCCCGGATTCGTACAAGCGGTAATGATCGTTCGAAGCATTTCGAGATTCTTCTCGGTCGGGTACTCCGGATACTGCGGGTCTTTGAACTCCCAGATGTCCTGAAGTTTCTTTCCCTTCAACTCAGCGTCATCCGCATAGATGATCTTGCGAGGATTGCCTGTCGCGGACCATTCGATCAATCCCTGACTGTCGAGTTCGTCGAGTACTTTGGGGTCATATCGCCAGTGCCGACCGGTCGGCGGCTTCATGCCGCGCCACTCTTTGCCTGTATTGCCATTGCGCGTCTCACCGGGAGCGTGGAGCGGAGTCGTTGTGTACCGCCGCCCGTTCGCATCGACCTTGGCAAACAGCCGAGTGATGTCTGCATCTGTCAAGTGTACCTTTGGCTCGTGCCATAGAAAATCTTCTCCCTTTGAATAAAAGAGAATCATATCCTTGATGTTGCCGAATCCTTTGCGTGCAAAGTTCTTTGGGTTGCACTTGATTCGCGTGATATCGTTCCGGAAGTTATTCGCACCGAACACTTCATCCATAATGACCTTTACGTAGTGGCCGATTTTGTAATCTATGTGGAGGAACATCGATCCATGACGCGAGAGAAGCTCATGAAGGAGAATCAATCGTTCTCGCAGGAACTCTAGAAAATCTACTCCTCGCCGCGTGTCGATGTATGCAATGTCTGAATCAGCGGCGGCACTAACGGTTGAGGTTCTGTCCTTGTGGTGCCGGAACACCGTGTTTGTTGCATACGGAGGATCAATGTATATCAGGTCGATAGACTCCGCGAGATTCCGCCTATGCAACAGCGCGCCCAATGCAGCCGCATTGTCACCTTCGATCAAAAAACTGCTGTCGTCATCGCAAGCATCGATTCCCCGCAAAATAGAGTGCTGTTGGTCGGCAAGGATCTGCTGTCTTGATCGCTTCCCTGGGTACGCTAGTTCCATTGGGCCCTCAAAGTTGATAGAGAAAATCCCTGAGCAGCAGCGCGCTCATGATGTTGTGGTTGTGCTTCTGCTGTAAATGCTTATGCATTTTGTTGTTGCCAGTGATATAGAGAACGCCGTCAAGCACGGCGACTCGCTCGGCACGCGCATGTCGCTCGGTCAAGACCGCTTTTGCATCTTCAAATTGGGCGTTTTGATGGCCTCCGAAGTCCGTTAGAAACTTTGCTTCGCCGATCACGTACTTGCCGTTGAACCGAGCGACAAGATCAAGTCCTTTCGTGCCTCTATAGTCAAGGTGCTCGCGCGCATAAGACATGAGTTGAGCATCATTGCCCCAGAGCACAGCATTTGTATTGGTGCTCCTGAATTGGTCCACCGATAATAGCGGCACTCCCAAACTTCCCTTCTGCAACCAGCGCGCGAAGAGTGGGCCAATCTGCCGATTTGTTTCCTTCGGCTCCGAGCATCTTGTCCAGATTGCATCCAATCCCATCTCGAACAGTCGCCCCGCAAGGCGGTCAACGGTGGCAGGATTGCGCTCGATCGCGCCCAGATCGCGCTTCAGGTATGCGACGTAGGAATCCTTGATCGGGAAGAGTTTCAGTTTGAGCAATGCCGAAACGAGTTCTGTATTGCTTTGCCGTTTGAACGCGGTCTCGACGGCTGCCCACTTCTTCTCGTCGAGTTCACGTACGTTGTCCGGTGCCATCGGATAAACGCGGAACAGTTCATCCAGATAGTTTCTCTGGTTGGCGAATTCGATGCTGAGTTTGGTCCAAGGGTTCATCAGATATGGGTTCCGAATCATCGCGCTTGCTCCCGCCATTGTGGCAGGGTTGCGTTAGGGGGTCAAGTCGGGTGTTCGCGTCGTGAGCCATTGGAGCAGTCGAAGTAAAAACCGCGAGTACACCATCGGTGTATTGAGAATCTCCTTCGGGTGCTGGCTGGGCTGCTCCCGCTGCGCGATCGGGTGGGCCTCCGCCTGATAGTCGTCAGACCACCGCCCCCGGCAGTTCCGTCCGCGCGGGTGTAGGTTGGGCACCTCCCACCCTTCAACTCCACGTTTTTTCGGGAATGCAGCGACGATGCGGGGCGTTCGTTGTGTTGAATGGTCGAGCGGGATCGAGTTTCATCGCGCGGGACTGAGCGAAACACGCTTCACGCTTCGCGATGAAGCAGGGCACCCCCTTCGGAGCAGCCCACGGAACGGCAAGGCGCATGTGCGATTCGGCGCGCCGTGTGGCATGGCGCCACACGGTGCGCGCTGGGATCAACCCCAATTGGCGAGCAGGATGAGCAGGTCGAGGACATCGACGACGGCGTCGTTGTTCAGGTCGGCAGCGCAGCAGGCAGCGGTGCATGGCCCCCAGGCGCTGAGCAGCGCGAGCAGGTCGAGCACGTCGATGCTGCCATCGCCGTTGAGGTCTGCGGGGTTGAACTCTCCGCAGCCCTGCAGCATGGCGATTCTTCGATTGAGCACGCCGTTGATATGCGTGAAGTTACCGGAGAAGAAGAGCGCGGGTTGGCCTGCGGGTGTGAGGGGGTTGCACGCGGGGTTGCCGTTGTGTCCGTGGATGGTATAGCTGTAGGTTGCACCGCCCGGTGACCCGCCGGTAAGGTTGCCTTCGTACACGGCGTGCCACTGGCCGTTCTGCCATTTGGCGACGCCGTGGGCGTCGACGCCGCCGACGGTGGGGAAGTTGCCGGCGATGTAGAGTGCGGGGCCGAGGCCGTCATCGAACGACGTTATGCCGTACACGACGAGCTGGCAGCTTGGGCAGCCGGGGTAGCCGGAGAGGCCGGTGCCAACCGGCTGCCAGTTCATGGATTGATTCGGCTGGAGCCTCGCGATGCGGCTGGCGTTGACATTGCCGATGCTGGTGAAGAGGCCGCCTGCATAGAGGGCGGCACCTGTTTCGTTCACATGAGTTCGCAGTGCGCGGATGGTCCCGAACTGGTTGGTCTGCCCGCCGCCAGACCATGCAGTGCCGTTGTAGCGGACGAGATTTCGGCTGGTGATGCCGCCGATGCCGGAGAAGTCGCCGCCGACGTAGAGGTATGAGACGCCGTTGACAGTAAAGACTTCCATGGCATAGGGATTTGCAGGCGAACCGAAGTTACCGGTGATCGGTGAGAATGTTCCGCCACTGGATTGATAGACGCGTCCCATGATGGGTCCGGCTACGAAGATGCGCGGACCTGCGCCAAGGTCGCCAACGGCCATGGCAGCGACACCGCCCGCCATCGGCGTGCCTGCTGTGCCGCCGGCGAGCCACTGCGTGCCGTCCCACTTGGCAACACGGGCTGTACCTGGAACGTTGTTTCCTGCGAATGCGAAGTCGCCGCCGACATAGAGCTTTTCACCTGTGCCGTCGTCGAAGACAGCGAGAGCCCATGCCGATTCGAAGGTGCCGGGCGTGCCCACACCTACGTCAAGCGCGGACCATGTTGAGCCGTCCCACTTGGCGATGTTGCGAGCCGGGACGCCGTTGATGGATTCAAACGTCCCCACGACGTAGAGGGCGGGCCCGTTGCCATCGTCCCAGACGTGCAACGAGCGGATGAATTCAGAGTTGAAAGGTGCTTCCGGACCCGTCCCGCTGATGCCATGCACGAGGGTTGGCAGACAGTCCACGCCCTGCATGGGGATGTCGATTCCACGCGCTTCGCGTTCAGGAGAAGGGGTTGCGCCGAAAGGGTTCGACTGAGGGCGGATGTTGTCGGCGCCTGCGCCAGTAAGCGCTGTGAGTGTGGCAGCAGCGCAAAGGAGAATCATCGCGCGGCCCGTTTTGATTCGTTTCTTCATGGTTCTCAGGTCTCACTCCGGGCTTCCACGCAACAAGGCGACGGAAGCAGTCCTGTCTTTTCTCACAGTGATCACGACGACCACCGCCGTGCGCCCCATGAGATGAGAGGCGAACGGGAAAAGATAGCAAGCGCGCTGTGCATCGAGAACCCATCCAGTTTAACTTTTCGCGAGAATCTGCACGTCAAGCACCAATCAGCGTCGATGAATACTGCAGCGTTGATGCAGGCTGAATATACTCACGCTCCATGGCTCATCCCGTGCGCACCATTGCAATGCTCAACCAGAAAGGCGGCGTCGGCAAGACGACCTCGACGGTCAATCTTGGTGCTGCGATCGCAGAAGCCGGGCGGCGGGTCTGCATGATCGACCTCGACCCGCAGGCGCATCTCACGCTGCATCTCGGCATCGAGCCGACCGACGAGCAGGGCAGACAGCGGAAAACCGTGTACGACCTGCTGGTTGATCCAGAATGCGACGCTTCGGAAACGCTCGTCCACGCGAGGACGAATCTTGATGTCATTCCCGCGGAAGTCGATCTCGCCGCAGCGGAAACAGAGCTGGCCAACGAGCCGGACCGTCAGCAGATTCTTCGCAGGAAGTTCTCGCTGATCGCAGATCAATACGATTTCGTGCTGATTGACTGCCCGCCGAGCCTTGGCCTGCTCACGCTGAACGCACTGGCCTTGGCTCGTGAGGTGTTCGTGCCGATGCAGGCACACTTCCTCGCGTTGCAGGGCGTGAGCAAACTGCTGGAAACGGTCGGATTGGTGTGCACATCTGTGAACCCGCAGCTTCGCGTAACGGGCATCGTGCTGTGTATGCACGAGGGGCAGACAACGCTGGCCAAAGAGATCGTGACCGATCTGGATGCGTTCTTTGAGCAGTCGCGCGGGCAGAATGTGCCATGGCGAAGCTGCCGCGTGCTGCGGCCTGCGATTCGCCGCAACATCAAACTGGCGGAAGCGCCGAGCTTCGGCAAGACGATTTTCGACTACGAGCCGACCTGCCCCGGCGCAGCGGATTACCGCGCCTTGGCGCAGCGCGTGTTGGCCGAGTGGGACGCGATGCGCGGGAAAACGTCAAAGCGCCCATACGTCGAAACATCGTCGCCATCAGCTTCGTCAACGACGGCACGCGCCGAGATGGATGAAATCGATCCGCCGGTGGTGATGACGGTCGCTGCAGGCGGCTCGGCAGCCCAGCCGGTGCGCGAGAACGATGTCGCACGTTGATCCTGCACGCGCGAGGCAGCGGCGCATCGCGCGGCCTTGGCGCGTGCTGTTCATCGTGTACGCCGCCGCCATGACGACCGGCACGCACTGGCCGCGACTGGATTTGTCCGTCGGCGAGATTCGCGCACCCGACAAGATTCTGCACATGCTGGCCTTCGGCGGTCTGGCGTTTCTGCTGTCGCGCACGCGCTGGGTTCGCAGCAGGTGGATGTTGCTGTTCATCATGCTCGTCTGGGCGATGCTTGACGAAATCACGCAGGCGATTCCCATTCTGGGGCGCACGTTCTCGTGGCTGGATGTCAGCGCTGGCGCGATGGGCATCGCGCTGGTAACGCTTTGGCTCTGGGTGCTCGGTCCCGTGGGGGGTGAGTTGAATCGCCGCAGGCAGCAGTTCGCGGAGTACGTGCTGGATGAAATGGCATTGCGGCCTGTTGTGTGGTTTCTCACCGGCGCAGCAGGATTGCTGATGGCCGGCGCGACCGGCACCGCGGCTGGATTGATCCTGTGGTGGCGGCATCCGGATGGCATTTACACGGCAGCCGTCGCAGGCGCAATTGCGGGCAGCATCGCTGGAGCGCACGGCATGATTGATGCGCTGTGGCGGCGCGAGCGCATGAAGATCGAGCCGACCAAACCGTGCTTTGCATGCGGCTACGCGCTGGGGAATGCATCAGTCAAGGAATCCGGTATCGGTCGTTGTCCATCGTGCGGCGAGTCGTTTCATCTTCTGCAATGGTCGATGCGAGCGAACCTGTCATCGGCATCGGCTCGCTCGCTGTCGTTCCGCGCGGTTGCCGTGGCGATCATTCTCGCTGTCGGCAGCGCGATTGCGTATGGCGTGGTCTGGGCAGCGTGGACGTACCTGCCAACGGGCATGAGGGGACTCGTGCTTGAATCGCGCATTCCGAACGACCTGCGACTTGTGGTCGATCTGTTTGCGGTCGGCACGATCATCGCCCTGGCGGCGCGCGTCTATCGCGCGGGCGTGGCCCGCATTGTGGATAGACAGGCGAGTACATGCCGCGCGTGCGGCCACGATGTGCACGCCACCGGCACGGAGCGGAGCGTGGGCATCTGCGGCGAGTGCGGCGTGCCTTTTGTGCGGATGGATGACATGACGAATCCGCAGCACAACAAATTAACAAGTTCACAGGGAGCGAGCCGATGAGCGGTGGAGAACGGTCGCTTGTTCTTGAGTGCTTGCCCGACCCACCTCCGTTGCTTGCTTTGTTTTTGACTTGTTGATTTCTTGTGTCGTAACCGCTCCCATGACCAATCGCTTTGAGCATCACGCCCGCACGGTAACGCTGCTGACCTTCGCCAGCCGCGTAACGGGTTTGGCGCGTGATGCAGCATTGTCGCGTGTGTTCGGCGCGGGGCTGGTGATGGATGCCTTCTTCTTCGCGTTCATGATTCCCAACCTTTTCCGCAGGCTTTTTGGCGAGGGCGCACTCGCGGCGGCGTTCCTGCCGGTGTATTCCAAGCTCAATCGCGAAGACCCCGCGCAAGCGAGTCGCTTCGCATCGCTGACAATCGCGATGCTTACGGTTGTGCTCGGCGCCATCGTGCTGGCGGGCGAGGTCGTGCTGTATGTCGTGTCCGCCTGGCATGGGCATGAGAATCTCGCGGTGTGGCTGATGATGGTGATGCTGCCGTACATGCCACTGGTGTGCGTGGTGGCCATCCTCGGCGCGATGATGCAGGTGCATGGCCGGTTCGGGCCGACGGCTGCTGCGCCCATGCTGCTGAACCTGATGATCGTTGCGGCGGCGATTGGTTTTGCCGTCATGCTTGATGCAGAAAACGAGCGACATCGGCTGGTCAACATCGGTGCGGTGGCGGGGTGCGTGTCGCTGTCGGGCGTCATTCAGGTGTTGTGGTCGATGTATTCGCTGCGCGATGTTGCATGGTGGAACCGAGACTGGAGCAACGCGTGGCAACCGGTGCGAAGGATGTGGGGGCAGGCGCTGCCGATGATCGTCGGCCTCGGCGTGCTGCAGTTCAACACGCTGTTCGACGGCTTCATCGCAAGCTACCCCAGCGTCGTCGGTCCGACGATCTTCGGCATTGAGTATCCGCTTGATGAAGGCGCGATGGCTGCCGTCAGCTTCTCGCAGCGGCTGTATCAGTTCCCGCTTGGCGTGTTCGGCATCGCAGTGGCGACGGCAATCTTCCCGCTGCTGGCGCGATTAAGCGATGATCGCGATGGTTTTGCAGATGCGCTGCGGCGTGGACTGCGTCTGGTCGTGTTCATCGGGCTGCCTGCCAGCGTGGGGCTGATGCTCGTGCGCGAGCCGCTGACAGCCGTCATTCTGCAGGGCGGCGACTTCACCGCTGAAGACACCCGCCGGGTCAGTTTTGTTCTGCTTGGTTACGCACCTGCGATCTGGGCGTATTCAATGATTCATGTTTTGACGCGAGCGTTCTATGCAAGGAGCGATTCCAAAACGCCGGTGCGAATCGCGATCAGCGTGGTCGGTCTCAATCTCGCGCTTAATCTCACCCTCATCTGGACACCACTGCGCGAAGCGGGGCTTGCATGGTCCACCGCGATCTGCGCGCTAGTGCAGGTTGTGTTGCTGCTTGCGATGATTCGCCGAAGCGTGCCGGGGGTGATTGACCCGATCGTGGTTACAAGCTGGCTGAAGACGGTGTTCGCCAGCGTGGTGATGGCGGGGGCAACGTTTGCAGTTGGCGCGATGCTGACCAGCACAGAAGCAAGCGGTTGGTCATGGATGCAATCGTGTATCGCACTTGCAGTCATGGTGGGCGCGGGCGGTCTCACGGTGCTCGTCATTTCACTCATCCTGCGCATGCCTGAGCTTCGCTGGGCCATGGGGCGAGGCGAAACCCGTACATGACGCGAAAGTCGTGTGAGATTTCACACTTCGTCATTGCGAGCGCAGGCTGTTGTCTTTATTGTGGATGCTGAATGGGGCTGGAGTTCATGCGCAGCTCGTGCTGCGCGTTCTTCTGGCAACAAGTCAATGGAGGAAACATGAAGACAAGACAAATCAATGTTCTTGGTGCGGTTTCGCTTGGCATCAGCGGCGCCGCGTTTGCGGGCGTCACGCAGGTTGATGCCATCGCTCGCGTCGGCGAGCTGGCGCCTGGCGGTGAAGGCGCGACGTTCTCGTCGTTCAATCCGCCGTTCGTCAATGGTCTCGGCCAAGTCGGCTTCACCGGGCAGCTCAGCGCTGGCGGACCGTTCGTTTTTCACACGGATAGCGTCATCTGGCTGAATCACCATGCACCGAAGGGTTTCACACTCACCGGCACGGAAGCGACGATGGGGATCAGTGATGCGGGCGGGTTCATCTACAGCCCGAGCACAAACGGCACGGATTCCGTGTGGACGGAAAACGGCCTGCTGCTGAGAGGCAGCGACCCGGCGCCTGGCATGCCCGGCATGTATGCCACGTTCAGCAGTCGCCCGCGCATGCTGCCCGATGGCACTGCGGTCTGGGTCGCGGGTATGCGAGACACGCCTGACAGCCAGACTTCACAGGGCCGCATTCTGTATGTGTGTGCAGATACGTCGGACCCGTCATCCAGCGTGCCTGCACTGCATACGCAGCAGCAGTTCAATGTTGGCGGTAATTTCCACACGCCCACGGCAAGCGGCATCGGTTTCAATTTTGATGCGTCGGACAACGCGCAGTATCTGATCAACGAGCTGATCCTCGCTGGCCTGCCGACGGCGAGCAACACGTTCATTTGGATCAACGGCAACCTCGTGCATCGTCAGGGCGATCCTGTGGGCGATGGCACCAACTGGAACAGCTTCCGCGGTGTCGGCATCAACAACAGCGGCGATTACTGCTTCGGCGGCGCCACGTCCGGCGGTCCGACAGCGACAAACGAGTTTCTTGCCTATAACGGACAGATCATTGCCAGGCGTGGTGATACGCTTGCGGGCATTCAACTGGCAAGCAGTTGGGCCACACGATGGACGAGCATCAACAACCTCGGCCAGGTCGCGCATCTCTGGGAAGGCGGCAGCGGTCTGTCGCTTTCCGGCACGCTCTTCGTAACGCTTGACCCCAACGACGCAGCCAACTCAACCATCGCGCTCGTCTCCGCGTGGCAGGAACTCGACACCACCGGCGATGGCTTCCCTGATGCTGTCATCAGCGACTTCAAGGCGTCCGCGACTATCGCGCCCGGCCTTGATTTCTCCGATCACCCGTGGGTCTATGTCGAGGTTGATCTGCGCGACATCCTGACCGCGACCGGCGGTTTGGGTGATGCGTATGAAGCCATCATCCGTGTGCCATTTCCGCCTGGCGCCACGTGCCCGGCGGACCTCAACAACAGCGGCGCAGTCGATGTGCAGGACCTGCTGATCCTGCTC
Organism: Phycisphaerales bacterium; assembly: GCA_035443885.1. GTDB lineage: Bacteria > Planctomycetota > Phycisphaerae > Phycisphaerales > SM1A02 > DAOMNO01. The sequence continues at coordinate 69,901 of DAOMNO010000005.1, forward strand.
GGCGCATGGGGGCCGTGCGGCAAGGGAGATTGTCCGGCGGACCTCAACAACAGCGGCTCGGTCGATGTACAGGACTTGCTGATCCTGCTCGGCGCGTGGGGACCGTGTAATCCGTAAGAACTGCAACACGCCACCACCTGTTCAGGAATGCAACTCAGGATGCCCGCTTACTGGCGGGCGTCCTGTTTTTTGCCCGAATCGCGTGTTTTTCGCATCTCTCTCCATGCAAGTTTATTGCATCGGCCATGTCGAATCGGCATAATGAGCCGTAACGAGCGGCACGGATTCCGTCGGGGTCTGAAAGCGCCTTGGTCCGTGCCCACCTGATTGGAGTTGAGGGATGAATCGTCTTTGCCACTCGCGGCTTGTGGTATTTGCAACGTGCATCATCGGAATGAGCGCCGCGGCGCACGCTGCGGATATCGCTGCGGCGCCCGCGAATCGCACGTTCGCATCGCCTTTGATTGTTACTTCGACCGCTGCGGAACTGTCGCGGATTCATCCTGAAGCGGCTTCGGTGGCTGTTGCGCTGAAGCTGGATCAGTCGTCGTATGTGCAGCTTCGCGGCAAGGGAGAGATCGTGCTGCGAGACTTCACGCTTGCGCCGAGTGCGCCCGGGCGCGCTGCCGAGCGGGTGGACCTGACCTTGAAGCCGATTCAGGTTCATGGCGCACACACTCGCTTTGTCGATGCTTCACGTGCTGGGCAGGGGCGATTCAATCGAGACGGTGCACCGCTGCCTCTGCCGGATGTGCTTATGTTCAGTGGCAGCATCGTGGGCGAGCCGGATTCGCGTGTGTTTCTTGGTTTGTCGCCTCATGGCACGAATGGGTACGTGCTTCGCGGCGGGCGCACGCAGGTCATTGCCACCCCACCGGGCGAGAAGGACGCGGTGATTTACGACTTGAGTGCAGTGCCTCAAGGCGCGATGCACTGGCATGATGTCGTGTGTGAAGCGGATCGTCTGCCAGGCTTTGCGATGCGAAACGGCTGGCCCCGCGAGCAGGCGCTTGCCGGCCGCGCCGCAGCGGGGGACTTGCCCTGCAGGCAGATTCTCATGGCGGTGGAGACCGACAATGAGTTTCTGTTCGACTTGTTTTTGAGCGATATGGACGCCGCCTCGACGTACATCAGCATCCTGTTCGGCGCTGCGACGGAGATTTATGAAGCGCAGTTGAATGTGCGATTCGAGCTTGGGTTGGTTCGGCTTTGGCCTCTGCCCGGCGATCCGTGGGATCAGAACAACACGCGCGATCAGCTCTTTCAGTTCCGCGACATCTGGAACAGCTCGATGGCGCATGTTGAGAGGCACCTGGCGCACTTTCTCTCCGGTCGCCTGCTCGGCGGCGGTGTGGCGTGGCTGAACGCGATCTGCCATCCCTCACTCGGCTATGGACTTTCAGCGAACCTGCGCGGCTTCTTCCCGATTCCGTTGCAGGACAACAGCCCCGGTAACTGGGATGTGTTTGTCGTAACGCATGAACTCGGGCATAACTTCGGCGCACCACACACACACGATTACTGCCCGCCTTTGGATGAATGTGTGAACGCGCAGTGCGTTAGTTCGGTCAACTGCATCAACACGGGCACGATCATGAGTTACTGCCACCAGTGCCCCGGCGGACTGACGAACATTCAGCTTCGCTTTCATGTCGGCAACGTGGATACGATGCTGGCGTTTCTCGATTCGCTGCCTTCAGATTGCGATCTGACATGCACGGGCGGCGGCAACCTGTTGCGGATCGCGTATGAAGGGCAGATTCCGCCGGGCGGAGATGGCACCCCCATCGACGTGCTTTATGCGCCGTTTACGAACTCGCTCGGCCAAGTCGGCTTCACGGGTTTCCTGCAGAGCAATGATGCTTTCGTCTGGTTCAATAATGGCATTGTCTGGTTGAACTCCATGGCACCGAAGGGACAGACGCTCGTGGGCACTGAACCTTCGATGGGCATCAGCGATTTGGGCGATTTTGTGTTCAGCCCCACGGCGAACGGACAGGACTCGATTTACACGAACGAGGGCTTGCTGCTGCGTGGCACATCGCCTGCTCCGGGAATTCCGGGCATGTTCCTGACGATCAACAGCCGTCCCACAATGCTGCCGGATGCGACGACGTATTGGGTAGCCGGGCTTTCCAACGCACAGGGCGGCACGACACAGGGCCGCGCGCTGTATCGCAATGAAGATATTGAGAACGGCGCGGCGTCCACGGTTGTCATCAAGTCAGGCGACATCATCGGCGGTAACGCGATCAGCCCGACCGGAATCGGATTCGGGTATGACATTTCAGACAACGGCGAAAATCACATCCATCAACTCACGTGGACCGGTGTGCCGCTGGCCACGGCCAACTTCGTCTATGTCAATGGCGCTGTTGTCGCCAGACAAGGCAACATGGCGGACTTTTTCTCGCGATGGTCGCTCTTCCGGGCGCCGAGCATCAACAACTCAGGCAACTATGTGTTCGCAGGCACGACGAGCGGCGCGACAGCAACATCGGAGTTTCTGGCGTTTAACGGGCAGATCGCTGTTCGCCGCGGCGCAACGCTCGACGGCGTTCTGCTCGGCAGCACGTGGTCTGTCCAGGCGGCGGCCATCAACAACTTCGGACAGGTCGCCCATCTCTGGAAGAGCGGCTTCGGCGCCCCGCTGGAAGGCACGCTTTTCATCACCAATGATCCATTCAACTTTCCAGCGTCAACGACCGCGCTGCTCTCCATCGGCGATCAACTCGATCTCACCGGCAATGGCGCTCCTGATTCCATCGTGAGTGACTTCCGCGCGGCGGCGGCCATCGTGCCCGGCTTGAACCTCTCCAACAAGCAGTGGATGTTTGTCGAAGTCGAGCTGCGCAACTACATCTCGCCGGGCGGCCAGCTTGGCCCAGCATACGGCGCGATTCTTCGTGTGCCGATGGGTGCGCCGGATGGCGGCGGCCTGTTCCCGATGTCCGCTGACATCAATCGCGATGGTGTGGTTGACACGCACGATCTCCTGTTGCTGCTGAACGCATGGGGACCGTGCTCGCGATTCTCACCCGCCAACCTCGATGGCAGCGGCGTCGTAGGCTACAACAGCCTGCGCATTCTGCTGGACAACTGGGGCAAGGTAACGCGGTAAAACGTTGTTCGTCGATTAAGGATCGGGTAGCAGGTTCAGATCGCTTTGCGGCAGATCATCCCAGCGGCTGAGGTCCACCGCCCAGCGCGACGGTTGAGCGCGCCATGGTACGACGAGGCCGGGTGAAAACTGCGCCGTACCGCCCTCGCCGCGACTGAACCCGAACAGTGTGTATTCACCGGGTTGCGTGTTGAGCCACCCATTCGGCAACACAATGCGCGCGTACCACCGATCATCGTGTGATCGTCGGTGCACCTGCAGGGTGCCGTCGGTCTTGCCATGCACAAGCTGATGCCAGCCCGTTTCTGGCACACGCAGCACAACGTCCGCGCCACCTGCGTGTGCGTCGGGACCGATGAAAATCGTGATCTGATCCGGCGCGCCGACAAGCGGCCTGCGACATTCGAAGAACAGCTCCCACCTGCCGCGCAGTCGGCGGAGCTGTGCGGTGGTTTCAAAGCCGACGTGATTCATGGCAGGCACAACCGCAGCGCCTTCCAACGAGGCAAGGCTGATCGGCGGAGCGAACATCGGGAAGTTGACGCCGGGCGGCAGCGCATGGTGAACACCCGTGCCGGGCAGAAAAGTCATTTCGCCGTCGCGCCAGGCAACGCGCAGCACGGGATTGTGCACGGGCGCGTGTCTCGTGCCGTGCGGCGTTGATGCCGAGCGATCGAAGTTCACGCGCGTCAGGCGGCCCGGTTCGAGTTCGATCGCCAATGGAATGTCATTCACGCCGCTGCCATGCCAGCTCAGCCTTGCGACAATGTGATCGAACGAGGGATTGACCAGCGCTAAGCGCACGGAGAGCGGGGTTGATGTTTCGATCCAGCCGATGAGTCCTTCGTGGCGATCGCACCAATCCAGTGCTTCCGCAGCGACGGATTCATTGCTGCGGCTGAGATTAAGCAGCGTGGTGAGCAGATCGCTGCATGAAACCGGGTCCACCACCCATGCTGCGAACGGCGAGTCGCCGTCAAGACAGACGCGAGTGAGCAATTGTACGACATGAGCTGCGATACCTGCGCTGTGCGAGGCAAGCCGTGCAATGCCGATCCGCCACAGATCGGCGTAATGCTCCGCAAGGAGAGCTTCAACATGCGTGAAGCGATCGGGACGCGGCGGCTGTGCGTCAAGCTGCTGCGCGAGCAATGCCCAGCGCCAGTACTCGAACGGCGAATCAGGATCGGGGCGATCAGCGGGGGCGAGTGCATCGCCAAACCGTTCTGATCGAGTAAGGGTTTCACCCCGCAGCGGTGCGCGATCTCGCCAGACGGCTTGCAGAACATGCTCGTGCAGGCGAATCTCGCCTTGGCCGTCTTCCGGCAATCTCGCCAGCAGCACAGGCCTGCCCGCAAGCCCTGCGGAAGGCGCGTCACTCGGTTGGATGGCGCGGACGGCCAAGCCGCGAGGGTCGGCGGTCCAACCCACGCTCACGCGTGGTGCTGCGCGGTGAATCCAGCCGAGGGTCGCGTCGATTTTCCGGCCATCCGCAAGCGTGACATGAGTGCTCGCAGGCCAGCCATGCGGCGGCGGATCTGGTGCAAGCGGAACCATCATCACCCCACCGCGTGGCGCGATGGGATTCTCAACCAGCGGTCGCAGCGGTGGGGCATTGCTGCGTTGCCCAGCCAGTGGCGAAGTTATCGGGGTTTGGGCGGTGAGGGGGGTTCCGGCTGTGCCGCTCAACACAATTGAAACAGCGCATGGCAGAGCCGATACCTTCAAGTATCGGCATGCGCTGAAGTTGCGCAATCGCGAGGCCGAGAGAAATATCAAGAGGCCTCGCTTGAACGGTGCCTGCCCAACGGGCTGAAACTGACGAGCGTGAAATCGCATCAAAGATCGGTTTCTTGCGTCGGTTACGGGTTCGTAGCGTCAGGTCAGTGTAGCGGGCACCGCCCGTGAAAGTCATTCTTGGGTGTCATCATGCTGAGCATTGAAGCGAACGGCAAACTGGCTTTCTCCCTGCGGCTGCCTGGCGCTCAGCGAGTCGAGGTCGTCGGCTGCTTTTGCGGTTGGCATGAACAAGCCCACGAGATGACGCTCGACCCCGAAGGCGTCTGGCGGCTTGAAATCGCACCCGGCCCCGGCGAGTTTCTCTTCCGCTATCGCATTGACGGGCAGCACTATGTGCTGGAGAACACCGCGCATGGCACACGAACAAGCATCCATGGCCACGAGATGAGCCGCGTGTGGATGCCGCCCGATTCGCAGGAGCCGGACGCGATTGCAGCGTGATGAGCAAGTGCGCTTTCGGCAGGAAACGGTTGGCTGCGAGAAAAGTCGCAGCATCCTGTTGGTGGTCGAGCTTTCTGGCCGACAACCACGGATGTGCCAGCAACTTTCTTTAAGCTGACCGCTGTCAACTGACCGCTCAACCTTTCTCTCATGCGTTGTGATATCTTCCAATCATGCGTGGACTGACTCGCCGCTGGTTGATGCACGGCGTGAACGCCGAGGGCACATCGCGTGGCTTGGTCGAGCGTGTGCTGCTGGCGAGAGGCGTTGTCGATGCGGATGAGATGCTTCGCTTCTGCGAGCCGAAGCTCAGTCATCTGCATGATCCTTCGCTCCTGCCCGGCGCGGATGCAGCGGCGGAGCGCCTCGTCGCGGCTCTCAAGCGCGATGAGCAGATCGTCATCTTCGGCGATTACGACGTGGACGGCATCACGGCATCTGCGATTCTCTACCACACGATCAGGACCGCGAAGCCCGAGGCGAGACTGCGGACCTATGTGCCGCATCGCCTTGAAGAAGGCTACGGCATCAACTGCGAAGCCCTGCGCCAGCTTCGGCGCGAAGGGGCGCAGCTCATCATCTCCGTGGATTGCGGCATCACGGCGGTGGAATCCGCCGCCACCGCTCGTGAAATCGGCGTCGATCTCATCGTTACAGATCATCACAATGCGCGGGAAGACGGCGTGCTGCCTGACGCGCTCGTTCTGGTGCATCCACGACTCCCGCACAACGCAGGCTCGTCGAACGCGGGCTTCTATCCGTTTCCTGACTTGTGTGGCGCGGGGGTCGCGTTCAAGCTGGCGTGGCGGTTTGCAACGTTGTGGTGCGGTTCGGAACGTGTGAGCGAAGTGATGCAGAAGACGCTGCTGGCGATGCTGCCGCTGGCCGCGCTGGGTACGATCGCCGACGTTGTGCCGCTGGTGGGGGAGAACCGCATCATCACCACGTTCGGCTTGCGGCTCATCAAGCAGACGCCGCTCGTGGGCTTGCGTGCGCTGATTGAAGCGTCTGATCTGGCGAGCGAGAACATCGATTGCGAGAAAGTCGGCTTCGTACTGGGGCCGCGTTTGAACGCATGTGGTCGATTGGGCCACGCGGGTGATGCCGTGCGGCTGCTCACCGATGCGCCGCCCGATGAAGCCAGGCAGATCGCGGCGAAGCTCGCGCGGGTGAACCGCGATCGTCAGCGTACGGAGCGCGAGATTCTCGCTCTGGCGATGCGGCTGGCGGAAGACTCCGGCATGACGGGTGACGATACCCGCGCGATCGTGCTCGCGCACGAGCAGTGGCATCCCGGCGTCGTCGGCATCGTGTGCTCAAGGCTTGTGGACCGTTTCTCAAGACCCACAGTTCTCATGCAGCGCAACGGTGAGTTCTGCAAAGGCTCGGCGCGAAGCATCGACGGCTATTCCATTCACGGCGGATTGTCCGCCTGTGCAGAACTGCTCACAACCTTTGGCGGGCACGACATGGCAGCGGGACTCACCCTGCCGATCGGGAATCTCAGCGCGTTCGTCGAAGCTCTCACCTCGCATGCGAATGCGCATGTGGAGAAAGGCCAGTTGACGCCCGCCATTCATATTGATTGTGATGCGTCGCTGACTGAGATCGACGAGCTGACAGTGCGGCGAATGATGACGCTTTCGCCGTTCGGCAGGGCAAACCGCAGGCCGCTGCTGCGTGTGAATGGTGCGGAAGTGATCGAAACGCCCAAGCAGATGGGCCAGCAAGGCAAGCATCTCTCATTGCGGCTGCGCCAGCCGGACGCATCGGGCGACAAAGCCCGGCTGGGCATGCGTGCGGTATGGTGGGATGCGGGCCGATTCGCTGGTGATATTGCAGCGGGCATGAGGCTGGATGTCGCCATCGAACCAAAACTGAACGAGTGGAACAACCGCATGAACGTGGAAGCGGAAATCAAGGACGTGCGGGTGGTGTAACGCGCGGCCGCTCCGTCATGATTCGCGCCGTGTTACCATCGGGGCATGTTCGGCTCTCATCTTTCGATTGCAGGTTCACTGGTGAACGCGCTGACTGAAGCCGCGCAGCTCAAGATGGACTGCGTTCAGATCTTCACCAAGAACCAGCGTCAGTGGAAGGCATCGCCTTTGGCTGCGGAAGAGATCACATCGTGGAAGGAAGCGGTCCGTCGTATGGGATGGGAAGCGACATCGCCGGGCGATCCCGATCGGGTCGTCAGCCACAACAGTTATCTCATCAATATGGCGTCGCCTGACAAGGAGACGTGGGAGAAGTCTGTTGCTCTGCAGCGCGTGGAGCTGGAGCGATGTGAGACGCTCGGCATTCGCTGCTGTGTGGCACATCCCGGCGCACACATGGGTGAAAGCCTGAAGACGGGAAAGCCGCATGCGTTGGGCGCACCGCCGAGCAAGGCGGAGCTGGCAGGCATGAAGCGCATTGTGAAGGCCCTTGATCGCCTGCACCGCGAGCTGCCGGGCTATCGCGCAATGACCTGTCTGGAGACGACCGTCGGCTCAGGCAGCAATCTGGGATACGATTTCGCTCAACTGGCGTGGATTCGGCAGAACATCGCCTCGCCGGACCGAGTAGCATTCTGCTTTGACACCTGCCACGTGACGGCGGCGGGGTATGACATGACGACGGATGAAGGGGCGAAGGCCGTGCTGGAGCAGTTCGATGCGGTTTGCGGCTTCAGCAACCTGCGGGTGTTCCACCTGAACGATTCGGTCGGCGCCGTCGGTTCCCGCCGTGACCGACATGCCCACATCGGCTTCGGGGCGTGCGGATTGAGCTGTTTTCGCTCGATTGTGAGCGAACCGAGGTTTGAGGCTTTACCCATGATTCTCGAAACGCCGAAAGAAATGAACGAGAAGGGGGAGCTTTGGGATGTAGTGAACATCCGGCGGCTGAAAGGCCTCCGCAGACGTGGTGTGCGGGGGGCTGCCGCGGCCTCGCCCGGCAAGGGTCGGCGCGGCATGTGAAACGCATAGAGGAAGGATTGACTGTGAGGACGCGCATCATTCTTGTGGCTGGTTTGATCGGGCTGACGACCGCAGCCGTGCCCGGCTGCGCCAACGGCGGGTTCGGTCGCCGTACCGCACCGCCGCCCATCGTCGTCGAAGAGCCTTCCGAGCGCCACTCGCAACAGCTTGATGATGCGCACCGCGCCATGCAGGCCGGCGACTACGACATCGCGCTGGCCATGTTCCGCGAAATCCTGGCGGAGAACCCCACGATCACACCTGCCTATCTCGGCATGGGTGAGATTTATCTCGTGCAGCAAGACTATGAGAAGGCCGAGCCGGTGTATGCGCGGGCTGCGAGGCTGGAGCCACGCAACTTCGAGGCGCAGTACGGTCACGGCTTCGCGCTGCAAATGCTTCAGCGATTCGCAGAGGCGGTCCGCGCGTATCACCGCGCGTTGACGATCGACCCTGATAATCCCAAAGCGAATTTGAATCTGGCGACGACGTATCTGCAGCTCAGTGAGCCGCGCAACGCCGTGCTCTTTGCAGAACGCGCAGTAGAAGTTGATCCGTCAAGCGGTGCAGCGCGGGCGAACCTTGGCGCGGTGTATGAACAGCTTGATCGCAATGCGGAAGCCGTTGAGCAGTACCTGATGGCGATGGAACTGCTTGAAGAGAACACGGCACCGCTGATGTTGAACCTCATCAACGTGCTGGGCAAGGAAAAACGATATCGCGAAGCCGTGAACACGGCGGAGCATCTGGTGCGCGTGCAGCCCACCGCCAATGCGTATGAGCGGCTTGGCTGGGGCTATTTCAGGCTCGGCGAGTTCGATCGTTCCATCAACGCCTATCGCAAATCCGTAGAGCTGGACCCGCAACACTGGCTTTCATGGAGCGGCATCGGCGTCAATTCGCTGAATGCCTGGCTGCTCAGCGAGCGCAAGGACACAGATGCCATGCGCGAAGCGAGAACGGCGTTCCGCAGGTCGTTGCAGATCAACCCCGATCAGCCGCGCTTGATTACGCTGATGTCAAACTATGGCTTGTGAACCAGAGGAACCAGTAGGCGGTTGGCAGAGATCAGGTTGAGATTGCCAGTGCGTTCATCGAATGCTCATCATGCGTTGTGAGTGCACGACACGAGACGTTACTGTTATCTAGCCACTGCCCACTTCACAGCAAATTTCCAATGCCCGATCCTTCACTGCTTGAAACATTCCAGACACCCACTGATGTGCCGTTCATCATCGAGCACATCAGCGATGAGTTCACCTCAGTGTGTCCGAAGACAGGTCATCCCGACTTCGGCTCCATCACGCTGCGGTATTCACCCGGCAAGACGTGCGTGGAGCTGAAGAGCCTCAAGCTGTATTACCAGTCGTTCCGCAACGAGGGCATTTACTACGAAGCCGTGACCAATCGGCTGCGAGATGATCTCGTCAAGGCCATGCAGCCGCGATGGCTCGAAATCATCACGGACTGGAAAGGTCGAGGCGGCATTCGGTCGCGCATCATCGCCACGCACGGCGAAGTGCCGCGGTTGTCGTGATGTCGCTGCGCTCAGTCATGGACCTGCTGTTCGCCTCATCCAACCCTCACAAGCTCGATGAAGTTCGCGCGGTGCTTGCGCCGCTGGGTGTGCGCGTTGCGGGCTTGGACGAACTCAACAGGGCGATCGAAGAACCTGTCGAGGATGGGGCGACATTTGAGGACAACGCTCGAATCAAAGCGATGGCGTATGCGCGAGAAAGCGGCAGGCTTTGCCTTGCGGATGATTCGGGCCTGGAAGTAGATGCGCTTGGCGGTCAGCCGGGGGTGCATTCAGCGCGTTACGCGGGTGTCGGCACGACGCGGGCAGAACGTGATCACGCGAACAACGCCAAGCTGCTTGCTGCACTGAGGGGCGTGCCGCAGCGCGAACGCACAGCACGGTTCGTGTGCGCGATGTGTCTGGCGGATGCTTCGGGTCGTGTATTGGCTGAAGCGCGTGGCGAGTTTGAAGGCGTCATCACCGATCAGCCGCGCGGAAGCAACGGATTCGGCTATGACCCTTTGCTGCTGCTGCCCGAAGAAGGCCGCACCAGCGCGGAGCTTTCACCAGAAGAGAAAAACGCGAGATCGCATCGTGGCGCGGCGGCGAGGTTGATCGCTCTCAAGCTGCGCGAAATCGGTTTGCTTCAGCGGGCGGAGTGAGGTTCAAGGTATCGGCGGATCGCGCGGATGGTGTCAGGTGATGTGCCGCAGCACCCGCCGATGATGCTCGCGCCGGCGTCCACCCATCGCATCGCGTAGTCGGCGAACGTATCGGGCTTCGCAGCATCGGTTTCCCGCCACGTGCCGTCGTCTTCCAGCGAGCCGGTGTTGGCGTAGGCGATCAGGCGGGGTGAATTCGGTTCGCTTCCCAGCAGTGAACGCATGAGGCGCAGGTTGCGCTCGACGGCAGCGGGGGGTATGCAGTTGACGCCGATCGCTGCCGCACCGCGCACAGTATCCAGCGCGTCAATGATGGTGTCGCCATCCAGTAGCACGCCCGGCGGACCGACGCTTTTCGTCAGGAAGCTGATGATCCATCGCCCCGGCGAAAGCTGCTGCGCGACTTCGGCAGCGGCAATCGCTTCACGCAGCGAACCGATTGTCTCAATCAGAATGAAATCGACCCCTGCATCAAGCAGCGCACGGATCATCGCTTCGTGTTCGTATGCACACACCTCTGCGCGCGGGGCGGCGTGCGGCGTGTAGCAATCTTCAAGCGGTGCGACCGAGCCGAACACCAGCGCATCGGTATTCACGTCATCACGCGCTTCGCACGCCAGTTCCACCGCCAGTGCGGTCAGGCGCGACCATTCGTGCCCCAGGCCGACCTTCTCCAGCGTGCGGCGATGTGTGCGAAAGGTGCACGTGGTGATCGCGTCTGCGCCTGATTCCAGGTACTCGCGATGAACACGCCGAACGAGATCGGTTTTTTCGATGAGAGCGCGAGCAGTCCAGAGCGGAGGCGAGAGGTCCACGCCACGCCGGCCCAGTTCAGTGCCGGTTGCGCCGTCGAGCAGCAGGACGCCGTGCGCGGGCAGACCCATGGATGAAAGGATACTTCCACTCTTTGCGAGGAAAAGGCAAAGGTCCGGAAATCGACCGAAGCGGGTCGGAAAGCGGCCTCAAACGGTTCCATAGCATGAACTTATCGGCATCACACGGGACAGGTGAGCCGATCCGCGCGACCGGTATAAATGGCCCTGCGGGGGTCGTGAATGAAGAAGAAGTTGAACTTTTACGCGCGCCAAGCGCGTTTGCGGTCTATAATGAGGTATCAGCTACGACGATGCTTGGCGTCATAAAGCCGAGCCGACTGGATGGGAGTTGACCTCGAAGAACACAACGCCAGAACCGCGGCACGGTTGATTTGGGCATACACGCCCGCAGCCCCAACGGTTTACCAGTCGATCTATTCGCCCCCCTACTTGCCTCGTCTCGGCGTTCGAGCGAGGCTTCTTATTTTTGGGGACTTTTAATCCGGCTGATCGGCGGACCGAAGCAGGTTCAGTTCGCGCTCGAGCTGCTTGACGCGCTTAGAGAGTTCGTAAAGTTCCATCGCAGCGAGTGCGTTGCGCTTGGCGATATCAGCAGGTTGTGCGGGAACGCCGCCGACTTTCGACCCAGCGGGCACATCACGCGCGATAGCGGTTCTGGCCATGGCCTGCACGCCGTCGCCGATTTTGAGGTGCCCGGTTACGCCCACCTGCCCGCCGAGGACGACATAGTCGCCTACTTCAACAGAGCCGGAGATGCCGACGAACGAGACAAACAGGCAGTGTGCGCCGATGCGCGAGCCGTGCCCGATGGAGATGAGGTCTGCAAACTTGGTGCCGCGTCCGATGCGCGTTTCACCCATCGCAGCACGTTCGATGGCGCAACCAGCACCGAGTTCCACATCGTCTTCAATGACCACGATGCCCGCCTGGGGAATCTTGTGATGCGCTCCCTTGTGGGTGGCGTAGCCGAATCCGTCCTGCCCGATCACCGTGCTGGAGTGCAGCGTAACGCGTTGGCCAAGCACGCAATGGTCATAGATGGTGACGTTGGGGAAGATGATGCAGTCATCGCCCAGCGTGGTATGCGGGCCGATGTACGCGCCGGGATAGATGACGCAGTTGCAGCCGACGACCGCGCCGACTTCCACAACTGCGTGTGGGTGTATGCGCGTTCCCTCGCCGATGCTCGCTTCAGGATGCACCGTAGCAAGCGAACTGATGACCGCGCCTGGGTGCGCCGCATCATCGCGAATCGCGCCCAACGGCTCAGGGTGGGCACGATGGCCATGCAGCACAATCATCGCGTTGCGGAAAGCGAAGTATGGATCGCTGGATCGCAGTACCGCGACATTGGCGGGGCATTCAGCGGTTTCGCTCACGAGCACAGCGGTCGCGCGTGTGCCGCTCAAATGTTTGGCGTACTTGACGTTGGCCAGAAAGGCGACTTCACCCGGCCCGGCCTTATCGAGTGGCGCACATCCATGCACCACGGCATCGGGATCACCCTCAAGCGTGGCCCCTATTCGTACAGCAAGCTCTCGCAGCGTCATGTGCATCGGCGGATGCGTCAAACTAGCCCGTCGGTGAGAAAACGTCAAAGGCACCGGCCGAATCGCTGATACTGGCAGCCTGAACGCCCCCCCGTTATGCTTCGCTAACTCATGCCCCGACCGATCCTGTGGATTCGCTTCCTGCTGCTTCTCGGCCTGTTTGTCGCGTTGGCGAATCCGGCGTTGGGGCAGGTTGCGCGTGCGCAGGCGGATCTTGCCGACCGCCCCATCAGCGCGGTGGACGTGGTGGGCCTGAAGCGAGTGAGCGAGCAACTGATCCGTAACAACATCCGCGCCGCGGTGGGCGATCCCTACGACGCAGAAGTCAGCCGAACCGACGTGGCCCGGCTGTATCAGCTCGGCGCGTTCCAGTACGTAACCGCTGAGGCGGAACTGCAGCTCGACGGTAGCGTGCGGGTCATCTACACCATTACTGAACAACCGGTCATCGCAGAGGTGCAGGTTGTCGGCAACACGCTGATTTCCGATCAGGAACTGCGCGGCGTGGTGGGCGTCGTGCGAGGCGGGCCGCGAGATGACTACCTCATCGAAAACGCCCGGCGAGCCATTGAGAACCGCTATCGTCAGCGGGGGCACTACCTCGTTTCCGTCGCGGTGGACTCAACAGAACTCGACAGCGCGGGGCTGCTCATCTTTCGCGTGATGGAAGGCCCGCGAGTCCGCGTCCGCGCGATCGAGTTTCAGGGCAACACCGCGTTTCAGGACCGCAAACTGCTCGGCGAGATTCGCACACGCACGGCCATCTTCCTCTTTCGGCGCGGCCAACTCGACGAGGACATGCTCCTCGAAGATGTCGCCAAGCTAGACCGTTTCTATCGTGACCGAGGCTATCTGGAAGTGCGCGTCGATCGCGAGATTCAGCTCAGCCCGGACAATAAGGAAGCGAAGGTTGTCTTCAGGATTTCCGAGGGACCGATCTACACGCTGCGTTCGCTGCGCGTCATCAACTACCAGACCGGCGGAGCGCCGGAAGTGTTCACGCCTGACCAGCTTCTCGCGTTGATGGAGATTCGGCCCGGCGATGTGTATTCAGGCGACCGCATCCGCAACTCGATCGCAGCGATTGAAGATGCGTACGGCCGCATCGGCCGCGCGAATGTGCGCATGGAAGCGAGGGAGCCGATCCGCGTCGGTCCGCAGCCGGAAGTTGATCTGCTGCTGGAGATTGACGAGGGCATGCCCACGACCGTCGGACTTGTTCACGTGCAGGGCAATCTGGTGACGCAGGACAAGGTTGTTCGTCGCGAGCTTCGCGGCATTGAGCAGGGCCGTCCGCTGGATGCCACGGATATCGAACGCTCCAAACGCCGCCTGCTGGACACGCGGCACTTCAACGATGTGCGCATCACGCTGCTGGACCCGGAAGATGACGATGAGGGCATGGATGGCGAGGGATTGACCGAGTCTGAACTGGAGCAGCGCCGCAGGCTTTCGCCGAAGGTGCGCGACGTGCTGGTTGAGGTGAAGGAGCGCAACACGGGTTCGCTCAACTTCGGCGTGGCGGTCGGTTCAGATTCTGGCGTGTTCGGCGAGTTTTCGCTGAATCAGACCAACTTCGACATTGCGGACTTCCCCGCGTCGTGGGGCGATCTCTTCCGCGGCAAGGCGTTTCGTGGTGCGGGACAGTCATTCAACATGACGTTCCGCCCCGGCAACGAAATCTTTGAGTACTCGATGAGCTTCTTCGAACCGAAGCTGTTTGACACCGATTACTCGCTTCGCATCGGCGGCGCATTCAATCAGCGGTTCTATCGCGAGTTTGATGAAGAACGCATCACCGGCAGCTTCGCGCTCGGTCGCCAGCTTGGCGACTATTGGGAGATCGCCTTGCGCGGGCGCGGCGAGCGCGTGTCGTTCACCGCGATCGACCGCAGTGCACCGACAGAGTTCTTCCTTGATCGCGGGCCGGATGTCATCACATCGCTCGGCGTGGGCCTGACGCGAACGACCATCGCGACGCTGACTCGGCCCGGACGAGGCAGCCGCTTCCAGATCGGCTTCGATCGCGTCGGTGCGATGGGCGGTGACTTCAACTACAACATGGTTACGGCGGACTACACCGTCTTCATGACCATTTCCGAAGACTTCCTTGGCCGCAAAACCACGCTGCGACTCAATACAGACATCGGCTACCAGTTCGGTGGCGATCGCGTGCCGACGTATGAGCGGTTTTATCGCGGTGGCCGATCATTCCGTGGATTCAAGTATCGCACCATCAGCCCGAAGGGAATTCGAAACGACAACGGTCTTCCCAGCCGCGAAGGCGTAGGCGGCACGTGGATGTTCTTTGCGGGCGCGCAGTATGAGTTCCCGATCTTCGGCGAGATGGTAACGGGCGTGTTCTTCATGGACACAGGCACGGTAACCAGCAAGGTCGGCTTTGACGATTACCGCGTTTCGATCGGCACCGGCATTCGACTCTATATCCCGCAGCTTGGCCCGGTGCCCATCGCGTTCGACTTCGGTTTCCCGGTGCTCAAGCAGTCGCGGGATGAAAAGCAACTGTTGACCTTCAGCGCGGAATTGCCTTTCTGAGCGAGTTTCAAGTTTGAAATGGGGATGTGGGCGGAATCATTCACGCCGAACTGTGTCCATACGCCGCGTGCCGGTGCGCGCCGGCTTCAATGCTGAATATCCCTCTCCAGACTATGATGGTGTGTTGATTTGTTTGGGACTGCGTGCGGCCCGCATCAAGGCGGCAGTCCAGTCAGCGACGTTCCGGCGTGCATCAACGGGCGTCGTTCAATCCACGACTCTTTAGCGACCCTTGTCTCAAGGAATCACGATATGAACCTGATCCAGAAGCACATGACCGTTTCAGCATTCATCCTCATCGCAGTGCTGATGTCCATTATCGCGTATCAGGCCGGCGGGCAGTCGTCTTCCGGCACTGCGGCGCAGCCGGCGCGAACCGCTACGGTGGTAACAGTGAACCTGAACGCTGTGCTGGAAGGCCTCGCCCAGCGGAGTGATGCGGAAAGCAAGATGCGAGCGATGGGCCAGCGCATGATTGACGAGCGCGAGCGTCGCCAGGCGCATGTGGAATCGCTTCGCGATCAACTGGTGGAGCTGAACAAGGCTCGCCAGCCGAGCGCGCCGCCCACGGAAGCGGAAATGGAACTCGGCGCGAAGCTGGAATGGGAGATGCTCAGCTTCCAGGCGTGGGCGCAAGGCGCGACGGAGCGTCTTGACATTGAGCAGGCGCTGCTGCTGCAGGATTTGTATCGCGCCATTCGCATTGCTGCGGAAGACATGGCGAAAGCCAATGGCTATGACCTTGTGTTGACAGACGATTCGCGAGGCGAACTGACGAACGATCCCACATCGAACCTGAGCAATCAGGATCAGGTGAGGCAGCAGATCGCCGCCCGCAAGATTTTGTACGCCGGGCCGCGCATCGACATCACCAACGATCTCATCGCTCGCATGAACAACCAATACCGAGCCGGACGGTGATTTGCTTCGACTGAAGTGAATCGCATTTTGTGCTCGACAGGCATTCTCACGGAGTATTTGAACCATGACCATTCGTAAATCGCTGATTAACTGGCCCGCGATCGTGCTTGCTGTGGCCTTCTGTGCGCTGGCCGGCTATCAGACGATGGCCATGCGCGAACTGGCGCGTTTGCAGCCCGCCGTGGTCGCCACGGTGGATATTGAGCGGGTTTTTGCGCAAATCGAAGAGCGCGTCGCTGCGGAAGGCACGTTGGATACCGTCCGTCAGCAGGCCCGAAGCGAAACGGAAGCCAAAGCCAGGGCACTGCGCGCTTTGGAAGAAGAATTGGAGCTTCACCCGACGACAAGCGACAAGTATCAGGAGATTCTTGAAAGACTGTCGCTGCAGGCGCATGACTACCGCGCGTTCGTTGAGTTCTCACGCCGCAAGATCGAATTCGAGGAAGCCCAGACGCTCCGTCGCATCTACGGCAGCATCAAAGCCGCCATTCGCGATGAAGCATCAAGCAATGGCTACGACATCGTGTTCGTCAATGATTCGCTCGGCGAAGTGCCCATGGCAGATGTGGCGGAAACCAGCCGACAGATCTCCGCGCGGCGCATGCTCTACACGAATCCGGCACTGGACATTACCGATGCCATCGTGGCGCGCATGAACGCAGCATTCAAGGCCGGCGCGGGTCGCTGATTCATCTTGTCATGAGCGATGGACTGCAGCGACATACCGCCGCGTCGATCGCCGCGCAGCTTGGGGGCGAGCTGCGCGGCTGTGGCGATGTGCGCATCACCGGCGTCGCAGCGATTGACGAGGCTGCAACTGGCGACATCACGTTCATCGCGGATGGCACCCATGCACACCGATGGGCTGCCTCTCGCGCTTCGGCTGCGGTGGTGTCTCGCGGCATTGCTGTGGCGGGCCATGATGAATCAACGCGCGCCTTGATTGAGGTTGACGATGCACAGATCGGGCTGATGCGTCTGCTGGACTTGTTCAGCCCGCCGCCTTCATTGCCGGACGAGGGCATTCATCCCACCGCGTATGTTCACCCACAGGCGAAGATCGGGCAGAATGTCCGCATCGGTGCGCATGTGAGCATTGAGCGAGGCGCAGTCATCGGCGATGGCGTCGTGCTTCACGCTGGCGTGCGCGTGTACGAAGGCGCGATCATCGGCGAGGGGAGCGAACTGCACGCCAACAGTGTCATCCGCGAGCGATGCATCATCGGAAAGCGCGTTCTGCTTCACCAAGGCGTTTCCATCGGCGGCGACGGCTTCGGCTATCGTCCTTCGCCGGTGCGCGGGCAGGGTTTGCTCAAAATGCCTCACATTGGCAACGTAATCATCGAAGATGATGTTGAGATCGGCTCCAATTCATGCGTCGATCGCGGCAAGTTCCGCGCGACGGTCATCGGAGCGGGAACGAAAATCGACAACCTCGTGCAGATCGCCCACAACTGTGTTATCGGGCGTTCATGTGTGATTGCTGGCTTGAATGGCCTTGCCGGATCGGTAACCGTAGGCGATTGGGTGCAGATCGGGGCGCAATCAGGCATCGCAGAGGGGCTTACGATCGGTACGGGAGCGAAGATTGGGGCACGATCCGGCGTGATGCGAGATGTGCCGCCCGGCGTAACGGTCATCGGCGTCATCCCTGCGGAAGAAGGTCGTCAAGTATTGCGTCAGGCTGTCAGCCTGCGTAAACTGCCTGAATTGATCCGGCGGTTTGAGAAAGGGCAGGGCTGACGAACTCTGCGGCAGGCCCGCATCACCGTGCTGCGCACCATTGCGGCTGTCTCGCTGCCCCTCGCCCCGCCTGCCGCCTCTGCCTTTATTCTTCGCTGCGCCCTGTCGGTGCGGCTTCTGCCCCTCGTGTTATGGTTCAGTCCGCCGTCAAACCTCCATCCGGCACGGCTGCGACGCCCGGTCGCGAAGCGGCTGCTCCGGCTGCGCCATCGCGGGCGGCTGACGTTGCGGAGCGCGCCTGGCAGCACACACTTGCGGGGCCTGCGACAGTTTCGGGTCGCGGGCTGATGCTCGGCGAAGAAGCCACGGTTACGATTCAGCCTGCGCCGGTCAACCACGGCATCATCTTCGAACGGATCGACCTCGACCCCCCTGTGCAGATACCAGCGGTGGCAACCAACGTCGTCCGTCGCGCCCGTCGCACGACGCTCTCCGCAGGCCAGGGGGACGAATCGCTTTCCCGCGCTGCAACGGTCGAAACGGTTGAGCATCTGATGTCCGCGCTGGCGGGCCTGCGCATCGATAATGCGCTGGTGCGCATTCACGGGCCGGAACTGCCCTGTGGGGACGGCTCCGCACTGCCATTCGTGGAGCCGATTCTGAAAGCGGGCATTGCCCGTCAGCACGCACCTCGTCGCGTGTTCAGCGTGACCGAGCCGATCGTGGTTGAAGAGGGCGACGCGATGCTGGCCGCGTTTCCGCCGCCGCCCGGCGATCAGGAATTCAAGCTCATCTTCGACTTGGACTACGGCTCGGCGTCGCATCGCATTCGCAGGCAATCGCAGACCTTTTCATTTGCGAACGGCGACTATATCCACGAAATCGCCCGCGCCCGAACATACAGCCTGAAGGAAGAAGCGCAGATGCTGTGGGATCGCGGCATGTGCAGGCATCTGACCCCTCGCGATGTGCTTGTCATCGGCGACGATGGCCCCATCGACAATGCGTATCGCTATGACAACGAGCCGGTGCGGCACAAGATCGTCGATCTCATCGGCGACCTCTACCTTGTCGGCTGCGCGGTGGCGGGGCGGTTCGTGGCGCACAAGTCCGGGCACGACCTCAATCGTCGCATGGCGCTGGAGATCATCCGGCAGATGGAAGATCGCCATCGGCATGAGCTGCTGACGAGCGGCCGGGAGATGGACATCCGGACCATTCACCGCATCATGCCACATCGCTATCACATGCTTCTGGTCGATCGCGTGGTTGAGATTGACGGCGATCGTCGGGCGGTGGGGATCAAGAACGTCACGATCAACGAGCCGTTCTTTCAGGGGCATTACCCCGGAACGCCGATCATGCCCGGAGTCTTGATTGTCGAAGCGATGGCGCAGCTTGGCGGGCTGCTGATGAGCCAGAAGTTAGAGCACACGGGCAAGATCGCCGTGCTGCTGAGTTTGGATCGTGTCAAGCTGCGCAAGCCGGTGACCCCCGGCGATCAACTCGTGCTTGAGGCCGAGGCGGTGCGTGCGAAGGCGAGGACTGGAACGATGAAATGTCGGGCGATGGTCGGCGGGAAAGTCGCTGCCGAAGCCCAAATCCGCTTCATGATGGTCGATGCGGAGCAGGATTGATTCGTGAGGATTGGTGATGGCCCGAGTGCACCCCACTGCGATTATTGACCCCTCCGCACAACTGGACGATTCCGTCATCGTCGGCGCGTACAGCGTCATCGGGCCGCACGTTACGATCGGCGAAGGCACCGTGCTGCATAATCACGTTACGGTGCAGTCGCTCACCGAGATTGGCAGCCACAACACCATCTATCCGTTCTCTGTCGTCGGGGCTGATCCGCAGGACAAGAAGTATCAGGGCGAGCGTGCGGTGTGCATCATCGGCGATCGCAACTCGATCCGCGAGCATGTCACCATTCATCGAGGCACCGCCAACGGCGGCGGCGAGACAAGGCTCGGCAACGACAACCTCATCATGGTCGCAGCGCACATCGCACACGATTGCTGTCTGGGCAACGACATCTGCATCGCGAATCAGGTCATGCTCGCGGGCCACGTGCGCATTGAAGACGGCGCGAACATCGGGGGTGGGGCGGGTGTGCATCACTTCGCCACCGTCGGCGCGTGTTCGTTCGTCGGTGGTTTGGCGCGGATCACCAAAGACGTGCCGCCGTTTATGATCGTCGAAGGCAACCCCGCGGAAGTGCGAGCGATCAACTCGATCGCGATGGTGCGCAGGGGCTATCAGCCGGAGCATATCGAAGCGGTCAAAGTGGCGTTCAAGCGGCTCTTCCGCGAGAACGGCGCCCCCATGACCGACAAGATCGGCGAGCTGCGCGAAACCTACGCATCCGTCCCGGCGGTGATTCGTCTGTGCGATGCGCTGGCAGCGGCCGCGGTCGGTGTGCACGGCCGGGCGCGAGAAGTCGATCGTTCGGACGACAAGCGGCACAGCGGCATTGGCCTTGAAACGCCTCGCCGCCACACGCAGCCGACCTGACGCATCGCGTCATCGTCCGCGCGAGGAATGTGGACGGAGATTCCCATGGCAATGTGGCGGTTGGCTCAGCGCGTGCAGTTCTTCGCAGTGTTTTTTGTACTTTTAACTGCGACGGCGTTTGGGGACGCGCCGCCAGCAGAGCTTTACAAACAGGCTGCTGGTCCGTTTGCGGTCGAGTCGAAGCGGATGGAGCTGCCGCGATCCGAGGGTAAGCCATTACAGATTCGCGTAACGTGGCCCGTTGATGAGAAGCCGTGTGCGATCGTTGTGTTTTCGCACGGTGCACTCGGCTCGCGCGATGCGTATGACCCGCTCATTCGTCACTGGGCTTCACACGGCTACATCTGCATTCAGCCCACACACGGTGATTCACTCTCGCTGATGAGCGATGAACAGAGGCGTCGGCTCGGCACCATTGAGCGTGCCGTGCAAAACCCGCAGGTTACGCAGCATTGGCGCACGCGACCCGCCGATGTGTCCTTCGTGATCGACTCACTGGATCGCATTGAGGAAGAAACGCCAACCTTGAAAGGGCGGTTGAACAGAGATCGGATTGTCTCGGCGGGGCACTCCTTCGGTGCGCACACGGCCATGCTCGTCGGCGGAGCTTCAGCGAAGCCCGCCATCGGTCGAAGGATGACATTGACAGACACTCGCGTACGCGCGATCGTCGCTATCAGTCCGCAGGGCGTTGGAGGGGTGTTTGATGAAGACTCCTACAGGTCCATTCGCGTTCCCGCGTTCATGGTAACGGGGACGAACGATGAATCGCCGGGGCGCGATGACCGAGGAGCGGCGTGGCGGACCAAGGCGTTTGAACTTGCTCCGCCCGAATCGACCTATCTGCTGTTCATCGAAGGTGCCCATCACAACTTCGGCGGCATCAGCGGCGCAAGAAACTTCCCTTCAGCGGGTGCCAGCAACCCCGACCATGTGAAGCACGTGTGCAGTGCGACGCTGGCATTTCTGGACGCGGTACTCAAAGACGAGGACGCTGCGAAGGCCTATCTCGACGGCAATGAGGTCGAAACGCGCAGTCAGGGCGCGGCCAGGGTGCAGCGGCGAGCTCAAGAAGTAAAGCAAAGCGAAGAGTAAGCGGGCGGCGCGGCATGCCCCGGCCGCAGACCGCATCGCCCGCTCGTATCACGTATCCAGAGACCGACTACTCTTCCTCTTCGTCGAGGTCTTCGTCGAGGTCTTCATCGTCATCATCGAAGAAGTCGTCGTCTTCGTCATCCAGATCGTCGATGTCGTCATCATCCTCGTCATCATCATCATCATCGAAGAAGTCGTCGTCTTCTTCCTCTTCTTCATCTTCGTCCCAACCCAACACAGGTTCGCCTCGCGAGGCGTCGAGAAGCGTCAGGTCATCCGCCAGCCATGGGCGGTCGATGAGATCGAGATCAAGGTCTTCCATCACGGGGTGTGACATGTGAACTCCGAATGTGTCGAGCATTGGATGGGTCTCCACATGGCGTGTGCCATTGAGTCGTTTCGTGCGCGCCGTATTGGATCGACTTCATCGCAGATGTCAACCCATCCGGGCGAAAAAAAATGGTTTATGGAAGCGGCTTTTTAGCGGGATGGCATTGGGACCGCAAGTGTGCCATTTGGCGCAGAGAGCAGAAGCCAGCCGTCCATGAGCGCGGCGTCCTGAAATGAATCCTGCAGCAGCGAAAGTTGGACCGGCTCATCCAGAAGCCGACAATTTTCCGAGACGACGTACAGGCGATACATCTGAGGCGAGCGGCGACCCATATTGGGCGGTGTCGCAGCGCTCACGATGACCAGTTTCCCCTGTCCACGCAGCACCCACTGATAGAACCGTTCATCGCGGATGATATCCACACCGCGAATGTCGCCGTTCGCGCTATAGCGAACGAGCCGCGCGGGCTGATGTGAGATGAAGTCCACGGGCCAGCCGCCCGCGACGCGGTTGGGTGAAGCCAGCGGAATCAGAGCAATCGAACCCGCAGCGTCATTGCTGAAATCGCTCACCGGCGCGCGATCAAACGCTTCGGAGCGTTGCAGTGACTCAATCATGCCGGCGCGCAGGGTGCCAGTGACATCTTCAAAGACAAATCGTTCGCCTGAAAGGGCGAGACCTTGCCGCGTTTGCTCCGCAGCATCGCCCACCATCGCGCCGAGTCGCTCGCCAGCCAGCAGGTCGAACACGTCGATGCCGCCCCGCCAGCCCGCGATCAATACGCCGCCCGGCGCAAGCTGCATCCACGACCAGCCGTCGGTTCGCGGTTCGTCAACTGCTTCAGAGAGTGGCGGCGTGAGCGCGGGCTTCCGCCGATGAATTGGCTCGCCTGTGCGTGCGTCAAGCACAAGCACCGCGGGCACCAGCGCAGCACGGCCAGATGCTCGCCCGCCTGGTGCAGCCTGCCGCTGCATACCCGCAAGCACCAGCAGTCCGTCGCGCAGCTCCGCAAGATGAACTTTCTCAAGCGTTTCACTGCGCGCCCACGCGGGCCGACCTGCTGCGTGCGCACGGTCGATGGCGAGTGGGCTGAGATCAAACCCGACGACTGATCCGGTGCGCGAGATGACCACCAATGCGCCATCGTCGAACAGAGGGATGATCTCACGCGGGTCGAACGGCTCGCCGCTTGGCATCTGCTCGCGAATCTCTCGATTGCGCCCCATGAGCAGAAGCGGATCGTTGATGTATTCGTCCAACCGAGGCATGGTCCATCGCTCCGCTCCGTCTGAAGCACGAAGGAGAATAGCGCGAGGGCCTGTCGCGCCATCGCCGCTTGCAATAGCCGCATACCACAGCAACACATGCCGGTCGGTCATGTCGAGCAGTTCCGGCGCGGCACCCGTGATCATCGGCAACGGCTGTTCGATCGTCCACGCCAGCGCGAGGTCCGGCGCGACGAGCAGGCTGAGATGCAACTGATCCATCATCAGCGCACGGTCGGGCGGTATCGGGCGATTCGCAGAGAAGCGATGGCGACGAACGAGACGCCCCATCAGCACTTCGGCTTCGCCACGCTGCACGCCAACATCGGGGAGCAGCCGTTGCGAATCGTCGGTTGCAGCCTGCCGCTCGCCCGCACCAGAAGCCCCGCTCAGATGGCGGCCTTCCGCTGCGAATCGGCTGGCTAGCACGCGCCAGCCCGCGGCTTCGCTCGCCGCTGCGGCTGCTGCAAGCAGACGGGACTGCTGTTCGGCGGATAGCCGCCCTTCACGGGGTGTGCCTCGCATGAAACGAAGAAGACCCGCAAGCGCATCGCGTGGCTCGTTTCGCGCGAGCAATTGGCGAGATGCTTCGACCGCAGCATCAACAGCCTGTGGTGCGAAGGGATGATTCGACGCAAGCCTGAAAAGCTCCTGCGGTTCCGCAGCGGAGGTCGTCCGCCATGTGCGGTGCGCGCCTTGAGGCATTTTCGCAAGACGACTGACGACCCACGCGCCAGCGGGCCGCTCCCGGCCGTCCTCAATTCGCTCCAGCGAGGACAGTTCACGGTCAATCAGAATGCGATGCAGCATGTTCGCCGCGGCGACGGAATCGCCGGTTGCTGCTAGCCAATCGGCGTGAGCAAGCTGATGTTCCAGTCGTTGCGTGGGCGTCTCTGCAACGCGCTCCAGCGTGGCATAGAGCAGCCTCGCCGTATCGTCGTTGCGAAGCGCGTCGAGCGATCGGTGATGAAGGTCGATGAGCAGGTCGAAGAGCTGCCGCTGCGCGCCCCCTCGGCTTCGCGCTTGAGCGCGCTGCTCCGGCGTACCGGCTTCGATCGCATGCATGGCGTGATCTGCTGCATCGAGCGCGAGGCGAAGGCCGGATGATGACGCGGCGCGCCCCGCCAGCCGCAAGAGCGCAAGGGCAGGTTCAGGGTTGTTTGGCGCAGCGGCGATGCGCTCGCGCAGCATCGTTTCCGCGCGCGAGAGCGACATGAACGCATCAAGCCGCGTGTTGCCCGCTACAAGGAGCTGTGAATCGACCGCCACCGGATTGCCCGGCTCGACTTCCAGGACATGCAGTGGCGTTCCGGTGCGACTGTCGAGAATAAAGATGCCGCCTTCCGTCGGTACGATCAGCGAGCTGCCCACAAGCTGTGCGCGCCCGCGAATGGGCGGCAAATCCACATCGTGGCTTGACCAGATCGGCGCCGCGAGATTCTCCATGTGAAACGCGCGAACCTCGCGCCCGACAGCGAACAGCGTTTGATCGTCGCCCAGGAGATACGCGGGGCCGTTCCACCCTTCTCGTGTAGCCGCATCGTGCGTTTCAATGATTTCGCCGGTCTCACGGTCGAGCACCAGCACGCGCCGCGTGCCCGGCTGTAGCGCGATGACGCGCCCGCCCGCTGCGCCGCTGGCAACGAGCGGGGAGAGAATCTCCCACGGGCGCCGCGCCTGTTCATGAGGGGTCGGGTTAATCGGTACGCTGAATCGAACAAGCCAGCGCGTTTCGCCTGTTGAAGCGTTCAGTCGCGCGACCGCGCCGACGCCACCGCCGATATACAGATCGCCGTTGTCGTACACGATGGTCGAGAACGCACGAGCGGCGCGGCGAATGGAGCCGCTGGAGACGATGTGCCTTGCCCACCTCGTCGCACCGGAATCGAGTTCAAATGAAACAAGGTACGTGCTGGTGAGAGCCTGCGGGCTGATCTTCCGCGCGAGGACGAAAACGGCGCCTTCCGCGATGATCGGCGCGCCAAAGGGGAAGAGGCCATCCATGTCTTCCGCGCCATCAAGTCGATCCAGCCGGCGCATCCAGATCGGCGCGCCGGTGCGTGCGTCCAGACAAATCACCCGACCATCGCTTGATCGACTGGTGGCGTGCGCGTGACCGGTGAGGGTAACAAGCATGTCGCCACCGGTGGAGATGGCGATGCTGTTCATATCCATCGCCTGCTCGTCGTCACGATCGATGACGGTCATCGCGGGTCGTTCGATGTAGGGCTGTGCCCAGATCGGGCTGCCCGTGTAGCGATCGACCGCATTGATGGTGTGTCCCTGACTGAAATAGACAACATCGCCCGCGATGGTGGGCGCGACGGTCATCAAGCCACCATCCGCACCGACCGGCCCCGTGCGAGGCCTTGCCAGCGGATGCGGGTCCGCCGCTTCCATGGTGCGCCGCGCGAAGAGTGAATCATTGAGACCCGCTTCCCAGATGCGTTCTGATACCAGCTCAGTCAACCCTTCTGCGTTCGTGCGATCAAGTGGCGAAACGCCACGAAGCGAGGCGGGCCTCGGCTCAGCGGCAAATCGCTGCAGGCGCGCCCGCAATGGCACGGCGCTTTCATGCGAGAGCGCACTGAGTCCGTCCAGAGATTCATTGATGAGCGCAGGTTGGTTCAGGCAATGTCCGACGAGGCCGAGCATGAACCACGCATGCGTTGCACGAAGTTCATCCAGATCAGGATGTTCGAGCGCGACATCCAGCCGCCGGATTGCCGATTCAAATCGCGCGGATTCCACATCGCGCTGCGCCAGGCGAAGCAGCGCTTCAAGGCCCGGCTCCGTGAGCGGCCTCGTGAGCGCGAGCTGTTCAAGCTGGCCCATGTCGAGCATTCGCTGCGCCACCGGCGTTTCGATGGCTCGATATCGCTGTAACAGCGATTCGCCGGCAGCGCGATCCGTGCGGAGCAATCGCAGCACGCGCGAGCGCACTGAAGTGAAATGATCGTGGGAACCGCCGGCGCGGCCAGCTTCAGAAGATGGAATCAGTTTGAGCGCGAACTCGTCTAGCAGTTCCTGGCAGAGCCTTGCAGCTTCACCGGTGTTGTCCCGCACCTGTTCCTGTGCGCGAAGGAACATCTCATACGCAGCGGGGGAGTCGTCCACGTACACGGGGTTTTCAAGCTGTGCGACGGCACCCGGCAAGGGGCCGAGGAACGCAAGAATCAGGATGAGAGGCTTCAAGCGCAACACAAGATTTGTCGGCATTTCATTGTGCCGGGAATGCTGCTTCGCCGTAAACAGATACGCGAACGACTGGCAGCGAGTTTCTTTCCGGTCCATGCTATCCCCCCAAGTCGCCCCAGGCTCATCATGCGCGTTCACTTCGACGAATGGCTGAAAGTTCGTCCAGTTCCGTCTGTGATTAGCCGATCTGCACTCCGGCCGTTCCAGCGCGGGGGAACCGAAGAGCCGCTTCGTCCGAAAGATGGAATGGGTCGGACGCGGAGAGAAGAGAAAGTGCTTTATGAACGCGACTGATCGAGCCATGCAGTTTCCGGACCTCGCCCGTTCGAGGCGTGTGCTGGTCCTCATCCTGGGCGTGATCGCTTTGAGCATTGCAGACCTCATGGTGACGCTCACCCACCTGCGCACCATCGGCATGGTGGAAGCGAACCCCATCGCGGCGTACCTCATTCGCACCACCGGCTCCGCGCTGTCGCTGGCTTCATTCAAGGCGCTGACCGTCGGCATCTGCGTCGTACTCCTGTTTCATCTGCGCAAGCGCGTGCAGGGAGAAGTTGCTGCGTGGCTTGCCGTGCTCATCCTTGCGGGCATGTCGCTGATCTGGCACAAATACTCTGCGCAGATCGAAGACCCGACGAAATTGCGACTCGCCCAGACCCATTCCGCCGATCGCTGGCTGTATCTCGACTGAGTTCGAGAAAACGCTGCGTTGCACGGCTGAGAGCGATCGGCCCAACCGTTGCTGAACGGCGATACACTGTTCAGCATGAAGAACCACCAGTGCGATCGGTTTCAAGCGCGGCCGCAGACATGCTGCACAACGTGGCATGGCGTGCATTCATCAGTTCATGGTTTGAACAAGTTCACCGTCGCGCTGGTTGCATGTTTGCTCTTGGTGGGTTGCACGACCTATCAAGCGCCGCGCGTCTCGGTGGCATCCATCGAGGTGAAAGAATCAACCGCTGAAGCGCTCGTGCTGAGCGTGACGCTTGACGTGGAGAACGTCAACGATGTTCCGATCGAACTGCATCAGTTTCACTACGGGTTGACGGCGAGCGGTGCGCCAGCGTTCAATGGCCGCTGGGCGGCGCAGGCGACCGTGGGGCCAGGCCTCACCTCGTCGCTGACGGTTCCAGCGGTTATTCGCCGCGAGCAGGTGCCTGCAGGTGGTTCAATGGCAGATTATCGCCTGAGCGGGCGAATGACGTACACCGCGCCGGGTTACTGGGCGCAGGCGATGCTTGACCTTGGCCTGCCGCGCCCTGCGGTGAGCTTTGCAGATCAGGGCAGGCTGGATTCGCGATGAGTTCAGCGATCGCTGCCCGTTTTCTGATGTGACATTTCATTCTCGGACATGCGCCGGGGTTGCCCAGCCCGCACAGTTGGCACAGACGCGGTGATTGCGCGTCTGATCGGCGGGTTATAAGGCGGGAGTCGTTCGCTGCTGATGCCGCGTCCACGAGCGGACGATGAAGGATTGGTCCGTTTATACCCACACCCTGACCATGGGGAATCGAGATGCAGCTGACAGAAATCCTTCGTACTGCCTTTGAACACGGCGCTTCCGACATTCACCTCGTGAGCGGCCACGTGCCCATGATGCGCGTGAACACGGTGATGACGCCGATGGACTATGCCGTCCTTACGCCTGCGGGTGTCCTTGAGGGTGTGAAGATGATGCTCAATGAAGAGCAGCTTGCACGCTTCATGGAATTGAAGGACCTTGACTTCTCCTATCAGGTGCCGGAGTTGTGCCGCTACCGCGTGAACGCGCACATGCAGCGAAACTCCTGCGCGCTGGCGATGCGTGCCATCAAAACGAAGGTGCCACCGATGTCCGCGCTCACGCTGCCGGAAGTCATCAGCCGTCTGACGTATCTGCCGCGCGGCCTGGTGCTCGTTACAGGCGATACGGGTTCGGGCAAGTCCACCACGCTTGCAGCGATGATCCAGGCGATGAACGAACGGTATCGCAAGCACATCATCACGCTTGAGGACCCGGTCGAATATGCGTTTGTTTCCAACAAGTGTCTGATTGAGCAGCGCGAACTGGGGCAGGACATGCCGACGTTCGCCTCTGGTCTCAAGCACGCATTGCGTCAGGATCCGGACATCATCCTCGTCGGCGAAATGCGCGACCTGGAAACAACCGCACTGGCGATCTCCGCTGCGGAAACCGGCCACCTCGTGCTCTCCACGCTGCACACCGTGAATGCGTCGCAGACGGTGGAGCGTATCGTGGACATGTATCCGGCAGGCCAGCAGAATCAGATTCGCTCAATGCTTGGCAACACGCTGCAGGCCGTTGTGTCGCAGACGCTGTTCAGCCGCATCGATCAGCCGGGCATGGTGCCTGCCGTCGAAGTGATGCTTTGCACGCCCGCGGTGCGCAACATCATCCGCGAGGCGCGCACGTTCGAGATTCCCAACGTGATCGATACGAATCGCCAGCTCGGCATGGTGAGCCTCGACAACGCCATCGCCGAGTTGTATTTCAACGGTTACATCAGCCGCGAAGACGCTGTGGCGCAGGCGGCCTACCCCGAAAAACTGGAACGTCAGCTCGCAGCGTGATCCCATGCCTCATTACCGATTTCAATCTCGAACGTCATCGGGCCAGGTGCAGGTCGGCGTGTTCGCAGCGGAGAACGCTGCGACGGCGGCCGCCATGCTGCGCGGGCAGGGCCATCATGTCATGCAGCTCGTGCCGGTGGCGAACGCAAGCGAGAAGCTCAACAGCACGCTGAAGGCTCTGAACTACTCGTCAGGCCCGTCGCAGCATGATGTGCTGGATTTTACCACGCAGCTCGCGGTGATGATTCGCGCGGGCATCAGCATTCGCGCCGCCCTCGACGGCATCGCAGATCAGGTCGTCAACCCGAAGTTCAAGAAGATTCTGCTGGCGATCAAAGCCGACGTGGAAGCTGGCAAACAGTTCTCCGAGGCGATCGTCAAGTATCCCAAGCTCTTCGGCCCGCTGTATGTGAACATGGTGCGAGCCTCGGAAATGAGCGGTTCGTTCGCGAAGATGCTCGACCGTATTGCAGGCTTCATCGCGCAGCAGCTTGAAACGCGCAAGATGGTCATCGGCGCGAGCATTTACCCCGGCATCATCGGCGGCATGGCGATCTCCGTTACCGTCTTCCTGCTCACTTTCGTGCTGCCTCGCTTCGAGGGCGTGTTTGCAGGCAAGGAGCACATCCTGCCGTGGCCCACGAAGTTTCTGCTTCAGCTTTCAGCATGGCTGGTAACGTACTGGTGGATTCCAGTCGGCTGTACCGTCGCGTTGATTGCCGGCTTCTTCCTGTTCATTCAGACGGAGATCGGCCGGTACTGGTGGGACAAGACGAAGCTGACAATTCCACTGTTTCGCCGCATGTTCCGCGCGTTGTATGTCAGCCGCTCGTTGCAGACGATGGGCGAACTGCTCAACGCGGGCGTGCCGATGCTGGATACGTTGGCGATTACCGGCGATATCTCCGGCAATCTGCTGTACAAGAAAATGTGGCGGAATGTGTATGCAGCCGTGAAACAGGGCAAGAAGGTGCAGAGCCAGCTTGTTCGCTCGCCGCTGCTGCCCAAGAGCGTTGTGCAGATGATCGGCGCCGGTGAAGAGTCGGGCCGCCTCGGTGAAGTGCTGGAAGAAATCTCCGAGTACTACGCCAAGGCGCTGCGCGACGCGATCAAGGCGGTAACGAGCATGATCGAGCCGCTGATGATCATCGTGATGGGCGGTATCGTCGGCTTCATTGCGATGGCCATCATCCTGCCGATCTTCAAGATGAGTTCAGTCGTGACGGGTTAGACGCGGAGGCGGAGAACTTGGAATGACACGTCAACTTGCATCATCGCGATGTTCGCGAAAAGCTCCTCGCCGGTCGGGCATGACGCTCATCGAAACCGCGCTGGCGACCGTCATCATCGGTGTTGGCGTGCTGGCGATCGTAGCGGCGCAGCAGGCGTTTCACTCGCAGAACGCGTGGTCGGTTCATGCGGCCACCGCAACGCGGCTGGGTAATGAGATTCGCGAGATGACGCTGAATCTGCCCCGGCACGACCCCGTTACGGGCACAGCATACTGGGGTGCAGAGCCGCACGAAGCCACGCTGGCGGATTACAACGACCTCGACGATTTCGACAACCTGATCTTCTCTGCAGCGCTCGGCAACGGCCCGGTCAACGCCCGGCGCGAGATCATTCCGAACATGACGGGCTGGGCGCAGATCGTTTATGTGGACAAGGTCGATCCGTTCAACATCAACTCGGCTCCCTCCAATCCGGAGCATTATCTGATGCGCATCGAAGTGGTGGTGACGTATCAGGGGCCGGCCGATGAAGAGCCGTCCGAAGTCCTCAGCGTTTCATGGATCGCGCCGAACTAGCGCGTTCGAGTCGCACGCAAGGTGTGTTGCAGCGGAGGCGCAAAGGAGCGGACTATGAACCATCGACGCATTGAACCTGACACACGCGGCCTGAAGCGTGGCAGAGCGAAAGTAAGCGGTGCCGCCCGTACTCACCGCCTGGGCGTCGCATCCGTTCTTTCAATGATGTTCATCGTGCTTTTCGGCTCACTGGCGGCGGCGATGGCCGTGGTCGCGCAGGGCAACCTGCGAACCGCAGCGTCTGGCATTCAGGTTTCACGCGCGATGAGTGCTGCGGAAACCGGGCTGATCTTCGCGGGTCAGCGGCTTGAATCGGAATCGCGTCGCTTCGTCGTTGAAAAAGGCGTCATCAACTCGACCTTTGCGACGAAGCTCTGGATGGGCGGCTCATTCGCGCCGGGCGATGGCGCGGTTACGGTGCTGCCGCCGACTGGTTATGTCGAGGAAATGACGGCGGCGGGCATCGTCCATGCAGTACGCAATGCGCATTCAGCAGATACCCACGCATTTATCGCAGCGCCGAGTGACGGTGCGCTGCCCAGCATCGATTCGACCTACGGCACGTTGCGGGTGCGACCGATCGCGCTGACAGCGAAGCAGGACGGTTCACCTGACCCCGATGGACCGTACTTCCGCTTGAAATATGAGCTGCTGGCTGATGATGGCAGCGGAGCGCATGTGCGTGTAACCAGTCAAGGTGTGGACGGCACCGTAACACGCACTTTGCAGATGGATTTTGCCATCACCAAGCGCATTGAGTTCGCAGTCATCAGCCCGAACCGAATCATGATCGGCAAGAACGTGCTTGTGGAAGGGCCGCTTGGTTCACGATATGGCCTGGAGCCGGGCGAGATGGATTCAGCCAATGGCAATCCGCTCGTGATGCGCAGCGATTTTTATCACCTTGACCCCGCACTCGACGCCAAGCTCGATGTCTTTTTCGACAAGCTGGCGCAGTACGATGTGGATGGCGACGGTCGCCTGCGCGTCAACCACCCGACTGAAAAGAACGGTCTCATCGGTACGGGCTTTGCGGACAAGACCGACGACGGCTACATCGACGACTTCGATATCTTCCTCGCGCACTTCGACACAAACGGCGACGGAATGGTCGTCTATGACACCGCTAAGGCGGCTGCGGCGGGTATGGGTGGGCTGTCCGTCGAGTTCACGGCAGACCTGCAACTCGCGAGGCTGATCGATGCTGCGGTGCGCGATCGCGACGGTGATGGTGAATTCACGTTCAGCGATATCCAGCTCGGTTACAACGACGGCATCATCGACGCTCGCGACATGTACGCCAAAGTGCGAGGCCGGCTTGCGTTCGCGGTGAAAAAGCAGGACTGGGAAGCGGCACGGGGAGAGAGCTATCAGAAGACAGCCGTACACGGTCCTGTGCGCACAAGCATTGACAAGCCGCCGGTGAAGTTTGAAGTGGGCGACGATGACATGCTTGAAATCAGCACCGCAATGGTGGCTCAGTCGCAAAGCTGGTTCGACAGTTACTCCAACAACGGTGCGCCTTTCGGCGATCATTCGACCGGGCAGGTGGCGGCGAACCTTGCAGCGGGCGGCGAGTATTTCCCGCCGGTCGCGGGGCCGTGGGAAGAAGTGCCGTATGGCTCTGTCGGCGCGTACGACTACTACCAGCGGCCGGTGTACCGCAACATGACGTTCAACAACGTGCGCATCCCGATGGGGACCAACGCGCTGTTTGAGAATTGCACGTTCATCGGTGTAACGTTTATTGAGATCGAGCCGGATTGTTCACATCCGCACTGGAACTTCGCAGGCGCTCGAACCAGACTCGTGGATACCGAAGGCAACGTAACCTATCCGCTGTCCGAGTATGGCACCCTGACCGTCGATCACCCCGTGCATGGCTTGATTACGGATACTAAGGCGTATTCGAACAACATTCGTTTCCACAACTGCACGTTCCTGGGCACGCTGTCCGGCGTCGTGCCGCAGGATTACATGCACTGGCGCAACAAGATTCAGATGACCGGTGAAACGCGGTTCTATCTGGATCAGCAGGATGAAGACCTGATGGAGCAGCCCGATGCGGGTGATCTCATCGCCAATCTCGCTTCGCTCAGCCCGGCAGCGATTGAAGAGATGGAGAAGAGTTCCATTCTCATGCCCGGCTGGTCAATGGATGTGGGCAGCTTCGTCAGTGATTCCACTGAAGACCCCACTACGGCGCCGAAGATCAAACTCAAGGGCATCATCATCGCAGGCATCATGGATATTCGCGGCAACGCGGATGTGTTCGGCACGCTGATGATGACGTACCGCCCAGTGAACGGGGAAGGCCCGCTCGCCTACGCGCCGCCTGATTGCTCGGAATGCCTGGCCTCGTTCAACACCACGATCGGTTACTTCGGCCCTGATGATGGCGACGGCGAAGGCATGGCGCCCGATCACCCGGACTTTGACGGGTTCGGCGAGATCACACTTCGCTACAACCCGGATGCACGCCTGCCCGACGGC
This sequence comes from Phycisphaerales bacterium, assembly GCA_035443885.1. Taxonomy (GTDB): domain Bacteria; phylum Planctomycetota; class Phycisphaerae; order Phycisphaerales; family SM1A02; genus DAOMNO01. Next base: position 103,234 of record DAOMNO010000005.1, read on the forward strand.
ATTCCGTGGCCGGTTCGTGCTGAGCCGATTCGCGCGAGCTATACAGAAGGAGGTGCGATGTGAACCGAAACGTCCACACGCATGAACGTCCAAACGTCACGGTCGAATCCTCGCCGGTCGCAGCTTCGCACCTCTGCATCACAGGCAGACGATCGATTCGTCGCGGCTTCAATCTCATCGAGTTGCTGCTGGCGCTGGCGATTTCCGTCGCGCTACTGGCGGCGACGCTTGTCGCGCTCAATGCGTCGTACATCGCGTATCAGCGAACGACGCGAGCCGCATCCACACACACCATCAGCCGCCTCGCCATGGATCGCATGCTCGCGCTGATTCGCACCGGGCGGGACTTCGGGCCGCTGCCCGCCAACCCAAACGACCCCATCGTGAAGAGTGATCTCATTGAGATCATCACGGCGAACGAGCAGGGCGTGTTGATCGAATGGGTCGAAGCAGAAGAAGCGTTGTATATCAAGCTGTTCGATCCTGACACAGGTGCGATCTACGCTTCGCATCTGCTGCTGGAAGGTGTGCCGGCGCAGTATGACTCGTCGAACCAACGTATCAAACCGTTCACGCTGGAGTTTGAGCGAGGTCGCCATCTGTATCGCGCGACGATTGACATGACCATCGTGCCGGACGACAACATGTCGTTGCAAATCGAAGGCAGCGATGCGCCTGTGATTCGCCTCGTGGCGACGGCGATGCCTCGCGTCAACGCGCTCAGTTCGTATTGAGTGTGTGCATTACAGCTCGCGCCACGTTGCGGCGCAGCCTGGCGCTTCGGTTACGCGGGCAGAGAGCAGCCTCACGCCTGTGGGCAGGGCGGCTTTCATGCGGTCCGCGATGTGCTTCGCCACCAGTTCTGCGGTGGGATTCACGCGGTCAAAGGGCGGCGTTTCGTTCAGGTTGCGGTTGTTCAGCGGCTGAATGATGCTGTCCAGCGTGCGTTCCAGCTCGTGAAAGTCGCACAGCAGGCCGTCGGCGTCGAGCGTCTCTCCTGTAACGATGACGGTTACGTGCCAGTTGTGTCCATGCAGCGGTTCACGCTCACCTTTGAGCATGATGGCGTGCGCTGCGCAGAACTCTCGCTTGATGGAAAGCTCGAACATACGTCGAGTATATCGACAGCAGCATCCGATCAGTTGGCGGAGTCATCTTCCGGCGCGATGCGGATCAAGAAGCGATGGTTCGCACCGTCAGGCTCATACTGCAGGTCGGTTTCTCCCTGTAGTTCAGCGCGAACGAGGCCGGTGACGAGCTGTGTGCCGACCTTGGCTTGAGGGGGATCGCAGATGTCGATGGGCGGCCCGCCGTTTTCTCGCCACAGGAGTTCGATTCGGTTCTCGCCTCGCTCGGTCCATTGCACTGTAATGGACCCCCCATGGCCAAGCGAGCCATGTTTGAGACTGTTTGCGACGAGTTCCTGAAGGACCATGCCGAGGGCCGTTGCCTGTCGCGCTGCAACGGGTACGTTCGGCCCGTCGAGTGTTGCAGCGTCGATGAGGTCTGTTGGAATCAGCGACAGAATGAGGCTCTTGATGGGGAGCGTGCGGGAGTGCGCACGGGAGAGCAAGCCATGCACGCCAGCCATTGCCTGCACGCGGCCGCGCACGGCTTCTGCAAATTCAGAAACGCTTGCTGCGCCGCGAGCGGAGATGTCGATCAAGGCTGAGAGCGCAGCCAGATTGTTACGGACGCGGTGATCCAGCTCGCGGAGCAGGAGTCGCTGCAGTTCACCGCTGCGCTGCAGGTCAGCTTGCGCCATCCGCCTTTGGGTGATGTCACGCGCGATGGTCAGGATAGACTCGACTTCGCCTGCGTCATTAAACTCCGGCACAAGTCGCGATTCGTAATACCGAGGTCGATCTTCACTGGGGTAGTCGAACTCGATGAGCATTGGTTTGCCGCTCTTGAAAACAGCTTGCAGACAGTGCTTCCACTTATCGCGAAGAGGCTGCGGCATGTCGAGTTCGTCATGCGTGCGCCCAAGGAACGCTTCTCGTGGCATGCCGGTGGCGCGTTCCACAGCGGGGTTGACGTAAATATGCCGAAGGTCACGATCGAACCGCGAGATGATGTCCGGTGCGTGCTCAACGAGCGCTTTGAACTCGCGCTCCATGCGCTGTTCGGTGTGCCGCAGTGCCGCTTCGGCCTGCTTGGAGCCTGTGATGTCGGTAATGAAACCCTCAAGCGCGATGAGACTGCCGTCCTCTGCGAATACGCCTTGGCCTTGTTCCGACAACCAATGCTCAGTCCCGTCTTGCGCGGTGGCACGATAGACAACCTGAAACGGCTCGTTTTTTTCAACCGCTGCATTGATGACATCGTGAACACGCTGGCGATCGTCAGGATGGATAAGGTTTTCAAAGGAAAGGCCGCCGCCTTCAGCAAAGGCACTGGCGGGATAGCCCGTGATGCGTTCCACACCATCACTTGCGTACTCGGTCGTCCAAGTCTGATCGTTTCTACATCGATAGACCCAGCCCGGCAGATTACTGATGAGCGTCGAAAGGAAGCGAGCCGTTTCTTGCAGACTTCCTGCGATTTCCTTCTGCGGCGTGATGTCGGTGATGCTGCCGATCATGCGCAGCGCGACGCCGTTTGCATCGCGGCGAATGACGTGGCCACGTGAACGCACCCATCGCCATGCTTCAGTCGTGGCGCCGTTGTCATGGCGCCGCGTGCGCAAGCGATATTCCGCTTCGTATTGCGTCGTCTTGCCATCCAAACATTGCTGAATGCGCTCCAGCGCGCCCGGCAAGTCGTCCGGGTGCACCATGCGCTCCCATGCATTGTGATCCACGGAAAGGCTGGCGCTCTCCGGGGGTGTCTCGCCGATCAGGTGGAACCAGCCCGGGCTGAACAGGCAGATGTTCTGGCGGATGTCCCAATCCCACAAAGGGTCGAGTGCAAGATCGAAGAACGAGCGAAGACGCTCTTCCTCATCGCCAGTTGGACCTGCTGCTGTCGTACTGGACTGCAACGCGAGCGCGCGTTCAAGCTCGGCCACCCGCGCAAGCAAGGCATCCTGATTGACCTCTCCATCGGCAAGCCGGGAATGGTTGGGCATGCGGACGTTTCCTTCGAGCCATGTAGTGTACCATTGTGCCGCGACATTCGGCACGAAAACATTTCTTTCATGTCGGGTGATACACTCCATCGCATGGCTTGCACGTCCAATGGCATGTTGCTGGTGATTTCCGGCCCCTCAGGCGTCGGCAAGACAACCATTGTGCGCGAAGTGGAGCGGCGGCTTGGCGGCTGCTTCAGCGTCTCCGCCACCACGCGTCCGAAAGCAGCCGGGGAAGTGGACGGCCGCGACTATTTCTTCATTTCGCAAGAGCAGTTCGATGGCATGGTGGCGCGAGGGGAGTTTCTCGAATATGCCCGCGTCTTCGGCAAGCATTGCTACGGCACGCCGCGCAAACCTGTTGAAGACAGAATGCGAGAGGGCAAAATGGTGATTCTGGACATAGATGTCCAGGGAGCGCAGCAGGTGAAGCGAGCCATGCCACAGGCGTATGCCGTATTCATCCTGCCGCCCAGCGAAGAAGAATTGCTTCGCCGTCTGCGTGATCGCGGCCGGGATGACGAAGGCGCCATCCAACGGCGGTTCGCCGAAGCAAAGAGCGAGATCGCCTTCGCGCGGACGAGTGACTGCTACGATGACTTCATCGTCAATGACGATCTGCCCGCAGCGATTGACGCGGTGTGCGAAATGGTGGCTGCCAGGCGCGATCGCACATCAACCAATGAACGAGCGAACACCTGAGCGCCGCAAGGTTCAGCCAAGCCGCGCAAGGGCGTCTTCAAGCGGCTGAAGAGCCTGTTCGATGCACAGTTCCGCTTCGTTGAGTACACGGTCGGCTGCTGCGGACCACGCACGGTTGAGTTGTCGTTCCGCAGCGGCGAAGCGATCCATGATCTGCGCGTAGCCGCTCATGCCGTACTGATTGACCAGCGCGGGCCTTGCGGCCACGAATGGCTCGAACGCCTGTTCGTGCAGTTCATCCAGCGTGTGAATGATGCGTTCCGCACGTGCGTCAGCATCGTGCATGGTGGCGATCTCTCGCTGCAGTTGTCTGACGCGATCGAGCGCAGTCTTGAGCAAGGTCGCTGGCGCGGCCTCGCTCTTCCGATCATCTTTCGTCTGCTGAGCGAGTGATTTGGCGGAAGCTCGGCGAAGCAGCATCGCACCGGTGAACAGGCCGATGGTCGCCAGCACGAACAGCCAGAGATGCTGCCATCGCGACCATGAAAACTCCTTGACGCGCACGCGCGTTTCGCCGTCCGCCTTCAGTGATTCCAGCAAGTCCGCGTCGATGACGAGGTCTTTGCCGGGCGTTGGTCGAACGCGCGGGCGTCGTGGGGCGACCGGGTCTGCGATGCGGTGCGGCTGCGTGTCCGCTACGCCGGCAGCGGCGTTCAGCGTCAGTTCGTCTTCCGCGTTGACCATGTCGAGTTTCGGCACGTATGCCGTGACGGAAGCAATCAGGCCCGCAACCAGCGATGCAGTAATCAGTAATGCAGCAAACAACTTCATGGTTCAGCCTCTCGCCAGGACGACGATGTTGATGACCAGCGCCAAGATTGATTCACCGACAATCAATCCTGCGGCGAATGGCACGCCCCAGCTTTCTGCGGGTCCACGCCCCCAGATTTTCTGCAGGATGATGTTGATGACGCAGCCGATGCCGTAGGTGGCGATGTAAAAGAACGGCAGATAGATCGACAAGCCGATGAGCACGCCGAGGCCCGCGAATGCACCAAGGCCGAGCAGCGAGCCGAGCAGTGCGCCGAAGCCGTAGAGCATGTAAGGCATCTCACCGCCTTGCACGCCGGTGATGACTGCTTCCAGCGCCTGCGCCTGCGGGGCGACGGTATCCGTACCGGGGCCGATCGGGATGCCCTTGGTCGTCATGTTCACGTTCACGATGATCATGAGCGTCAACATGCACACGATGGGACCGATCCACACGACGGCGAGTTCAGTGACCTGCTGCCGCTTCGGCTTTGAGCCGACAAGATAGCCCGTCTTCATATCGCCCATCATGTCCGCAGCGAGCGTGATGGCGACGCAGAGAGCCGCGCCGAGCAGTACCGCGCCGACGACTGCGCCGGTGCCCGCAAGTAGCAGCACCAGCACGACGGTGAGCAGCGCAAGACCTGAGATGGGCGACCAGTCCGTCATGCCTGCGCACTGCGCGATGATGATGCCTGCGAACCAGATCCAGATGGCGCCGATGAGCGCGATGAGCGCAGCACGAACATGCGAGTTCAATCCGCTGAACCAGCCAGGCTTTGCGTTAAGCGTCGCGAGGAAGGCATCCTTTTGCGTCGTCGTCCATTCAGTGTCCCACGCAGTGCGTGCCTGTTCAGTTTCAAAGCCGATGGAGTAGCCCGCGTACTCCGCTGCTTCCACCTGCTCGCAGATTTCTTCGTGCGTGACGGGGCAGAGTTGATTGATGGGCAATTTGCTGGCGAGATCGTCCGCGAAGAACAGGACGACGAACGCGGCAAGCACAGCGACGGTCAGCGTTTTGATGCCGAGTTCGTCGCCGCCGCCCTTCAGTTTGCTGGCGACTGCGATCGATTTAACGGCTTCCTTGATGGCGGGGAGCGAGAAGAGCACGCCCATGAGCGCGCCGCCGAGGAGCAGGCCGATGCCGAGCGGTCTGTTGAACGCACTGAAGCCGTAGCCGGGCGCTTGATGCGCCTCAATGACAGTTGGCATCCAGCCCATGTTGAAGGCAAGCGGGTTGAGCACGAAAAAGGCGAGAATGCCGCCCGCGAGCACATAGAGACCGGCTTTACCCGTGATGTAACCCGCACCGAGGGCAAACGGTGCGATGGCGAAGATGAGCTGATACTCGTCAGGAATGCCGAGCCATCTGCCGACATCAACACGATCATCGGTCAACAACAGGTCTGGTTTGCCGTTGCGGTCTCGGTCCACACGAATGGTGAGCAGTTCCGGTGCTGCGGGGTTCGCTGCACGTGCCGAAGCGGTGGCTTCTTCATCGACTTCGTGCGGCAGTCGCCATTGCAGATCGGCATAGCCCATCATTGGTTTCTGCGCCCAGCCGATCGTGCGGTCGCGCAGCGATTCCCATGGTTGCTGGCCTCGCGCCACCTGTGTCGCTACGGCGACAAGGTCATCGCCATAGAGTGCGCTGGACTGCCTTGCGGCATCGACAGCAGCTTCCAGTTCGCGAACTCGCGCTCGCGGTTCGGCGAGGCCGTCGCAGCCGGAATCCTTCGCGGTGTCATACGCCTGTCGCGCTTCTCGCAAACTCAGCACCAGCGCGCCGCGCGCGACGATTTCATCCGGCACGGCCTGAGCCGTGATCCATCCGTCGATGGCCCGCGTGCGATCGGCATCCGCCTGTGAAATGCGCTCTTGCGCGACGAGTCGGTCCAGATCGTCAAGCGAGGCTTCGCGGGTGAGTGCGGGCAGCCCTGCGGGGAGATAAATAAGCGCGCCGAGAATGCAGCCGATGAGCAGCACAACGGCTTTCGCGGCGCCAGCACCGGGCGATTTCAGAATGGTTGCCACGCCCGTCGGGCTGGGGAAGCGCAGCCGCTCAATGTCAATCATCTGCTTCCGAAGCGGGATGATGAATGCGGTCCCGAGCATCGCACCGGCAAGGCACGCAAGGGTGATGAGCCAGAAGGTTCGCCCGCCGATCGTCAGCTCATACCCGATGAGAAAGAGCACGGGTACGGTGAAGATGACGCCTGAGTTGCTGGTGTTGACCGCCGATGCAACGGTCTGGGCGATGTTGGTTTCGAGGATCGAACCGCGCCGCAGCAGGCCGCGCAGCACGCCGAAGCCAAGCACAGCGGCAATCGCAGACCCGCCGATGGTGAAACCGATCTTCAGGCCTGCATAGGTGATGGCGGCATTCATCACCACACCGATCAAAATGGCGAAAATGAGCGCACTGAAGGTAACTTCGCGGTATCGGCGTTGGAAGAGATCGCCGAAGAAGCCTCGCTCTTCATCGCGCAATCCGGGTCGATCAGGTTCAGAAGGGTTGCGGTCGCGTTGGTTCTGGTCCATGCGGAAAACCTCGTGTGTTGCCGCATGGTTACCCATTCCGCCCGTTCTTGCAACGCGGTGGCGAGTTTTGCGTCTGTTTCACGGTTACGAGCTTGCCATCTCGCGCAGAAATGACGCAGTGCAGCGCAAGCCTTGCTTGGCACGGGCAGTCTGGGGCCGGTCAAGACGGCAGGAATCGCGTTCGCTGCGCGGCGCGCCGGTTGCGCTTGCATATCAAGGCGTCTTCGCGCATGGAAGCGCGCACGTGCCAGGGGAGAGGGGGGAGAAAGAGGCGGCCACGGATGGCCACACGGAGCGACGATTGCTGCCTCGCTCGCCGACCCAGTGAAAGACCCACCCGATTTCGGGTGGGTCTTTCGCGTTCATGGTCGCTCATCGCGAATCATTCGACGGAGAATTACTCATCGTCGCTTGGCTCGTTGCTTTCGCTCTTGGGTGGCTTCTGTGCGAGCTTGCGGCCGGCGAGGAGTGAATCGAGTTCATCGCGAAGCTGTTGTGTCAGGCCTGGCGAGTAGCCGACGTGCACGGCTTCTACAACGCCGTCCTTGTCGATGATGACCGTCTGCGGGATGCCGCCGACGAGGTACTTCGTCGCGACGTTGCCCGAGCGATCAAGCGGTACCTTGAGGTTCCACTTGCGCTGTTCGAGGAACTTGGAAATGGTCTCTTCAGCTTCGCGCTGGTTGACCGCGTACAGCACGACGTTGCGGTCCTTGTATTCCTCAGCGACTTCCATCAAGCCCGGCAAGGCACGAATGCACGGCCCACACCACGTGGCCCAGAAGTCGAGGACAACGATGTCTTTGCCTCGATGCTGCGCGAGGGTGAGCGTGCCGCCGCCAAGTGTTTCAAGTTCAAAGTCCGGCGCGGGCATGCCGAGCAGTTGATCGGGACCTGGACCACGATCTTCCATGCCCGCGTCGAAGGCTTCCATGAGGGAGGCGACCTTCTTGACGCCCTCAGGCGGTGAGAATGAGAAGCGATCTGCGGGGATGTCGATATTGGTGCGCCAGTTGGAGAAGACGATGGACATCTCGTATTCGATCTCCTTCATCTCTTCCTGCATTTCTTCCGGCATGTCCGCCATCATCTGCTTCATCATCTCCTTGAGATCGAACTCGATCTTGTGCACGGTGGATCGTTCAGCGTCAATCCACGCGGAGAAGATGTACGACATGCTGAAGTCGTCGCCCATTTCATCGCGCATGCCCTGCATGACTTCATCCGGGAGCGCGGGTGAGACGACAAAGCGCACATGATGCGAATCGCGGCCGTTGACCTCTTCGCGGCCCTTGTATTCCGCCTCTTTCACGGAGTCGGCCAGTTTGCCGTGCTCTCCGTCGGCGGAAGAACCGATCATCAGAATGGGTGCGAGGAAACTGATGGGACCGCCGCCTGTTGAGCCGCTGGTTTCCATCACGGAGGCGAGCACGTCATCCATGGCGGCTGGAGCTTCAGCTTCGATATAGCAGTTGAGAGCCTGAATGTAGGTGAAGAGGTGCTTGCCGTCGCTGATGACGGTTTCGCCCATCATGCCTTCCTTCAGTTCCATGGCGAAGAGATTGGGCTGCTGTGAGGCGAAATCGAACTTGCTTGTCATTTCCTGCTTGCCCATGGGCGAGCGCATGATGAAGTTCTGTGTGATGTCGATTCTCGTCGTGCGAGCCTTGCGGAACTGCTTGAGGGCGGCTTCGCCCACTTCCATCGCCTTGGGGTCAATCTTGGCGGCTGGCTTGGCGTCCTGCGATGCGAAGGCCGGCGACGACATGAAAACACAAGCCGACAACGCGCCGGCGGCAGCGAACATCAACGAAGTGCGGATCATGAACGGACTCCTGTAAAGTGGCGTGGCTGAAGCGGGATGGTATGCGAGAAGCGTTGTCTGAACGAATCCACACCCATTGAGACACGATGAAACGTCGTTCCATGCCGAAAAAGACAGCTTGATCGAGTTGAATATGGCGTGGATGGCGCAAGAAAAAACCCGACGACTCGCGAAGGCGAATCGTCGGGCGTTGCTTGATCGGGCTGCAGGCTACGTGCAACCCCGTCAGGTGCACGGGTTAGCAGTGCAGCCCTCTCATACAGTTACACAAGTTCGTCACTGGATCACCTCCTTCTAAAAAGGGTTCCAACTCCAGCCGTCGCGGCCCTTGGTGCAGCCGCCGCCAGATTGCTTTCCCTCCCGGCGTCCCGAGAGGCTCATCGCCCGTTGTCTCAACTGATCCTCGTTCAACAGTGAACGGCGATCATCAAGGCAACGGTCGTCGCGGTTTGCCTGCATCGCCCATCAAGGGGTTCTCCCTCGGTTTGATGCGTGCGTCGCCGCGATGCAGGAATTATCGCCGCACTTTTGCGTTCGGCAAGAGAAAAACAGTGAGAATCCTCATGAAAATGTCGCATTGGCCATGCTCACTCCAAGCTTACCCCCAGTTGGCGAGCAGGATCAGCAGGTCTTGCACATCCACCGAGCCGGAGTGGTTGAGGTCCGCAGGGCACGGCGATTTCTCCGGCGGCGGGCATGTTCCCCATGCTGCCAGCAGGATGAGCAGATCGAGCACGTCCACGTGGCCGTCGTTGTTCAGATCGGCCGGCGCGTACTTGCTTTCTTCAACGATGACTTCAACCGCGACACTGACGGCTTCGCCGCAGATGTTCGTGATGACAACGTCATACCAACCCGCATGAGAAGCAGACGCGGGTGAGATGACGAGCGAGGAAGAGTCTGCGCCAGCTACGCCATCATCCGAATCGTCGATCGGCTTGCCATCGCGTCGCCATTGATAGGTCATCGGTTCATAAGGAGCTGTGCCGACATGGAGTGAAATCTTCCCGCCAGCGTCACATGATCCACCTTCGGGCTGATGGAGAATATAAGGTTTCTCGCCCGGCCTCCATTCGGTGAGTCGATTTGCAGTACCTGAACCGTGGCTGGTGAATGTGCCGCCGAGCACGATGCCGGGTGCTGCATTCTCATGTTCAACGAAGAGCAGATCGAAAACATTATTGTTGACGCCAAGCGGTGCAGGAGACGACCACGCTGTGCCATCCCATCGCGCGAAGCGTCGCACGGTGATGCCACCTGCGTTGGTGAAGTTGCCGCCAGCGAAGAGGTACGGCACGCCGCCGATTTCAACCGCGCGCAGCACCTGCACCTGCTGGTTGAGTCCCGTGCCGAGCGGTGAGAAGGATGTTCCATTCCAGAGTGCCGCAAAGTTGAGTGTGGTGCCGGGCGCATTTTGGAATCCGCCGCCGAGATAGAGCTGAGGCGTGCCATCGAAGTTCACGACAGCGAACGCACGCACGGCACCATTAACGCCGCTGGCGAGTTTGTGCCATGTCGTGCCGTCCCATGCGGCAATTCGATTGACCGTCATGCCGCCCGCGTTGAGAAAGTCGCCGCCGACGTAGAGACGCGGGCCATTACCATCGTCGAAGGTAATCATGGCTTCGACGATGTTTGACGTGCCTTGCGCGAGCGGAGCCCACGTCGTGCCGTTCCATTTGGCGATTCCCGCAGCAGTGATGCCGCCAATGGAAGAATACGTGCCTCCGACGAAAAGTGATGGACCAGAGCCATCATCGTGCACGTGCAGCACGGCGATTGGCGCGTTGGGCGAGCCGACCGCCGACCACTGCGAGCCATTCCATTTGGCAAGGTACGGCGCGGGCTGGCCACCCGCCGTGGTGAAATCGCCGCCGATGTACAGTGCAGGTCCGTTGCCATCGTCATAGACGGCCATTGCTTTCACGGCATCATTGACGCCGTTGGCGGCTCCGGTTCCGAGTGACGACCACGAAGTGCCATTCCATTTGGCAATGTGATTGGCGACGACGCCGTCTGCGTTGGTGAAGAAGCCGCCGACGTACAGTGCTGGCCCATTGCCGTCATCCCACATCAGCAGTCTTCGCACACCGCTGTTGAGACCGTTGCCCTCGTACATCGGCACGGTGTAGTGCGCCGTGCATTGCTGTCCGAATGCGCTGTGATTGAAAAGAAACGACGTGCTGAGTGCGCACGCCACCGCCGACCGAAAGATCAATTGGTTATGAAACATAACCGCCTCCACAGAAAAGACACGGAAGAAATGACGTGCCCGCACCGTGCGAACACGATGTGTTGCAAAGGTAGTGAAGGCAACGGTTGCTTGCAATCTGCCACCCAATGCAGCGATCCGTGCCTTTCGCAGGCCCGTGTCGCACGAGCGAACGGCAACGTCAGTCAAGACTTGGATTAATGCGCCGTATCGCGGGCAATGTTCGTGCTTTGTCAGCAAGACGGCGCGATCTCGTTTGTGGGTTGATTTATTGAATCGACAAGGATTGCGAGCGTGGTGCGCCAGGATGGGAAGTTTTGTCTATTGCGATTACTGATCGCGCGGTATGCTGATGCTGTCGGGCGTACCGTCCGACAAGTGAGGGTCCGCATTGACAGATCGGTTCAATCTCGTGTGGTGTGGCGTTGGCCTGAAAGGGACGGGGCCAATTGCTTCAACAACGAATAACCCTGCTGCAAAACCGCTGGCCGCTGGCGTTGTTGCGTCGCAGTTCGGCGCGTGTTTGTCAACAATCTACAGGTGAGGAGTCACCATGAAATGCATTTCTTCCATCGTCCAGATCGCTGGCATGATTGTCGTCGCTTCCGCAGTGATGGGGTTGACGCCGACTTCTGAGTACGCGCTTCAAAGTGCCATCGCTCGCAAGGCATCGACCTCTGATGTCGCGTTGTCCGCAGCATCGGATGCACCCGAAGCTCAACGAGGCGCAGCCTTGGGCGGGGCATGCTGTCTTGGCGGTTCACCATGTGTCGGCGACCTCAACAACTCTGGCGCGGTGGATGTTCAGGATTTGCTGATTCTGCTCGGTGCGTGGGGACCGAATCCCGGTCACATCGCAGACCTCAACGGTTCCGGCGCGGTGGATGTGCAGGATTTGCTGATTCTGCTCGGTGCGTGGGGACCATGCCCGGCGGGTGATGGATGTCAGCAACTGCTCCAAACCGACTGCGAAGCAGCGGGCGGCGTGTTCCTCGGCGAAGACATTCCGTGCAGCAACGTGTACTGCTCGCCCGTGCCGATGGCTCTTGAGTTCAGGCAGCTCGATTTTGTGAATGACGAAGCGAACATTCAGTTTTCCAACTGGGGTTCTTTGCTCCTGACGTACCAATCGGGCCCCGATCTGCAGTTCCTGAATCTCTCCGTTGAGAATGGCCCCGGCACGAACCGACCGGCGCCGTCGTGGCAGATTCAGAACATGCCCCTGCCTTCATCCAGCGTAGATGGCACGATTGAAATCGTGGTCTTCAACTTCGATCTGGGGAGCGAAGTTGGAGAGGAAATCACTTCAGTCCAGTTCGGTGCAGCCATTACGTCCGCGATTGCTGGCGAACCAGTGCGAGATCGAAGTTCCAGCGTTGCATCTTTCGCCGTCACGGTAGAACGCGGCGAGCCGGGGGAGCCTTTTGTGTTGGATCCTGCGGTACCGCTGATCTTTCCGCCAGATGGCGTTTTGCTTGATGGTGAAGACGGGCAGGTGACGAGGCACCGCAATGAGAACTTCCCCAATCAGCCGTGTGGGAAGGATGAATGTGTGCCAGCAGCGGTGTCCAACAGCATGCAGTTCCTCAATGCAAAGCACGGTCTCAATATGCCGCCGGAGAAGATCAGTATTGCCAAGATGAAGGATGCGACGGGTTGGGCACCAGGCGGCGCACCGGGTGGCTGGTGGAACATCAAAGACCAGTACATGAAGGACAACGGCTATCAGATTGCTACAACGACGAGTAACGACATTCAGGATGTCATCACCGCGCTCGACAACAATCACGATGTTGAGATAGGCGGCAGGCCAGGCCATCGTGCCGCCATCACGGGTGTAACGAGAATTAAGGGCAACAACGCGGGCTGGGTCATTCACGTAACGCATGATGTCAAACAGGACGGTACAGCGGGCCGCGACAAGCAGATCACGGAGATCGGCATTCTTTGGGCAGATGGCCGGATCGAGGGCATCACATGGATGCGAAGCCTCATCAACTTCGTTATTGAGAAACCGACGACGACGCCCAAGACCGCGAAGCAGATTGCCAAGACGCTGGAGTGGGCGAAGATTCACCTTGAAGCCGCTGTCGCGCTTCTGGATCAACTCATCGTTCTCACCAACACGCCCGGCGCTGACCCTGCTGAAATTGCGCAGAAGCAGACCGATGCGCTCAATCGACTCGCTTCCGCGCTCAAGCTCATCAACAAAGCGAAGCTGCACATTCAGACGATGATCGACAACGGCGGCTGCCCGGATTGCCCGCCCGTGCCCGTTCTCGAAGCCATGATTCCGTTGCTTGATGGCATCGCCGCGAAGGTGCAACAGGCGATTGGCTCGCTGGCCACCGTGATTGGCAATCCGTTGCTTCCGCCTGATACGAAGAAAGCGCTGTACGCGAGCGCGCGAAACGCTGCGAACAGCGCAGCTAGTCAGCTTCAGCCGATCATCGATCAGTTGCTCAACCCGTCGCAGTCGGCCATCATTCCGGCGGGCTTTGATTGCTGGGATGTTCCATGTGACGGACTTTCGCACTTTCACGTGCAGATTCCGCCGGACTTCTTCGGTCCCGGCTCTGATCCGTTTCTGATTCCGCCGCCGAGCCTGGGCTGGAACGCCATCAATCAGGCTCCGCTGGTGATCCACCGCGTGATGGACGTGGAGTTCGATGGCCCGCTACCTGTCGCAGCAACCGTGCCGATCCAAATTGATCAGCTTAATCTCGTGTCATGTCAGCCGATTGTTGTGACATACAACGGCGGCACGAACCCGCAGCCATGGGCGGTTCAGGTACATGCCATGCCCGGCGTCTCGCAAGGCTTCATGACGCTGGTGAAGGAAACGCCGGATGGCGGCTTCTTCGAAAGTTTCTTCGATGTCTTCCTGTTCGTTCAATTCACGAATCTTCAGGACCCATCCGACATTCGTGAAATGGACCTGCCGCCGATTTCATTGCAGGCATCCGGCGCGCCGTGGCAGCACCTTGATCCCACGGGTGGATTGCTCTGTGGTGACAACTTCGCGCCGGGCTTCGCGGAAGGTCAGCCCGTTTCAGTGATCCACACGAACCCGCCGCCGTTCCCACCGGGCCATCATGTGCTTTCGATCCGGCCATGGATGCCGAAGCCCGACCCTGATGACTTACTCCATTAGAAAACTGGTTCAGGGTGTTGCAACCATCAGCGAACCCCCGGCACACAGCCGGGGGTTTTTGCTGGGACATGCTCAGCATTGCAAGCTCCGTCCCAGCCTCAATACAGTGCGAAGCCGCCATAATCTGCCCCCGTTCCTCCTGCTGCGCACCTGTCCAATACTGAGAAATACGCGGGAAACAGCCATTCACTCCGCCATGTGCCAGACTATTGGCATCCCACATGCGAAACCTCGCCGATCGGGGTGGTCGGCGGGAGCGAGGATCGGGCGGAAGAACGCAGGAGATCGTCCTGTTGACACTTGCCAAACCGTGGAAAAGTCTGTTTAATACCCGGCTCGATTTTTCACCCCGATTCTGCAGGAAGGCAACGAACGCATATGGCCATTCGCATTAAAACCCGTCAGAATGAGTCCGTCGGACAGATGCTCCGCCGCTTCAAAAAGCTGTGTGAGAAGGAAGGTTTGACAAAGGACATCAAGAAGCGGCAGTACTTCGAGAAGCCTTCTGAGCGTCGTCGCCGCGCCCAGCGCAAGAGCTTTGCGCGAACCTTGGTGCGCCCCGGCGGTGCGGCGCCTCGCGGCGGTCGTTCCGGCGGTGCAGGTGAAGGCGGCCCCGGCGGTTTCTCCGCAGGCGGTTCCGGCGGCGGTCGGCGGTCTGGCCCTGGCGGCGGCGGCCGATCATCGGGCGGAGGGGGCCGATCAGGCGGCGGTCCTCGATTTTGAATGACGTAAGCCACTGAGCCCCCAGTCAATTGCGCTTCGGGTGATCGAGCCGCGACTTAGTTTGGCACAGTGGAGTTTGCCAGTGGGTTTGGGATGTGGGGGCGGGCGATTCGGCCCCAGTCGGGCTGAGCCTTGTTGGAACGATTTCTTACGCTACGCCCGCGGTGTGAGCGGGTGGCGTTGTTCGGCACTTTCCGCCATACTGTCTGGCCGACGCGAGTAATGGCTAACATGCGGGCCTGTTCATGCCTGCCAGCCCTCGGGCTCGCGTCAACGATCGGCAGAGTATTTTTTTTCGACACTTTGACCTAAGGATCCAGTGGAGCCTCCCGCCGTGAATCTTCTCATTCTTGCCAGCATTCAGGACATCATGAACCACGCGTCGATCTGGTTTATCGCACCGGTCGGCGCAGCACTCGCCCTTGTGATGGCGTTTGTCTTCAGTCGCAGCGTGATGCAGAAATCTGAAGGCGAGCCGCTGATGGTCGAGATCGCGGACGCCGTTCGCAAGGGTGCGATGGCGTACCTTGCACGGCAATACAAGGTCGTGGGCGTCGTTTTCGTCGTGCTCGTCGCAGTGCTGGCGATTCTCGCGTCGATGGGCATTCAGGAGTGGTGGACGGTGGTCGGCGTGCCGATTGCGGGTCTCTTCTCCGGCTTGTGCGGCTGGTTCGGCATGAAGATGGCGACGAACGCCTCTGCCCGCACTGCCTTCGCAGCTAAGCAATCACTGAATGACGGCCTGACTGTGGCGTTCCGCTCCGGCGCAGTCATGGGTCTCGTTGTCGTCGGCTTCGCCCTCTTCGATGTCTCAGCATGGTTCTTCCTCTGGAATGCCTTCGCGCCGGAGAACATCACGATGGTTGAGATTACTGCCATCATGCTGACCTACGGCATGGGCGCTTCAACGCAGGCTCTCTTCGCTCGCGTTGGTGGCGGCATCTACACCAAGGCGGCGGACGTCGGCGCTGACCTCGTCGGCAAAGTCGAAGCGGGCATCCCCGAAGATGATCCTCGCAACCCCGCGACGATTGCAGATAACGTCGGCGACAACGTCGGCGACGTGGCAGGCATGGGCGCAGACCTCTACGAAAGCTACTACGGCTCAATGCTTGCCACCATGGCGCTCGGTGCAGCAGCGGCGTACAGCATTCTTTCCGGCAGTGAAGCAGGCACGCTGGCGATCAAACTCGCGGTCGCTCCGATGGCTCTCGCCGGCCTCGGCATTCTCTGTTCGCTCATCGGCATCTTCGTCGTGAAGGCGAAGGAAGACGCAACCTTCAGCCAACTCCTCAAGAGCCTTCACTCCGGCGTGTGGGCATCGTCATTCATCATCTTCATTCTGTCGCTTGGCTTGTTCTGGATGCTCTTCGGCGATGTGAAGGAAATCAGCCACTGGGGCGTGTGGGGCGCGATCGCAGTAGGTCTGGTTGCAGGCAACGTGATCGCCGTCGCAACCGAGTACTACACCAGCTACGAACACAAGCCGACCCAGTCGATTTCTGAACAGGCGCAGACTGGCCCGGCGACCGTCATCATCGGCGGCACAGCGGTTGGCATGATGTCCACATGGGTGCCCATCACCACCATTGTCGTTTCCATTCTCCTCGCCTTCACCTTTGCAGGCGGCGGCAGCAACTTCCTGCTCGGCCTGTACGGTGTGGGCATCGCAGCCGTTGGCATGTTGTCCACGCTCGGCATCACGTTGGCGACAGACGCCTACGGCCCGATTGCAGACAACGCAGGCGGCAATGCGGAGATGTCCGGCCAGCCGCCGCATGTGCGAGAACGCACCGATATGCTCGATTCGCTCGGCAACACGACCGCTGCGACGGGCAAGGGCTTCGCGATCGGTTCGGCGGCCCTCACGGCACTCGCGCTGCTCGCAGCGTATGTGTTCGTCGTGCAGACTTCACTGAATCAGCAGATCACGCCGAATGCAGCAGCGCAGGCCGCACTGGTTGCACAGGCGGAAGGTGCGGTGAGCACATCAAGCCTGCGCACGCTTTCGCTGGAGTATCGCGACTTCGGCCGTTTCTCAGCCGTCGATGTAACGGATCGCTCGAATCCCCGTCCATTCGCGGGTCTCATGCTGGCGACGGATTACGTTCGTCAGCACTTTGATGACGCCATCGCCAGCGGCGAGATGAAGCGGTCCTTCGTGCTGCGCAACGTCGAATGGCATGACCGTAGCAACGAGTATCAAGCGGTTATTTCATTCCCGCACGGCGACCACTCGCACGACGAAGACATCACGATTGTTCCCGTCGATCGCGCGGACATCCGCCAGATTCTTGCGTACTACGACGTAACGCTGATGAACCCGCGTGTGCTGGGCGGCATCTTCATGGGCGTGCTGCTTGCATTCGTGTTCTGCGCGATGACGATGAGTGCGGTCGGTCGCGCTGCCTATCGCATGATGAACGAATGCCGCAGGCAGTTCAGTATCATGCGTGACGGTTTCCGCAAGAGCGGCATGAGCGAAGCAGACATCGCCAATCCGATGAAGTGGCCGACGAAGGTGAACGTGGACGGCAAGCAGTATCCGGACTACGCGGAATGCGTGGCCATCTCCACCGCGGGCGCGCAGCGCGAAATGGTGATCCCTTCGCTGCTGGCAATTATCGTGCCGATCGTCGTCGGTCTCATTCTCGGCGTCGGCGGCGTGATGGGCCTGCTCGCGGGCGGTCTTACTTCCGGCTTCGCGGTCGCCATCTTCATGGCCAACGCGGGCGGCGCATGGGACAACGCGAAGAAGTATATTGAGAAGGGCCACTTCGGCGGCAAGGGTAGCGATGCGCACAAGGCGGGCGTTGTCGGCGACACCGTCGGCGATCCGTTCAAGGATACATCCGGCCCGTCGCTGAACATCCTCATCAAGCTCATCGCGATCGTCTCGGTTGTCTTCGCAGGTTTGATCGTGGCATACAGCCCGCAGATCGGCGCGATGATCGGAATCGGGTAAGCGTCGAGTCGAGAACGCGAGCGTCAAAAGAGAACAAACCGCGGCAAATGCCGCGGTTTGTTGTTGTGTGATTGGATTGAGCGAGAAGCGGCAAGAAGGGGTCAGCGCCTTCGTCGTGAAGCGAGGCCCATCAGGCCGAACAAGGCAAGTGTTGCCGGTGCGGGCACCTGGGGCAGGTCACCGCCGAACGGACGGTGATGCAGTTCGCCGCTGCCGGTGAGCGATTCGGCGATCAGCGTGCCGTTCATCTGACCGTTGGCGAAGGTGACGCTGGCCAGCGGTGCGAGGATCGATCCTTCGATACCGATACCGCTCATGTTGAGCGTTGTCGCTTCGTAGAAGTTGAAGAGGATGTTGTTGCTGGTGATGCCGCTGAGGAAGAAGCCGAAGTTCTGCATCTGCGCTGCGGCGCCACTCACGTTGATGAGCACGGTGGAACCGGTCGGAGCGGTGATTGAGAGGCCGTTGGCGCCGGCGAGCCATGCGCCGTCGAGATTAAAGACGTTCAGAGACGAGTCAAAGCCGGTGAGTGCGACGGAGCCGAACGTATTCTCAGCGAGTCCGTTTCCTGCGAGGCCTGACCAGAAGGTGCTGGACTGGTTGAGGAAAGCCTGTTCCGCAGCGAAGTTGACGGACGGTGCGGCTTGATACGCCGAGCCGTTCGGGAAGCCGACGCCGCTCAGTATCGACGTGCCGCCGTAGCTGAGGTTGCCGCCGAACACCTGTCCGTTGGTCCAGTTCACGTTCCCGCCGACGATCATGTGATCGAGTGCACCGTTGGAGTTCGGAAGCTGGCTTCCTACGCCCATGTTGGTGAAGCTGACGTTGCCGCCTGCTGCGACGCGTCCTTCAAAGTCGGAGTTCTGATAGTTGATGTTGCCGAAAATGAAGGCGTTGAAGTCGCTGGCGGAGCCAAGAATCGACGCCGAGGCGGATGAGGTGAGGGCAAAGGCCACGGAAGACATCGCGGCGGCAATGATCGCGCCGCGCGAACGGTATGCAGTGTTCATGTGATTCATCTCTCTTTCAATCAAATGCGCGGTTGATCGCAACCGCAATTCTCTCCATGAACACCATAGCAAATGAGTGCGACCTTTCAAAGCAATTGGCCCGCAAAGCGCGATTTCTTCATGTTATCTGTGCGCGGCTTGTCCGATAAATCGAATGCCAGTTGCTTCAGCAAGCCAACACTTCACAATCGCATCGATCACGGTTGCGTTGAGCGTGGGCGGCCGTCCCAGAGTCGCATGGTATTGTCCGGTGCAGCACTGATGATCCAGTTCGAGTCGTTGCTGAACAGTGCTTTGGCCAGAAAAAGCTCGTGGCCATGCAGCGTAAGCAATTCCAAGGCGGACTCCGTATGCCAGACTCGAATCGTTCGGTCATAGCCTGCGGTCACGATCCGTGTTCCATCACCATTGAAACGAGCACTGAAGCAGGCATCGCGGGCGTGCAGTTCAAAGGTGCGGCTGAAATCATTCGCTCGCCATAGCCGTGTCGCGCCGCCATAGCTCGCACACACAATCCATTGACCGTCGCGGCTCCAGTCGATATCTGCGTGCTGGCAGTTCAACTGAATCTTCGTTTCGGGTTGTGTGTCGCTCATCCATCGCCAGAACGCGACCGTGCCGTCGGTACTGGCGATGGCGATCTGATCACCATCAGGTGAGAACGCAATCGACAGAACCCCGGGGTTCAGCACAGCGCGAGCGACATCCTGTCCCGTCCGTGCATCAAACACAGCGATGTTTGATCCGATGCTGGCTGTGAGGTGCGTACCAGCGGGTGAGAAACGAACACAATCAAGTTGATCAGGATTAAAGCTGCCGATTCTGACTGTGTGCCGCGCAAGTCCGCGGCCATCCGTTTCTTCGCCGAAGAAGGTGATCGATGAGAGGGGCTGGTGCAGCGGGAACGGCTCGTTCGGCGCGCGAGGAACATCGAAGAACGTGATCGTGCCGTCGTACCCGCCGACGGCGACCGGCGAACCGGATGGATGACAGTCGACCGCTCGTATGGTGCATGAATAAGAAGGGTCAAGCAAACAATCATTGACGATCAGCGTATGGCGAATATCTGGATGTGTGACGCTGACTGCTTGCGCGATCGTTTTCGGATTCTCTTGGTCGGGCCAAAACCCCGTTGCGATGCACCACCCGCTCGTCGGTACATCGGGGGTGATGGCAAATCCCGCGATTCGCGGCAGCTTGTCGATGACGCGATTGCGCGACGGGCCATCAGAGTCTCGCAGCGACCATTGCCTGACTTCGCCGTCATCGCCGAGTGTGTAGGCCATCGCGCCGTCTTCACGCACGTGCATGCCGCGTATTGCGCCATCGTGTCCGCGCAAAATGCGTGTGCATTGACCTGTTCGCGCATCCCAAACGCGAATCGTCCCGTCCCATGAAGCAGTGATGACCTTTGTGCCACAGGGCAGAAAGGCGATCGTACTCACGACTTCATCGTGGCCATGCAGCTCCATGACCACGTCAAGCTCAGGCACAGAGAGAATTCGAGCGGTTTTTTCAAAGGATGCCGTGGCCAGCAGCGTTCCATCGGGTGAAAAATCAAGGCTGAGCATGCCTTTTTTATGGACATGAGCCTGCGAAACGACGCGAGGCATATCCGCATCGATGAGCACCACTTCGCCAGCGGTTCCACTGCCAAGTGCAATCAAAGTTCCGACAGCATGGCTCATCGAATAGGAATGCCTGAAGTTGCTGATCTCAAGCGTCGCTGCGTCATGCGGGATGTCGAGAACTGGAAGCGAGTCATGATCCGTCGAAGACGCCATCGCGAGTTCGATCGCGTCCAGCGGAACGAAGATGAATCGCCCCGGCATCTGATACAGGATGAGTTGCGTATCGCCCCGCACGTTAACGAATCCCGCATAACTGGTATTGTCTGGCAGGGTCACGACAGGTGTGAACGTTCCAGTTTCAGACTTCGAGATGATGGCCGCATCATCCGCCAACAGATGTTGTTCCGGCAGAAGTATCACCGCACGATTCGCTGCACCTGTTCCAGCAACACCGATGAGGCGAGGCGTGTCTTCCTGGACGTCGTAAAGCCTTGCGATGTGTGCATTGGGTGACGATACATACAGCCATGGGCCGAACCCGGAGAGATGGCGCGCAACTGGATCGCCGGGAAGCGAGTCGATCACGGCGAGGCTGTCATCGCTGCAGCGCATCAGGTAATGCCATTCCCATCCGCGATGTTCCGTCGGCGCGTCCACGAGTGCGGCGCGCACGGAGCCGACATCACCTACGGAGAGCGCAGTGGCTGCGGTGCGAATGTCTGCAATGTACCGGCGAAGCTCAGCGTGTTGCCTCGCAGCAAATTCGGCGCGGCGCGCCTGCTCGGCCCGAACATAGCTGGCGGTACTTACGATGACACCCGTGACGAGCGTCAACACGACGAATGTTGACGCAGCCACAGCCGAGCGGTGCCTGCGAACGAATTTGCGAGTGAGGTACCACTTGCTTGGCGGATGCGCGAGCAATGGTTTGTCACTCAAATAGTGTCGCACATCGGTCGCCAGCGCATCGACTGTCTGATACCGCTGATCGGGGTCTGATTCAAGAGCTTTAAGTGCGATCCAATCAAGTTCACGATTGAGCGATGCGTTGAGCTGTGAAGGGCGTTGCTGTGGCCCACGATTGATGCAATTCAGCATCGCCGTCAGACCGCCCCCCAGCACGAAAGGTTCTTGCCCCGCCAGCAGTCGATACAGCAGCACGCCGAGCGAGAAGACATCGCTTCTTGTATCAATTCGATCCGCACGTCCATCGAGTTGCTCTGGCGATGAGTAGAGCGGGGTGCCTGCGAAACCCGTTGAAGAGTGAATCGTCATCGTCCCGTTGTTTTGCAGGTCGTCCGTCAGTTTGGCGATGCCGAAATCGAGTACGTGTGGCGCGCCATCCGCACCGACAAGAATGTTCGAGGGTTTGATGTCTCGATGAATGACGCCTCGTTGATGCGCATGCGCCACTGCATCGCACACCTGCGCGAATGTGGTGAGTATCTGTTCGAGCGTCGGCGCTTTGATACCGCCTTGTCCGTCACTCACACCCTCGGCCCACCGATCGATGGCGACACCATCGACATATTCCATCACGATGATTGGATGACCCTCAACGATCTCCGCGGTGTGCACAGTGACCACGTTCGGGTGGGAGAGGCGCGTGATGGCGTGAACTTCTTGAGTGAACTGTTCGCGATCGCGCCCGGAGAGCATGATGCCCGCGCCGAGCCGCTTGACCGCGACAGTTCGATCGGTGCCAGGTTGAATGGCGCGATACACCGAGCCTTGCCCGCCGCGACCAATTTCTTCGAGCAGGACGTAGTCACCAAGTTGTCCAAGCGCGGGGGGCGGCTGCACCGCGCGGCGTGCGCAGTCAAGCCACGTGTCGGAAGTGTCATCAAACCCGAATACTGTCGTCAGCAGCGAGTTGTCAAAGTCTGCTGCAGTCGTGGGGTTTTCTGCTCGCGGGGGAGTTGGCGGCGTCGGCGCGGTCATTCCGGGCCGTCTTCTTCGTGCACCTGTCGGGTGATCTGCTCGCGAAGGCGATCACGCACCCGCTGCAGTGCTTTGTACACCGCATTTTCGGTCATCCCCATGCTCTCGGCAATCTGTCGCGCCGGTCGATTCATCAGGGCCTCCTCAAAGACGGCGATGCTGCGCGGGTCCATCGACGCACGCACGTGCATCAGCGCGAGACGATAGTGATGGTTCACCCACTCACGTTCAAATGCTGCTTCAAGCGCATGATCGTGAGCATGATGAACATCGCCGTTGTGATGGACTACCGGATTGGCCGCGCGTTTCTGACCTGATTTCAAATCAAAAATTGCGGTTCGCGCGCATCGAAAGAGGTAATCCCTGAATCGGCCTCGATTTCGATCATATTGAAAGGTGGACAGGCCCGCTACAAGCTTGGAAAGCACGGCCTGCACAGCGTCTTCTGCGTCGGCGTGCTGCAAGCCCAGCGAGCGGCAGAAGCGCAGTAGCATGCCGCCGTAGCGAGATTGGAACTCCCGCCAAGCCGTGGCGTTGTCGGCTGCCCTCAGTCTGCCGAAGAGTGTTGTACGTGTATCGAGTTCACTTGTGGACATAACAACGCTCACCACACCCCGCCATCCCCCCCGGAGCGTTCGTGGGTCCGGGGAACCGTATCAATGCGATATGGTACCGAGGACGCCGCCAGAACCTGCGCAAGAATCTAGTCAAAGTTGATGGGATGAATTACCGACCGAGGGCTTAGGGTAACCCTAACGAGCATCTCAGTGCCGGTCGGTTGCGCGGTACGCTGTTTGCATGAGCGCACCGAAGGTCATTCCGCTTCGCCCCTATGTGCCGCCGAAATCTGCGATCGAGGCTTCACGCGAGTTCTACGAGATCATGAACCAACGTCGCACCGTGCGGGAGTTTTCCAATCGCGAGGTGCCAGCAGCGGTGATCGAAAACATTATCCTTGCTGCGGGCACCGCACCGAGTGGCGCGAACAAGCAGCCGTGGCGGTTCGTCGCGGTTCGCGATCCCGCCATCAAGCGTGAGATTCGCGTCGCTGCGGAAGCTGAAGAGCGTGAGTTTTACTCCCGCCGCGCAACTGAAACGTGGCTTCGCGATCTTGCCGCCATCGGCACAGATGAGCACAAGCCGTTTCTCGAAGTCGCGCCGTGGCTCATCGTCGTCTTCAAGCTGATGAAGGACGACGCGATGCAGAACGAATCCGATCAGGTGTATTACGTCAACGAATCGGTGGGTATCGCGGTGGGCCTGCTGCTTGCAGCGGCACATCACGCCGGCTTGGCCACGCTGACGCATACGCCCAGCCCGATGAAGTTCCTCGCGCAGATTCTCAGGCGGCCCGATTATGAGCGGCCATACCTGCTCATCCCGGTTGGCTATCCAGCGGACGACTGTACGGTGCCGAACCTTTCGCGCAAGCCACTGCGCGACATCATGACGATTGATCGATGAGTGCGATCAATCGGTGAGTCTTACACCATCACCATCGCTGCGCTGCTCACCAGCACGTTGCCCGCATCGTCATACGCCTGGCGATAGTCGATGAGTTCGACGGCTTCGGGCTTCGCGAGCATGAGCGCAGCAGCCATGTTGCCGATGCTGCACCAGCGTGTGGGGTTCTTGTTCCAGCGCATCGCAGCGAGGAACTCTTCCGCATCCGCTGAAAGGTACTTCGCCATCATCTCGCGGTCGTGCTGTTCAACGTCCATTCGCCGCTGTTCATCAACCGGGCGCGGCTCGCCGAACTGTGGACCGACATGGCTGAGATCGCTTGATGCGACGAAGAGCGTGCGCCCGCCGACTTGATCGAGCACATCGTTCATCGTGGTTACAAAATGCTCAAAGCTCACGCGCTCGCCGTCGTCTTCGATCATCGGCGTCAGTGGATCGGGCACGAGCACGCCGACCACAGGCACGTTGCCGAAGCAGTATTGCAACCACGGCAGGTGAAGTTGAATGGAGTGTTCCGGCAGGTGATCGAGTTGATCGACAATCAACGGTCTGCCGAGCTTTTCCACCATGGCGGAGACGACGGTGGAATCTGCGGGGCAGCGGCCCATCGGCGAGTCGAAGCCGAACTCGCTCATGATGACGCCATCACCAATGCCGAAGTGATTTGTGCCAAGAATAACGATGCGGTCTGGTGCGGTTGTGTTGCGCAGGCCGTGATACGCAGCGGCATAGTTGGGCCAGCCGCGTTGGTAATCCAAATGCGGCGCGACCACGCCAACGATCGTGCCTTCAATTTCCGGGTCTTCCGTCTCGGCGAAGTAGCCTTCAATCGCAGCACGGCAGGCAGCGGCATCGGTACCCATTGAGGCGGAGGCAAACGCAGGGAACGCGCCAGCCGCCCGCACCTTTTCCTTGACCTCGCTTTCCATTCGCTCGAACGTCGGTCCCCAGAGCAGGCCGACCTGATCAAGGGCTTTGGCCAGATCGGCGAACTGGTTGACTTGGCCGCCTATTTCGGCAGCGATCTGGTCAATGGTCCGCTCGCCCCGAAAGTGCTGCAGGATGCCCAGCACCTGTGGCGGGACGACCATCGTCTGCTGGGTGAGCATGGCAGGGTCGCGAAGGGCAACGAACTGCTTGCCGTCTTTCTGCACAGGCAGGGGCTGAAACGGCCTCAGATGGGGCATACGAATGTGTTCAGGGAGAGATTCGATGGACATGCGAGACTCGCAGATGAGGAAAAATCGGGGCAGGCGAAGCTGAAAAGCGGAACACCGGAGTGTACTTCCGCTTTGCGCATGAAGTGCGTGAGGAACACGAAAAAAGAGGCGGCACCAGTCACGGACCCATTGCGTTCGATCGATCCAAGACGAGATAGGGGCGGCGAAGATCGTGTTCTGTATGGGTATGGATTTTATCGGGGTTTGATGATTTCGCTTTTGTCCGGCAATAGTCGGTCGGAATGGGCGTTTGGAAGAAGACCAAATTCGGTTTCAACGTGATTTCGTCGATCAACATCCCGGCTCGATCCCATCCTGCTGCGCACGGGCTTTTTACGCGCGCGAGGGTGGGTTTGGTGCCGCCTTGTTGTTTGTATGCTGTTTTCGAGTAAGTCCTAGAGAATACAGGCGGGAGATGCCATGTCGAAGTATCTGAATCAGCGTGCCAGTGCCGGCTTTGTGTTGTGTCTGAGCGGGTTGCTGCTCCTTCCCGGCTGCGGTGAACGCGAAGCTGCCGTCGTCACCAAGAGCACCTCGAACGAGCGGAGCGCAACCGCCGCACCGACCCCGGCACCGGCCCCGACGCCAGCCCCCGTTGATCCAACCCGAGCGCGGGATTCGCAGCCCGCTTCTCAGGACGCACTTTCCGCCCGCCCGGTGAGCGAGAAGGATGAGTACTACAACGCGCTCGCCGCTGCGGAGCGATCCGCCGCCGCGAACGCGCCGCACATCGTGATCGCAGAGCCTTCCGTCCTCGACCTCGGCAAGATTCCAATCAATGACAAGGGCACCGGCATCATCAAACTGATTAACACCGGCGATCGCCCGATGCGCATTGTCAGTTCGCGCACGTCATGCGGCTGCACGGCGGCGAACGTCCCTGCAGGCAAGGAACTGGAGCCGGGTGAGACCGTTGACATTGAAATCAGCATGAGTGCCGGCGCGCAGCCGACGCAGTTGACGAAGACGGTTACGTTCATCGTGGATGGCCAGCCACCGCTCACCGCAACCGTGAAGGGTCAGGGCATCGCCTTTGCGGTCATCGAGCCTGCGACGATCAGCCCCGAGCGCGATTCGTCGGGTCGCATCACCGTGCGTTCAATGGATGGCCAGGCGTTCCGCATCACGAGCGTTGAGCCGCGTCTCGCTGCTTTCACGGATACGGTGGCCACTGAACACGAACTCCAGCTTTCATGGGATTCATGGCGAGAAATGGGCCAGCCCTCGCGGTTGACCGTTCGCATTGATCACCCCGAAGTGAGCGTGCTTAACGCTATCATCCACAGCCACGTTCGTCCTGATCCGTTGAATCGCCAGCTCGATTCGAGCAACCCACTCGCTGCGGAATCGGGCGAGCGTCGTCAGCCTGTGCTGCGCGACCCGATCGCCCTGATTCGGCAGAATCAGGTCGCGGAAGCCCTTTCTCGCATTGAGCAGGGTGTCGACCCGAATGTAACCGACACAAACGGCGTGCCGCTGCTGTCCATCGCGGCGCGTCATGGCAGCCCGGAAATTGTGATGGCTCTTATCAAGGCCGAAGCAAACGTCAACGGCGTTGACAAGGATGGCCGCACACCGTTGATGTGGGCGGGCCACTCAAAGAACGCAGAGATCATTCGCATTCTGCTTGCAGCCGGTGCGGATGTGAACGCACGCGACAACTCAGGCAGCAGTGCGCTGGCGTGGACGGCGATGGTCGGCAACGCGGAAAGCGTGCGACTGCTGCTCAGTGCTGGTGCGAAGGTTGATACGGTTTCCTCAGCGGGCTACAACGCGCTGCTGTGGGCTGCGGGCTACGGCGAGCCGGAATCGGTCAAGCTCCTCGTTCAGGCCGGCGCTGATCTTGAAACCGCTGACCCCGCATGGAACATGACGCCCATCATGCACGCCGCCCGCACGGGCCGCGTGGATAACGTGAAGGTGCTGTTGGATGCCGGTGCAAAGCTGGAATCACGTGATGCATCTGGCCGCACGGTGCTGCTGCTTGCAGCGGGTGCTTCAGGCTCGAACGTTGAAACGATCAAGGCTCTGCTTGCAGCGGGTGCCAAGCTTGATGTGAAGGATTCGCGCGATCGCACGGCGTTGGATCACGCCCGTGCCCGAACGGACGCCCGCGCTGCGGAAATCGTTACGCTGCTCGAATCCCTGATGAGCACCTCGTAATCCGTCCATACGAAGCCTCCTCATGGAGCGGACGAAGTATCCACTTCGTCCGCTCTGTCTTTTTGGCTCAAAAACCCTTGAAAAACGTCGATGGACCGCTTCGCAAACGATCCAATGCGGAGCCGGTATCATCCACATTCTCAAAGAACCTTCGACCTGAGGAGATGATCGGATGACGACCGCCACCGCTACGCCGCCCACCTCGCACACTCGCGTTTCGCCCTATGAGGAACTGCTCGCTTTAGTGAAGGACGCGAACCTGCTGGCAAGCTCTGCTGCGCTGCTGAGCTGGGATCAGGAAGTCATGATGCCGGACGCAGGCATTGAACTGCGCGGCAGGCAGCTCGCGCAGCTGGAGAAGCTCAGCCACGAGCAGGCTACTTCGTCACGTATCGGCGAACTGCTCGCGCTGTGCGAAAAAGACGCTTCGCTCACGAAGGACAAGCACAGCGTCGAATCGGTCAATCTTCGCGAAATTCGTCACCGTTACGATCGCAAGACGAAGCTGCCTTCAAGTCTTGTCGAGGAGCAGGCGCTGCTCTCCAGTTACGGTCAGCACGCATGGGCCGAAGCCAGGCGGAACTCCGACTTCAATCACTTCAAGCCATGGCTGGAGAAGATTGTCGATCTGCTCCGCCGAAAGGCGGAGTGTCTTGGCTGGTCTGCGGGCGGCGAGCCATGGGACGCACTTGCGGAAGATTACGAGCCGGGCTGCACGGCGAAGGACGTACAGGCGGTGTTCGCACCGTTGCGCGAGCGGTTGCAGAAGCTTCTTGGCGAGTTGATGAACGCGCCGAGGCAGCCGAGCAATGCGTTCAATGAAACCAAGCTGCCGATCGATCAGCAGGAAAAGTTCGTCCGCTTCATTGCAGGGTCAATCGGCTTCGATTTCAAGCGAGGCCGGCTTGATCGTTCCACGCATCCGTTCTGCTCTGGTACGCATTGCAACGACGTGCGCCTGACGACGCGCTTCCACGAGGACAATCTCAACGATGCGCTCGGTTCAACCATGCATGAGTGCGGCCATGGCATTTACGAGCAGGGACTGCTGCTGGAGCATGTCGGCACGCCGATGGGCGATTCCATCTCGCTCGGCATTCATGAGAGCCAGAGCCGCATGTGGGAGAATCAGGTCGGTCGCTCGCGAGCGTTCTGGAAGTGGGCCTATCCGAAACTTCAGGAGCACTTCGGCGATGGCGTGAAGCAGCTTTCAATGGATGATGTGTACGAAGGCGCGAACATTGTCAAGCCGGACTTCATCCGTGTTGAAGCCGACGAAGCGACATACAACATGCACATCATGATCCGCTTCGAGATTGAGCGCGCCTTGCTCAAGGGTGAACTGAAGGTGGCGGATATCCCCGGCGTGTGGAACGCAAAATACAAGGAATACCTTGGCATCGACGTGCCGGACAATCGGCGCGGCTGCCTGCAGGACATTCACTGGTCCATGGTGTCGATGGGTTATTTCCCCACCTATACACTCGGCAATCTTTATGCAGCGCAGTTCTTCGAGAAAGCAATGGTAGACATGCCCGACCTGTACTCGCAGTTCGAGCGCGGTGAGTTCAGCGCGCTGAAGACGTGGCTCAACACGCACATTCACGCGCACGGCAAGCGATACCACGCGGGCGAACTCTGCGAGCGCGTTACAGGCAAGCCACTGAGCGCCGAGCCGCTGATGCGATATCTCGAAGGCAAACTCAGGCCGATTTACGGGCTGTGAGCATCGCTGGGTGCAGTGCTAACCCCAGTTGCTGAGAAGGATCAGCAGGTCCTGCACATCAACGGTTCCGTTGCCGTTGAGATCAGCAGGGCAATCGCCACGAGGCGGGCACGGTCCCCACGCGCCGAGAAGAATGAGCAGATCAAGCACATCGACGACGCCGTCGATATGGAGATCGCCCGTCTTTGGCGTGTATTCGATGCGGCGTAACTGCCCCAGCCAGGTGAGGAAATAGAGTTCGCCGGTCGTCGGGTGAGAAACCAGATCTGTGAAGGGGAATCCTGCACCGAGCGGCAAGGGGAGCAAATCAATGAACTGATTGTCGGCGTCGGTTCGTAGCGCCATCAGCCAGCCGTTCATGTAGTCGCCGAAGATGAGTGCGCCGTGATACTGTTGAGGCCACGTCGTGCCTTGATAGAACGCGCCGCCGATGACGCAGCGGCCGACAAAGCCAGGAGGCGTTGAGATCGTCGGGTTGCTGTGATGCCATGAAATGATGGGTGGCCTAACCGGACCGGGATTGTTCGGGCTGCCGAGGGAACTGCAACCTGAGTGTGCCGGATTGGCATTGAAGTATGAAGCCTGAATGTTGAAGCCTTCATAACAGGGCCAGCCGAAGTTCTCGCCGCCGGTGCTGACGTTGATTTCTTCCCACAGCGCCCAGCCGACATCGCCAATGTAAAGTGTACCGGGACCGGGTGAGCCGGGCCGAACGGCAAAGCGAAACGGGTTGCGCAGACCATAGGCCCACACCCGCGAGGCCTTATCGCTGCCGCGGCCAGTCCAATATGGATTGGACGGCAATCCGAATCCGGTGGCGGGATCAATGCGAAGGATCTTTCCCGCGTGCGAGCCGAGAAACTGCGCGCGAAATGCGCCAACGTTTTCGATGGGATCGTTCAAGCCTTCTGCAAAGCAAGCGGGATGCTGCCCGCCGGGGTCCATCGCGGTGAAGCTGGCGCCGTCGCCGGCAGAAACGAACAGCGACCCATCATTCCCCCAGCGCAGCGCGCCAATGGTGTGGCTCGGCGTACAACTGGGAAATCCCTCAGCGGCGGTTTCACCGATCAGCACATGACAGGACTTGAGGTCCGCCTGATTGCCATTGCTTGCAACGGTGCCGGTGTAGCGCACAAGCCGCGCGAACGTGTTCGTGCAGCTTGCACCGCATGAATCGACGGTATAGAGCAGATACACATGCCGATTTGCGGCAAAGTCCGGATCGAGTGCGATGCACAACAGGCCGAGATCCCAATACTCAATCACTTCCTGACGCAGATCGATGAACGGTGTCGGCAGGAGCGAGCCGTTTTCCAGAACGACCACGCGACCATCACGCAAGCTGATGAAGAGTCGGCCGTCGGGGGCAAAGGCCATGCTGGTCGGCCATGCGAGACCGCCGAGCACGAGCGGGGCGCTGAAGGATTGCGCTACCGCAGGCACGGCTGTGGCGGCGAGCGCGAGCGTGCCCACCATGGCGAGCATCAGCGCTGTTCGACTCTCGCGCCGTCGGAAATTCCCCATTGTGATCCTCCTCCAAACACGACACCCGATCGTCCGCATTTCGCTCATCGTCCGAATCGTTGCCACTCGACACTATGACGCCGCATTGAGGACTGTCAAGGATGAAAGAGAGGTGAGCAGAGAGAATTGAGGAGAAGTAAAACAGGGCAACACAATTCACTGGATCCAGGCCTCAGGCCGTCGCTTCGATCGGTTGCGGATGGGCCATGAACGCGGGCTTCTGCGTGGCGGCCTGTTCTGTCCATTTCTTTTCTTCTGGAATCACGGTGCCGCATTCCGGGCAGGTGTCCGCACGGAGACGAAAGAGCGAGTAGCCGCAGTCGCAGCGAGGTTCTTCCAGTTCGATGTTCATCAGCGTGCCGCAGGCGATGCATCGCGTGGGGCCTGTGCGTGTTACTTGCTCTGTCGAGCACTTGGGGCAGCAGAGTTCGACTTCGATGCGCTCGCCGAGTGATTCACGTCGGGCGTTCTCTCGCCGCTTCATTGTCAGTAGAACGACAGGCACGAAGATCGTGCCAAGCGCTGTGAACACACTGCCGAAGATCAAGATGTTCATGGCGAGTGCTCCCATCACGTTTGACACCATGATGTCGTCAAACAGGGTTGCCATCGCCACGACTGAAGTGGTCCACGCCACCGCTGCGAGAACCAGTTTCAGGCCGAGACCTGTTCCACCTCGGCTTGGCACCACTGCAAGAAAGCCGGAGTGCACGCACGCGATGGCGAAGATGGTGAGCATGCCTGCCAAGCGCGCATAGAGCATCTGCTGAGATGAGCGCAGACTATCCCAGAGAACTGGCCACCACAGCATGGCTGCGCCCGCAGCAACGAATATCGAAAGCAGCATCAATGGCGCCATGCGGCGTTGATGCATGATGATCGAAGCGCACAATATCAGCCCCGCAAAGAGCGTCGTGATGAACATGGCGCTGAAGAAATGTCTGAACCATGCCGAATGCGGCTCAAAGAGGAAATACACGATGAGCAGCGCCGCGTTGAAGGCGAGGCCCGCAATCACGACCCCGGCAAGCAGCCGCACAAGCCACAGCGAGGCGATTCTGCCCAGTGTGTGAAGCGGCGATGAAGGCGAGGAAGTCATCATGTGAGGCTCACCTTGATGCCGAGTTTGCATGCCTCACATCGCGAGCCTTCGGTCTTGATCGTCTGGCGCAGCTTGCAGCGCGGGCACGTGAGTGTCATGTCGAGCGGCTCGATGATCGGCGCATCGCGACCGCGCAACCGATGGAGATACACCGTTGCGACGATTGTGAGCACGCCGCCGCCGATGAACACCGTGATCGTGGACGCAATTCGGGCGAGCACGTCGCGCGCATCGAAGTTCAGCCACGGGTCCATGAACACGATGACGCTGATGAACGCAGCGAGCAAGCCAGCCATCGCGATCGTGCAGCGCCTGATCCAGATAAGCGTTGTGTTGGGCAGGCGAATGGCGGTGAGCAGGCCCGCGAGTGCGCCGAACGCCGTCAGGCTGGTGGCCGGTGCGCCGATGATCGCCAGCCAGCGATCCATGGCCGCTGTGCGGGAGAATACCAAAGCCCAGATCATGCCGATCATCGAAGTGCAGCCGATGAGCGCAGCAACAAGCGAGATGGCAAGCAATCGCGGCAGGTGTCCCATTTCGCGCGCACGCGCGATGGCATAGGCCATCAACGCATAGCCGCCCAGCAGCAACGCGACGTTGCCAATCGTCAGGAGTACCCAGCTGGAATTCATGAATGTCGCGCCGAACAGCAGTGCGCCGACAGTGAGTGCCACGGTGAAGACCCAGAACATCAGTCGGCTGATCCGCATGGCCGCAACGCTCCTGATGCGCCGCTAATGGTCGGCGTCATTCATGTTCTTCGGGGGGGCGGCAAAATCCTTTCCATGCAGCACATCCTGCGGATGCGGCAGTGGCGGGAGATTCCATTGCTCACGCAGGCGATTCTGTTCCGCCAGGGCCTCTTCAAACTCATCAAGGCGAAATGAAACACTTCTGCGGGATGTGCCTGAAGCATTCCCGGCAGGCGTGCCGACCCACACGGTGTTCGGCGGGCTTGGGTTCCAGACCGGGTCGGGCCAGACGATAAGCAGCCAGAGGTCTGGATCGGGATCAGCAGGCAGGCCGGGATACGTGAAGACGCAGTCGCCGACGCGATACGCCACCAGATGCTCGGGCATCGCTGCGACGGCTTCGTTGATCATCGCGCGTTGCTGGCGAACATCCAGAAACGACAGATTGATCAGGTTGCTGCTGCCCACGGGAACCACGTCCGGCGTTGTCATCGAACTGGAAGTTACGAACTCCCAGGGATGGCAAAGACCGTCAGGGACGTAAGTGAGCACATGGACGGGCCATTGCGAGTTTGAACGGCTGTTTTCGAGCAGTGTCGCCATTCGCTGCGCAGTCGTACCCGAAGCTTGCGAGCCGACGAACATGCCGCCCCCCATCATGCCCGGTGCTGCAGCCATGACGCTGTATATGAGAGCGACGTACCCGCCGATGAGAAGGATGATGAACGTGAGCGGCGGCGTGAGGACTGCAAATGCGGCGCGCCCGCCACCGATGCGATGCGCGGTCTTTGTCATGATCGTCGCGCTGATGACCCACCAGATCCACCCGATATAACCGCCGAAGCAGGGCAGTGCGCTGGTGATGTTCGCGCCGGAGCTGTAGCACAGCGCTTGATATGTGCGACCGATTGAGTACGTGAGCGTACCCGTCATGCGCAACAGGATGTGTGTCGCTGCACCCCAGAGGACGATGCCGATCAGCCACCCCAGCGTCATGGTGCCAAAGAAGACGCCCATAAAAGCAAGGAACCACAATGCGCCGGCTCCGCCAGCGCCCATGCCGAGTGGAATCAGCAGGAACAGCAGAAACGGCAACACGCTGATCAGAGCCGTAATCACGATCGTAATGACCGCGAACAGCCATGCATCCAATGTTCCCTTTTCACCCGGTGCCGCATGGATCATCCTGTGCGGCTGGATGAGCGAACCCCATACGGTCTTGAACCACGCTGAAAAGCGGCCCCTGCGATTGCGCTCAAGCCACGGCACGGCGTCGGGCACGGTGGCGAATTCGCTGACGCCCTGCGTGGGCAGCAGGATCATGCCGTCCATGTGAACGTGATGCCCGCAGAGGCACTCGAATTCAACTGGGTCGAGATGGCCTTTCTGTGTGGTGCCGTAGTAAGCCTGCGCGCAGTGCGGGCAGATGAACTGCACTGCATTGGGAACGAACTCGTATTCGCTTGGGGCGAACGCCTTGCCGCATTCCGGGCAGTTCCTGGCGGGCAGGTTCCAAAGGGCGTAATCACATTGCGTGCATCGCATCGAAACCGGCTCCCCTTCACGCGGGCAAAGATCAATCTTCCGGCGCGTTCGCAGCGACGCGCTTGCGGAACTCTTGCGTGAGCGCAGCGGTGATCGCTCCGACGCGGCCATTGCCGATGATGTACTCGTCGATCTGCGACACGCCAATGATCTCCGCAGCCGTGCCTGTGAGGAACACCTCATCCGCAGCCAGCACCTCGTCAAGCTTCATCATCTTCTCTTCGACAGCATAGCCCAGCGCGGGTGCGACTGTGTCCAGCACGAACTCGCGCGTGATGCCATGCAGGATGCCCGCGCTCTTGGGCGGCGTAAGAATCCGCTTGTTCTTGATGATGAAGATGTTGTCGCCCGTGCATTCAGCGACGTGGCCGTCGATGTTCAGCATGATTGCCTCAAGCACGTCGGCGTCGATCGCTTCGATCTTCGCGAGGATGTTGTTGAGGTAGTTGAGGCTCTTGATGGCGGGGTCAAGGCAGGGAATCGGAATGCGAGGCCGTTGCGCCACGATCACCTTCATACCCTTCTCGTAAAGCTCATCAGGGTAGAGCTGAATCTTATCCGCGATGACGATCGTACCTGCACGCGGGCAACGGAAGGGGTGCAGGCCAAGCGTACCGGCGCCGCGCGTGAAGATAAGCCGAATGTATCCGTCCCTCAGGTTGTTGGCCGCAAGCGTTTCGCGAATCGCGCGGGCGACTTCATCAGGCGTGTACGCGGGAGTGAGACGAATCTTCTCCGCTGACTGGTACATGCGCCGAAGGTGTGAGGCGAGCTTGAAGACGCGCCCGTTGTAGGCGCGAATGCCCTCGAAGCAGCCATCGCCGTAGAGAAGGCCGTGATCGAACACGCTCACCTTCGCATCGGCCTGATCCACCAGTTTGCCGTCCAACCAGACTTTCGCCATGCCAGAAAGTGTAACAAAAGCAGGTTGGGGGATGAGGACCCACGGCTATTGCCCCGCTCCTGCCCGGCGCAGCACGGCGTCGATCATCGGCTCCGTCAGCCTGCCCGTAAACGTGTTCTGCTGGCTCACGTGATAGCAGCCGAGCAGCGCGATCTCACCAAGGGTAATTTCGCGCGCATGGCCGAACTTCGGTCGGGGCGTTGGTATGACTCGACCCACTTCGCGCAACGCAGTGAGTGCCGCATCCCAGCCGATCGAACCCAGACACACCAGCACGCGCGGTTTGAGCAGGCGAATCTCCTCAACCAGATACGGCAGGCAGTTCGCCCGCTGGGTTGGTGTCGGTTTGTTCGCGGGCGGCGCGCATCGCACCGCAGCAGAGATGTACACGCCGCGGAGAGAGAGACCGTCATCGCGGCTGACTGAATGCGGCTGGTTTGCGAATCCCGCGCGATGAAGCGCCGCGTAGAGAAAGTCACCTGAACGATCGCCCGTGAACATGCGGCCTGTGCGGTTCGCTCCATGCGCCCCGGGCGCGAGACCAACAATCATGATCTTCGCGTTCTCATCGCCAAAGCCGGGCACAGGCTTGCCCCAGTAGTCCCAGTCTTCATAGGCGCGCCGTTTCGTGCGGGCGACATCGTCGCAATACGCGCGCAGCTCCGGACAGCGCGTGCATGCGACGATGGACTCTTGCAGCACACGCAGTCGTGTCATGGCACGCGAGTCAGGTGTGAGTCATCTGCAGGCAGGGGGGTCAGGCTCATGCCGCCTACCGCATCGACGATCAGCTCATACCGTTGCCCGGCTTTCACCGGTTTATAGACAGCTTCGCCCTGCGCAACGCGAATGCCCATTTCTCTCGCGAGTCGCCAGTCCGTCGCCAGCGGCCAGAAGTTCGTCCAGATGCGCTGCTCAAAGCGGCTGATGTCGCTTCCCGCGTATCCGGGCGGTACCGCGCCGGGCGTGTCGATCAGTTCGCCTGCGGCGGGTGCGATTTGATCTGAGTAGATACGCCGCAAGAGCACAAGGCTGCGCCCGTAGAGTGGGTGGCCGTCCGCAACATGCTCAGCGTCGAACTTGACCGTCCATGCGTCGATGAACAGCACATGGCCGGCAATGGTGAAGGTTTGCCGCGCCAGCTCTCGCCCGTCATCGTTGACCTCGATGAACAGCACATCCGTTTCGAGGATTGAATCGTCCTCGGCCAGTCGTTGTGCAGTGATTTCAACATGCGCGACGCGGCGGGAGCGGCTGAGGCGTTCGATCATCGCCTGCCGCTGCTCAAGCTTCTGCTGCATCTCGGCGTTCAGGGCGTTCAGTTCGTCGATGGTCCGCTGGCGATGGTCCATGCCGACGCGCCAGAAAACAAGACCGATGACGCCGCACAGCGCGATCGTAACGATGAGAGTTCTGAGAAGGGCAGCCATAATCGGTGATGCGGACCCGGCTCTTCCTCGTGGAGCCTCATTTGACCCGGCCAAGGGGTG
Source organism: Phycisphaerales bacterium (assembly GCA_035443885.1). GTDB lineage: Bacteria > Planctomycetota > Phycisphaerae > Phycisphaerales > SM1A02 > DAOMNO01. Next base: position 139,528 of record DAOMNO010000005.1, read on the forward strand.
GGCGTGACCCCAAGCCTCTTCTGGTCATTTCTTTACATCGGCAAACCTGAAGTTGCCGCACCAATCGACCGATAACCAAGGCATGAAGCTGTGTCGAATCAGCCCGGTTATCGTCTGCGCTGTGTTGGCAGCGGCCGTCGATGCTGCAGTTGCGGTCCCGCCCGCAGTTCAGGCGGAGCGGCTTTCGACACTCAATCGACTGGTGCGGCATTTCGATTTTGAAGAGGCTCGGCACGCGCCTTATGAAATGCCTTTCCATTTCCATCGGGTCGGTGCGGCTCGTCATGCAGATTCGGCAGATGATCCGCCGCAAGCTGACGGCATGTGGGGCGCAGCGGACGGCTTCCCGCCGTTCGGCACGATGCGATTAAGCAACGATCATGCATCCAGCGGTGATTGGTCGTTCAAGTTTTCACTCGACGGGGGTTCGCTCGCAGCGCGTGTGCCCACAGCGGTGTTGCCCGCCATGCCCGGTGCAGATTATCTCATCGCCGTGCGCGTGCGAACCGAAGGTCTGACACACGCCCGCGCACGGCTGGCGGCGTGGCTGCACGATGTGCAAGGCAACATGATTCCTCAAAGCCGCGTAATGAGCCGCCTTGTCGATACCGCAGGCGAATGGCACACCATCGCGGTTGAAGTGCGAGGGGATTATGACAACGTGGGCGATCTTGTCCTTGAGCTGCAACTGCTTCAACCGAAACAGTTCGGCTCACATGATCTCCCAGGCAAGGCAGCATCGCCCGTGCTGAGCGATATAACCGGTTTCGCGTGGTTCGATGATGTCTCTGTCTGGCATCTGCCAAGGCTGGAAGTGCGAACAGATGAGCCGCTCAATCTGTTCGTCTCACCTCGTCAGCCGTCAGTTACAGTGCTTGTACGCGATGTGGCGAACACGGAGCTGGAAGCCAAGCTGCGAGTCTTCAATCTGGATGGCGAACAGGTGTATGAGCGGCCGTTTTCATCGCCTCTGCTGCCTGCACCTCGGCGGGTTGATCTGCCGGTGAGTCAGCACGGTTGGTATCGCGCTGTGCTGGAGGTGTATTCCGAAGGTGATCTGGCTGCGACGAAATCGCTTGATTTCGCGCTGCTCGCGCCGGATGTTGAAGGGCTTGGACGCAGCGGGGATGCTCGCTTTATGCTTGGCTTGCACCATGACTGGCCGCTGCATATGGCGATGCTCCCCGAAGTGATGAGGCGGCTTCATGTCGGCTCGGTGATGGTGCCGGTGTGGCAGCGCGAAACCACCGCCCGCACCGCCAACATGATGTATGAAGCTGCACACCGCGCCATGCAGGAGATGCTGCGCGATCGGATTGAAGTGCAGTTCTCGCTGGAGCGCGTGCCGGATGAACTGGCGATGCTGCTTGACCTTTCACCGGATGAAGTCCCTGCCGCACTCGGGCACGACCCCGCCGTGTGGCGCGAGTATCTGCACGATCTGCTCATCAACTTCGGTTTGGAAGTTCAGCGGTGGCAGCTCGGTGATGTGGGTGGGAATGGTGAGTGGCCTGCGAACGCGACCGCCGTGCTTGGGCGGGCGGCCAACGTGCTCGGCGAGTTTGTGCCGAACCCGGTTCTGGCCATCACCGCCACGGCAGATCAGACGGCGGACGCGCCGCCCGTCGGTGCGCTTGCGATTGATCTGCCGCATCAGATCCCGCCCGAATCCATCAGCGAATATGCGCATGCCTGGCCCGATGCAGAGATCACACTCTGGTTGCAGGCATTGCCTGAACAGGAATACGCTGTTCGTCGGCGAGCGATGGATTTCGCCTTCCGCGTGCTTTATGCCTGGCGAAGCGATGTGGACCGTATTGCGGTGGAAGCGCCGTGGCGTAGCCCGGGGGAGAGTTTTGCACCCGCACCGCAGCCGGACCCCACGCTCATCGTATGGCGCGAAATGACGAGGCACCTTGCGGGTCGTCATTTCGGCGGCGAACTGGCCATCGGCAACGGCCTGCGCTGCTGGATTCTGCAGGGAACTCCATCGCGAAGCTCCGCGATCATTCTCTGGGCAGAGCAAGGCGCAGGCGATGAGCCGCAACAGGTAACCATGCAGCTTGGCAGCGGGGCCGTCAACGTGTTCGATCTCTTCGGCAATGCGTTCACAGTCGATCTCATTGACGGTGCGCATCACATTCATGTCGGCGATGAACCGGTGTTTGTCGAGAACATCAATCTTGAGCTCGTGCAGTTTCGCAGCGGGTTCGCACTTGCGCCTGCGTTCGTGCCGTCCGAGCATCGCATTCACGAGCACGAACTGGTGATTCGTAATCCGTGGCCGATTCCCATCTCCGGTACGCTGGTGCTGGCGGAAGGCTCTTCGTGGCGCATCTCGCCCCGTGCGCATGCGTTCACCATTCGTCCCGGCTCGGAAGTCCGCCTGCCTGTTGAGATCACCTTTGACCGCAGCATCATTGCAGGAACAAAGCGTCTCGAAGCGGAAGTGCTGCTTGCAGCAGATGCGCCGTTTCGGCTGGAAGTCGCTGCGGAGTTCACCGTCGGCCTACCGCACATCGACAGCGCCGCCACGTGGCGCGTCGTGCGCAATGTGGAAACCGGGCGCGATGATCTCATCATCACGCAATACATCACCAACAAGGGAAGCCATCCTGTTAGCGCGGAAGCGTTCCTGCTTGCGCCGCCTGAAGCAAACGTGCGGCAGCAGCGGCGTATCGTCGCGGGGCTTGAGCCGGGTGAGTTGGCGATTCGATTGTTCCAGATTCCCGACGGCGCGAGATTGCTCGCTGGATCATCGCTGCGATTGGGCGTAACAGATCGCAGCGGGCAAGGTCGTTTAAACTATCTGCTGCGCATTCCGGAGTTCATCGCACCGAGAGCCAGTGCAGAGCAGTAGGCTCTCCCCGTGGGGAAGGGCGCTTTGGCCCGAGTGGGCGAATGTCGAAGCATAGCGTGAGCATCGCCCACCATTGTTCGTTCTGCCGGTCATGATCGCCTCCGCCGGCGGCAGCCGAATGCAGCAAGCGCGAACACGCCCAGCGCGCCGGGCGCAGGAATCGGCGGGCCGAAGTGCAGGTCGTCGTAAAACGCCGGGTTTCCTGTATTTCGATAAACGACAACTTCGTCAAATAGGGTATCCGACACCAACCCATAAAAACCGCCGCCGCCGACAGGCGCCCAGTGCGGGTTGCTCGTATAGACAAGTACGCCGCTGTAATATAATTTGTAAATAGCCTGACCAGGAAAATCGACCGCGACAGAATGACGAGGCGTACTAAATACGAATCGCGACTCGGGTTGTCCCCGTACACCTTCGCCGTCATTCAGGAATGAGCTCGTATGAACAATGTTGTTTGTCCCGATAAACGTAACGCCATGCGATTCCGCATATTGCGTATTCAGCGTCGTTCCGTGCGCAAAGCCCGTGAAGTCGATCGTTGAGTATGAACCAACCGCAGCCTGCCATGCTGCTTTGTTCGTGTACTCGGTTACGATGGCGGCTTTTGCTTGACATGTCCAGCATGTCAAGCAAACGATCGATAAAAAGATGTATCGCATAAGAATCCTCTTAGTTGATGGCAAAGACGGGTTGCGCCGACTGGC
>DAOMNO010000005.1:143104-192899 GCA_035443885.1 Phycisphaerales bacterium
ACCCGTCTTGATTGACTATTCCGCAAATGGGTCATCGCCCGGGCATGCAGGGCAGTTCGTGCACTGCATCAGATAATTCTCCATCCAACATTTCCAGTTCGCCTTCGTCTTTACAGACGCTTCACCCATCATGACAGACTGGAAATCGTTCCAGTTTTGTGAAGTCAGCCCCGCTGCTGTGAGCGATTCGGACAGGCTCGCCACACTTTGTGATGGGTAGGTTGGGCATGAGCCCCAGTTCCCGAGCAGAATCAGCAGGTCTTGGACATCGACAGAGCCCGAACCGTTGAGATCGGCAGGACAACAGTCGCCTGTGGGACACGGCCCCCACGCAGCAAGCAGGAAAATCAGATCAAGTACATCGACGACCCCGTCGGGATACGGAGCGGTGACGCCCCGGAGGTCTCCCGGGCAAACCGCATGCATGCCTTGTGGAATAAGAAGATACGCGCGGATTGCACCTTCTGCCGAGCCGTCATCGAAAATCCCGTAGCCGACGATCCAACCATGATCGTTGATGCTGTAGGCCGCTGCTTCAGGCGGAGTGATATCACGGAAGTCAGGTGATGGATTCCCAAGATCAATGATTCGATACCTTGGCGGCGGCGGGTCGGCACTGACTGGTGTTGAAGCGGTCATCAGCCACGCTGCCATCAGCAGGACCGACCAGACGCAGCACAGCGCGCCGCGACCTGTTCGCCGCCCCCATGATGTGCATGATGTGTTCCAAACACTGCAATCATGTGTGTGTGTTTCTGTCTCACGATCGTTGGCATAGCAGAACTCCTTCGGAGTTGCCCGGTGATCCGTGAGCGAAACCGGGAAGTTTTTGGAACAAGTCTGTTCGACCTTTCAGACCACGAGCACAAAGCAGCCCTCGAAGCACGCAAACCGCGCGGACCGTGGGCGGCGTTGCTGTCGTGCTCAATCTGACTGGTGAACACACTCATCATTCAAACCCCCCGGCCCCGTCGGTCCCCAAAGAACTCATCCGGGGGGAAGCCGGAAGTGGAGGATTGGCGACGATCCCGGAACCTCCGCCCCGTGCGAAGACCCGGCGTCGCTTCTCCAGCCTACCCCCTGAACCGGCAGATGCAAGGGAAAAGTTTCGGAATGCGTGCCGTGGGGGGTAGATTCGGTCGAGATCGGTGCGCCGTAGGCAACCCCAGCGCCAAGCGGGCGTGGTGTCTGCGTGGTCTCAGCGACGATTGCAGTTCGACATCTCAGGCTACCGGTTCACCACGGCAGTCGATCGCTTGGCCGCTGACCGGCGATGCTGACTGCGGTGATGCGCATAATGAACCAGTCGCCGTTTTCATCGCGCGCGACGCGCAGCACCCATTGCGAAGGCGTCGGCCCGCCACCGTAGCGGCCCTCGGCGGTCGTCCAGCAGGCGAGATGAACGGTTGCGTGGTCGGCGTCTTCGGTGTAGCCGCGCAGTGTGGTGATGCGGTTGCTGGAGATGTCGATATCTCTGCGAAGTCGCTCCAGCGCGCTGCGTATGACATCAATGCTGACGCCCGGGTTGCGAGGCGAACCGAAACTTAATGCGGCATCGGGGTGCAGCAAGCCAGATGCACCCGCGACGTTCCCCGCCACGGCGTGTTCGACGAACTCGCGTGTGATGCGCTCGCCATGCTCCGCCGGCGTAACCACGATGAAGCCGATCAGTAGAACCGCCATTGCCGCTGCGCCGCTGATGGCCGCAATTTGGAGTGGTTTCTTCCGGCCTTCGCGCAGCCCCATCCACGCCAGACCAAGCGCGAGCACAATGAGGATGCCGCCGAGCGGGTATGGATTCTCCAGAATGTACCGTGCGATGAGTGAACTGGCGGGCGGCTCAGGCATTGTTGCAGGCTCCGGTTGCAGTCTTCCGATAAGTCGATGGTACTCAGGTCTTTGATACTGAGTTCGATTTCCTTGCGCCAGGGTTCCGTTGAACGCTCCGATTCGCCGCCGCTTGTAACATCATGCCCGTTCTCACACAGGAAAGTGCGCTGGCCTCTAATCTCGCTGCGATCGAGAAGCGCGATCCTGAGTTGGCGCGTCGCCTGCGTGACACGCCGCCTCGCGATGATGTAGAGTTCATCGAGACGCCGCAAGGCGCGCTTGCAGCACTGGTGGATGGCAGGCAGTTGTGCAGCAGGCATAAGCCGCTGGACGAAGCCGCGTCGATCGTCAACAAAGTTGACATCATCGAGCACGCTGTGATGGTTGTGCTCGGCTTCGGTGTGGGGTGGCATGTAAAGGCCCTCGCGCAGCGGATGCAAACCAGCGGTGTGATTGTTGTGTTCGAGCCGGACCTCGGTCTGCTGCGCGCAGTGCTGGAGCGCATTGATCATTCGTCGTGGTTGCGCCAATCAATCGTTCTTTTCTCCGACGATGCGGAAGATCGCGCGCTCATGAGCGCACGGCTTGAAGAGATTGGTCCGTTGCTGGCGATGGGCGTGGAGATTATTGAGCACGCGCCGAGCCGTGTCAGACTTGGCGCGCGAAGCGCGCAGTTCACAAGCCTGCTGGCGGAGTGCATGACCTCTGCGAGAACCTCGCTGGCGACAACGCTGCTTCGCTCGGTCGATACCACGCGCAATCTGCTGCATAATCTTGATCATTACGCAGCCGGCGCGGGTATCACCGACTTGGCGAACGTTGCGAAGGGCTATCCCGCCGTGCTGGTGGCGGCAGGCCCCAGTTTGCAGAAGAATATTCAACAGCTTGCTGCGCCGGGCGTGCGAGATCGTTGCGTCATCATTGCGGTTCAAACGGCATTGAAGCCCCTGCTCGCTGCGGGGGTCAGGCCGCACTATGTGACCGCGCTTGACTATCACGAAATTTCGCGGCGTTTTTATGAAGGAATTTCCGCAGCGGATCTTGAAGGCGTTACGCTCGTGTGCGAGCCGAAAGTGCACCCCGTCGTTCCTGATTCGTTCCCGAACGTATCATTCATTCGCTGCTGCGCTTCGGATTTTCTCGATCAGATGCTCGGCTCCATGAAGCGCGACATGGGCGTGCTGCCCGCGGGCGCAACCGTCGCGCATCTTTCGCTGTATCTCGCGCGGCATCTGGGTTGCGATCCCATCGTCCTCATTGGGCAAGACCTCGGCTTCACCGACGGCCTGTACTACTCATCAGGCACAGCGATTCACGATGATGTCTGGGCATCTGAACTCAATCCATTTAATACGATTGAGATGATGGAGTGGCAGCGAATTGCGCGCCATAAGCAGCATCTGCGCAGAATGCGCGCCGCGCCGACGGCGGACGGCCGCGAACGCACGGTCTATTCCGACGGGCAGATGATGACGTATCTGCAGCAGTTCGAAATCGATTTTCTTGATTGCAAGAAGGTGGGCGTTACGGTGATCGACGCCACCGAGGGCGGCGTGGCGAAGCAGCATGTGCAGACAAAGACGCTGGCCGAGTCGCTGCAGCAATACGCCACCCGGCAAATGCCTGCGCTGCCCGCGCCGGATCAGGATATGTCGAAGGCAGCATCGAGAATCGCACAGGTGCGCCGTCGCGTGGGCGAAGTCCGCCGCGATCTCGTCGCGCTGCAGGCGACTTCGCGAAAGACGATTGCGCTCATTGAAAGGATGCTTGAAGATCAGCACGATCAGCGCCCTGGCGGCAGGATGGAGCAGCACTTCAAGAAGCTTGATGCGCTCCGCCGCGAAGTCGATGATCGGCAGGAAGCGTTTCAGCTTCTGAGTTATCTCAATCAGCTCGGCGCGTTCAAACGTATCAAGGCGGATCGCAAACTCAAAGTCATTTCCGAGACCATCACGCCGGTTGAGAAGCAGCGGCTGGAACTGGAGCGAGACATCGTCAACGTGCGGTGGATTGCAGATGCTTCTCAGGAGCTGATCGAGCAGCTTGAGCAAGCGGACCAGCTTCTGAGAGGCGAGGCCGTCTCACCGCGAAAGCGCAGGGGCGAGCTTCGGTATTCCATCGAGTTGGAGACCGAGCCGAAAACTCCCGCGATCACTTCGCGCATTGCGGCAATGGTACCGGTCGATCCTCATCGAAATGCACTTGGGATACCGCGTTCGCTGGCAGTGCCGTTTCGCAGTAGGCCTGTCATTCAAGCGACACTCGAGCGGCTCGGTACTTCCAGGACGCTCGATCGTATTGTGTTGCTCGTGTCGCGTGGGTTTGATGTTGAATCGCATCTCGATCGCTCGCGCATCGGCTTGCCTGTTGAGATTGAATGGATCGACGGCTCACCGTTCGGCGATGAGCAAGCTGCGATCGCTGCAGCGCGGCTATGGAGCGACACGTGCTGGCGAGGCGGTGTTGCAGGCCTTGGCATCTATGACGAAGTGCTGTGCCCGCGCGTCATGGCGATGGCGATGCGTGATCGGGGTTTGACCGCTGCCGTTCTCGCCGCGCCGGATTGGCCGTTGATTGATGTGTCGTCTGAATCCGGCTGTGATGCAGTCGTTCGCAGGCATCTTGAGCAGCCGGAGAAGCAGCGTCTCGTCTTCACACAGGCTCCGCCGGGGCTTGGCTCGTGTCTCGTCGCGCTTCCGCTCATGGAAGAGCTGGCAAAGGAGCGCAATCGGCTGGCGTTTGTGGGGGGCCTGCTTATCTATCAGCCGCACGCACCGCAGCCGGATGCGATCGGCCTTGATCCCAATGTGCAGATCGACCACGCCATGCGGCGTTCATTAGTGCGAGCGACGTTCGATTCCAGTCGCAGGCGAAGTGCGCTGGAGCGCGTCTCGCCAGACGCCGCGCCGCTTGATGTTGTGCGCGAGTTGGAGCGTGCAGCGGCAGAGCACGGTGAGGTATTGCCGCAACAGTTCATTCTTGAGCTATGCACGGATCGCCCGAGCAACGGCTTGTTCATGCAGCAGTTCAGAGGGATCGTCAGACCCGCGATCGATGTGCAGTTTGCCTCGCGGTTGATTGACAGCGTCGTGGCGCAGGTTGATGACCTCGCGCTGACGCTTGACGGCGCGGGTGATCCGCTCCTGCATCCGAAGGTTGACGAAATCATCCGTCGAGCGAAGCAGGCAGGCGTGCGAGCGGTGCATGTGCGCACGGAGTTGACTGTCGATCGAGCTGTGTTGGATCGTCTGCTTGCGTCCGGCGTTGATGTTGTGAGCGTTGACCTGCATGCTGACAGTGCTGCAACCTACCAGGTCATGCTCGGGAGCGATCGCTTCATCAACGTTATGCAGAACATCGAGTATCTGATAGAGCATCGCAAGCGATTGACGATCGGATCGTCGAATGCGTCCGGTGCGGCGTCGATCGCGCTGCCATGGATTGTGCCTCGTTTGCAGCGGCGAGCCGCGACCTATGAAGATATTGAGACGTTCTATGAGCGTTGGCAGACAATTCTGGGTACGCCGGTGATTGAACCGATGGCCTTCGGCGAGGCGGATGCCGCCGCGGTTGCGCTCCGCAGGGCGGATGTACCGAAGCGCATTGTTGCACGCGAATTGCAGCGCCGCATGCTGGTGCTCTGTGATGGCCGTGTACCAGTGAGTGAAACCGACCTGGCCGGAGCGAAATGCGCCGGTTCGGTGAAGACGTCTGCATGGCTGGACGTATGGCGCACATTGTGTGCGGAGCGCGCTGCTTCGAGCGCTGATGTGGGATTGCTCAGGCCATGAGCGAGCGAAGCGCGCTGGCAGTCATCATCGGCAGAGCGGGCAGCAAAGGTCTGCCCGGCAAGAATGCAATGCCCATCGGTGGCGCGCCGATGATCGCCCACTCCATTCGCCACGCGCAGCAGTCGAAAACCATCGGACGAATCATCGTCTCCACAGATGGACAGATGATCGCAGACGCAGCGACCGCAGCCGGTGCGGAAGTCATTATGCGGCCTGCTTCGCTTGCGACGGATTCCGCAACGGTGGATGACGCGGTTCGCCACGCGGTGCTTGCGTCGGGGGATGTACGTGACATCATCGTCATTCTGTACGCAAACATCCCTGTTAGGCCGCCCGATCTCATCGACCGCGCTGTAGTGGAGCTGCACGCGCATCCTGAAGCGCAGAGTGTGCAGTCATATTCGGATGTCGGCAAGCATCATCCGTGGTGGATGGCGCAACTTGAAGGCGTTTCAGATTCCGTTCGAGCCGGCAGGGTGCAAGCCTATCACCCCAACGCGGTGTATCGCAGGCAGGACTTGCCGCCGCTCTTTCTGCCAGACGGCGGGGTGATTGCCGTTCGCCGCGAGAGTCTGTTCACAGTGGTCGAAGGTCAACCGCACGCATTTCTCGGCGAGCATCGTCGCGGCATCGTCAATCCATCCGGCGCAGTGGTGGATGTGGACACGCCGCTTGATTTCACCGTGGCAGAAGCCATGCTGCAGCGCGAGGCGCGAAATCGCTGACAGCCGCCAACTGGCGTTATCGATAACTGCCATATCGAATCGTGCCGTCCGCGTCGATTTCGATCCAGCAGGCACCATCGCGATGGGTAACCAGCCGTTGCGCGTCGGCCAGCACATCTGCCCAGCGATCGCGATTCCATTGCGCTCGGCCGCATGATTGCATGACCAGGTGCGGCTGAAGCAGTGAAACAAACTCCGCGGTCAGATCGCTCCATCCGCCGTGGTGCGGCAGTTCAATCACGTCTGCGCGAATTTCCTTTGCATCCGCAAGGAGCGCAGCAAGGCCTTCTCGCTCCACATCGCCGGTGAGTATCACGACACGGCCTGCCACATCCAGCCGCAGCACCATTGAATGCTCGTTATCAAGCCGGAAGCGATCAAGATTTCGCGGCGGATGAAGCCAGGAAAGCCGAGCCTGCCCGAAGGGACGCTCATCCCCTCGTACGATCGGCTGCAGGGGAATGAACCGGCGCGTGAGCGCATCCGCTACGAATGTGATCGCGCCGTCAAGCCGCTCGCCTGCGCGATCGAGAAATTGATGCGTAACAAGCACGCGCCGTACCTTGAACTCGTCCGCCACTTCGATGACGGCGGAGTAGTGATCCATATGCGGGTGGCTGATGGCCAGCGTGTCCACACGGCGCACGCCAAGCCGGCGCATCGCGGGAATGATCCACTGGCGGCCTGCGTTGAGGCTGTTGTTCGAGCCAGCATCGAAGACGAACGTTTCTCCTTCGCTGCGCAATACGATGCACGCGCCGTGGCCGACGGAAATCATGTCGATGCGGAGTGCGGGGCCGCTGCGAAGCGGAATCAGCGGCCAGCAGAGCCAGATGACGAGCGCGGCGGCGATCGGCAGCATGAACTTTGTGCGGACGAAGCGGTATCGCGAACACCACAGTGCGATGACGATGAGAGCGCAGAAAGCCCACCACGCGGATGGGAACGGCACATGCCATGCAGAGCCGGGCAGCGAATCCGCAGCAAACACGATGGAGAGCATGAGGTCCGCCGACACCGCCAGCGGCATGCCAAGCAACATAGCCACGCTGGGCAACAGCGTTTCCAGCAGCAACTTGGCGTATCCCGCAGCCAGCACGAGCGCGACAAGCGGCGCCATCATCACACTCATCGGTATGCCGAGCGGCGCAATGATGCCGAAGTGATACGCTGTAATCGGTGTGGCGACGATCCACGCGGTGATCGCCACTGCGGCGGCATCGCGAAGCCATTGCCCGATCATCTGCGCGGAAGTGGCGACTTCCTTGTTCGGCGCGCCGAAGAGTCTGATGCGAACTTCAGGCGAGAGGTAGATCAGGCCGAGCACGACGCCGTAGCTGAGCTGGAAACCTGCCGTGAAGAGTTGATCGGGCCGCCAGATGAGCAGGATGATGCCGCTGAGCGCGACGAGGCCGCCGACGGTGAATCGCCGATTGAGCGCGAGACCAGCGCACGCAGCGATGGTCATCACACCCGCGCGCAGCACGGGCAATCGCACTTCGATAAGAAACAGGTACCCGAGCACGAGGGCAATAATGAGCCAGCCGTGCCACGCGCGCGGGCGGCCCTTGAAACGGACGATCGCGAGCACGAGGCCCGCCAGAATGCCGAGATGCAAACCAGAGATCGCGAGCAGATGCGCGACACCGACACGTTGAAAACTCTCGACGAATCCGTCGATTTCCGGCTCACGCTGACCCAGCACGAGCGCCAGCAGCAGCGCATCGCGTGTGCGGCTGCCGCCTTCAGCTTCCGGCAGGCGAGCGAGCAGCCACCCACTTGCGCGACGTTGTACTGATTCGCGCCACGCAAGCCACCCAGCATGCAGGTTGCTCCGCTGCGCAGGTGTAACGGTAAGCAAATCGCGAGAGGGTACACTGAGCCATGCGGCCTGCCCCATCGCGCGAGCGTATGCCGGCGCATCAAACTCACCGGGGTTGCGAGGCGGTTCAATCGCAGTCAGATACCCGGTTACGACTACGCGGTCACCTGCGCGAAACGGCGCGACAGGTTCACTGATTCGTGTGATGACGCGGCCGCGCACGGGGATTCGTTCGTTCTGCGAGATGAGTGCATCAACCTCGATGGGGAAATATGCCGTCGGGCCGCGGTAGTCGAATGCAGCCAGTGAGCCTTGTGTGAATCGGCGAAGGTCCGGCGCAGTCATGGCGACGCCTTCCAGCCGCACCAGTCGTTGTTCATCACCCGGCGCGATCCACGCTGCGAGATCGCGCTCATCAAGGTGGCACGAGCGCAGCTCGGCCCATGCTCCGCCGCAGGCGAGGGACGCGATAAGAATGCAGAGCATGGTGCGGCGTGGTCGTCGCGAGCGGATTGCGAGCGCGCCTGCAAGGATGGCAAAGCAGGCGATCGTCAGCCAGCCCCAGACGAAGCCGACCACGATGACGTGATGCCACCCAAGCGCGATGCCCAGCGCGAATGCACCGGCGACATACGCCAAGCGCGCGGGCGGCCGTGCTTCCGCCTCAGCGGGATTCCACTCTCCCGTCCCAGAAGACCCCGCGCGTCCGCCCATATGGATATGGTCCGGTGAAATCGTGTTACCCGCAAGCGAACGGGTTCTGAGCGGAAAGTGCGTGTTTTTGCGGAACCGTTCTGAGATTGGCGCGCTAAACTAAAGTTGATGGAAGGCGAAAGTTGGCGCATGTTGCACTGTACGAAGAACGCCGCTGAGGCGCAGTCGATCGTCGTCGCACTTCGGGCGATGGAGTTCGATGTTCGCTGGTCGCAGAATGAAGAAGGGCGGGTGCAGATCGACGTGCTCGCGGACGATTTCGCATCCCTTGCGGATGTGCTGCCGGAGTTGATCCGCGAGCAGCGTGAGTTTGATGCGTTGCCGGTGAGTCTTGAGCGGCTGCGGCGTCTGAAACGAGATCGCATCATCATGGTCGTGCTGGCGGTGATTTTCCTGTTCCTGGGTCTCGCGGGCCTGCTGCCGGTTTAGGCGCGGTTGCGGGGTTGAACCTACACTGCATGTATGTCGAGCAAACCCGCAACAGTTGAGCCATCCGTGTGGGCGTTGCCTCATGGCCCGGAGCCGTCGAACGTCATCGCGCTCTGGCCCGGCGAAACGCCGCCGAGCCTCACGGAAGCCCTTGCGGGCCTTCAGCAGCGGCTGGGTGAGGGTGTCGAACTGATTGACGAGCTTGATGTGGCGGAAGATTCGCCTGATGCGCCTTCGCAGGTTGTGTGGGCCGCTGCGATCAAGCTGCCCGGCTTGGTGGAGCCTGTCGTGTGCTGGGCGCAGGCTGCTGCGCCGGCAGCATCCGGCCAACTTGGTGATCCACGTGCGGAAGCGTGTCGATGGGCTTTCGGCATAGAAGCCGTGCTCGGCGACGATCCGGTTGGCGAGCATTTTCATGTGCTGCGCACCTTGTGTCACGCATTTCCGGATGTGCCGATGGTGCTGGATGTCAACAGCACGCGATGTTTCACTCGCGAGGAGCTGGAGCGCATGTTCACGAGCGATGTTGAACCTTCGCCGCATGAACTCTGGGCGATTCACGCTGTCGCGGACATGGACAAGGGATCACCCGCGTGGATTCATACGCACGGCCTGTGGCGTTGCGGCTTGCCCGAGCTTGAAATGCTTGAAGTACCGCAGTCGCATCTTCGATCAGCGGTGGATGTGCTGAATACGGTTGCGTCACTTCTACTGGAGTCGTCACCCCCCGCGCCGGGAGAACCCCTTGAGATCGGGCAAGACCTTGCAGTGGCGTTGCAGCCGTGGCAGGAAGTCGTGCGATTCGTGCCCCCCGAGGCGCATGGGTCCATGCGAGACCGCAGCCATGATGAATCGGAGCATAGCGGTGTGCGCGCGGTGGTCTGCGCAGCCAAGCCACAAGGCACATTCCGCAAGGTGTGGGTCTGGCCTCGTGAAGTCGTTGAGCACTTCAATCAGGACGGCGCGGTGCGATATCTCTCTGCACGCGAGACGGCGAGACAGTCCGCCGCGGCACGTGCTGCGTGGCCTGAACTGGCGACGGCGTTTGCAGCGGCGCAGAAGCGAGGGTTGCTCAACCCGCAGCGTCTGCGAGCGGTGTTCCTTGTGAAAGCTGGCTTCAGTGCCGATGGCGCAGCAGATCCAGATGCGGAACATCGCGAGCATCTCTGGTTCAAAATAGAATCCTTCAAAGGGCAGGCTGCGCGTGGGGAACTCATCAACCAGCCTTTCAGCATCCCTTCCATGCAGTCCGGCAAGCGGTACGACATTCCCGCTGCCATCGTTTCAGACTGGCATGTGCAGATGCAACAGGGGATTTTCGGCTCCGACCGCATTGCGGAACTCTGGTCCGCGCTAGACGACGCGTCGCGCCAGACGACGGAAGGCGGCGCACGATGAACCCACCACAAGAACAAAATCGACTTGTTACGCTCCTCAAGGCTCGAAGCGAGTTTGAGGCAAACATCCTTGTGGCGCAGCTTGAAGACGAAGGCATTGAAGCGTTCGCGTTCAGCGCGGTACACGGCGCGCTGCCGTTCGGCTCGAAGGCGTTTCAGATTCCCGTACAGGTGCGCGAAAGCGATCTCGCTGCTGCGAAGCAGTTTCTGCGCGAGCGCGCGACGCGATCAGAAACGCTGGATTGGGAAGATGTCGAAGTGGGCGAGCGGGAGGATGAACTTCCGCTGCGCACGCCGGGCAGGATGTCCGGCTCTGCAAAAGCTGCGTTCATTATCGCGTGCGCACTGCTCGCTCTGGGCGTCATCGGCGCGATCATGGTGATTGTTCGATAGCCGCGAGCGCGACGTGATTACCGTGCTTCAAAGCATCGGCGGCTGGTGCCGCCCGGCCCGATGAGCGCACGAACCGCCGCGCCGCATCGCGGGCATCGGCCGACGTACTCGGTTCCGGCGGCATTGCGGTTCAGCCTGCCGTAGGTGTGGCAGCATCGATACCAGACGGAAAGAAATCGCCGCCCCGCTGGCGCGACAGGCTGGGAGCTGCCTGCCTGCGGGGTATTCAGCCGTTTCCCGCCGATTTCGATGGTGTCTTGCGGGTCCATTCGCAGGGAATATCGACCGGATGCGCTTGAATCTTTGAAGCACGTGATGAGTCCGTTCGCGTTCAGTCGTATTGCAGTTCCGGTCCCTGTGAGGTCATTCGCTTTGTGAACGCGATGATGGCGTCCATGCCGCCCGCGCCGGTTTCCATGAAGAAGATGTTGTCCGGATATGACTGATTGTTGCGTTCGTAGGTCAGCCCTTCAGGCACGAAGACGCTGCTGAACGCCACGCGCCCATCGCCATAGACGAAGTGCCCGCCCCACACGCCGGAGCGGCCGTAGCTGTACGAGCCAGGATCGTCGATGCCGTCCTTCGGCCCGCGATTGCCGATGAGGATCAGGCGCGAGTCGAAGTTGGACTGCCATCCACGTCGGTAACGTTCGCCGTAGAGGGGCATGTGCGCGAAGGACGTATGTGAGAGATCATCGAGATCAGCCAGAAATCGTGTATCCCAATACGTCCCTCGTGAAGGCTGATAGCTGTTGTAATTGTAATCGCGCATCGCTTCCACGCGCGGGCTGTATTCATTGCCTGAGATGAGGCCCGACGGATTGACCAGTTGTTGCGCGATCATAGAAGAATAAAAGTTCGCCGTGGTATTCAGGCTTTGGTCGTTGCTCTTGGCATAGAGGTTGGGCACGGGCAGGCGCGAATCGGGCATCATCTGCCCGCCGACGATCATGGCTTGATACAGCGCGTTCAGCGACATCATGTCCTGCGTGGAGCGGACCGTGCCCGGCAGCGCGGAACCTGCTCCGGTGATCGCTTTGTTCATGGCGTTCATGCCGATGGTGAACAGCACGATGATGCACACCATGGTGATCAGAACGCCGAGCATGGAAAAACCAGCGCGATGAGGGTGATTCATGGCGAATCCCTTTCAAAATGCTCCCCGAACGCCGTGAGACGTGATCGCATTACATACTAGGCGCGAAGATGCGAGCAATCAGCGGGGGCGCAGACCGGGCTGAGGCAGTGCATCAAGTTCCGCATCCAGCCGGCGCAGGCAGATGCGATGCAGGAGCGCGTTGACCGCCACAACATCCTCGCGGTCGCCCCGCACTTCAAATCGCCCGCCTCCGCCGCCTGTCTGACGCACGTTGATGGTGTACCGCCTGATTCCATCGCCTGTTTCGCGTGATCGCTGTCGAGTCGTCCAGTTGAAGCGATTGACAAGCGAGCGCAGTTCAGCGATTTCTTCGTCGCTCATCGTGCCAGTCCATGAGAAGCGGCGCTGCGCCGCATCCTGCCCGCCTGCGTAGCTGATGCTGCCGTCATCGCGCACATCGTAGAGCCACATCGCCCCACCGTCGCGCACGAACATGTCGAGCGTCAGGCCTTGCGTGCGGTTGGGGCCTGTGCCAGTGCGTGAGTTCGCAGCGCAGCCACCTGTGGTCATCAATGCTGCAAGACACAACGCGACGAACAGAAACGACGGCAATCGTTTCATCGACGGTACCTTTCATACGGATCTGGTCCGTAATCCCTGCGGTCAGGCAGCACGAACGCGCGAGGCTCCGTTGGCGCAGACGACCAGGCAAGCTCCGCCATTTCACGTGCGAGACGCGCCATTGCTTCATCCGCGGGCTGTTCAAGCGGACTTGTGCGAATGAACGACCAGCGATTGCCGCCCCCCGTGAACATCACGAGATACAGAACGTCGCCTCGCTGCGGCTGGATGAGCGAGAAGTTGATGTTTTCATCTGCGCGAGAAGCGTCAGCGAAGCCGATCTGCTGCGCCAACGCCCACAGCGACGCCACGCCAGCGCGGTCGAGCGTGCGCACGCGCGGCGGAAGCCACTCCGCGCCGCGGCCGCCTGCGCCGCCGGAACTTCGCCGGCTGCTGTCGATGCCATAATGCAATGAGCCATCTGCGAAGAGAACGAATCTGCTTTGCCTGAGATGCGCTGGTGCGCCTTCATCGTGCCGCCTGCCGGTGAGAATCGTCATGTCGATCGAGAAGTCATCAGGCGTCGGGCCGAGCGGATCGACAGCGACTTCCTGAATCGAAGCGCAGGAAGTGATTGCAAGGGGAAGGATGAACAATGCGGCAAGTGCGACAGCACGCAGGCGGCGGAAGGGGAGCATGGCGTCAGTGTACCGGCGGAGCGGGCCGCGCGTAAAAAACCCCGGCATTCGTGCGTCGGGGTTTTGGGGGTTTCTCAATTGTGCGGCAATGAAGTCCGCTGCGTCAGCCGAGGTTCATGGTCATGAGGAATTCGGCGTTGCTCTTGGTCTTCGCCATGCGGCCGCGGAGCAATTCCATCGCTTCGACGACGCTCATGTCAC
The DNA here is from genome assembly GCA_035443885.1 of Phycisphaerales bacterium. Taxonomy (GTDB): domain Bacteria; phylum Planctomycetota; class Phycisphaerae; order Phycisphaerales; family SM1A02; genus DAOMNO01. Next base: position 156,765 of record DAOMNO010000005.1, read on the forward strand.
TGACGACCTTGCGCAGACGGACGACGAGTTCCAGTTCCTTGGGATCAAGCAGCAGTTCTTCGCGGCGCGTGCCCGACGCGGCAATGTCGATGGCGGGCCAGATGCGCTTTTCCACCAGCTTTCGCGTGAGGTGAAGCTCGGCGTTGCCCGTACCCTTGAACTCTTCAAAGATGACTTCGTCCGCCTTCGAGCCGGTATCCACCAGCGCGGTGGCGATGATGGTGAGCGAGCCGCCATTTTCGATGTTGCGCGCAGAGCCGAAGAACTTCTTGGGCTTGATGAGCGCGGTGGTGTCAACGCCGCCGGTGCCGATCTTGCCGGAGTTCGGCAGGGCGTTGTTGTAGCCGCGCGCCAGTCGAGTGATGGAGTCGAGCAGGATGACGACGTTTTCGCCGAACTCAACCATGCGGCGGGCTTTCTCGATGACCATTTCCGCGACTTGAATATGGCGGCTGGCTTCTTCGTCGAAGGTTGAAGCGACGACTTCAACTTCTGGCGGCGTGTTGCGGCGGAAGTCCGTCACTTCTTCCGGTCGCTCGTCGATCAGCAGCACGATCACCTTCGCAGGAACAGGAGATTCCGGTCCGTGATTCTTGGCAATCGCATTCGTCATGCGCTGCAGAATGACTGTTTTGCCTGTGCGGGGTGGCGCAACAATGAGCGCGCGTTGGCCGAAGCCGAGCGGCGTAACGAGGTCAATGACGCGAGTTTCAAGGCCGGTCGGCTCCGCTTCGAGGTGAATCCGCTGGTTCGGATGCAGCGGCGTCATGCTTTCAAAGTTGGGCAGCGTGTGCAGATGGCGCGGGTCGTGCCCGTTCACTTCGGCCACGCGAAGCAGTGCGAAATACGTTTCCGCTTCTTTTGGCGGCCGGATCAGTCCCTTGATTTCCTGCCCCTTGCGAAGGCCGAAGCGACGGATCTGTGACGGTCCGACGTACACATCGTCGGGTGAAGCCAGGTATGAATATTCCGGGCTACGCAGGAAGCCGAAGCCATCGGGCAGGATTTCAAGCGTGCCTTCACCCACCATCAGGCCCTGCTTCTGTGCGCGGGCCTTGAGAATTTCGAAGACCAGCTTCTGCTTGTTCAGCGTGGGGTAGTTCTCAATCTTCTCTTTCTTGGCAAGCTTCATCAGCTCGTCTGTGCTCATGTGCTGGAGCGTGACGAGCTTGAGGTCGTCGCTGCGCTTGGCAATGTCGTATTTGCCTTGCGTTTCTTCCTCCAGCGCAAGGGCTTCGGCTTCAAGCGCCTCGTCGCTGGGCACCTGTCCGGGTTGCAGCGTGATGGTGAGTGCGGATGGCCTCATGCCGCCACCGCCACCACCTCCGCCTTTCTTGTTGCGTCGTCGTCGTGATTTTTTGCTGCCGCCGGGGTTGTTGTTGTCGGACATGGTGCTCTCGATCTCCTTTCACAGCGTGCCTGAGCAAGTGGCGCACTGCGTGGTATGCGAATGGGAATCCGGGCGAGGACCGTAGCTGTTCAGGGGGAAGGATTCGTGAGAATCGTGGGGGGGAACGTTCAAGCGACGAGACGGAAAGCCTGTCGTGTTGCGTCCGAATGGCGCGGCGGTGGTGTGATGCTTCACCTGACGCGCCCACGGAAAACGCAGGAGAGGATGATCGAAGTCTTCAGCCGGTGCGGTAAGCGTCGGTACGAACCGAATACGGACGACCCCCGCGTTCAAGTCCGGCTGGTTTCAACGATGTCCCTCAGGATTCGGCCGATCTGTTCTCGAAGCTGAGCCAGATCGCCGGTGTTGACAACAGTATGATCGGCCCTTCGACGCTTCTCGTCAAGTGGCAGTTGAGAATCTTCACGGCGAGTGAGTTCAGCCTCATCCCATCCGCGTGCGGTTTTCACACGCGCCAGTCGCACTTCTCGTGGTGCATCGACGAAAATGAGCGCATCGCACATGGCGTCGAGACCTGCTTCCAGCAGCAGCGGCGCATCGATGACGAAGCCGACCGCGCCGTCCGGCGCATCGGCGAACTGCTCCCGTCTGCGCTGCTCCACCCAAGGGTGCACAAGTGCTTCGAGGCGATGCCGCGCGGCTTGATCCTGGAACACGATTTCCGCGACCTTGACGCGGCTGACCTCGCCCTGCTCGTCGAGAATCCCCTCTCCCCACCAGTCAATCAACTCCTGACGGATGGCGGGGTCGCGCAGCGAAGCTCGTGCCGCGGCGTCAGAATCCGCCACAATGCAGCCGTGCTCTGCGAGCATGGCCGCTACGGTGCTTTTGCCAGAGCCGATGCCGCCGACAATGCCGATGATGGGTCGTTTCTGGGTCATGCGTGCAGCCAAATGGGGGGTCAGGCTGCGCACTAGAGCAGCTTCATGGCACTGCTGCAAGCGGAAGAATCTCACATTTCCCAGTCCGCCGATGGGCTAGCTCAACTCTCACAAAAGCAAGCAGTTGCGCTCGAAATGTCGGCATGCGTGGGGCTCTGGGGACCGAAAAAGCGAAAAATCTCTTGACATGCCGGTGGGTTTGTGGCACATTTGAAGCACCCCCGGAAGCGCCCGGTTCTGAGCCTCGCTCGAACCGGGCGTTTTTTTCATGCCTTCGCGTTTGCGGCTTTGCAGTCAGTTCACCTCAAGGTTATCGAGATAGTGCTGCAGCTCCGCCCGGCGCTCGTTGATGAGAGTACGGGTTTGCGCGATGTCGCGCTGCAGCCGCTCGATGTTGTCCTCGTCTTCATTCAGGCGGGCGAGATATCGCTTGCCGAGCGTGGTATCCGCGCCGACGGCGGTGAGGTTCTGTCGCAACCGCTCTTGGCCGTCCTGAATCTCGCGAAGTTCCGCCGTCTGCTGTGCGAGCAGCGTTTCGGCTTCGCTCAGGCGGTTCTTGAGCGCAGCGGCTCGCTCAAGAGCTTTGCGCACTTCGAGTTTGATATCACTATTCGTAATGAACGCCTGGAATGAGCCGACCTGCTGCTGCAACAGGCTGATGCTTTGAAGCGTGGTGTGCCGCTCGCGCACATTCAGTGTGTGCGATTTGCCTGTGGGTACATTCACGCGGAACCGATAGAGCGAAGGGGTTTTTTCTTCAAACTGTTCCGGTTCGACGAGTTCTCTTTGTGAGTTGAACGGATGCTCGACAATGACGGTGCGGTCGCGCTGGCTCTTGTTCTTCAGCGTGTAGGCCTGCGTGTACATCGTGGCATGCGTAACGCGAAGCACGCCGCGATTGATCCGCACGTCGGTCATGCGCGAGGTCGAGGTCGTAGCATTATCCACTTCGACATCAAGATCGACGGCATAGGACAGCAGTCGTTTCTCACCAGGCGAGAGATGGTCGATCTGCGCATCGCCTGCGTAGGACGAGCCATCAAACACCGTAACCGGGCCAGCCAGCAGTTTGAGATTTGTTGAGTTCGTCAACATCACGCCGTTGAGCGGATGCTTGGCGAGTACGCTTGCGTTGTAGATGCTCAGCCGCTCGGTTGTAACCGGCTGGTTCACGATGGGCAGCATTGAAGATCGGCGGCGCGCAAGGTCCACCGGATGCTGAAGCGTGAACTGGAAAAGTTCGCCAATGGATGCAGCGTCCGTCGCAGCGTTGATGCCCTGTCCTGCGTCCCACGCAACCTCGCCCAAGCCCGCTTCGAGGCGTTCACGTCCGAAACTGGCTGAGACTGCGCGACCCGGCGCGGGCGGCGCGGATGTGGGCGCGATCGCTGCGCGTCGTTCCATGGCCATGTCATCCCGGCTGATGCCGCCTTCGTACATCTTCGGCATCAGCGAGGCGTACAACTGCGGGCGAACGATCGGTCGCGGCATATACAGCGGGGTGTAGAGGTCCTGCACAAAGGAAATTGGCCTGCCGCTGACCAGCGAAAGGCGCATGTTCTTCCAGTCGTTGTTGGATGTATTCTCAACGATCGCCCAGCCTTGCAGAATCTGGTTCTTGTCGTCGGTGAGATCGAGCCTGTATGAGGTTTTCCAGACGGGGGTTTCGACGAGGTAGCCTACGCGCACTGTGCGCTCGCCACTGCCGGTGAAGCGAATGTCAACGGGCTTCTGGTCTGTATCGCGAGACGAGACAAGCAGCAGCAAGGCGCGGTTGAGTTCTTCACGGAGTGCGTGATCTGCAAACTGAATGGCGTCCAGGCCCGTCATCGGCAATGAACGGATACCCGTGTGCGTAACGATGTTGAGCACGTGTTCCTGAACCGTTGAAGGCGAGCCGCCCTGCACCACGATCTTTTCGCGCATTTCGACGTTCAGAATTTTGCCCTCAACTCGATCAGGCGTCTGCACGATGACCGTCGCGCCGCGAAGCTGATCGAGCAGTTCGGGCAAGGAAGGGTTGTCGCTGATGTCCACGCCGAAGCTTTTGAGCGCGCGCTCGAGCGGGTCATTGGCTGCGTAGGTGACGCCGGTAATCGCGCCGCCGCCGTAGTCCATCAGCACCATGCTCTTGAGCACATCGTTGATCTGATCGGTCTTGAACATGATGCGCATGACGGCGTCTTCACGGACGATGCCCATGTGTTCGAAGTACCCCACGCCGCTGGAGAACAGGACAGCGCGGGTGATGGGCAGATTGACGAAGGCGGTGTCGTCCTGCGCGAGGGCGGGTGAGGCGGCGCAGCAGGCGACGGCGACGAGCGCGAAGACACGATGGCGGAACATGGGTGACTCCTGTGAAGGACAAAACGGCCGCAGGTGTGGGCGATCACATTATCCATGATGCCGCCCGAATCGGGTTGTCTCCGGGAAAACGGAGAAAGTGCGTCGAATCGACAGTCGTTCGGCTAGGATGTTTCCATCATGACATCCGCAACTTCAACGATCGGTGGGCTTTCCGCTGCTGCCATCCATCAGGCGGAAACGAATTTCGACTCGTCTGTCGCCCGTCTTTCCGCCCTTTTAAGCATTCCCAGTATCAGTACGGATTCTGCGTATGACGCTGAAACCCGCCGCGCCGCGCAGTGGCTGGCGGATGAGTTGGCGGCTATCGGCTTTGATGCAGCCGTGCATCCGACGAAAGGCCATCCGATGGTGGTGGCGAAGTACGCTTCACCTGCCGGGCGCCAGGCGCGCGTGCCGACGATTCTGTATTACGGCCACTACGATGTGCAGCCGCCCGACCCGCTGGAGTTGTGGGATTCGCCGCCGTTTGAACCGACGGTCGTGGATGGCGCGCACGGCAAGCGTATCATCGCTCGCGGCGCGGTGGACGATAAAGGCCAGTTGATGACATTCGTCGAAGCCTTCCGCGCGTGGAAAGAAGCGAACGGCGAACTGCCGGTGAATATCACGGTGATGCTCGAAGGTGAAGAAGAATCGGGCAGTCCGAGTCTCGATCCATTCCTGAAAAGCGCGAAAGATGAACTCGCAGCGGATGTGTGCGTAGTGTGCGACACCGGCATGTGGGATATCAACACGCCTGCCATCACCTATATGCTGCGCGGACTGGTGTATATCGAGGTAACGCTGCACGGGCCGAGCCATGATCTGCACTCCGGCATGTACGGCGGCGCGCTGGTAAACCCGATCAACGCGCTCTGCCGTGTGCTTGCGCAGTTGCACGATGATGCAGGCCGCGTGCAGGTGCCGGGCTTCTACGATGACGTGCTGCCGCTCGGCGAAGCGGAGCGCGCCCAATGGAACAGCCTAGGTTTCGATGAAAAAGAGTTTCTCGGCAGTGCGGGCATGAAGACGCCGTTCGGCGAAAAAGGCTGCTCCACACTTGAACGCACATGGTCGAGGCCGACATGCGATATCAACGGCATCTATGGCGGCTACATCGGCAAAGGCGCCAAGACCGTGATCGGCTCGCACGCTTCTGCCAAGCTGAGTTGTCGTCTTGTCGCGAATCAGAATCCGCGCAAGATTTATGACGGGTTGGTGAAGTTCTTCGAATCACGCACGCCGCCGGATTGTCGATGGGAGATCAAGAGCCACGGCATCAGCCCAGCGATTCGTGTGCCAACGGAATCGCCTTACCTTGAAGCCGCTCGCAAGGGTCTGAAGGAAACGTACAACAAGGATGCCGTGCTCATCGGCTCCGGCGGTTCGATTCCAGTGGTTGGCTCAATCCAGCAGATACTCGGCTTCGATTCGCTGCTCGTGGGTTTCGGTTTGGATGATGATCGCGTGCACTCGCCGAATGAAAAATTCGAGCTGCGCTGCTACGAGATGGGCATTAAATCGCACATCCGCATGCTGGAGCAGTTCGCGTCGCTTCGCGCATCGTGAGGCTCACGAAAGCCAGGCATCATCCCAGTTGACGCCTTCCGGCACTGCGGCGGCGTCGGACTTCTCAATCATGTTGGCGACGGGATACGCGCAATAATCCACGCTGTACGCACCTGCAGGACGATTGTTGCCGCTGTGGCCCAAGCCGCCGAACGGCAGCTTGCTCGAAGCACCTGCGGTGCCGGTGTTGCGGTTGATGCACCCGGCGCGGCATTCGCGGAAGAACTGCTCATATGCGGCGTCGCTCGTCGTGAAGATCGACGCAGCAAGACCGTATTGCGTGGCGTTGGCTTGCACGATCGCTTCATCGAGCGAATCGAAGACCGAGATTTGCGCAAGCGGGCCGAAGACCTCGCAGTCCCGGTCGAGCGTGAAGCGTTCGACTTCCACCACGCCGGGCGAGATGAAGTGTCCTCGCGAAGGCGTTTCGATTCTCGATGCTTCGAGCAGCACGTTGCCACCGGCTTTCACAAGATCGCGCTGGAACGCGAGTACGGCGTCCACCGCCTGTTCAGAAACGAGCGGCCCCATGAAGACCGGTTCAGCGGACCGCCCCGGACCGACGAGCAATGTTGATGTCGCCTTGCAGAATGCGCGAATGAAGCGATCTGCAATGCCTCGCTGCACGAGAATGCGCCGCGTGCAGGTGCACCGCTGGCCGGTGGTGGCGAATGAAGCTCGCACGCATTCGAGCACGGCCTGCTTCATGTGGGCGTCATTCATCACGACCGTTGGATTGTTGCCGCCCATCTCCAACGCGATGATGCGGCCGGGATGATCGAGGTTTGCTTCGAGGATTCTCCTGCCGACGGCCCATGAGCCGGTGAACAGGATGCCGTTGATGTCTGCATGAGAGACCAGTTTCGCTGCGACATCGCCCGCGCCTTGCACGAGGTTGAACACCCCTCGCGGCAGGGCGGCCTCTTCCATCATCTGCGCAAGCATCTGCCCGACGGCAGGCGTTTTCTCTGATGGCTTAAAGACAATCGTGTTGCCCATCAGCAGCGCGGGAACAAAGTGGCCGTTTGCCAGGTGAGCCGGGAAGTTGAACGGACCGACCACAGCCATCACACCATGCGGCTTGAACTTGCACAACCCCGCGCGCGTGGCGGACACCGCGACTTCATATTCACTCACGCGACCGATGGAGTAATCGTCCAGCGTGATATCCACCTTGCCCGCCAGTGCTTTCGCTTCAAACAGCGACTCCGCAAGCGTCTTGCCCATCTCGTCGGTAATCAATCCGGCAAGTGTCTCGGCGTGCTGCGTTGTGACCTTCTGCCACCGGCGCAGCGCGGCGATGCGGTCTTCAAGACTCGTCGCGGCCCACGCGGGGAACGCCTCGCGCGCGGCACGGACCGCGTCATCGACGTGGCTCATCCGCGAACCGCCGCGCCAGAGGACCTCTGACGGGTTCGCAGGATTGGTGGAAACGATGGAATCGCCCGACAGTTCGATCCAGCGGCCGTTGATGAAATCGCTCGGTGCGTGCGCGAGCGCATGTGAAAGCGTCTGTGGCATACGCACATTCTACGCGCGAAAGCAGAGCGTTCGCAGCTACGCCTTAGCCACAGTGCCGACGGCGGGTACGGCATCCTTCACCACCGAGCGAGGCGTCACGCCGAGTTCTTCGCCGACATCCGCGTGGAGCATCTTGGCGTCTTCTTCGCTGATGCTGATACCGCCGTCCACCTCCGCGTATCGCGTGCGCAGCACTCGGAAGTTGGATTCGTAATGCATACTCACCATGCCTTCATGGGGGAGGGTTGCATCTGCGGGGGCGATTGACACCAGCGGCGCACGACGAGTGCTTGTTACCAGTGGCACATCGTTGAGATTTGCTTCCAGATATGGCCCGCCGTCGAATGGATCGACGTGGCCCGTGTAACGGAAGCCGAGCCGTTCGAGCATCGCCTTGGCCGGCTCCGTCTCCTTGCCGACTTTGCCGATGAGCTGCCGCGCTTCAGGCGGGAGCAACGAAACGTACATCTCTTCCTTGGGGAAGAGCGAGGTGATGAACTCTTTTGAATACTGGCAGAAACGATCGGCCTCGGCGTAGCTCAGGTTGATGAACCGCCTGCCAAGGTATTCCCACAGCGTGTTGCGGCTGTCGGGCGTGAGCGGGGCCATCATCTCCGCGATGATACGATTGGCGAACCACTCGCGATACAAACCGATGAAGTGGAAGCGCACGACGCTGAGGAATGCGCCGAGTTTCTCCTTGCGGCCGCGATATGCGGGTGAAAGAATCAGACCGCCGATTTCGCTGGGGCCGGATTCATCGGTGTCGAGTTGCACTGTGGTATGCACGCCGCCGGTGCGCAGGTCTTCGCTGTAGAGGCGACGCTCGCGCACTTTGAGGAACACATGCGGCCTGCCGGGCCAGCTCAGGCATGAGATGACCGACGATGTGCCGATGATGTTGCCCGTGTCTGTTTCTTCCAGCACGAACATGAACTCGCGCTCGCGCTCGCTGGGCGGCGAACCGGCGAGGCTCTGGCGTGAACGGATGATCTTCCGGTTGATGATGTCCGGATCAGCGGGGAGATTGATGAAGTGCACCATCTTCGCCAGCTTGAGCAAAGTGGCGGCGTCATCGACGGTGGCTTGGCGGATGAGGAACATGGGGAGAAAGGGGACAGGGGTCGGCTGACAGTGGGCAGTATGGTGAAACAGTCGCGAGCGGCTTCGCGCGAATGGCAGCTATTCCGCCGCCACGCGCGCCATCGCGCGCTCGACGATTTCAAACACCTCGTTGAAGTGCTCCGGTTGCATCACGCCGATCGGCGCGAGGAATCGCAGGTGGAACGGACCATGCCCGCAGTAGAAGGAAATCACGCCCTCTTCAAAGAGGACATGCATGAGTCGGTTGACTTTGGCTTTGTCGCCGCCGAAGGGTGTGAGGCGCATCATGCCGCCCACGCCGGTGACGAGATCACTCTTAGGGTAGCTGCCGCCCGCATAATGCGGCACCGGCGGGAACCATTCCGGATGTTTTTCGATCAGCGCGCTGGCATGTGTTCGATACGCCTGCTGGAGTTTGGCGATCTTGCCGTTCGCGCCGTAGTAGCCGCCATCGCGCAATCGTTCGAGGATGCGCCGCCCGACATTGAGCGCGACGGTGGATGCGACGAACGTGCCGCTGAGCAGGCCGGGCTTGGGTGCGTATTCTTCGGTGAAGAGGCACGCACACGCCTGGCTCATTTTGCCGAGTGTAACGACATCGACATACTCGCCGAGGCCAAGCTGCTCGAAATGGAACATGGTTTCGGTTCTGCCGAAGCTCTGCACTTCATCGAACCAGATGCCGATGCCTGCTTCTCGCGCCATCTGAAGCAGCGGTATGAGGAACTCGCGCGGCGCGATGTTGAAGCCGCCTTCGCCCTGCACGGGTTCCACAATGAAGCAGGCATGCTGGCCGGGGTAACGGTCGATGTATTGACGCAGCCGATACTTTGCCGCCTCGATCGACGCCTGGCCGAGTTTGGAGTCGTAGAACGGCATGTAATCGACGAGGACGTTGAGCGGCACGCCGACACGGCCGGCCGCGGAATCGCCGATCTGGGCGAGCGTCGTCGAGCGGCCCATGAAGCAGTTTTCGAACGCGATGACGCGCGACGCTGGCGCATTCCGCTGGAAACACACCTTGAGCGCGGATTCATTCGCCATCGCGCCGGAGTTTGAGATGAACGCATGTTTGATGCGGCTTGATCGTGCAGCCTCTTTCAGCAGCAACTCCGCGAACTCAGTTGAATCGTGATTGAACTGGAGATTGCCCTGCATCACGGTATCGCCACACGCAGCGCGCAGCGCGGTGGCGACGAGGTCAGGCTCGCTGTGGCCGAACATGTGTACGCCGATACCGTTGATGAGGTCCCATTTCACCGAGCCATCAGCGAGTTCAACCAGCGGGCCATTGCCGACGCCTGACCCGACGTATGGAAACAGCGCGGGCTTGCCCTTCGCGGCAGCCACGCGGTCGAGATAGCTCTTGTATGTTTCCTTCAGTTCCGCACGCGGCGGGCGAGCGCCGGTGATCGAGCGCTGCGCCTCGCGAAGCGCGCTCACGATGCGCTGAATCGACTCTTCGACGATCGGGTTGGAGGCGAACGCGGCCGCCGCCGTGGGTGCGAGAGTGGGAACTGTCGTGGTGGGTGTCATTCAGAAGGGTCCGAGAAGTCTGTCGGTCGGCGGCGGATGACGCGAACGAACGTCCATCAACCCGGCCATACCGACGCTGAAACGCCGAATCGATCACACGAGAACCGATGGCCGCGCGGCCACATCCTAGCCGGGCGGAGCATCGGCTTCCTCCCCCCGCAATGGGCATATCGGCCGGTTCACCCCTGCGAAACAGAGCATCCGCAGCGGATCGCTACGTCCCGCCGAGCGAAACCCGACCATCGGCCAGACGAGCCAGCAGCACAGCAAGAAGCTGGCACCGTTCTACGAGGCTGTCAAGCTCGATGAACTCATCCGGACGGTGGAGGTTGCCGCCGCGCACGCCGAGCGTGTCGAGCGTGGGCAGGCCCGCATTCTGCAGGATGTTGCCATCGCACACGCCGCCGGTTGAAGTGAAGAAGATCGGCTGGTTGAGATCGGCGGCTGCGGCTTTGACGGCGTCTGCCAAGGCCTGCACTGATGGTGTGGGGGGCTTTGCAGGGCGATTCCAAATGCGATGCACCACGATGCGTGGCAGCGAGTCGCCCTTCGTTGCCAGCGCGTCGATCATTTGACCCAGCACTTCACCAGCTTCGGGGTTTGCATAGCGCACGTTTCCCCAGCATGCTGCGTAGGCCGGCACGGCATTGGTTACTTCGCCGCCTTGCAGCGGGCCGACGTTCACGATGCGCCCTTCATTCGGTTGCGCCATTTCGCTGAGCTTCAGCAGTACGCGCGCGAGCGAGGTAACCGCGCTGACGCCCTGTTCGAAGTCGCGACCGACATGCGCGGACTGACCGAAGACTTCGATCATGAACTGGCCTGATCCCATGCGTTCGATGGCGAGGCCGCCCTTGCCGACGGCAGGTTCAATCGCAATGCCGACATCATGCTGCTTCGCCTGTTCATGCAGCACTCGCGCGCTGTGGAAGGAGCCAGTTTCTTCATCGCTGTTGAGGATGAAGGTCCAGTTGAGGTGGATACCCGCCGCTTCAAGCGCTTCAAGCGCGTGCAGCGCGACGAGAATGCCGCCTTTCATATCGACCACGCCGGGGCCGACGGCGGTTGCACCGTCCGCATTCACCGTCAGCTCGCGAAACGAGCCGTGGGGATCGTGCACAGTGTCCATGTGGCCTGCGATCAGGATGCGAGGCGAGTGTTTGTGCACATGCCGTTTGGCGACAACGATCGGCAACGGCTGATCGCGCTCCTTCGTCGCTTGACCTGAAGCATCCAGCCAGGCTGGGCGTGCATCGCCGGGCACGAGTTCAATCTGCGCGCCGAGCGCGCTGAGCCGATCAATCAGCAACGCGCGATACCGCTCAATCCCCGGCGGATGACTTTTGCCTGTGGGAATTGCCACATGCTCCGCCAGTTCGCGGCGCATCGCGCTGTCGCGAGAGGCAATCATGCTGCAAAGCGATTGTTCACGTGCATCAAGGCCGGGCATGTGGTGCATGGTACACGGCGGGGAGTGCAATCATCATTCAGGCCAGACGCCTGTGAACACTTCCACTGCGGGGCCGGTTTTGAAAACATGGTCTGTTTTCTCGTCCCAACGCAGCGAGAGATCGCCGCCCGGCAGATGGATGAGGACATCGCGATCAGCTCGGTTGGTAAGTGCGGCAGCTACACACACTGCCGCCGCGCCTGTGCCGCAGGCCAGCGTGATGCCGCTGCCTCGCTCCCACGTGCGCATGGTCAGTTCGCTGCGAGAGTGAATCTCGACGACATGGACGTTGACGCGGCGTGGAAAAGCTGGATGCCGCTCAATGAGCGCGCCCCAGCGGGCGAGGTCGAAAGCCTTGACGCCGCTGCCGAGCAGCGCTTTGTTTTCATCTGCAAAGAGCACGATGTGCGGATTCCCCATCGAGACGAACACGCCTGTGAACACACCGTCGCCTTCATCGACTTCAATGCCGTAGTGATAGTTGATGCCCGAAAACGCGAGTGCGCGGGCATCAACGGGGATCGACTTGAGGTCCAGCGCTGGCTTGCCCATATCGACGGTAACGCGATTCACCTTGCCGCGATCATCCACGGTGTAGGCGAGTTCAAGCACACCCGCGCCGGTTTGGATGCGCATGGGATTGGCAGTCGCGAGGCCGCGATCGTGCGCGAACTTACACACGCAGCGGATACCATTGCCGCACATTTCGGATTCCGAACCGTCTGCATTGAACATGCGCATGCGCACATGCGCTGCGACGCTGCTTTCAGGCGGCAGCACGAGGATCAATCCATCGCCGCCCACACCGAAGTGGCGATCTGCGATGCGCTGCGCCATCGTGACGGGGTCGGCGACATGATGCGCAAACCCGTCGATGTAGATGTAGTCGTTGCCGATGCCTTGCATCTTGGTAAACGGAATCACGTCAGACTCCTTCGGAAGAGCGGAAACAAGTCAACACATCAACAGAGCTGCGTACAGAGACATGTTGATGTGTTTCCGACTTGTTGATCTTGTCTTTTCAGGATACCCAGAACCCGTATTCAAGCCATATCCACGCAATCGCAACCGCGACCAGCACGATGGCTGTCGCTCGTTTGAGTCGTTTCACCGTGCGGTCAATCGGCAGCGAGTCGGTCGGCTGCCCAACGATTGATTGCAGATACGCCTGACGCCAGACGATCGAGCCGTGCCGCCAGCTTGACCTGCGGGGATCGACGGCGTTCATCACCGCGATGGTTTCCAGCGCGCCTTGCATCGCCCGCACAGCTTCCTCGCGGATGTGCGATCCATCGTGCGGCTCCGTTTCGTTCGTGTCGTCCATTGGCGGATGCACGCTCAGATGCTGGGCTGCGAAGGTATCCGCCTGCCGCTCAAACCGCCTGCTCACCCAGCCAAACGCGGCGAGCGCGACCGCCACCTGTGCGATGGTCATCGGCACGCCGAGCCATTGAAGAAAACCCGCTGGAAAGCGCACATTCCACGCGTGCAGCAGCATGAACGGCGCTTCCATCAACATCGCAGTGGATGTAATCAGCGCGATCATCACAACGATCATCCACGGCAGGTGATGCTTGCGCACATGGGCCACCTCGTGCGCCATCACAGCTTTCACCTGCCGCTCCGTCATGGATTCCAGCAGGGCATCGGTGATGAGCACGTATCGCAGCCGCCCGATCAGGCCCATGACCGCGGCGTTAATCATTGAGCCGCCCGTATTCCACAGCAGCAGGTCGCGCACCTTGACGCGATGTGTGCCGCAGATGCCGAGCAGATCGTCGCGCACAGGGCCGGGCGGCATAGATTTAACGCCGAGCAGCAGGCGCGCCATGAGCGGCGCGAAGAGAAACACCCCCGCTGCGGCGATGACGGATGCGCCTTCGGCAAGCGGCGCGCCATAGTTCGCAGGCAGCCACGCTGCCGCTGCTGTGCGAATCGCCTCTGACAGCGCGACGATCAGCAGAATCGGCACGAGCAGCATGAGCAGACCGATGCGCGCCTGCATGAACACGTACATCCCGCGCGACGGCAGCGGATGCAGCGGCTGGCCGAGGTCGAGCCGCCGAATCGTCAACGCTTCGCGCAGGCGACGCTCAATCGGGAAATACGCCCACCAGGTTGCGATCACGCCCAGAACCGGCGGCAGGATCGTGATGAGTTCATCCAGAAGAATCACGTTGCCGATGACGGAGCGCACGGCATCCAACCAGCCGAAGAGCAGCACCGCGAAAGCGTGATTGATGAGTATGAGCCATCGCGCGTGATGGGCGAGCCGCTCGCCGAGGATGATCCACCCCGGCCCGCCGCCGCGATCGAGTTTTTTCCCGCACCACGCCGTTCCGATCCAAAGCATCGCGAAGATGGATGCGATGGGCACAACCGCCATCCACGCGCTTGTTGATGCAGGCAAGTCGAGCTGCGCAAGGCGCAGGCCGCCATCCGCTGCGATGACGATGACGATGAGCAGGATCGGGAAGATGCTCATGGGATGGGCATCGTAGCCCGTCCGCGCGAGATCGCCTTGTGGCAGGATTATTCGGCGTCCGCGGTGGGTCGCACGTGTTTGAAGATCGCTTCCGCGACTTCCGCGCACGCGCGCTCGCCATTGCCTGCGTTCGTCATCACCACGATCGCGAGATCGTGTTCAGGCCAGATCACCATCCACGCAAAGAACGTGCCCACAGTGCCGTTGTGCCAGCGTGCGGTGTGCCCCGCGATCTTCATCGGAAACCAGCCGCAGCCAAAGTCGGCGTCGTGCAGCATCTTGACACTTTCTTCGGTCAATGGCGTTTCTCTGCCGCGCAGCGCATCCAGATGCATACGCGCGAATCGCGCGAGGTCGTCAATCGAACAGTGCACATCGCCAGCGGGAGCAAAGGCGTGCGGCATCCTGTATGGCGAGTTGATCGGCAGCGGCACGAGGCGATCACCCGCAACGCGATGCCCAAGCGGTTGGTCCTGGCGATCCGGTATGGCGGGCCAGCCGAAGCCCGCGTTCGACATGTTAAGCGGCGTGAAGATTCGATCCGTAAGCAGTTGCTCCCACGTTGTATCAGCGCGGCGTTCCGCCATAGCCGCAGCGACGCCGTACCCTGCGTTCGAGTATGCCACTTTCGCGTGTCGCGGCGCGACGGGGTCCATCTCAAGCAGAATCTGCACCATCTGCGCACGTTGTTCGCGCGCCGAGCCGGTGAGGGCATTGGCGGCCCTGCTTTCGGGCGCGATGCCTGCCGTGCCGGCGACCAATCCAGCGCGATGGGTGAGCAGATCGCGCAGCGTGGTATCGCGGTAGGCATCCTTGGCTTTTTCCGCCGCTTCAGGGAACACATCCAGCACGCGCGTCTCCCATGTGAGTACGCCTTCCTGCACGAGCATCGCGATGATCGTCGCGGTCATGGCCTTCGTGCAGGAGCCGATGTGAAAGCGATCAGCAGGCTCGACCTTCGCTTCCTGTCTGAGGAGCCGAACACCCGTTACGGCAGAGGTTATGTCGCGGCCGTCCACGACCGCCGCAGCGATGGCAGGCTGCTCGTGCTTCTCCCGTGCGGCTTCGATGATCGCAGAGATCATCGAAGCGTGATCAATACTCGGCGGAGCAGCGCGAATCGCTGAGACCACGAGAATCATTACAAAAGCGATGAACAAAGACCGGAGCGTCGGCATAACGAAGTTCTTTCTACGCGGGGTGCGCTTAACGAAATCGATCGGCGGCCTGTTTGAGTAAGGCAAGCATGCGATACTCGGCATCATCGGGATGCGCTGGCTCTTTCCATCCGCATGGCGGGCCGCCATCATCTGCACACAGCTCTTCCCGCCATCTCGGATTCTCTCCTGCAATCATTCGCTCCGCGGCGTCAATGACGGTCTGGCCGTGTTTGTCGCGAATGAGCGGATTGGCGCCATGCTTGAGCATGAATGGTACGACCCGCTCATAATCAAAGAGCAATTCGTAATGGAGATGGAGTGGTGTGAGACCGTCATTGTTGACCGCATTGATGTCCGCTCCCGCCGCAAGCAACTCTTCGGCCGCAGCAAGATTTGATCCGTCGCCGCCCATGCACTCATGGAGCGGTGTGTTGCCGTCACTTTCGCGTCGCGCATTCGGGCGGATTCCAGCCGTCAAGAGTAACCGCACGATGCTTCGCGTGTTCTCATTGCGCCCATCGCTGTAATCCGACTGCCAGCAGATTGCGTGAAGGGCGGTCACGCCATTGTGCGGATCGACGGGATGCGACTGGTTCAGAAGCCACTCCACAGCATGCCGGTTTTGAGTGAACGCAGCATGATAAAGCCGACTGTTATTGAAAACCCCACCCGATTGAACCAGAGGTATTCCGGCATCAAGCATTGCGTTGCATAGCGACAGAGTCCTTTGGCTTGGAAGGTCGCTCACTTCCGCGCCGTGCATGCCCTCAAGTAACTCCCCCAGCGCATCTTGGCCATAGGAATCCTTTGCGGAGAAGTCGATTCCCGCCTTCGTGAGCCAGTGAACGACTTCGGGAGTCGCGGCGTAAAACAAAGCCGTTCTCTGCTGATGATCTCGCCGATGAACATTGGCACCAGCGTTCAGGAGACTCTCAAGACATTCAATTGACGCCGATGATGCAGCAAGATGCAATGGAATCTCGAAGGAAGATGGTCCTCCCTCCGGCGAAGCGCCTTGATTCAAGAGTGATTGAAGGCGAGCCGCATCGCGGCTCCGGATGGCCTCAAGGACGTTCGGAGCTAAGTTTTGCTGTGGTCCGCCGCGTTCCATCCTGCGTAACCCTCACCAGGACAATCCAGTCATGAAGAAACCGATTCTTCCACGACCTCGCACTTGATATGCAGTTCTTCGAGTTGGGCCTGATCCACCGGCCCCGGCGCTTGCGTCATCAGGTCCGCGCCGGTTTGCGTCTTGGGGAATGCGATCACATCGCGGATGTTGTCTGTGCCGGTCAGGTGCATCACGAGGCGGTCGAGGCCGAACGCGATGCCGCCGTGCGGCGGCGCGCCGAAGCGCAGCGCATCAAGCAGGAAGCCGAACTTGATCTTCGCTTCCTCATCCGTCAAGCCGATCAACCGGAAGACCTTCTCCTGAACATCCATGCGATGGATGCGGATTGAGCCGCCCGCGATCTCCGAACCGTTGACGACGAGGTCATAACCAGCGGAGAGACAGCCGCCGGGGTCAGATTCGAGAATGTCGAACTGGTCCGGGTTGGGCGACGTGAACGGGTGATGCAGCGCGACCCATCGCTTGTTCTCTTCGTCGTATTCGAACATGGGGAAATCGACGACCCAGAGGAACTTCCACTCGCCTTCCCTGATGAGGTCAAGATCGCGCGCAAGCTTGTTGCGCAGCTCGCCCATGGCCTTGGTCGCGATGGACCATGTATCCGCAGTGAAGAGGACGGTGTCGCCCGGCTCAAGGCCGAGCCGCTGCTTGAGTTCTTCCGCGATCGGTTCGACAAATCGCGCGATGCCGGTTTCATAACCCGCGCTGGTGTATTTGACGGTGGGCACGCCGCCTGCTTTGAACGTGCGAATCCACTCGCTGTAGCCGTCGGTCATTTTGCGAGTGAGTTTCTCCGCGCCGCCGGGGACGCGGATCGCCTTTACCACGCCGGTCTTTTTCGCGAGCGCGTCCTGGAACACCTTGAAATCCGTCTTGCGTGCCAGATCAGTCACATCGGTGATCGGCAGGCCGAAGCGAAGGTCGGGCCGGTCGATGCCGTAGGTCTCCATCGCCTCGCGGTAAGTCATGGTGGGGATGGCGCCGATGTCGATGCCGAGAATGTCTTTCCATAAGCGCGTGACGAAGCCGGTCATCATGGCGATGACCTGTTCGCGCTGCACGAAGCTCATTTCAAGGTCGATCTGTGTGAACTCCGCCTGACGGTCGGCGCGAGGGTCTTCATCGCGGAAGCAGCGCACGATTTGCAAATAGCGATCACAACCCGCCACCATGAGAATCTGCTTAAAGAGTTGTGGGCTTTGCGGCAGCGCGTACCACGAACCCGGATACAACCGCGAAGGCACGATGAAGTCGCGCGCCCCTTCGGGCGTGCTCTTGATAAGAAACGGCGTTTCGATTTCCGTGAAGCCGTTCTCATCAAAGTAATCACGAGCGATCTTCGTTACGCGATGGCGCGTGCGCAGAATCTTCTGCATGCGTGGGCGGCGAAGATCAATGAATCGATAGCGCAGCCGTTTCTCCTCGTCGATCTTCTCCGCTTCGTACTCATCCGGCAGAATCGGCGGGGTCTCGGTCTTGTTCAGCACCTCAAGCTCGTCGCCCACGACTTCGATTTCACCCGTGGCAAGCTTCGGGTTGGGGTCGCCTGCGCGAACGCGCACCGTGCCGCGCACGGCGATCACGTCTTCGCGACGAAGTGCGCGTGCCTTGGCGACGATGTCCGCCGAGATGTCTTCAAGGTTGAAGACGACCTGCGTCAGGCCGTCGCGGTCGCGCAGGTCGATGAATGCAAGTCCTTTGCCCTGATCGCGGTAGGTGTTGACCCATCCCGTCAGGGTTACGGTCTGGCCCGCGTGTTCCGGGCGAAGCTGGCCGCACATGTGGGTGCGCATGAGCATGAGGAGAAGCGCCTTTCGTCTATATCCCGTGCAACAGTTTGACGGGGAGCGTATGGTACGCGCTGGAGGACGCTCTGTATCAAGCATGGCCCGGCAGGCCGCGCTTCGGAGCGTTCCCGCCAAAAACCCAACGACGCCGTGTCAACTGAATCCACTCAACTCACCGTCCTGTTTACCGCGTTCGAGCCGAGCGGCGACGCCCATGCCGCTCCGGTGATTGAGGAACTGCTCCGCCGCGCTCCGAACCTGCGGGTGGTGGCCTGCGGTGGGCCGAAGATGGAAGCCGCCGGCGCGACCCTGATCGACCGCACGGCGGCGGACGGTACGATGGGCCTCGGCGCAATCCGCCGCATCTTTGCGCATCGAAGGCAGGTGAAGTCACTCAAGCGATGGGCGCAGCAGTATCGGGTGGTCGCCCACGTTGCGGTGGACTCGCCTGCTGCGAACTTCCCGATCTGCAAGATCATGCGGAAGCACGGCGCACGGGTGATTCATCTGGTTGCGCCGCAGATGTGGGCGTGGGGGCGGTGGCGCGTGCCCAAGCTGCGCCGATTGACAGACTTGGTGCTGTGCCTGTTGCCCTTTGAAGAGGAATGGTTCACCAGCCGCAAGATTCCCGCGCGGTTCATCGGCCACCCGGTGATGAACCGCGAAGTGGACATGGAGGCGATTCGTGACCGCATCCACGGCCTGCCCACCGGCTCGCCTCGCGTGGTGATTCTCCCCGGCTCGCGCAGCCAGGAAGTGCGGGCGAATATCCGACTGCTGGCCGAAGCGTTCACCGAACTGCGCGCCAGGCACTCCGGCATGAGCGGCGTGATCGTGGCGGCGAACCCTGAGCTTGCCAAACTCGTGCGGCAGCGGTTGAAAGTCTTTCCAACGGGATTGCATCTGGCGGTCGATCAACTCGATCCCGCGCTGGCGTGGTGCGATCTTGCGCTTGCGGTCTCGGGCACAGTGTCGTTGGATGTAACGCGCCATCAGAAGCCGATGATCGGCGTTTATAAGACAGGCATCGTGTCGTGGCTGGGTGCGAAGGTTCTGCTGCGTACGCCGTATTGCCTGCTGCCGAACATCATCGCAGGGCGGGAAATCTGCCCGGAGTTCATCCCGCATATTGGCGGTGCGGGTCCGATTGTGAGAGAAGCAAACCGCCTGCTGGACGATTCGAAGAACGCAGCGGTGCAGATGGAATCGCTCCGCCGCGTGTACCTGCGTTACGCCAACAAGCGTCCTGCGGAAGAATCCGCCCGGCTGATTCTGCAGGTCATCAAGTCTGGTGCGCCGAGTTGATGTGGCGGGTGATCGGAAACGCCTCATGCTCAGCATCGTGATTCCTGCTCACAACGAAGAAGTGATGATTGCACAGGCGGTCGGGTCCGCACGTGAGGCGGCGGAGTGCGTGTGTGGCGAGGAAGGATTTGAGATCATCGTCGTGAATGATGATTCGACCGATCGCACCGCGGAGATCGCCCGAGCGTGCGGCGCGCGAGTGCTGGATGTGCGCCGCAGGCAGATTGCCGCGGTGCGCAATGAAGGCGCGAAAGTCGCGCGGGGCGACTGGTTCGTTTTTCTTGACGGCGACACGATGATGACGCGCGAAGCCCTGCAGGGTGCGCGGCAGGCGATTGAGGCGGGTGCCGTGGGCGGTGGGGCGGGTGTCCGGTTCGACGGCGTCGTGCCGCTCTACGCTCGATTGCTCATGCCCACGCTCAGCACGGCATTTCGCTGGTTTCGCATTGCAGCGGGCTGTTTTGTGTATTGCACTCGTAAGGATTTTGAAGCGGTGGGCGGCTTCGATGAGCGGTACTTTGCTTCAGAAGAGATACATCTCAGCCGCGCGCTGCGCCGGCGCGGGCGGTTCGTCGTGTTGCGCGAGTCGGTTTTAACGTCTGGCCGCAAGACAAGGCAATACAGCGTTCGCTTTATGCTGTGGACGATCTTTCGACAGGTGCTGCGCGGCCCATGGCGTGCGTGGCAGGGGCGCGAAGGGCTTGAGTTCTGGTACGACGCGCCTCGCGAAAGCTCGCATGAGCAAAACGACCCGCATGATCGCGAGCAACAATCACGTTGATGGCGTGCGTGTCAGTGCGAGCCGGTTTTCGTGGCGTCGCCCTGCTGTGCGGCGGCGATAACGGACTCCAGCCTGCCCAGCGCGCGATCGACCTGCCCCTTGAAGATCATGTACGGGAACAGTGTGAAGAGCGCGATGATGAGGCCCAGGGCGGTGGTGAGCAGTGCCGCTGCGATGCCGCCCGCAACCTGTGTGGGGTCGTTAAGCGTGGCTTGCGTGCCGAGCAGCTTGAAGGATTGGATGATGCCGATGACCGTGCCGAGAATGCCAAGCAGGGGGGCGGCGGTGATGATCGTGGACAGTGAGATCATGAACCGATCGAACTGTGGCCGGTGCATCTGGACGGATTCGATCGCGACGGCGTCGGATGCGCCGTGCTCCAGCAGGCGGCGGGCGATGTGCGCGTAGGGCGAGCGGTCGCGGGTGAGCAGTTTCCTGGCTTTCTCGCGATCGCCCCTTCGCAGGGCGTCGTTCCACTGCGAGAGCGCGTGAAGGCGCGAAGCGCGGTGCAGCCAGACCCAGAAAATTGTTCGCTCAGCGATGAGCGCGAGGCTGATGACGCTTAACGCGAGCAGGGGCACCATGACGTACCCACCGCGCTCAATCAGCAGGGAAACATCTTCGAGGAAGGGCGTCATGGAAGAGCTCATGATATCCCCGCGAGGCGACTGCGAGACCATGCTGATCCAGCAGGCCGCTTTGGTGTCGCGGAAGGCGCACTTCCCCGATTGCGGTCCGGTTCGTTACAATCTTCATTGTGAGTCAGGCAGTGGTTGAGAAGCAGCCCCAGGCGACAATTCTCGCAGCGAGCCAAGTCGAGGCCTACCTCGACATGAAGCTCAGCGGGTTCGACCTCCCGGAGAATCTTCTGGAGGCCGTTCGCTACGCGCTGCTGGGTGGCGGCAAGCGACTGCGGCCTGTGCTCACCATTCTTTCCTGCGAAGCAGCAGGCGGGCCGCGCGAAGCCGCCTTCGCGCCCGCAGCGGCTTTGGAACTGATCCACGCCTTCAGCCTCGTGCATGACGATCTGCCCGCGATGGATGATGACGACATGCGTCGTGGCAGGCCCACACTGCACATTCACGCCGGTGAAGCCATGGCGATTCTCGCCGGGGACGCCATGATGTCGCTCGCATTTGAACTGATCGAACGTTCCGGCCTGCCGGAATCTCGCATGAACGCACTCAACGCGGAACTGGCGCGAGGTACGACCGCGATGATCGCAGGGCAGGTGTACGACACGCTCGGCGGCTTCCCTACGGATTTGCCTGAGCGAGAGAAACTGCTGTTGATTCACCGCAACAAGACCGGTGCGTTGATTCGCGCTGCCTGCCGCATGGGCGCCATCGCCGCCGGGGCGGATGCCCGCACGCTGGAGATGCTGTCTCACTATGGGGAAGCCGTCGGGCTGATGTTCCAGATCGTCGATGACGTGCTGGACGTTACGCAGTCGCCCGAACACACTGGCAAAGCCACGAACAAGGACGCCTCTGCGGGTAAACGAACATTCCCCAGCCTGTTGGGTATGGACCAGTCCCTTGCGGAGATCGAGCGATTGCGAACGGACGCCAACCGAACAATCAGCCCATTGGGGCCGACTGCGTCCGACCTTATCGAACTTTGTGATTACATGGCCGTACGGACGAGATAAGCCTACCCTCATGGGTTCACCCGCAGCCAGCTTGCCGCATGGAACGCGGTCGGCGGTATGATGGGCGAACTTTTTGCAGCCTCAGGCTGTGTTCCACCGACCTACTGCTCTCGCACTCATCGAGGATTACGCATGGACATGAGAATCCTTCCCGGCATCCAGACCCCCGCGGATGTCAAAGCGCTCTCCATTGATGAGTTGCCGATTCTGGCAGCGGAGATTCGTCATTCCATCTGCCAGCAGATCATGAAGACGGGCGGCCACTTCGCGCCGAATCTGGGCGTGGTCGAGCTGACCATCGCGCTGCATTACGTCTTCGATTTCAGCCACGATCGTCTCCTGTTCGACGTAGGCCACCAGTGCTATCCGCACAAGCTGCTCACGGGCCGCTACCCATTGCTGTCCCGTCTGCGCAAGCGTGATGGCATGGCGGGCTTCCCGGAGCCGCGCGAGAGCGCGTATGACCTGTTCTCCGTTGGCCACGCGGGTACGGCGATTTCCACCGCAGTGGGTATGGCGCGCGGCGATACGCTCAACGGCGAAGCGTTCGACCCTGAAAAGAACCCCGGCGGCCGCCGCGTCGTGTCGCTCATCGGCGACGCTTCCATCGTCAATGGCGTCGCGATGGAAGGCCTGAACAACGCAGGCACACTCAAGCGGCAGTTTCTTGTTGTACTGAACGACAACGGCATGTCGATCGCCAAGCCGCAAGGCGCGATCGCCGGTTACTTCGACCGCATCCGTGTGAACCCGGCGTACCGCTCGATGAAGCGAGCCGCTCGCGATGTGATGGCGAACCTGCCCGGCGGTTCGATCATTGAAGAGATGTATCACCGCCTTGGCGAGATGGCTAAGGATGCCGTTTCTGAAGACGCCTGGTTTGAGAAGTTCGGCTTGCTCACCGTCGGCCCGATCGACGGCCACGACTTCCGCAGCCTGATCGACATGCTGATCGAAGTGAAGGACGTGGACCGTCCGATGGTGCTGCATGTGCACACCGTCAAAGGTAAGGGCTTTGAATACGCGGAAAGCGACGCGACAACGTTTCATTCGCCCAAGCCCTTTGTGGTAGAAGGTTGCCGCACGGAACTGAAGGGCGGCGGGCGCAATTTCACCGGCGCGTTCGGCGAGGCGATGGTCGAACTGATGGAACGTGATGAGAAGGTGGTTGCCTGCACGGCGGCAATGCCTGACGGCACAGGGCTGGTGAAGGTGCTGCCGAAGTTCCCCGATCGTTCATGGGACACCGGCATCTGCGAAAGCCACGCGATGGACATGATGGCAGGGCTTGCCAAGACCGGCTGGAAGCCTTTCTTCGCCGTGTATTCGACATTCCTTCAGCGGGCGTTCGATCAGGCCTTCCAGGAAGTCGCACTGCAGGGCCTGCCCGTGCGGCTATGCCTTGATCGCGCTGGTCTCGTCGGCGGCGACGGCGCAGTGCACCACGGCTTCTGCGATGTCTCCATCCTCCGCGTCTTCCCAGATGCAGCGCTCATGGCGGCGATGGATGAGCCTTCGCTCAAAGCCTCGCTTGAGTTCATGCGGACCTACGAGAAGGGCCTGAGCGCGGTGCGATACCCGCGCGATGAGGTGAGTGATCTTTTCGCGTCATCCTGCCCGCCGTTTGAACTGGGCAAGGCCCGCGCACTGGTCGAGCACGAGACGCCCGATGTCGCCATCCTCGGCTACGGCGTGATGGCCATCAACGCGGTCAAGGCGCTCGAACACCTCAACGGCCATAGTGAATACAAGGTGAGCGTGTATGACGCGCGTTTTGCCAAGCCCGTCGATCTCACGCTGATTCGATCGCTGATCGAGCGCAACATCCCGATCATCACCGTTGAAGACCACACACTCACGGGCGGCTTCGGCTCGTGCGTGCTTGAAGCCGCGGCGAGCACGGGGCTGGATACGCGGCTGATTACGCGCATCGGCCTGCCGGAATCCTGGGTGTACCAAGGTTCGCGCTCTGAGCAGCTTGCAGAAACAGGCCTCGACCCGGCATCGATCGCCCGCGTCGTTCGCGAAACGCTGGACACAGGCGCTGCCATGCCTCAGATCAACGTGCGCGTAACCAAGCCCGGCGAAGCGAAGGTGCGCTGACCCAGCGAGAGACGATCCGCACCTCGCACACATCGTCGAAACGCATGGCGCACGCCATTGAAATTGTGTGCACATGTTCCGTGCTCCCCTTCCTGTTGATCGCGCTCAATGAGCATTTCTGCGAGCAGGCATTTCGTGGATAGGGTGCCACGCTTCATCGCAAAGCGTGAAGCATGTGCCCTCACTCGACTTCATGCTTCGCCCTCGTCCGGGGGCAGGACGAAGCACGGCACCCGAAGCGCCATGAAGTGATTGGCCGCCACTTCCGCGCGATGAGATTCGATCCATCTCAACCATTCACTCAACGAACGCCCCGCATCGTCGCGGCACTCCCGAAAAGGGTGGCGAATTTTCAGTCGTCAGTTGGCGTGGTCAGGTACTGGCCGCCATCGAACGACGCAAGACGCACCCAACAACCCCCGACAACCCTGCCACCCCCGGCACATCATCTCATGCGTCACGCCTTCGCCCGCACTGCGGCGCCGCGCAGGCCGTCGTGCTCGCCGAGGTCGATCATCTCAGGCATCGCAGGCATCAACTGTGAATTCACCAGCACCGCTTCGCTTTCATCGCGGACTTCGATCGGGCACGAATCATCCAGCGACCGGATCACGCAGCGGATCAGCGCAAGGAACGAAGACCCTTCGCAGCGCACAGCAGAGCCTGAACGACTGATGATGGTGCAGTCCATCAGGCGCGGCTGGGCATCGCGAACCAGAACCGCAGCATTCACGCCGCCGATGATGGTGAAGCCATCCAGCGCAGCAGAGTGATTCACATTCTTTGCAATCACGACATGCCGACTGTTGTCCTTGTCGCTGTTCAGCAGATCACCCGAAAGGATGGTGAGATGCACAGCAGGATCGCGAGCGTCGAACATGATTTCGTTGCCTGCGAAGCCGCCGTACACGCGCACATTGTTCCGCAACGGAAATGACGCGGCGCGAGTACCCGGCGAAATACCGCTGCCCTGATCCGGCCGATACGTCCCCGCCGCAACCCAGATGTGGACGGTGTGAGTTGGGTTCTGACTGAGGTAGGCATCGGCGGCCGTAAGGCCATCCTGGAGGTACTTCTTTGCTGTGTTCCAACCCTCTCCATCGCCGTTCACGGAACCATTTGCGATGTCAACATAAAAAATCACGTCTTGCGCAGTCGCATTGCCGGTCAAAGCAAACAAGAACGAAGTGAGCGCAACGATCGCGCAACCCAGTGTACGAGCGTTCATTTGATGTTCTCCTGTCAAAGGGAACTATTGCGGTGAGTGCGCCACGGCGGCGCACCCGGAAGTCTTGCTCCCATCTCGGCGCTTGAGGAAATGAACGCCCCATCCAAAAACATCACGTCATGCCGCTTCTCCTTATCTAACCCCAATTTTGCAGCAGGATGAGCAAATCCAGCACATCCACAAATCCGTCGTCATTCACGTCGGCTTTCGCTTGAGCCGCACCACTCGCCGAACTTTGCTTGATCACACCCCATTGACTGAGCAAAATCAATAGATCATGATGGTCAGTCCTGCAATCGGCGTTCAAATCGGTACGCGGCGGATTGATGGGCTGAAGCAGAACTGTGACAACTCGACCGTTCATCGTCGCACCACAGAGTATCAATCCGTGAACGTCGCACAGGACCGCTCCATGATTGACGACAAGTCCTGGCGGCAGACTCGGAATCAACGAGTTCAAATTGAAGAACTCGCCGTGCTGCCAGAGAAATGGATGAAAAGCCGATGTGCCTTCGACTCGAAGATGCCCCGTCATCTGTCGCAGATCGCTGTAATCAGCCGTGCCGACCAAGTCATAGCCAGCGGGTGGCATGATCGGCATCGTCTTACCTCCAATCCAGAAGAAATGCAGGCCCGTCCCGCTTGCAGGATTGCTGAGAGCGACAATCTCCGTGTGTCGATTGATGTGCTTGGCGTTGCTCTTGAGCATCCCTGGCAAGACACCCAGTTCGTATGTCTCGCCGCCCGCCCAAAGTATCGCACGCGCATTGGACGAGACGCTGCTGGCGTTGCCAGCCCATCCGATCGCCTCATCGTTGGAGTTCACTTCAACAGCCGCGCTATTTGGACCAGTCGCCACGCCGAGGTCCTGCACGGGTGCGCCTTTCTCGAAGGGCTTCCAGATGACGGCGTTGAACGGGTTCGCGCCGCTCGTGCCGATCGAACGCGAACCCACCACCACGTTCGAGTTGTTGATCGCGTTCGCGTAGCTGTTCCCAACGCCGTGAAGCGTCGGCATGTACGTGTACTGCGCCGTCTGCGGATCGAAGATGAAGCCGCGAAATCCGATCCCGGTCAGTGAACTGGAGCCGACGATGTAGCCCGCATCATTGATGCCGGACGCTTGGACGGAATACACGCCCTGTGGTTTCGGCATCACCTTGAAGCCCAGTTCAGGCGTCCAGTAGAACCCCCAATCCCCTCCGCCGGAACAATCCTCGAATGAACCGCACACATGACCGTGTGCATTCATTCCGGCGCCACGAGTCGGCGGCGCACCAATAAACGGGCACGGCGGAGCCTGAATGATCGCAGTAACTTCGTAGTTGCACTGGGCGAAAGCCGACGGCGCGAGGCACAGCGTCGCAGCGAGGCTGGCGAGCGCAGCACGTCCCGCACGGAGAAACGTCCGCGGCGGGTGATGGATCGACTGGCGCATGGCGCGATGAACCGAATGCTGCACGGATTGTATTGAACGCGCGAGCCCCATCTGTGGACCTCCCGGCAAAAGAGGTGAGCGGCTGAACGCCGTGGGAAGACACTTCAACCTACAGCGACACCCCTGCCTGAGCAAGGAAAATGTTTCGGGAAGGGCGGAATTTGATAATGAAAGGCACGGGGCAGGCCTGAAGGCGCGTAGGCTTCCAACCTGTGCCGCCTCATCGATATCACGCCATAATCCACCTATGCGGATTGAGCAGCGAGGCGATGATGTGCTCCTGTGGGTGAAAGCGGTGCCGGGCGCATCGCGCGATCAGCTTGCGGGCGTGATCGGCGACCGATTGAAAGTACGCATCGCCGCTGCACCGGAAGCGGGCAAGGCTAACGCAGCCATCTGCGAGCTGCTGGCGCGAGCGCTATGTGTCAAGCCGCGCGCGGTCGCAGTGGAAACCGGTGGGACCGCGCCGGAAAAAGTTATTCGCATCACGGGCGTAACCACAACATACGTGCAGGAGCGGCTGGGTATCGCTTCGCCCCAGAGCGACGCGCAGGGCGGAGTATCGTGAATTGCCGCCTGTGGCGGTGGGCCGTATCATCCGCGCCGCCGTGGTTGCAACTTTTCTTCCCTCTTCACGACGAAGGCACGCTGCGCGATGCGTGCTGCTGCGCACCATTGCGATGGTTCTCAGCACGATGGCGGCTCTTGCCTTCGTTCCGGGTGTGCGCGCACAACCAGAGCGGCCCCGCATTCTTGGCGATCGGCTGAGTGGCTTCGTGCTGCCGATCGAACCGCTGACGGGTGATATTGAAATCAGCGGTTTGCGCGCGGCGGCGTGGGAAGTGGATGACACGCGGCGGCTGTTCATTCAGGGCGATGTCGTCATTGTCGTTGCGGGGCAGCGATTCCACTCGCGCGAAGCAACCGTCTGGCTCAATCGCATTCCCAGCGAAGGGGGCCTGATTAATCAGATCGCCATGTACTTCGACGACCTGACCGATCCGCTGCGCCCCGCGGGTGCGGGCGTCGCGGGTCGCAACCTGCTGGCAACCGGCAGCGCACGTGGCGAAGTGAAGCTCAACGTTGCGCTGTTGAGGCAGGAGCGACCCGTGATGCGGGATTTTCTCCGCCGCGCGGAAACGCGGCTTGCAGCACATCTGGAAAGCCTGCTGACGGACGAGCAGCGACTGCGCAACCGGCCGCTTGTGCATGTCCCCCCGCAGCCCGATACATTCGTGCCAATACCGGGCGGCACGGTGGAGTCGATCCCAGCGCCGCCGCGCGAGCCGGTGTTCGCGCCGGTGCCAGTCGATGGTCATCCGTGGCTTGGCCCGCCGGGCGGTGAGATTCACTTTGCCGCTGCGGAAGTTCAGATCGTCAGCGGCGAGGAAGAAAACGTGATCACGCTGCTCGGCCCGCTGGTGATTGAACAGATCGCGCCGGGCGAGCGGTTTTCGCGCATGACGCTTTCTGCGCAGCGCGGCGTGATCTTCACCGATCCCATGCCACTGGAAGAAATGCTGGGCAACCAGCTTGAGGCTTCCGCGGTGCGAGGCATTTACCTGGAAGGCAATGTGATTATTCGCGCGGGTGGTTCCGCCGGCGCGCCGGGCGCAGCGGCGGATGAATACACCGTTCGCGCCCCGCAGGTGTATTACGATTTCCGCACGGATCAGGCGTTGCTGCTCGACGCGGTGTTGCGAACGTATTCGCGCCAGCAGCAAATGCCTGTGTATGCTCGCGCACAGGAGATGCGGCAGATTGCGGAAGACCAGTGGACCACGCAGCGCGTTACGGTTTCCACGAGCGAGTTTCATCAGCCTCATCTTGCGGTTGGCGCGCGGCGGGTGGCGGTGCGGCAATCACCCGCTGAAGATGGCGGCACGGAAACGTATGTGGATGCGCGCGACGTAACACTTCGCGCGAACAACGTGCCGGTGTTCTATATGCCCCGCTTTGCGGGCACGATTGGCGACACCGCACTGCGAAGCATTCAGATCGGCGCTCGCGACACCGACGGCCTGCGGGTCTTCACCACGTGGAACCTTGCTACGCTGCTTGGCGTGGAAGCGCCGGACGGCGTGGATATGGCCCTTCGGCTGGACGGCTTCACGAAGCGAGGCGGTGGCGCGGGGCTGCTCTTCCGCTACGACGCAGGCGCGATCGGCGAAGTCGATCTCTATGGCATGTACGACACGGGCGAAGACCGCACGTCCACCGGGCGGCGCGTCACGCCCGATGAGGATTGGCGTGGCGTCGCGCTGTGGTCACATCATCAGCGATTGCACCCGGACTGGACGCTTCAGGCGCAGACTTCGTACATCAGCGATGAGACGTTTATCACGACGTGGCGCGAAGACGACTATCGCATGCGCCGTGAGTATGAAACGAGCGTGTACCTGAAGGGCCAGCGCGATCACACGGCGATCACGCTGCTGGCCAAGCACGAGCTCAACGACTTCATCTCAAACGAGTATCTGCTGGCATCGCGTCAGTATCAGGTGGACAAGATGCCTGAACTGACGTATCGCCGATACGGCGACACCTTCGGCGCGTTCACCTACTCGACGGAATCGCGCGTCGGGCGCATGCGCATGGTGTTCGAGGAGAACACGCCGCGACGGCTCGGCGTGCGCCCGCAGGCGTTCGGCATCGGGCTGAATGATCCCATTGATCAGATGTTGCTGGCGGGCGGCCTGCGTGAGTTCTATGTGGGCCGAGCGGACACGCGGCATGAGCTGGCGATGCCTTTCAATGTCGGCATCTTCCGCGTGGTGCCGTTCGTCGTCGGGCGCGTAACGGCATACAGCAAGGATTTCAAGCACTATTCAAGCGATGCGGACGACATGCGATTCCACGCAGCGGGCGGCGTGAACGTATCCACGCAGTTTCAGCGCGTGGACAACAGCGTCAACAGCCGCGTCTTCGATCTGCACCGCATGAGGCACATCATCGAGCCGCGATTGATGATGTGGTACGGCTACTCGGACGTAACACGCTATGCGCTGCCCGCGTATGACTTCGCGGTCGAAGAGTTCGGCGACGGCGCTGCGGCGCAGATCGCTGTGCGCAACACATGGCAGACACAGCGCGGAGGGCCGGGGCAATGGCGCTCCGTCGATGTGCTCACGGTGGATACAGGACTTGTGATTGTGGGCGACGGCGCGACGAGACGGCATCCCGTGCCGCAGTTCATCGAATATCGCCCGGAGTATTCGCAGTTCGGCGATCATTTCTTCGCAACGGCCATGTGGCTGCCGAGCGACAGCCTTTCTGTCGGCGGGCAGATCATCTACGACATGGACGCTTCAGATATCGCGCGCGGCTCCATCGGATTCGGCATCGAACATTCGCCAGCGCTCACCACCTATGTGGAGTATCGCTATCTGAAAGCGGTCAATCTGCAACTGCTGGATGCGTCGTGGATTTATCGCATCAGTCCGAAGTATCGGCTGATCCTGACGCCTCAGTGGGATTTCGTCGAAGGCTCGCTGCGTGCGTTCAACGTGAACGTAACGCGATCTTTCCCTGACTTCGATCTCATCCTGCGCATGGGTTACGATCGCGTGCGCGACGAGACCACATTCAGCGCGACCATCGGCCTCGTCCGCTTCTGAATCAGCTCGTCAGCCCGCGCGATCCAGCCCTTCAAGGTCGTACTGCTTGATCTTCTTGTAAAGCGTGGTGCGATTAATATCGAGCTGATCCGCTGTCTTCTGGCGATTCCACTCATTTGCACGCAGCGCGGCGAGAATGATCTCCTTCTCCGGCTGTTCAAGCGCAAGCCGCAGCGGCATCGGCGTCCATTCAATTGCACCGGCGCGAGGGGCCGGGCTTGTCGTTGCGGATCGCAGCACCTGCGGCGGAAGATCATCCGTCGTAATGCGCGTGCCTTGCGTGAGCACCACGGCACGCTCCACGATGTTCTCCAGCTCGCGCACATTGCCGGGGAATGCGTAGCAACGCAGCGCTTCCAGAGCTTCCGGCGCGAAGCCGAGAATGTGCTTGCCGGCTTCCGCCGACTTCATCTGAAGGAAGTGCTCCGCAAGGAGAATGATGTCCGCCTGCCGGTCGCGCAGCGGCGGCAGCTCGATCATCACGACATTGATGCGGTAGTAGAGGTCCTGCCTGAACTGGCCCGCCGCGACGAGGTCTTCCAGCGGCTGATTGCTGGCGAGAATCACGCGCACGTCCACCTCAATGGATTTCGTGGATCCCACCGGCTCAAACGCTCGCTCCTGCAAGACGCGCAGCAGCTTGAGCTGCATGCCGGGCGATGCTGAGTTGATCTCATCAAGGAACAGCGTGCCGCCGTGCGCTGCAAGAAAGCGGCCGACTTTATCTGCATGTGCGCCAGTGAACGCGCCTTTCGTGTGGCCGAACAGTTCAGACTCCAGCAGCGTCTCCGGAATTGAGCCGCAGGAGATTTCGACGAACGGCTTCTCGCGGCGAGGTGAAAGACGATGAATCGCACGGGCGATGAGCGACTTGCCCGTCCCGGATTCGCCAGACATCAGCACCGTGGTCCGGCTGGGCGCCACGGCGGCGATCACGTCGTACAGCCGCCGCATACGTTGATCGACGCCGATAATGTTCTCCAGGCCGGCTCGCTCATCGAGCTTGCGCCTGAGTGTTGTATTTTCCTGCAACAGCGCGTGCTGACGCACGGCTTTTTCCACCGCGATGCGCAGCTCTTCATCGACCAGCGGCTTGGTGAGGTAATCGATTGCGCCAAGACGAATCGCTTTCACCGCGGTTTCAATTGTGCCGTAGCCTGTAATCGCGATCGGCACAATGCCCGGACTCGCGCCGCGTGCTGCGCGAATGAGGTCCAACCCGTTCATGTCAGGCATCGACATGTCGGTAATCAGTACGTCAAACGGATGATCGTCTTTCTCTGCGGTTTCCAGCGCTCGCAGCGCGTCTTCGCCGTTCATCGCTGCGGCTGAGTCGTAGCCGGTCTCGGCGAGATACTCGGCGATCGACTGCGCGACGATGTGGTCATCATCGACGACAAGAACTCGCGGCGATTCGTGACTCATCGCGAAGAAAGCCTTTCGATCGGCACGATGACTCGCAGCACCGCACCGGCGTTGAACGGCACGTTCATCAGCATCATGGAGCCGCCCAGCGAACTAACAATGCGGCGACTCAACTCCAGCCCGATGCCGTGCCCGCCTGTGGAGGCGCCGTGCGGCTCATCTGTCACAGGTCCGCGCGATTCGCGCACATTCTCAGGCGGCAGGCCGGGGCCGGTGTCGGAAATCAGAATCATCAGTTCACGCCGAGGCGAGAGATCGACCGACAGCTCCACCTGCCTTGGCGAGCGCGGGCCGAGCGATGCAGCCTGCACAGCGTTGCGCAGGCCATTGAGCATCACTGCACCGAGTGGGCCAGCAGGCAGGTCCATCGCCGTAACGCTCACATGCGTGGTCAGCTCCACCGAATGCTGCTCCGCCAGCGCGCTGACGGCAGCAATGCACCGATCAAGTTCTTCATGAATCGTGCGATCGGTGTCAAACAGCCCAGGCCCCGGCGCATCGTCGCGCAGCGTCTGGGCGATCAGGTTCGCCATCTCGGCCAGCGCACGCTCCGCAAGTTGAAGCCGGGATGCAATCTCCGTGATCGCGCCCTGTTCGCCTGCCGCTTCAATAGCGCGGCGAGCCAAGCTCAAACTCCGCATCGATCCGTCCAGAAGTGAGTTCAGCTCGTGGGCCAGTTCCCGCGCGGTGAGCGACGATGGCGGGTTTGATCCGCGGTTCGAGGTGAACAGAGAGGACGCATCGGCGGGTTGATTGTGGCGCATGGCCACTTGATCGACCCAAAAACCGCCTCAGTGAAGCCGCATGTTGCATTTTTGCAACACGATTCCCGGACCTGACATCCCCTGCTCCGCCAGAAATCACCCTTTCACATGAGGTCAAGTCCAATAACAGGTTGAATCTTGCCCATCTTAACGTCGCAGACCTCAACCTGTTGAAATCGCGAAACTTGCGCTTGCAGATCGCGCTTTTCGGTGTATCTTCAGTGGGACTGGCGGATCATCGAAGTGGCTCTGGAGGAGAAGCCATTTCTGAACCGCCTTTTTCATGCGCAGAGCGACGCTGCCCAGCCCTCGCACGCGCAATTTTTACAGCCGATACGTCATGGGCTTTCCAGAGACGCCGCTGATTTCCTTGATGAGCGTCATGCCGAGGAAGCCGCACACCGCAAATGCGCCGATCCACATGGCCTGCGTGGTGAGGCCGAGCGCGAGCAGCCACGCCGCGCCGTACAGGCATTGCCACATGGCGCCGTAGCGCTTGAGTTTCTCCGCCGCCACTCGCCCGGTGATTCGGCGCGTCTTCCAGTACGCCACTGCACAGAAGAGCACGACCGTGATCGCGGGGTAAATCACCGCGCGAGGCGTAATGTGGTCGGGCCACCAGCCTTCGCGATACACGCCCACGCCCAGCAACAGCGCGGACCAGAAAACCCATCCTGCAATCACGCCGATGAACGCATTGCGCGTCAGTCGCGGCCGCTTGTCTTCCAGAACGTGTACCGCAATCGCGCCCGCCAGTGAATGCGTCATCACCAGCCAGACAGGCCACGTGAAGCCGAGTTGATAGTTCGGCAGCAGCATATGCGCTGCGTGAATCAGCCCGATCGTTACCAATCCCACCGCGGGGATGAACTTGCCGGTCGCGTTGTAGAACAGCAGCGCGGCAGCGGTCAACATGCCGATCCACAGCGCGGGCTTGCCGAACGACTCTGCAGCAAGCATCGCCACAATCAGCGCGCCAACCGTAACGACGACAGCCTGCGCGGGGCGAATGCGCCCTGCGGGAATCGGCCTCTCCGGGCTGAACGCGCTGTCATGCCGCGCATCAAGCACATCGTTGAGTGATGCGCCGTATGCAAACAAGCCGATGGCGAGCGCAGCGCCCGCCAGCAGCGCGGGGATCAGGTCCATCTGCGCCACTGGCAGATGATCGAACCCGCCCAGCCCGCGCGTCAGCAGAATGACGAACCACACATCGCTCACCGCGCCGAACGCCATCGTCAGCCTTGTGAGCTGAATCGCGGTAATCAGTCGCATGAACGTTCGTCGCACGGGTGTGCATGGTACCCCCGTTCAGCCCCTGAAGCCGCTGCATTTGGCGCGGCGCGTTGAATCACGCCTGCGGCACCCGTACCATGCCCGGTTCTCCATCCCCGATCTGATCGCCCCATGCACACCGAACCGACAACCAGCGGTAGCGCACGCAACCTGCGGATGGCCATCGTCGTCAGCCGATACCATCGGCCTGTAACAGACGCTCTGCGCGCTGGTGCGGTTGCCCGCTTCCTCTCAGCGGGTGGCGCGGAAGATGATCTGCTGATGGTCGAGGCTCCCGGCGCGTTTGAGCTGGTCGCCATCGCGAGGTCGTTGGCGGGGCGGGAAGACATCGATGCCGTGGTCGCGCTTGGCTGCGTCATCACCGGTGAAACGCCTCACGATCAATACATCTGCAACGCCGTCGCCACGGGGCTTGCTTCCATCTCTGTGCAGACTGGCGTGCCGGTCGCATTCGGTGTGCTCACCTGCCGTACACTGGAACAGGCGCACGCTCGCGCGGGTGGCGAGCATGGCAACAAGGGCGATGAAGCCATGGCTGCTGCGATTGACGCTGCACTCACCATTCGCGCAATCGACGCCGCGAAGGAGCGCGTGAACTGATGGCCCATTCACGCGACATTCGACGATGCGCGCTCCAGGCGCTGTATCAGTTCGATATCAGCAGCGGCGACACGCCGGAAGCCATGAACGAAGTGCGTCAGTCGCTTGACGATTCGCCGGGCACGGCACAGACGCACGAAAAAGGCTTCGATCTTGCGGTGGCGGCGTGGCGAGCGAGACAATCCGCCGATGCGGCCATTGCCTCGCTCACGCCGGATTGGCCCATCTATCGCCAGCCCGTGCTGGACCGCAACATTCTTCGCCTCGCGCATTATGAAATGACCGAAGGCGGCACGCCGCCCAAGGTGGCGATCAATGAAGCGGTGGAACTCGCTCGCGAGTTCAGCACTGAAAAATCACCGCTCTTCGTCAATGGCGTGCTGGACAAAGTGTTCCGGGACATTCGTTCGCGAATGCCGGAGCACGCAGCAACTCCACCCAATGACGATGGAACGCACGGGGGCAGCGACTAACGCATGGGTCTCTTCCGCGCGGCGATCAAGAAGATTCGTCAGGGCCTCAGCCGCACGCGAGAGGTCTTCTCCGGCGGCTTGCGCGGCTTGCTGTTCGGCCGCTCGCTCAGCGAAGAACTGATTGACGAAATTGAAACCTATCTCATCACCGCGGATGTCGGTGTGAAGACAACGACGGAGATCATCGCGAACCTTCGACGTGAATTCCGGTCCGGTCGAGTTTCGCGAGGCGAAGACGCGATCACCTACCTCAAGGAACAACTCAAATCGAAGTGGCGCGATGGCAGCCGGGCGCTCGCCGTCAGCGCCACGAAGCCGACCGTGATTCTCGTCGCGGGCATCAACGGCGCGGGAAAGACGACGAGCGTGGCGAAGATCGCCAAGTCGTTGCGCGATGAAGGACGTTCCGTGCTGCTCGCTGCGGCAGATACATTTCGCGCGGGTGCGGTCGAGCAACTCGAAATCTGGTCCCGGCGGCTTGGCGTTGATCTGGTGAAAGGCAAGGCCGGGGCCGATCCCGCAGCCGTCGCTTTCGACGCAGCGGATGCAGCGCTCGCGCGCGGCGTGGATGTGCTGCTCATCGACACCGCTGGCCGCCTGCACACGCAGGACAACCTCATGCGGCAGCTCACCAAGATTCGTGATGTGGTAGCGAAGAAGATTCCCGGCGCACCGCATGAAGTGCTGCTCGTGCTCGACGCCACCAGCGGTCAGAATGCCGTCAACCAGGCCAACATTTTCAACAAAGCCATCGACATCACCGGCATCTTCCTCGCCAAACTGGACGGCACCGCCAAAGGCGGCATCGTGCTGGCGATTCACGATGCGCTCAGCGTGCCGGTCAAGCTCGTAGGCGTGGGTGAAACGCCCGACGATGTCGAGCCGTTCGATCCCGACGCGTTCATCGATGCGATGTTCAGCGCGGAGTGACGAAAAAACACGATACCTTCAACAGACTCAGATTTTTCTTGCTTCCGCAGTGTGGCAAGTGTATGTTCAATCCGTCGGCGGGTTCCCCTCTCCTCCGGAGGATGTGCCATGAGCAAACGGTTTGATGGGGTCGTCAGGTGTG
>DAOMNO010000006.1:0-189269 GCA_035443885.1 Phycisphaerales bacterium
TCGTAACAAGGTAGCCGTAGGGGAACCTGCGGCTGGATCACCTCCTTTCTAAGGGAATTCCTTAGACGTGGCATTCGCGAATCTCAAATCTCAGATTTGTAATCGCGGACGTGGAGCAATCCGCACCACGTATGTCAGCACATCACTCGTCCGCTTCCCAGCGGATACCATTGCGGTAACGCAATGGCTATGGCCTACCCAACTGTTCAGCTTTTCAAGAGCATTTTCAATCCCGTTTGCTTCGGCAAGCGGGATTGTTGTTTTTGTTCATCATCGCATCGTCATCGTTCTCCCAGGTTCGATCATCGGTGGCTCGCTGTGTGACCGGGTGAGATCGATCGCATTTTCTCGAAAGACAACGCGACCCGTAGCGAATCAAATCCAGCTAACATTGTTGCACCGCGGATTCGCGTTCCGTGATGCAGGCGCAACGATTTCACTGATTCGGGAAAGGCCAGGGAATGCGAGCAATCCTCGCCTTGTACGTTGTCTCCGTCGTTTACGCGATGATTCGATATGTCGCGTTCGCGCCGAAGAATCTTGAGAATCTGCCAGTCTTCATCGTGAACAAAGGCATCTCAATGGCGGCGGCCATTTGTTTTGCGATTGGGTTTTTCTGTCAGCTTCGGCAACTGCGGGGAGCTGCCAATGCTGGCGATCCGTCCGCATGGTTCAGGGCTGGTGTTTTCGGTGCGGTCATGCACATCCCGATGTCGCTTGCGATTCTCAGGCCAGCGTACTTCAAGGAGTTCTTTAAAGGCGATCGGCTGAGCTTCGCTGGCGAGATGGTCTTCTTTTTTGGCGGTCTCACTGCCGCGTGCATTTTCTTGCTCTTGCGTACAGGTTGGACGGCCATGGCTCGTTGGTGGCTTTCCCTAGCTTGCATGACAGCGTTGCTTGTGCATGTCTGTGCGATGGGTTACTGCCGTGGCCTGAACATCAACAAGACCCATGCGTATATGCCGCCGATGTGGGCTTTGAGCGCGGTTGCGGTAACCATTGGGATTGGATGGCTGCTCTGGAGCCGCCCCCGCGATTCGGCCCCGAAAACTGGGGGTATGTAGGCTTCTGGGTTTTCGGAGCGATGCAGCATCTGATGGCGTAAAGTGGCATTGGCGAAGCGTCGCCTTGCCGCTTGCGTTCGAGACGCTATACTGTTCGGCTCGACGTTTTGATAGGTTTTCGCATTCGATAAGGATCGTCCGCCATGCCTCGCGTTTGCCACTTTACCGGAGCACGTACCTCAACTGGGAACAGGATTCGCTATCGCGGCCGTGCGAAGTACCTGGGCGGCATCGGCTTGAAGATGACCGCTTGCTCGAAGCGGACTTTCAAGCCCAATCTCCAGAATGTGACCGCCATGATCGACGGCGCGCCGAAGCGCATTAAGGTCTCCACGCGGGCCATCAAGCAAGGACTGGTGGTCAAGCCCCTGAAGCGGAAGTACGGCTACTCCCGTCAGCAGAA
Source organism: Phycisphaerales bacterium (assembly GCA_035443885.1). Lineage (GTDB taxonomy): Bacteria > Planctomycetota > Phycisphaerae > Phycisphaerales > SM1A02 > DAOMNO01. The sequence continues at coordinate 1,468 of DAOMNO010000006.1, forward strand.
ATCTGCCTGAACGCCTTTGATATCTCAATAATCGTGATCGGACGCTCCGTACTGCTACGGGGCGTTTTTTCTTCTGTATCTGGCGCGGCTTTTGCTTGCCCGATCAGCATCGCGTGATTTGCTGGTCGTGAAACAGTTGTGTCGCGATGATCTTCATTGAAAATGTGCTGATTTTGTTTGACCCGGCGAATCCACGGCGTACCGTTTGTGCTGATTCGGCGCACGCCACCACACTGGGTTTGTCCTTCATCGCGCCCTATTCGGGCAATCGCAACGAGGCACCCAAAAACGACGCACCGTGCCGGCGAATCAGCATCCTTGGTTGAAGTGCGCATAGGGTGCAATCTCACAATTCAGTTGGATGAGTCAGGTTTGGGCGAGCGGCGCAACGGTGAGGCGGTTTCGTTTCGAGTGCGCATCTCGCAGCAATGAGTCAGCGGTGCGTGAATCGCGCGGAGGCATCAGGCGCGATGAGATGCAGGATCAGTCCAGGGCTGTCGGGTTCCGCATTTTCGGAAAACGGCGCCGAGAGCAAGAGGGTGTTGTTGCTTGCGCAGTGCGTCGAGCCATTCAGATGTTGATCGAGTTCGGGACGCCACCGATCTCGTGCAATTAATCGGCGAGCACATCACGCTCCGCCCGAAGGGGCGCGAGCATGTCGGCTTATGCCCGTTCCATGATGATCGCACTCCCTCGATGGCCGTCGTTACGCACAAGGGCAACGCGTTCTACAAATGTCATGCATGCGGCGCGGGTGGTGATGCATTCGACTTCGTTCGCAACTATCACAAGATGGATTTTCCTGAGGCGCTGCGGTACCTCGCTGAGCGAGTCGGCATCACGCTGACGCCTCGCGAGCGTGATGGCAGCTCGCCTGATGCGGTCGGCCCGCGAAAAGCTGATTTGCGCGAGGCCAACGGTCTTGCAGCCATGTTCTTTCGCAAAGTTCTTCAGTCTTCTTCGGGCGAGGTTGGACAGCGGCTTCTGCGCGAGCGAGGCATCAATGAAGAGATGAGCGAGGCATTCCTGCTCGGGTTGGCCCCGGATGCATGGGACGGGCTGCTGAATGTCATCCGCAAACGCAATCTCAGCGAAGCGATCTTTGAAGCTGCGGGCCTTCTCAAGCAGCGCAAGGACAGCCCGGGTCATTATGATGCATTCCGCAATCGACTGATTTTTCCGATCTGCAATGACCTTGGTCAGCCGGTTGCATTTGGGGCGCGCAAGATCAATCCTGAAGACGAGCCGAAGTATCTCAATAGCGCGGAAAGCCCACTCTTCCAGAAGTCCAAGACGCTCTACGGTATGCATCTGGCGAAACGGGCGATCATTGAAACGCGGCAGGCCATTGTGACCGAGGGTTACACTGATGTCATCGCATGTCATCAGGCAGGCGTTCGCAATGTCGTTGGCACGCTGGGCACCGCGCTCACGCATGATCATGCGAGAATGCTCTCAAGGCTTTGCGACACAGTCATTCTCATCTTCGATGGCGATGAGGCAGGCCAGAAGGCTGCGGATCGCGGCGTTGAAGTGTTCTTTGCAGAACCTGTGGACATCAAGATCTGCGTGCTGCCTGACCGTCTCGATCCCGACGAGCTTCTTCATTCGGATGGCGGTCGCGATCGTTTTCTGGAAATCGTCAAATCAGCAGAGGATGCACTGGCTTTCAAGGTGAGACGATTCCGTCGCGTCTTGGACGGCGCGGGGGGCGTTTCCGCCAGACAAAAAGCGCTCGAGCAGTTCCTCGGCGAGCTTGCAGATATGGGCTTCACATCCATGCAGGGTGTGCGCAAGCGGCTGGTTATGACGCAGCTTGCTGATTTACTCGGCATAACGATGCAAGACCTTGCAGCGGCTTTGCCGGTTCGTCGCAAGCCGGTTGCGCCGCAACGTGTTGAATCCAGCCGGGTTCATGCGGAGCATGAAAGTGGCGATGAGCCGCCCGTTGAGCAAGATAGACCCGAAGCAGCGGTTGTCGTCTCGCGTGCACGGCGTCGCGCTGAACACGAACTGCTTGCCGTACTGGTGTACGACCCGTCGCTCGGCCTGGAGCCGATTACCGTAGGTAGCACGCAAGCGAATGCTGTATTCGAGCTATTCCGCGAAGATCACTTCCTTGATGGAGCGGCACGCCGTATCGCGCGTTCGGTCTTTTCGTTTATCGAGCGCCAGCAGCTCTTCACGATGCAGCAGCTTCTTGCCGAACTCGGCGAGGGTGAGGCGTCGAGGGTTGCTTCAAGCTTGTATTTTGAGGGCGAACGACTCTGTGAGCCTACTATTGAAACGGACATACAGCCACTGCGTCGTGCAGCTGAGGCATTCCTCTCCCATATGGATGTCGAAGCCTTTCATCGCAGTGTGGCGGCATTTAAGGCGTGCGAGACGCAGGCGGATAGCCCAATTGACGCCTTGCAGCGTTTGATTGAACAGCGCAGAAAACAAGGAACTATCGCTGGTGCGATCAGCCTCGGCGTGAGAAGTTAGGAATTGGAACAGTCGCCGCAGATCGCGGCGGATACAGGGAACTTGATCGATTTTGGAGCCAAACAACGTGAGCGCAGCCATTCCAGAGATGCACCCCACCCTCCGCGAACTCGTCCAAGTCAGCGCGCAGCGCAAATGGATGAGCTATGAAGAGTTGAACACGTCGCTGCCGGACGAAATGGTTGATCCAGAGAAGCTCGACGAGCTTCTGGTGCTGGTGGACCAGCTCGGCGTGAGTTTCATTGACGAGCCGACAGTTCGTCGGCTTGGCTATGTTACTTTTCAGGCTCCGCTTCAGACCAATCTGAAGTTCAAGCGGGATGACCCGAAGAAGACGGCACGAATTCCGAAGATCGACTTTGAGCACGAGGATGAGCCTGTCCCGCATCCCGATGAGGTCGATGAACTGGAGCCGCAGCCCGAAGCTTCAGATGAGCCGGCTGAAGAGTTGGATGACGATCTGCTTGATGAAGCCGATACGCAGGCAGTCATTCAGGAAGCGATCAATGAGAGCGGGTCGAAGCGCATTGATGACCCGATTCGCATGTACCTCACGCAGATGGGCACGATCCCTCTGCTGACGCGCGAGGAAGAGATTCGTCTTGCGAAGAAAATCGAGACGACTCGCATGATTTTCCGCCGTCGGGTGCTGGAATCCGATTACGCAGCACAGCAGGCAGTGGACATTCTTCAGCAGGTACACGATGGGAATCTGCCGTTCGATCGCACTATGCGCATCAGCACTGCGGAAGAGAACGCGAAGGACAAGATTGCAGCGCGCATTCCGGTCAATCTTTGCACGGTGCGCCGTCTTCTTGAACTCAATCGCGATGCATGGGACCAGCTTGAAGAAAGCGATCTTTCTGAGTCGCGCGCGGCTCGTCTTCGCGAGGACATCATCCGCCGTCGCCGAAAGATGGCAACGCTGCTTGAGGAGTGCTGTCTGCGCACCAGCCGCATTCAGCCACTCTTCCGAAAGCTGCAGGCCGTGAATAAGAAGATCAAATCGCTGCAGCGCGATTTGGAGAAGGCGGAAAAGCATCCCAACCGCTATGACGAAGAAGATGTGTATGTGATGCGGGAAGAGTTGAACGGCCTGCGTTCGCTCGTCGTGGAAGACCCGGATCGTCTCGACGCTCGCGTTCGCGCGATCGACACTGTGTTCTATGAGTACGAGCAGGCGAAGCGAGATCTTTCAGGCGGCAACCTGCGACTCGTCGTCTCCATCGCGAAGAAATACCGCAATCGAGGTCTGCCTTTCCTCGACATCATTCAGGAGGGCAACACCGGCCTGATGCGCGCCGTGGACAAGTACGAATACAAGCGCGGCTACAAGTTCTCAACCTACGCGACATGGTGGATTCGCCAGGCCATTACGCGAGCGATTGCAGATCACGCCAGAACGATTCGCGTGCCTGTACACATGATTGAGACGATGAGCAAGCTCCGAACGATCCAGAAGCACCTGCTTCAGGAAGTCGGTCGCGAGCCGACGATGGAAGAGATCGCCGAGCGCGCCAAGATGAGCGTGGAAGAGACTCGCCGTGTGATGAAGATTTCGCGGCATCCCATCTCGTTGGATCGCCCCGTGGGTGAGTCAGAGGACTCTCAGTTCGGCGATTTCATCGAGGACGAAAGCCAGCAGGCACCGTCCGATACCGCGACCAATGAGATGCTCAAGTCGCGCATCAACGATGTGCTCAAGACATTGACCTACCGCGAGCGCGAGATTCTCAAACTGCGGTACGGCATCGGCGACGGCTACACCTACACGCTTGAAGAGGTTGGCCGCATCTTCAAGGTAACGCGCGAGCGCGTGCGCCAGGTTGAGTCTAAGGCGATTCGGAAACTGCAGCATCCTGTGCGTCAGCGGCGCCTGGCCAACTTCCTCGCGGCACCCGGCGATGAGTGATGCGGGAACTGGCTTCCGCGCATTCAACCGATACACAACCCCGGCTTCGGCCGGGGTTTGTCGTTTCCTGGCAAAGCGTGAATGGCCCAAATCCAGTGCCGTTTCCATTGCTCCTTCACACGACTACAGTAGGTTTTCGACCATACATATTGCCCCAATCACGAAGGAGAGACTCGAACGATGACGAAGCAATGTCCGAACCTGACTACCGCGAACGGTGCGCCGATCAGTCGCCAGCATGCGTTGACCGCTGGTCCGCGAGGCCCGCTGCTGATACAGGATGTCGCGCTGCTTGAACAGATGCAGCACTTCAATCGTGAGCGCATTCCGGAGCGGGTGGTGCACGCCAAAGGCTCCGGTGCGTATGGCACGTTCACGGTAACGAGTGACGTAGCGAAATACACCAAGGCCGCTCTGTTCAACAAGGTCGGCAAAAAGACGGATGTATTCCTGCGATTTTCGACGGTGGCAGGGGAACGCGGCGCAGCGGATGCGGAGCGGGACGTGCGTGGTTTCGCCGTCAAGTTCTACACGGAAGAAGGCAATTGGGACATGGTCGGCAACAACACGCCGGTCTTCTTTGTCCGTGATCCGTACAAGTTCAAGAACTTCATCCACACGCAGAAGCGCGATCCCAAGTCAAATCTGCGCGATATGGACATGCAGTGGGATTTCTGGAGCCAGTGTCCGGAATCACTGCATCAGGTGACGATCCTCTTTTCTGATCGTGGCATCCCTGCAAGCTATCGCCATCTTCACGGTTTCGGTTCACATACCTATTCACTCATCAACGCCAAGGGTGAGCGTGTATGGTGCAAGTTCCACTTCAAGAGCAAGCAAGGCATCAAGAACCTGATGGATGAAGAAGCGGGCCGCATCATTGCGGATGATCGCGAATCTCATCAACGCGACCTTTTCAATGCAATTGGAAAAGGGGAGTATCCGCAGTGGCGCGTCTGCATTCAGGTGATGACGCAAGCCCAGGCGGAGACGTTCCGCTGGAATCCGTTTGATCTCACCAAGGTCTGGCCGCACGGCGAGTTCCCGCTCATCGAAGTGGGAACAATGGAGTTGAACCGGAATCCGGAGAACTATCACGCAGAGGTGGAGCAGTCTGCTTTCAAGCCCAGCGCGCTGGTGCCAGGCATCGGCCCATCACCGGACAAAATGCTGCAGGCTCGCTTGATGAGCTACGCTGACACACACTTGTACCGTCTTGGTGTGAATCACCACCAGGTGCCGGTGAACAAGCCTCGCTGCCCTGTCATGAACTATCTTCGGGACGGTGCTCTTGCGACCGCAGAGAACTACGGTTCGTCACCGAACTACTGGCCTAATACACGAGCAGGTTCGCCTCAACCGAACGAGGCATATCTCGATCCTGCGTGGGATCTCGGTCAGGCGATCGTTGATCGCTATGATTCGACGATCGATCACGATGACTACACGCAGCCCGGCAACTTGTACCGGATGTTCGATGAAGGACATCGCGATCGGTTGACGACGCGCATCGCGGGTGTGCTGGGTCAGGCCCGCAGAGAAGTTCAAATGCTTCAACTCTGTCATTTCTTCAGGGCTGATGCAGACTATGGCCGGCGCGTGGCTCAGAAACTCGGCATCGACCTGAACGAACTTGAGAAACACATGCCCAAAGCCGGAAAGGCGAGCGAACTGGTCGGCTCAGCATGAGGCTGTGGGCCAGAAGCAGGAAAGAGCTCAATGCGGCAAAAATACAGGAGGCTGGCACTCGCCAGCCTCCTGTATTTTTGTGTGTTTGTCAGAATTTAGCCGGGCTTAGCGGAGGGATCAGGCATCTGGATACCGGGGGCCTTCTGTGGCACGATCGGTTCATTGCTGCCGGCACCAGCGTCGCCGCCGCTGTCGCAGCCCGTGAGCATAAGGCACAGAAACGTCAACGCCGTTGCGGCTGTGAGAACTCGAAGCATATCGATTTCCTTTCGCGAAAGATGTGGTTCATTGACTGAGGCGCAGGCCCCAAGGAACACTCCAAACAACAACCGTCCCAATCCCGATTACTGTAACACGGCAACAAGATGCTCGCCAAACAGGCGATCGCCCTGAGTGGCGGGTTGAACTTCTCGGGACACAGGCCGCAGAAATGCAGTTCGGCCCACCCAAGTATGACGTTTCAGGGCAGGTAGAGGTTCCAGCAAAAAGTGAGGGAGGGGGGCATGGAAGCCGAGCCGGGTGAAAAGGTCGTCAGAAAGCCAAAACCCCGCTGATGTGAAACACACCAGCGGGGCGGAGGGGAGAAAGATGTCTGTTTCGACGCGTTTTTTCTATTCGGCCCGGAAGTCCAAACGTCGCCACAATTTCATGTTTTTTTCATCATAGCAACTTGCCTCGGAAGCAAAAGTCATTCCCCGCCGGCCGGGCTGAAGGAGTATGTCTCGCCCCTGACGATCCGGCTGAAGGTTTGTGCCAGATTGCGGGCCTCTTGACTCGAACTGTGGTTTGCGGCTACGTAAGCTCGCCCGGTTTGCCCGATTTGTCGTGCCTCTTCCGGGGTTTGCAGCAGCCGCGTGAGTTTGGCGGCCCACTGGGCTGATTCGGGGGCGTCGATGACGAGCGCAGTCTCGTCCGGCTTCAGAAAGTCCATGAAGCGGTCGTGCTGGGCAATGACTGCCATGCCGAACCCCATGCACTCCAGGATAATCGAGTTCACAGTCCCAGAGGCCTCTGGCACCAGCAGTAGATCGCATCGCGTCAGCAAGGCACGGTGCAACGATGCCTCTTCCAAGGCGGAGACGCTTCCCTGCAAGTCTAAGCGACGGATCATTCGTCCAAGATCAGGGCTGCATCCAGGCCGCATCTCAATGACCGCATGAGCCTGTGGGTGAACATTGCAGACTGTGCGCAATCCTTCGAGCATGGCTCGATACGAGCGAACGTCGCGACCCGCGCCGATGATAGCGATGGCAACGGATTCATCTGGATGAGCCATGATCTGGCCAACCGAATGCGGTACGGCGACTCCCTGAGGCACCACGCTGACCAAGTCCGCATCCACACGCCTACGCAGAGCCTCGCCAAGCGCAGGAGTTGCAGCGATATATGCTGCGATTGACTTGTGGCGCGGCAAGAGTCGCTTCAGCCTCGTGCTGTGAATGCTGATCGCTGCCGGCCGATCAAGCGATTCGGCCAGTTCAAGTGTCAGCCGCCACGAACCACGGCCGACGGCATACAGGATGTCGGGCGGAGCTTTCTCAAGTGTTTCAATCATGCGCCCCCAGAGTCCACGACGAAGCCACGGCAGCGGCCTGAATGCGGCTTCGACTTTGGTTGCCAGCGCCATGTGTTGCTCGCTGAGTGCGACGGGTTCACTGCGAATCTTGTCGGGCACAATGCGCGTCAACTTGATGCCTTCATCAATCAGCCCAATGGCCAGTCGTTTGAGCGTGGCATGCTCATGAAGCAAGCGTTCTTCATCAATGATCATCGCCACATGCATCAGTTCGACTCTCCCTGATCTTTCGCCATGAAAGGTTCAATGGGTGCGAACGCTTTGGCCATGATTTCCGGTATTCGGGTTGGCCGCCTCGTGGTGAGGTCAACGAGCACCCACAGGGTCGCCGCTCGACAGATGACCGTCTCATCCGCTGGCCTGACGACGACATATTCTCGCCACGCTTTGACGCGCCGCACCTGTCGAACCCACGTGGCGATGAGAAGATGATCGTCGAGCCATGTTTCCGCCAGATAGTCAATCTCGTGGCGGGCAACGAACCACATCACGCCAGCATCAAGCATGGACTGCCGGGTGTAGCTGCACGCATCCGAGTGCAACTCGGCAGCGCGATCAAGCCAACGCACATACTCGATGTTCGAGACGTGCGGAATCGTGTCGCTGATCTGGCTCGGTGCAATCGTCAGATGACATTGAAACGGCGCATGGTGCGGCACGTCGTAGCGCGACCAGTCGATCGGCGAGCCTAGAGGCACAAGATGGCCTGATGTGGGCTGGGTCTGCAGCGTCATGCGGAGTAACCTCCCGGAGAAGATTGGCCTCGTTGCAGGCCCGGGTCGATTTCTCGCAGATACCGCCACGAGTAAATTCCGGTGTCGTGCCCGTCGGAGAACTGAATGCGGATGGCGTAGTTGCCCACAAGTTCCGCGCCGAGTGCGGTCAGCGGCCCGCTTGTTTTCGAGGCGGGTAAGACGGTAAGCGGGTTTCGCTGCATTTCTTCGCGAAGCTGTCTGGCTTCCGCAGATGGCGACATTTTTCGCAGATAGGCGATGGGATAGAAACTCTCACGGCCTTCAGCCCACCGGATGGTCAGCCCGTCGTCTTTCTTGAGATCGAGATGGACCGGCGTATCAGGCATTGCACTCGGATTGTATCGGCGTGTAGAGTGCGGGGACGATGACTGCTGCCCAAGCCACCGACCACGCTGCCGACCGTCTTCTGAACGCGATCGATCGCGTTGCTTCACCTGTTTGCGTCGGTCTGGACCCGGTTCTTGCTCGCCTGCCGGTCATGACCGCCAGCGGGCGATTGCGCGAAACCGAGGCGGAATCGGCGGTCGAGTCGATCGAGATATTTTCACTCCATGTGCTTGAAGCTGTGGCTCCGCACGTGCCCTGCGTGAAGTTTCAGTCGGCGTGTTACGAGCGATACGGCGTCAACGGGATAGCTGCGCTGCAACGACTGATGCTCGAAGCAGACCGCATGGGACTTGAAGTGATCCTTGACGCAAAGCGCGGTGACATCGGCCTGACGGCGGAACACTACGCTGCGGCGGCATTTGATCCACTCTTCCGTCAGCCATCATGGATCACGATTAATAGCTACTTGGGCGTTGACGGCATCACGCCGTTTCTTCAGCCTGGGCGAGGCGCTTTTGCACTGGTGCGCACATCGAATCCGGGGGGCGACGCTATTCAGAATCTGGAGCTTGCTTCAGGCGGTGTCGTCGCGGATGCGGTTGCTGGAATCGTGGCAGCGATTGGCAGGGACCATATCGGCAAGCGTGGGTTCAGCTCGCTTGGCGCGGTGGTCGGCGCGACTAAGCCGCATGATGCGGAACATCTACGAGATTTGATGCCCCAACAGATTTTTCTTGTGCCCGGTTACGGCGCGCAAGGCGGCAGCATGAAGGACGTGCGAGCGTGTTTCCGCCGCGATAGCGCGGGGAGGCTGACTGGAGCGATCGTAACTGCGAGTCGGCTCGTCATCTACGCCTACAAACGAGGCGATACGTACTGGAAGACCGCCATTGCGGATGCGGCAGCCCGATTTGCGGACGAGATCGGCTCGGCAATGGGAATGAGGTAGCAGGAATGTTCCACGTCTCGCTTGCCATGGACGTGCTGTGCGGTAGCGTAACGACATGACTATGTCGAAGGCGGTCATTCTGGTTTGTTTTCTCGTGCTGCTTGGCATACCCATGCTCTTTCGACCTGCGCACGATCAGGCACGCCCGCCGGTCGGTTCATCGCGACTCATCATCATCACGCCTCATAATGAACAGATTCGCCGCGAGTTTGCGAGAGCGTTCGATGAATGGCACGACGCGCAGTATGGCGGCCGCGTTAATGTGATCTATACGGTGCCCGGCGGCACGAGTGAGATTCGCAAGATGCTGGAAGCGCAGTTTATCGCTGCGATTGAGGCGGGCCGCGAGCCGGGAGGTGATGCTGATCTGGTCTTTGGCGGCGGCTCGTATGAGCACACCGTCCTGAAGCGAGGTGTTACGGCAACAGCACCTGATGGCGCCTCGCAGTCGCTGAGCATCAGCGTACCTGTAGACTTGCAGATGGATTGGCTCGAAACAACCTATGGCGAAAACGTCATTGGCGACGCGTATCTGTATGATCCTGATCGTTACTGGTTTGGCACCGCGCTCTCAGGCTTCGGGATCGTTTTCAATCGCGACATGCTGGCGCAAATCAACGTGCCGGAACCGACTGCGTGGCATGATTTGTGTCATCCACGGTTGCGTGGCTGGGTTTCGCTGGTCAATCCGGGTCAATCGGGTTCCATTACGACGGCCTTTGAGGCGATTCTCCAGCGTCGCGGCTGGACTGACGGCTGGCGAATTCTGCGTCGTGCAGGCGCGAACTCACGATACTTCTCCGCAAGTTCGCTCAAAGGTCCGATTGATGTGAGTCAGGGCAATGCAGCGATGGGAGTCTGCATCGACTTTTACGGTCGCTATCAGTCGCAAGCAGTTGCGCGTGCTGCGGGAGTTCGTCCCGGCTCGCGCGAAGTGCGTATCGGATACGTTGATCCGCCCGGTGAGGGCACCATCGATCCCGATCCCATTTCAATGCTGCGCGGAGCGCCGAACCCAGAAATCGCACGTCGGTTCATCGAGTTCTGCTTGAGCGAACAGGCTCAAGCGTTGTGGCAGTTTTCGCTGGACGACCAGCTTGGCGACGGTCTTGGACCACGCGAGTTTGAGCTGAGGCGATTGCCAATCCTGCGATCAATGTATGAGCGGCACATTGATCGCATGATCGATCAAGTCAATCCGTTCGAGTTGGCGGCCCCGCTTGAACATGCGCATCCGCACTTTCGCGCGTTTGTCGCAGTTCTCTTCGCGTCCATGGTGATGGACGTGCATGCCCAACTGGTACGCGCCTGGGAAGTCATCATTGCTCATCCAGCATATCCTGCCCACGCGGGGATCGTGACGGCGGATTCTCCAGAAGTGAATGATCCGAGACTTCGCAGGATGCTCGAGCTCTTCGACGCCATGCCAACCGTAGAGGGGCTGGATGCTTCTGCAGAAGGTACACGGGTTTATTCATTCGCGAATCCCGACGACCTGGCCGCGGTGCGCAGCGGCTGGCTGGGGGGCGGCTGGAAGGACGCTGAATTGTGGCATAAGCAATCGACCCCTTCCGACGCATTGAGAAGAAATCTCACACGCTTCTTTAGAGAGAATTATCAGGCGATCGTTCGGATGGCCGAAGAATAGCTCTCATGGAGCGTGCGTCCGGCATCATGGACACTTCGACCCCTCAGCCAACCTCGGCTCAGAAGCCTTCGACGGATCGCACCGCGCTTCTTCCTGATGGGCAAGGCATCCCCATGATGCCGCTGACCAAGATCATCGCGACCATCGGGCCTGCATCGTCTGATCCTGAGGTGATTCGCAAACTGATTGAGGGCGGTGTTGCGATCTTCCGGCTGAACTTCAGCCACGGCTCGCTGGATGACCATGTTGATCGCGTGAGAACAATTCGACAGATTGCGAAAGAGCTGCATCGCTGCACGGCGATTCTCGGCGACCTGCAAGGCCCCAAGATTCGCGTCGGGACTGTCCCGAACGATGGTCTTGATGTGCCTACCGGCGCGCGAGTTCGATTCGTCCGATCGCCTGTGGTGGCTTCCCCCCCAACACCGGGTGTTGTGCCGCAGGTGTACACCTTCAGCAGTACGTATGAAGCCTTGATTGAGGATGTTGAACCGGGTCAGCGGTTGCTCGTCAACGACGGCGCGGTGCGCATGCTCGTCGTTGAAAAATCGGCCGACTGTATTGACTGCACGGTTACGCATGGCGGTCTCATCACCAGTGGCAAAGGTGTGAACTTGCCGGAGTCGAAGCTCACGATCGGATCATTGACGGATCGGGACTGGGAATGCGTGGAATGGGCTGTTCGGCACGATCTTGATTTCCTGGCGCTGAGTTTCGTCCGCTCTGCCGAAGATGTGCGAACGCTTGTTGAGGGTTTGGCGGAGATCAAACATCGCGCTGGCGTCCCGAACATGCGCATGCCGATCGTAGCCAAGATTGAACTGCCGAGCGCGGTTGAGAATATCGACGGCATCTTTGAGGCTACGGATGCAATTATGATTGCGCGAGGCGACCTCGGCGTTGAAATGGATTTGGCGCGAGTGCCAGTCATTCAGCGCAGGTTGCAGGCTGCATCCGATCTATGGGGCAAACCGTGCATCGTGGCGACGCAGATGCTGGAGACCATGATTAGTTCTCCTTCGCCGACGCGAGCCGAAGCCAGTGATGTGGCGGGTGCGATTTTCGATCGCGCTGACGCCGTGATGCTTTCCGGTGAGACGGCGGTGGGGCGCTATCCGGTCGTGGCGGTGGAGCATATGCGTCGCATCGCAGAATACACCGAGCTTGAGCTGGCGCGGCAGCCACAAACAACTTCCGCTCCGCAGAAGCTGATTGAGACGCGCTATCGCACCGCAGCATTGGCGCACGGCGCATGGACCATTGCGCAGGATATGGACGCAAAGTTCATCATCGTGTGGTCACAGCAGGGCGGCGGCGCGAGATATCTCAGCCAGAACAATTTTCATATTCCCATCATCGCAGCGACCACGGACGAACGCGCCGCACGACGAATGCAACTGCTACGTGGCGTAACGCCGATTCTCATGCCTCGCCCAGAGAACCTCGCACAGTTCACGACAATGGCCGACGCATTTCTGCTGAAGGCTGCCTGGGCGAAGCCGGGCGATGTCTGCGTGCTGGTTGCGGGTGAACCGATCGGCGTGGAAGGCATTACGAATTCACTGGCCATTCACTCGGTCGGTAGCCCAGATACGGGTTTCGCCAAGCACGGTACAGCTTAGGCAGCGACATTTCCCGCAAGCCTGCCGCCGGAATAGGATTGCACTCCATGCGAGCTGCGATTCTGGCCATCGGCGATGAACTGACACGAGGCGAAACCACGGATACGAACAGTCCGTGGATTGCTGCCCGTCTTGGTGAGATGGGAATCGTTACGGTGGAACATCGAACGGTTGAAGATGACCGCGAAGCCATCGGGACGGCAGTGGCATCACTCATGCGCCGGGTCGATGTGCTGGTGATGACCGGCGGACTTGGGCCGACAAGTGACGATCTGACACGAGATGCGCTGGGTGATGTGTTCAACCCCGGCCGCGAACTGATTCGCGACGAAGATGCTGTTCGCTGGCTTCAGGAGCGTTACGCTCGTCGTGCTGCACCAATGCCTCAATCGAATCTCGTGCAAACCATGAGGCCCATTTCGATGCGGTGCATGCACAACCCGCATGGCACTGCGCCCGGGCTGGCTGGCGTAGGGATGCCGCCGGATTTTCGCAGACGTTGCCATGTTTTTTCGCTGCCCGGTCCGCCAGGCGAAATGAAGCCGATGTTTGTGGATCATGTGATTCCAGCGCTCCGCGCCTGCATGGAAGGGTTGGACGCTGGTACGGTTGCGCTTAGCGCGCAGGTTCATTCATTCGGCATCGGTGAATCACGCGCTGCGGAGTTGCTTGAAGGCATGATGGCCCGCGATCGTGCGGGCAATGGATTGCCCGTCATTGGGACGACGGTATCCGGTGGTATCGTCTCGGCCCGAATTCGTGCGAGGGGACAGGCGTCCGTGGTGAAGCCGCTCATTGATGCAGATGTTCAGGATGTTGAGCGTCGCTGGTCGCCCTACGCATTCGGACGCGACGGCGTTACGCTGGCCAGCGCAACGCATGTGCTGCTGCGCCAGTTCCGCAAAACGATCGCAACTGCGGAGTCATGCACGGGGGGGTTGCTTGGCAAACTGCTCGTTGATCCCGATGGTGCGAGCAACTCGTATGTCGGCGGCTGGATTACGTACTCCAATGAGATGAAAGTCGAAGAACTTGCAGTGCCTCAGGAACTGCTTGCGCTCCACGGCGCGGTCTCTGCTGAAGTGGCTGTCGCGATGGCTTCTGGAGCCTTGGCAAAAGCTGGCGCCGATTACGCTCTTGCAATCACCGGCATTGCAGGTCCAGATGGCGGCACACCGGAGAAACCTATAGGCACTGTGTTTATCGCATTGGCATCTGCAACGAGCGGTACACCAACGCATGAGGTACGCCGATTTGCATTCACAGGTGATCGAGAAACGACTCGGCTTCGATCTGCGTTGGCTGCGATTCAGATGCTTCGGTTCGCATTGCTTCGAGTATCTGCGACGACGCCGTTGCTCTGGGAAATGCCGGTGAGTGGATTCAGCATCACACAGCCTGCCGATGTTGTGAGTCAATCATGAGCCGCTGGATTCGAGCGTACATCGCGTTTGGTTCCAATCTGGGCGATCGGAAAGCTTCGCTCGACGCTGCGTTGAACGCGCTGGGTTTACATGGTGACATTCGCCTGGAGTCAGTGAGCGCTTTTATGCAGACGCAGCCGGTGGGGCCGGTTCCACAGGGACCGTACTTGAATGGCGCTGCAGAGCTGCGCACGCGCCTTTCGCCAAGGGAGCTTTTAGAGCAGTTCCTTGCTATTGAAGCAAGGCAGGGGCGCGTGCGTGAAGGTGAAGTACGATGGGGGCCGCGAACGCTTGATCTTGATCTGCTTTTCTACGGCGATAACGCCGAATGCGTCATGGACGAACCCGGTTTGACCCTGCCGCACCCGCGCGTGCAGGATCGGCGGTTCGTCCTGGAGCCTTTGGCGGAGATTGCCCCGGATTTAATCCATCCGGTTCTGCGGCTCTCGGTGAACGAGATGCTCCGTCGCGTCGTTGCAGTGGAAAGCGAAAAAGCCTTACGCTGAAAGAATCTATGGGCCATCAAGAAGGAATGATGATGAAGACGAGTTTCTGTTGGATTGGTCTGTTATTCACGATGGCAATTGCCGTCTCGGCTTATGCGCAGGACGTGCCGCGCGAACAAACGCCGCGCCGGGGGCCAAGCACCCCTGCACCGTTGCCGCCTGTTGGCCTGACTCGCGAGGCGACCATCCTTCTTGAGCACGTCGCGCGGCAATATGCCGACGCTCCTGCTTTGCGTGATACAGTCATGATCGAAACAGGCGGTCAGATTGTGCGTATGGATGTTGCGTTCGAGAGCGATCGGGCGGCCCTGTTCAAAGTGCCGGGTTTGACCATCACTGCGCTCGATGGATCGCTGATGGTGGAACGCGATGATGTGGATGACAAGTATCTGCACACGCCGTATCGCGAAGGATTTATAGCTTCGATTACATCGCTTTTCGGGCCGAACCTGAACTTGCCGTTCCACTTTCTGATGCGCGAGCAGGGCAACCAGCCAGGCGCGGTTGACGCCTATGTGCACCGGATGAGTCTCGGCATGTTTCGTGGTCCAATTCTTGACAATGCGGAGACCGTTCAAGTGGACGGCGTGAAGCGGCACATCATGCGCTTTGCGGGCACGATCGGACGAATGGAGTTGGTGATTGACGCAGAAACGCTTCTCATACACTCGGTGACTGTTCTTATGCCATCGCCCTCAGGCGAGACAGGCGAGCCGATTCGTGCGACCATCCGCTTTTCACCGAAAATCAGTGATGCCCCGCAGCCCCCGATTCAGTTCAATCCGGCTGGTCGCAAGGCGGTCAGCAGCCTTGCGGAACTTGTCCCGAAGCAGATTGAACCCGTTGAAGCCGGCGCAATCGCACCAGGTTTTACGCTGGCCACATTGCAAGGCGAACGCATTTCACTTGAGAAACTGAAAGGCTCGGTTGTCGTTCTGGATTTCTGGGCGACATGGTGCGGGCCGTGCAGGGCATCGCTGCCGATGCTGCAGGAGTTCGCGACGTGGGCCAAGGACAGCGGCCATCCGATCAAGGTGTATGCGGTTAATGTGTGGGAGCGTGTCTCCGGTAAGCAGCGTCTTGATACGGTTGCGGATTTCTGGCGCAGCGCGGGGTACACCGTCCCCGTGCTGATCGATGAAGACGGCGAGGTCATCAAGAGCTACGGATTCACCAGCATTCCCAGCCTTGTCGTCATCGGCACGGACGGCAAAGTCGTTCGGGCGCATCGCGGCATGGCACGCAACATGACTGATTTTCTGAAGAACGACGTGAAGCAAATCTTCGAGTCGCAATAAGCTGGCGGTCAAAAACACAGAGGGGACTCATCATGTCTCGCATGGTTGTTTTCATCGTTCTACTGCTTGTATTCTTGTTTCCATGCAGTACGACTTTGGCGCAGTTTCATGAGCCGGATCGTGACGCGACCCGCGCCTTCGAAGCGATGGTGAAAGCCTATCGCGAGCGGCAGGCTCTTGGCGTCAAGACTGAGATTGAAATCGAGATTATGCAGGGCGACATCTCGTCGCAGACATCAAAGATCGAAGCGGAGTTTCTCCTCGCCCCCCAGGGCAAAGGGCGACGTGAAGCGGCGGTCAAGATCAAAGGCTTCACCGTGCTCGTGAAAAACGGGGCTGTTTTCGCTGTGCATGATGAACGATCGGATGCGTATTTCACCGCCAGCGATGAAGGCTCGCCTTACTACGCGCTGATGT
This sequence comes from Phycisphaerales bacterium, assembly GCA_035443885.1. GTDB lineage: Bacteria > Planctomycetota > Phycisphaerae > Phycisphaerales > SM1A02 > DAOMNO01. Next base: position 18,078 of record DAOMNO010000006.1, read on the forward strand.
TCCTGTTTCTCGATCTGCCATACCCGCATCTCGCCATCGCTTTGGGTGAAGATGACACGGAAGACCTACTCATGCAGTTTCATTCCAAAGCGCCGTGGGTGAGACCTACTGCGGCTTCCAATGTCAAGCGTGATGAGAAGTCACTTCAACTCATCAAACTGACGAGCGATTTCGAGTCGATTGATCTCTATGTCGAGCCGGATACAAAGCTGATCGATTCGATGGAAGTGCGCGTAACGGCTGGTCCGCTGGTGCAGACGGGGGCGACGCTGATCTATCGTCATCGATATCAGTATGAAGTACATGATTCGCTGCCTGCGGATGCTCTGAATTTTGAGCAAGGGGAGCGCGTTCGCGTCAGTTCGTTTCCGTCGCTCAGGCCAGAGCCGACGCCTGTCGAAGCTCCCACGCGCCGCACTGTGATCTCGCCCGCGAGCCTTGTCGGCAAGCCAGCGCCGACGTTTCGGCTGGATTCTCTTGACGGCAAGGCCGTTGATCTCGCTTCGCTTCACGGGCAGGTTGTTGTGCTGGATTTCTGGGCGACGTGGTGTGGTCCATGTGTTCGCGCGTTGCCGCTGCTGCACGAGGTCGCAGCGTGGGCGAAGGAACAATCGCTGCCCGTAACGGTGGTGGCTGTGAACGTGTGGGAAAGCCCGAATGTTGATGAGCGTACTCAGCGTGCTGCCGATTTCTGGAAACAGCGTAAGTTCACCCTGCCAGTCGCGATGGATATGGACGATGAGGTTGCCAAACTCTACGGCGTAACGGGCATTCCAACGACAGTCATTATTCGACCGGACGGCATCGTGCATGCCCAGCATGTCGGCGCGGGTGAAAACTTCGTAGAGCAGCTCAAGAGTGAAATCCGCGAAGCGATCAAAGCTGGCGAGTGGTAACTCGGGTTGGTCGTCAATCGCTGCCGAGTTGTACGGTGGTGGCTGCCATGTCCTTGGCGATGATCAAGACGATCTTTTCCTGCAAGTCTCTCGCGTGTCGCAGGACCGAAGGCTCTACGTCGTTAACCATTACACTGAAGGAGCGCCGCCTGCCGTCCGGCATGGTGACGTAACCGCTCAGACAGCTCACTTCATTGATGTACCCAGACTTGGCCTGAATGGTCGCTCCGTGCAAGTTCGTGCCTTGGAAGCGATTGCGAAGCGTGCCGTTGTTGCCGGGCGTTGCAAGGCTGTCGATGAAAATCGGCCCCAGTTTTCTGTCCGAATGAAAAGTGTTGAGCCATGCGGTGAGCGTTTCAGGAGAGACACGGTTATCGCGGGCAAGGCCCGAACCGTCCGCCACGATCACACTGCCAGCCAAGGCGGGGCTGCCAAGCCGCTCATGCACAGCGTGCCGAATGATGGCGGCACCGTTGGTCCACGAGCCAGGTTGCCTTGTCATTGCCGCGCCAGCCCGCTTGAGGAGCGCCTCTGCATAGAGATTGTGACTGTCGCGGTTGCAGCGTGCCACAGCCGTGCTGATCGGCGTTGAGATCGCTGGGCCGAGGTCTGTTCCTGAGAAAGACGGTTCTTCAATCGAAGCCACTCGGTGCGAAGCGACACGCACGCCCGCCTTGCTCAGGCGATCTGCCATCAGCCTCGCGAAAAACGAAGGCATGTCGTGTACCGTAACGGGAACAGCAACTTTGTATTCAAACTTGACGTTGCCGTACATGCGCATGTTATTGGTGCCAAGCTGTCGCGCCACCCATGCGGTATTGGCGTCGTCCTTCCCGGTTTTGGATGTTGCGCTGTTGCCGACTTCAAGCCACGGAGCGCGAGGCTGCATGTTTGTGATGTCCGGCTTGCCTGATGAGGTTGGCTTGGGATAAAAATCGAGCACGTTCAGGTGAAAATTAAAACCAGAAACCTGAGCGCAATACCGGCGGTTGAGTTGATCGGTCGGCCATCCACCATGCACGAAGTCCCGATCGAAGATTCGATCATCGACGATGATCTCGGAGACGTTTTTGAGTCCAGTGGCTACGACGGGATCGACCCACAGTTTGAGAAACTGCTCCACGCTGATTCCCGTCTGGCCATCCACCGTCGTCATCTCAAGCAGTGTCGGGTCGCCGAAAGCGGGGTCGCCATCGCCGATTACGATGAGCCGGTCGCCATCACGGAGCAGTCTCGTGGTGAAGTGAAAATCTGCCCCCAGCACATGCATCGCAGCGCCGGTGGTGAGGAGTTTCATATTGCTCGCGGGGATCATTGGTCGGGACGCGCCGACGGATACCAGCGAAGTTCTTGAATCCGCATCGCGGATGCTGACGCCTACGACAGCGTTCTTGAGCGGCGTGGAGCGGATGGCGCGTTCCACCTCAGCTTGGAGTCCACCACTGGCTGACGCGACGGAAACCGTCGCGAGGGTGTGAAGGACGATCCAGGCAGCGATAGCGGAACGAGCGATGCGGGGCATGACTTCCTCCTGAAGCACGAGAAGAAAAGGAGAACGCCGATTGACGTTGTACCATCGTATCGGCGTGCCGCGCTGCAAGGCTTCAATGGCCCGACATCTTCATCAGTCATGGTGCGACAAACGCGCCGGAGCGGATCAGATTGCAGATCGCGTTGATATCCGGGCTGGGTGGGCGGTCTTCTGTCAGACGCGGAACGACCTCACGTATGGCTGCATACGCACGCTCCACGCCCGCGCCGCTGCGAAGGGGCCGCTGATACTCCATGGCCTCTGCCATCACGAGCAGTTCGATGGCGACCACGTTTCTCGCGAGATCGACAGCAGCACGGGCCTGATGGGCAGCAGTCGCGCCCATGGAGTTGTAGTCCTCAATGCCTGCCGAGGTGGGAATGTTGCCCACGCTTGCGGGTGAAGCGAGGGTTTGCAACTCGTTGCAGCAGGCGGCAGCCGTGTATTGTGCGATCATCAACCCGCTGTGCAATCCTGGCTGAGGACTGAGGTACACATTGACCGGATTTTCGCTATCGCTCGCCGTCAGTAACCAATTGACGCGCCGCTCTGCAATGCCCGCGATGTGGCAGAGCGCGATCGGCATGATGTCCAGCGCGATGGCAAGCGGCATGCCGTGGAAATTCGCGCCGGAGATAATGCTTGATTCGGGATGCCCGCCGCGGTCTGCAAAGACCAGCGGGTTGTCGGTTACAGCGCCAAGCTCGCGCTGAAACACCGCTTCAACATGGTCGAGGGCATCAAAAGCAGCGCCTAAGACCTGCGGCGCGGCTCGCAGGCAATACGGATCCTGCACACGCGGGTCGTTCTCCTGATGCGCTTTGACAATCTCAGAGCCTTCCAGCAGTGCTTGGAGCTTGGCTGCCACAGCGATCTGACCTTGCTGTGCTCGTGCCTGATGAATCCGTGGGTCCAGTGGCCGATCCGTCCCTCGACATGCGTCAATGGCCATGGCTGCCGCACAAAGGGCTGCGCTGCGGAGTCGGGCGATATCGCAAAGGGCCAGCGATCCGATTGCAGCCATCAGGTGTGTGCCGTTAATGAGGGCAAGGCCTTCCTTGGCGTCAAGTGTCAGCGGCTGAAGACCGGCTTTGCGCAAGGCGTCCCCGCCGGACACTGTGGATCCATCTAATGTGGCGTTCCCCTCGCCAATGAGGACGAGTGCTGCGTGGGCGAGTGGTGCAAGATCGCCCGAAGCGCCAACTGAGCCACGAGAGGGCACGATGGGGGTGATCCGCTTGTTGAGCAGGGCGAGAATGGCATTGATGGTTTCTGTTCGCACGCCGGATCGTCCTCGCGCCAGGCTGGCAGCCAGAATGAGCAGCATGGCGCGGACGACTTCTTCGGGCAGCGGTTCACCGACGCCCGCAGCGTGTGAACGCAGCAGGTTTCGCTGGACCTCCCGGATGCCGTCAGGGGCGATGCGCTGGCGTGAAAGCGAGCCGAAGCCGGTGTTCACGCCGTAGATCGCCGCTGAGCCAGCCGCGCACGAATCAACAACTTTTCGTGCGGCCTCTACGGCTCGCATAGCGGTCGGCGAGAGAGAGACTGCGCGATTGCGACGAGCGACGGACTCAACATCTGCAAGCGTAAGGGGGGCTTCGGTCAGGCTCAGCGCGGTCTCGTGCATGGCGGGAAGGATACCGCACGCGTTACACTCCCGCATTCCATGCCATCGTCTGATCCATCTTCCACGCATATCGCCGTGATCGGTGCGGGTCTCGGGGGCGCATTGATGGCGTGCTACCTCGCACAAGCCGGGTATCGCGTCAGCATGTACGAGCGGCGGAGTGATCCGCGCGTTGCGGGTTTCGTCGGCGGTCGGTCTATCAATCTCGCCTTGTCTGTGCGGGGTATTACTGCGCTTCGAGAGGTCGGCTTGGCGGACAAAGTGCTGGCCCAGGCGATACCCATGCGCGGCCGCATGATGCACTCGATGTCCGGCGAGCTGACCTTTCAGGCCTATAGCGCGAATGCCGAAGATGCGATCAACTCAGTCGATCGGGGGGGCCTCAATCTGACACTGCTTGAAGCGGCGGCTGCGTATCCGAACGTCGAACTCCACTTCGATTGTCGATGCGTTGAGCTTGATCTTGATGCACCACGTGCGCGATTTGAAGACGCAACAGGAAAGGCGAGAGAAGTTTGTGCTGATCTCATCATCGGTGCAGACGGGGCTTTTTCCGCCGTGCGTGGACAAATGCAGAAGCTGGACCGCTTCAACTACAATCAGCAGTACCTTGAGCACGGCTACAAGGAGTTGACGATTCCGCCGCCAGCGACGGCCTCGACGAAGTGGCCCGGTTTTGCGATGGAACCGAACGCGCTGCACATCTGGCCCCGTGGCGGCTCGATGATGATCGCATTGCCCAATCGCGACGGTTCATTCACATGCACATGCTTCTGGCCGTATCAAGGCCAGATCGGCTTTGATCAAATTGTGAGTGAGGCAGATGTGGTGCCGTTCTTCCAGCGGTTTTTCCCCGATGCGGTGCCCTTGATGCCAACACTGGCACAGGATTACATGCGCAATCCCACCAGTTCACTCGTAACGGTGAGGTGCATGCCGTGGCATTATCGCGACAAAGCGGTGCTGGTCGGTGATGCGGCGCACGCCATCGTGCCGTTCTTCGGACAGGGGATGAACGCCGCCTTCGAGGACTGCCGGATTTTGAATGGGTTGATTCAAAGTCACGCGCCGCGATGGGATGTCATTCTGGATACCTTCACGCGCGTTCGGAAAGCCGATGCGGACGCGATCGCCGACATGGCCCTGAGCAACTTCATTGAGATGCGAGACAAGGTTGGCTCGAAGCGGTTCTTACTCAAGAAGAAAACAGAGCACATGCTGCACCGCTGGTTTCCGTCACGATTCACGCCGCTCTACAACCTCATCAGTTTCAGCAATGTGCCGTATGCGGAGGCCAAACGACGAGGCGAGAAGCAGGATGGTCTGCTTCGCGTCGCGGGCATCGCCTTGATTGCCCTGCTCCTCATCGCGGCGCTGGCGGCGATAGGATGGGCCATCGGATAAAGTAGTTCAGGTGCATTGCACGACCCTCTGATTCTCACCTTCTGGCGAACGACATGCCTCTGACGTATTCAAGCTATCTCAAGCTCGCCGAACTGCTGCAGTTGCAGCAGTCGCAGTCCAATCCACCTGAGCATGATGAAACGTTGTTTATCATCATCCATCAGACGTACGAACTCTGGTTCAAGCAGCTTCTGCATGAGTTCGAGAAGATCAAGCGGGACTTTTCAAGCGGGGAGTTATACGGTGCGCTGCACACCTTCAAGCGATGCAGAACCATCATGAAGGTTCTGGTCGAACAGTTGGACGTGCTGGAAACCATGACGCCCATGTCGTTTCGCAGTTTCCGCGATCGGCTGGAGACGGCATCCGGCTTTCAATCCGCGCAGTTCCGTGAATTCGAGTTTGTGCTTGGCTATAAGCGAGCGGATGTGCTCAAGTATCACCATGGCCCGGATACGCCCTGGCATGCGCAGTTACAGAAGCGGCTGAATGAGCGGTCCATCGTCGATCACTTCTACGATTTTTTGGAGAAACATGGCGCTGCAATTCCTCATGAGCTGCGCGAGCGAGACATCACGCTGCCGAATGAACCGAATGAAGCTGTTCAGTCAGAGCTGCTGCGTTTGTACCAATCTCGCGCCGATCTCACCATCCTGTTTGAGTTGATGACCGACTTTGATGAAGGCCAGCAGGAATGGCGCTATCGGCATGTCAAGCTCGTTGAACGAACGATTGGCAACAAAAAGGGCACGGGTGGTTCACCAGGCGTGGAGTTCCTCATCAAGAGCCTCTTCAAACCGGTGTTTCACGACCTGTGGGCGATTCGCCACGAACTTTAATGCTGTACGACATCACGCCGCCCATTACGACGGAACTCAAGGTGTGGCCGGGCGACACGCCGCCAACGCGTGAAGTGCTGCTGGATATCAAATCAGGTGCTTCGGTCACCCTGTCCACCTTGCGCGCCACAGTGCATCTCGGCGCGCATGCGGACGGACCGAATCACTATGGCGCGGATGCGCCGGGAATCGGTGAGCGATCGCTGGAGCACTATCTCGGCCCATGTCAGGTCATACGAGCCGATGTCCAATGTGGCGAACGGGTGCGAGTCGAGCATCTGAACTTTCCGATCGATTCAAATCAGCAATCTCAGCGATTAGACCTTCGCTCAATGATCCGCGCTGAGCGCGTACTCATTGCCACCGGAACATTTCCGGATCCAACACACTTCAACGAAGATTTCGCAGCACTTGACCCGGACCTCGTTGATGCCCTCCATGAACTCGGCGTGTCCACCATCGGCATCGACACGCCAAGCGTCGATCTCTTTCATTCAAAGGATCTGCCAGCGCACAGCCGATTTCTTATGCACGACATGGCGATCCTTGAAGGGCTGATCCTCCGCGATGTGCCGCCCGGCGAGTATGAACTTATTGCATTGCCCTTGAAGCTGATGGGGTTCGATGCCAGCCCCGTGCGCGCCGTGCTGCGACCGCTTGTGCGCTAATCGATTGTGGCGATCACTTTGACTTCCACCGCGATCGGCGTCGGGAGCGCGCCAATCTCAATCGTTGTTCGCGTCGGATTGGGCTTCCCCTCGCCAGCGAAATATTCAGCATAGACACGGTTGTACGTGCCAAAGTCGGCTTTCATGTTCGTGAGAAACGCAAGCACATCAACGATGTTCTCCCACCGTGAGCCTGAATCTTCGAGCACAGCCCGAACGTTGTCGAAGCACGACCTGCACTGCGTTTCAATGTCGTAGGATGCAATGTCGCCTTGCGCGTTGAGCGTTACGCCGGGTATCTCTTTGGAGCCGCGTTTTCGCGGGCCGACACCTGAAAGAAAAAGCAGGTTGCCAACCCTTTTCGCGTGGGGATACGCGCCCACTGGCTCCGGCGCACGATTCGAGATCAGTTGCGATTCGCTCATCGCGACATGATACCTTGACCGCGTTGCGAGTCGTCTGTAGCTTCGACCGCTCAATGCGAGTGTAGCAACTCGCTCAGGAGGCGGTTCATGCAGAAAGCAATCGTGCTTGGCGGCGGAATGGTCGGTTCGGTGATGGCTACGGACCTTGCCGCAAGCGGCATTCGCACAACCCTTGCGGATCGTTCGCCGGCTGCATTGAAGAAGGCTGCCGAACGCCTTGGGGCAGGTGTCTCAACGCTTGAGGCCGATCTTTCAGATGCGAGGGCGGTGATGAAGCTCGTTGAGCCGTTCGATATCGTTCTCGGCGCACTACCGAGCGCGATCGGATTTCAGACGCTTCGCACGGTGATTGAAGCGGGCAAGCCGTACTGCGACATTTCCTTCATGCCGGAGAATGCGCTGGAGCTGGATGCGCTCGCCAAGGCACGAGGCGTAACAGCGGTGGTCGATTGCGGTGTCGCGCCGGGGATGAGCAACATGGCTGCGGGATATGCCCATGCTCAACTCGACCGGTGCGAGTCGATTGTGATCTATGTGGGGGGGCTTCCTCGCGAGAGGCGATGGCCGTTTGAATACAAGGCAGGATTCTCGCCGCATGACGTGATTGAGGAGTACACACGCCCATCGCGCATCGTCGAATACGGGAAAGTTGTTATCCGTGAAGCGTTGAGCGAGCCTGAGTTGATCGATTTTGCAGGGGTTGGCACGCTTGAGGCATTCAATACGGATGGGTTGCGATCCATCGCCGATACCCTCGACGCACCGTTCATGAAGGAAAAGACGCTTCGCTATCCGGGCCATATTGAACTGATGCGTGTATTCAGGGAGACCGGGCTTTTCGGTACGGAACCGATTCAGATCGGTGGTGTCAGCGTTGTGCCGCGTGATGTCATCGCTTCGCTCATGTTTCCGAAGTGGACCTATCAGCCAGGCGAAGAAGACTTGACGGTGATGCGCATTGTGGTGGAAGGGGTCAAGGCCGGTCAAAGAACGCGATATTCATGGGATCTGCTTGACTACTTTGATCGAGCCAGCATGAGCACGAGCATGTCGCGCACGACGGCGCTCCCATGCACCATCGTCGCTCGGATGATTCTCGCTGGCCAGATCAGGCAGGTCGGCGTGCTGCCGCCTGAACTGATCGGCAACCAGGAAGGATGCCTTCATTTTGTGATGAGTGAACTGGAAGGGCGTGGTGTTCACTATGCGTCAAGGGTGGAAGACCTCGGACGCGCAGATTGAGTTCCGTTTGCGATAGGATGATGTAGGCTTGAGAACTCATTTGCGTGTCAAGACTGCCGTTCAATCCTGAAGAATCGCGAGGTCCAGCAGGTGATCCCGCTGACACTCGGCCCGCCCGAAGGGATCGGAAGCGGTTCGGCCGCGTAACGGACGCGCAGCAACTCACCGTCAGCCAGCTTGCTGACCTCATCAAAACGACACTCGAAGAGCGCATCGCTTCACCGCTGCGAGTGGTCGGTGAAGTGAGTAATCTCAACGCACGCGATCACTGGTATTTTTCGCTCAAAGACGATGCTGCGGTCGTCTCATGTGTGGCGTGGGCATCCGCAGCGAAGAAGTTCAACTTCACCCCGAAGGAAGGCGATGAAGTTGTCGCTACGGGGCATGTGAGCCACTTTGCGCCGCAGGGCCGTACACAGTTTTATGTGACGAAGCTGGAGCCGGTCGGCGCGGGCGCGCTAGAGCTGCAGTTTCGGCGCCTTTGTGATGAACTTCGCGCGTTGGGTTACTTCGCTGCAGAGCGAAAGAAACCGCTGCCGGTGTTTCCTAGGCGGATTGCAGTCATTACATCCGCAAGCGGTGCAGCGTTGCAGGATGTCATCGCCACGGCGGCGCAACGATGCAAAGCCGTGGGACTGGTGCTCGTTGATGTGCGTGTGCAGGGTGAGGGTGCGAAGGAGCAGATCGCAAACGCCATCAAATGGGCGGACCGAAATCACGCAGAACTTGGCGTCGATGCGATTCTCGTTACGCGCGGCGGCGGCTCCATGGAAGACCTCTGGGCGTTCAACGAGCGAATCGTGGCTGATGCCGCGTATACATGTTCGATTCCCATGGTCGCTGCAGTCGGGCATGAATCAGACACGACGCTGATCGAGTTGATCGCGGATGTTCGCGCCTCGACGCCGACGCAAGCGATCATGCGACTCGTGCCGGATGCGAAGGAACTCCATCAGCAGGTTTCGCATCACGCTCATCGGCTTGACGCGCTGGCACGACGTCTTGTTGAGCGAAAGCGCGAGCGACTCGCTGCGATCACTCGACACGAAGCATTTCGCGATCCCGAGTTGTTGCTGAGGCGGGCCGCCGAGCGAACGGAGATCGTTTTCCGAACGCTTGAGCGAGTCGTGCGTGGCCGTGTGTCCGAGGCGCGGTCTCGGCTGGAGCGTTGCGCCGCGCACCTTGAGGCTCTCCGACCCATGACGCTCATCAGTGGTCGGCATCGTCGGCTTGCTGTGGCGGAGGATCGACTCGCGCGGGCCATGCACCATTGGCTCCAGCGTCAGCGTGAGCGCGTGGACGGCACAGAGCGAGAGCTGATCGCGATCGATCCGCGCCATGTGCTGCGGCGCGGCTACTCATACACGACAAAGCCCGACGGGTCGCTGATTCGGTCGATCGGCGATGTACGCACTGGCGATGCACTAGTAACGAACTTGGCGGATGGGACGGTTCATTCAATCGTCGGCGAGGCCCTGCAACGCACTGCAAAGCTCAAGCGCATCAGAAAACCCGTGGGTCGGCGTGAAACGGACTCGGAACAAATGGACCTGTTTGATTCGCCGGATGCCTGACTTTAGATTGACCGACCATGAGCAAGTCATCGCCCCGCAAAATCGCCGATCAATCGCCTTCGCCTGACGACCTCTCTTTTGAACAGGCGATGGAAGAGTTGGAAGCCATTATCGATCGAATCGAGCAGGGGCAGATTGGTCTGGAGGAAAGTTTGGCCCAACGGAAGCGGGGCGATGCGCTCGTCAAAAGGTGCAGAGCTATTCTTGATCGAGCGGAGCAGGAACTTCAGCAGGTGAAGCCGGAGTGATCGGTTATCCATCTATTTGTCATCAATGAGCATTCGCAAGAGACGGCAGCATCTTCTGACCGATAGCTGACAGCCGAATCCTTTTCCTCATGCTCTACGCCCACTTGCCACTGATGATGTTTGTCTTCGCCTTCGGGGCGGCGGTGGGCAGTTTCATCAACGTGGTGATCTACAGGCTGCCTGCGGGCATGAGTGTTACGACGCCGCCCAGTCGATGCCCGACATGCGGCGCGAGGCTTCGGTTTTTTCGGGAGAACCTGCCGATTCTCGGTTGGTTTCTTGTGCGAGGAAAGTGTCGATATTGCGGCGTTCCGATCAGCCCGCAGTACATGGTGATCGAGCTGGTGATGGCCTTGGCTTTTCTGGGGCTGTATTGCCTGTTCTATGTGGTGCCACAGGACGTTACATGGATTGGGGGCATCGGCAGCGAGTGGTGGCATGGGACTGGCCGCTTTATTTCCGACCCCGGGTTCTTCCGCACGTGGCCGGTCTTCATCGCCATTGTGTTTATGGTGGCGGCGCTCATCGCAATGACCGTCATCGACGCGAGGACATTCACCATCCCCATTGAGATTCCGCTGTTCATCACGGTGACGGCGTTCCTCGCGTACACAATTCAGGGCTTCCTGCCACTACACAGCCGTCAGCCGCTGCTCTGGCCGATCCCTGCTGGTGACTGGCGTGTGTTTGCGGTGGGGCTGGGCGGCATGGCGGGCGTGCTGATCGGCGTGGCGATGCTCAGGCTGGGTATGCTGCGATACAGCTTTGCGGATTACCACCAGTACGTTGAGAAGGATCAAGTTCTTGGGGATTACCCCCATGCCAGGCGTGAGATGCTTGTAGAAATCCTGTTCCTGCTGCCTTGCCTGATCGGTATCGCTGCGGGGTGGTTTGTGGGTGGATTCTTGCCGAGCGGGGTGCCGCCTGTCGTTGTGCAGTCACTCGGTGGCAGCATGGCGGGTTATCTTGTGGGCGGTGGGATGATCTGGGGCATCCGAATCCTGGGCACATTCGCCTTTGGACGTGAGGCCATGGGGCTGGGGGATGTCCACCTGCTGGCGGCGGTGGGTGCTGTGATGGGCATGGTGGATCCGATTCTGGTGTTCTTCATCGCACCATTTTCAGGCCTCGTCTGGCATTTCGGGGCTACCGGTTTCGCGGCCATGTTGAAGCGGGCGCGCAGAGAACTGCCCTATGGCCCGCACCTTGCTGTGGGAACCCTCATCGTGCTCCTAGGCCGACCGGGCGTGGAGTGGGTGCAGTCAATGTATCTGCCCTGGCTGCCACTGCCCGGCCTGTTGCCTTGAAAGAAGCAGGTTTTCGCAACGAAAAGTGCGGCATTCACATGCATCTGCACGATTCAGTAGAATGCTGTGCATCGCTCGCTCGTTGCTGAGCGGTGATAGGATCAGACAGTGTAAGAATGACCATTTCGGGGTTGCCGAGGCTGCCTGGGACGGCAGGCATATGGCACCCGATATCGCGAGAAAGGACAGGAATCGGACATGGTTACGACACGGGTTATTGGGATTGGCTTCGTGTTCGCAGCGATGACGCTCGTCGGTTGCGGCGATGACCTCAAGCAGCAGAACGCGCTTCTGCTGGAAGAGAACGAAGGTCTGCGAGCGCAGCTCGATGATCGCAACTCTGCGCTCGAATCCGCCACCATGAGCGCGCGCGAACGTGAGATGGAAGCTGCACGTCTGCGCCGTGAACTTGAAGAAGCTCAGCGAGGCGGCGCGGCTCGCGGCGGCTCGCGAACGGGCTTCGAAGGTATCGAGGGTGTAACTGGCACCGTTGGCGCGGGTGAGATTACTGCGACTGTGGCCAGCGACATTCTCTTTGACTCAGGCCGTGCAACGCTCAAACCCGGTGCGAGGCAGTCGCTCGACAAAGTTGCTGCTGTGCTCAACTCAACTCATGCGGGTCGAACGATTCGCATCGCAGGCCATACGGACACGGACCCCATCGTGAAGAGCGGCCACAAGAGCAACTATCACCTCGGTTTCGAGCGAGCATACGCCGTTCGCGAGTATCTCATCAGTCGCGGCGTTGCGGGCAACCGCATCTACATTGCCAGCCACGGTCCTGATCGACCGAGCGGCACCAAAGCGCAAAGCCGCCGTGTGGACATCGTGGTGGTCATGAACCAGTAATCACCTTTCTACGTCGTTATTGCAAGCCGCTGTAGAAGCAGCCCATATCTGGGCCACATTCTGCAGCGGCTTGTCTTTGCCCCGTCTGCGTGGTTCAGAATCGCAGCGGTAAGCCTTCTGCATTGATCTTCTGCATGAGCAGTTGCGCTTCGATGAGAGCACGTTCCAGCCGAATTGCTGCGTCCGTCAATGCGTTGTAGAGGTCTGGGTTGTTGAGCAGCTGCGCGACCGTGCCGCGACCTTCAGAGGCAAGGCGAGTCAGTCGTCGGACTTCTTCCAGCGTGGCAGAAAGTTCATCCGCCACTGGAACCAGTCGCTGCATCATGTCCCCCGCATCAGCTTCGAGTTTGACAGCCGTGCTTGTGAACTGTTCAAAGGTCGCCGCTGCCGTGTCGATCATCCTTCTCGCACCAGCCAGCGTTTCGTGAAGTGACAGCCGCAGCTCCTCATCCGCAAGCCACTCGTCTGCGCGGCTGACCACCGATGCGGCACGCTCCAGCACGACATTGAGGCGAGCGACGGCCGCATGAAGATTCGGTGTTTCACCCTGCGCGATCGCATCGCCATCTTGCCTGCGGACGAGATCGTTCAGATTCTCTCCAAGTGTGATGTAGGTTTCGGTAAGTCGGTTGAAGCTGGCGAGTGAGTCCGTCAAGCCCTGCGTACGCGCATCAACCTCGGCCATGATCTGCTCAATGAGCGTTCGCTGGAATGCAGTGAGTGATGCGTTGCCATCCTTTGCCATCACGGCGAACATCGCCCCCGGATCACGTATTGGTGTGCGGAACTGAAGGATGGTTGTGCCCCCGATCAGCGATTGCTCCACACGTGGCATCACATCATCGGGAATATCAAAGCGGTCGTCGATCATCATGACGACCCGAACCGGATATGCAGGCTTGTCCAGGTTGAGCGTGATTTCGCTGATAGAACCGATTGGCACGCCGTTGAGTTCAACAGGGCTGCCAGCACGAAGACCAGCCGCGATGTTGGTATGCATGGTGACGACATATCGCGTGCGAAGGAGCGTATCCAGTTCGCCAAGCATCATGAGCAGGCCGCCCAGCCCGGTCAGCGCGATGATGGTAACAATGCCGACAATGAAATTTCGTACGTTGTCGCTCATGATGTGCCGGTCCTGCGGCTTGAAGCGGATCGTCTCGATAGTTCTTCAGCAGTCGGATTCATGATGCCCGCAAGCTCTTCTGCGGTGGCTTCACCGGCGAGGAACCGCTGTACCATCGGCTGGTCTGACTGCCTGAACGCCTCAGGTGTACCTTCCAGTATCACATTGCCATCGTAAAGCATGACTAGCCGATCTGCGACTTTGAACGCACTGGTGAGGTCATGCGTGACGACGATACTGGTTACATGCAGATCGTGCTTCAGTTTGATGATGAGTTCATTGATAACGTCTGCCCGAATGGGGTCGAGCCCGGTCGTCGGTTCGTCGTAGAGCACTAATTTCGGTTCCAGCACGATTGCCCTGGCCAGGGCGATGCGTTTGCGCTGTCCACCGGAGAGATCAGCAGGCATCTTGCGACCCGTATCGGCCAATCCCACCATGCTCAGCACGGTCTCAACCCGTTGGCGAACTTCCTCGCGCGTCATGCCCGTCAACTCGCGCAGTGGAAAGCTGATGTTCTCAGCCACGTTCATTGAGTCGAACAAAGCACTTTGTTGGAACAGGAAGCCGATCTGCCGTCTAACCGGGCCAAGTTGCGCTTCACGCAGCCGGCTGACGCACGTGTCTTCAAACCAGACTTCGCCTGCATCAGGCCGAAGCAGGCCGACGATGTGCTTGAGCAGTACGCTCTTGCCGCATCCGCTGGGGCCGAGGATGACGGTTGTTGTGCCGCGTTTGATGGACAGATTAACCCCGTGAAGCACATGCTGCATGCCGAAAGATTTATGAACATTCACAAGGCGCACGATGGGGCCTGTGAACTCCCTGTGGGCCTGTTGCTCGGCTGAAGGATGAATGGAGCCGTTCTCGTTGCTCATGGTCGAGGGGGATGCTGCCGGTGGTGTTGCTCGCACCGGGATGATGCGATGGGTCGTATGATCTTAGCGATGAAATCACCTGTAGCTGTTGATGTGCCGTATCGGGGCAGACTCTTCGATGTTCATGTGGTTCATCTGCGCCTTGCGGATGGTCGTCCGCTCGAGCGTGAGATTATTCGCCATCCGGGAGCGGTGCTGGTGCTTCCTGTGCTTGAAACCGCAGAAAGCGACGTGCGAGTGGTGATGATCCGCAACGAGCGGACCGCGGTCGGTACAAGGCTCTGGGAACTGCCAGCAGGCAAACTTGAGCCGGGCGAAGACCCCGCGGATGCTGCCGCCAGAGAGCTGGAAGAGGAGACCGGCTACCGTGCCAGAGCGATTCGCAAACTCGGGGAGTTTTATACGTCGCCGGGTTTCACGGATGAACTCATGCGAGTCTATGTTGCAGAAGGCCTGACGTTCGTAGGCCAGCGTCTGGAAGCAGGCGAGGACATTGAGGTCGTTCCTGTGCCGGTCGAAGAGTCCCTGGAGATGGCGATCGACGGACGATTGATCGACGGCAAGACGATTGCGGCACTCTTGATGTGGAATCACACTCGTGAACGAAAATCGACGGCCGGGAGCTGCATGGTATGAGTTGGCATGACCGCGATTACGCGCAGGACGACAATCCCATGCGCCGGCTTGGAAGGCCGGGCGGTGACTGGCAGGGGCTTCGGCCGACCTTCGATAATCCGTTTTCATGGTCCGTGTCGATGGGCCGCATTGCGGGGATTGATGTCCGCATTCACATCATCTTCCTGATCTTCATCGTCATCGCGCTGTTGCGTTCATTCACCAGTCTGCCGCACCAAGCCACGGCCGTTCCGGTGGGCTTCGGCATCATGGCGATCACGATGATCTCGCTTTTTGTGATCGTTCTTCTCCACGAGTTCGGCCATTGCTTCGCGTGCCGCTGGAGCGGAGGCGAGGCGAGTGAGATTCTCATGTGGCCGCTGGGGGGGTTGGCATTCACTCGCCCGGAACCCAGTTGGCAGGCACACATGATTACGGTGCTGGGCGGACCGCTGGTGAACGTGTTGATCGCTATCGTCACCGTGCCGCTTTTGTGGGTTCTGACAGGGACGTTCTTCGGTGTTGCGTTGCCGCATCCGATTGAGTTGTTTCAAGGTCTTTATGACCCGGCGGTGAGTTCATCGTGGGTGATGACGACGTTGTATCTCTTCAACACGATGAATCTGTTGTTGCTGGTCTTCAACCTGCTGCTGCCGATATTCCCATTCGATGGCGGGCGCGTGGTGCAGGCGGCGCTGTGGCCACGCTTTGGCTATGTGCGATCCATGCGGTTCGCTGTTCGCACGGGGTACATCGGCGCAATCCTGCTGGCGATCTATGGTGCAGTATTTGGCAACCTCTGGATTCTCGCCATCGCTGCATTCGGTCTTGGAACATGCTGGATCACGAGCCGACAGATCACCTTTGCAGAAGAAACAGCAGGCGGCGGCGAGGACTATGCTGCCAGTCTTGCCCTGGGTTCGGAGCCGGTTGATTCTGATCGGCCGACACGGGCCGAGAGGCTTGAGGAGAAGCGGCTGCAGCGGGAACGTGACGAAGCGCAGGAGATAGATCGCATTCTGGGCAAGATCGCAGCCAGTGGGATGGACAGTCTTTCAAGGCGAGAGAAACACCTGCTTGAGCGATTCACGGAGAAGCGTCGGCAAGGACGATAGAATCGCCCCCGGCGGTTTCCGAACAAGATCGGATCGCCGGACGACACGACGATACGCAAACATTGATGAACGACACACGCCATGGGCATCGCTGACCGCCACTATATTCGCGACCAGCCGGGGTACGGCTCATCCCGAGGAACGGGGGGGCTGATAGCTCACATGCGCATGTTCTCCGTAAACACATGGCTGATACTTGCGTGTGTCGCGGTGTTCGTTGTGGATGGCTTTTTGACGCCTCGACCGGTTGCCTTTCGTGTGTTTCTGCCCACTGAAATGCCTGTGCCGATGTCGCAGGTTGTGCCGGACTTTGACCACGCAACGCGCGATCTCAATCTTGTGATTCCGTATGTTCGCGAGGAAGAGCGGTCATCACTGGTGCCGGGCTATCACTACGTTCCGCTTCGTGCCGGGCAGAACGGGCCGGTCATCGGTTGGCATGAGTACGCCGTGATGCAACCGTTGCAAAGCTGGCTGCACTTTTCCACAGCGAAGCTGTTCTATCACATCGAGTTCTGGCGGCTGATCGGCTTCCAGTTCCTTCATGCCAATCCGTACCATCTGCTCGCCAACATGATCGGGTTGTTTTTCTTCGGCCCTATTGTGGAGCGGCACATCGGGTCGAAACGCTATCTCGCGTTCTATCTGCTTTGCGGCATTTTCGGCGCGCTGCTCTACACCGTCCTCAATCTTGGCGGCATTGTGGCGTCTCTGTACTTCGGGCAGGAGATTCGCATCCCCGGCCTGCTTTTCAACAACATGTGGACACCCTTGGTGGGGGCCTCTGCGGGTGTGTTCGGCGTGCTGATGGGCGGAGCGTATCTCGCGCCGAACGTAACGGTTCTCGCACTCTTCATCATTCCACTGAAACTGCGAACTTTCGCCTACGCGCTTGTGGGCCTTGCGCTGTTCTCGCTCATCAGCGATCGTCCGAATGCGGGTGGTGAGGCAGGACATCTCGGCGGCGCCATTGCGGGCTTCTACTTCATCCGCAACTTGCACCATTTGCATGGCTTCTTTGATATCGTCGGCAGGGTGGACCCTACGTCGCATCACTATCGCAAACGACCTGGCCGCACGAGACCTTCAGCGAATGCGCAGGCTGAAATTGATCGCATTCTGGCCAAAATCAGTCGTGAAGGATTGCATAGTCTGACTGATCGTGAGCGGCAGTTTCTCAGCGAGCAATCGCAGCAAGGCTGATGAAGACAATCATCTCATCATGGGCAGCCCGCTTCATTTTCAGATTCTGCAGTCGTGCCACACGTCGCGTGCCAGACTTGGGCGTGTAACGACGCCACATGGCACGTTCGATACGCCCGCGTTCATGCCAGTCGGCACGCGCGGAACGATCAAGGGCTTGACTCCCGATCAGATCGAATCCACCGGCAGTCAGATCATTCTCAACAACGCCTATCACCTGATGCTTCGGCCAGGTGATGAGTTGGTGTCCCGACGCGGTGGCGTGCATCGCTTCATGCGGTGGAGCGGCCCGATTTTGACTGATTCCGGCGGCTATCAGGCGTATTCGATGGCGGACATCAATTCCATTGACGATGAAGGCGTCACGTTCACGTCCATCATCGATGGATCGAAAGTGCATCTGGGACCGGAACGCGCGATGCAGGTGCAGAACAACCTCGGTGCAGACATCATCATGGCCTTCGATGACTGTCCTCCCAGTGTTGATCCGGTTACGCTCAACGAAAGCCGAAAGCGCCTTGCGGCATCAAGGTCTGCACGATCGCGCCGTGGATACGACCACGCGCTCCGACTTCAGCAGGCGAATGAGCGCACAATTCGATGGCTGGAGCGATGCGTGAAGGCGCATGTGCGGCCTCACGATCAAGCCCTCTTTGGCATCGTGCAGGGGGGGACGGACCTTGAACTACGGCGTGCTTCCGCGGAGGGCGTTTGCAACATTGAGCTTCCCGGCTATGCGATCGGCGGGGTTGCTGTGGGTGAGGGCCCGGACCTCATCCGGCAGGTTACCGAGTTCACGGCACCGCTCTTGCCTGCGGAGAAGCCCCGCTACCTGATGGGTGTCGGCTATGAACGCGACATTGTGGCGGCGGTTCGTGCTGGGGTCGATATGTTCGATTGCGTCCTGCCGACGCGAAACGGTCGCAATGCCAACGTGTTTACGCGATCAGGTCGTCTGCACCTTCGGAATGCGAAGTATCGCGAGGATGACACGGCCATCGAGCCGGGATGCGACTGTCTGGCGTGTGTGGGCGGTGGCGGAGGGTTCAGCCGCGCCTACCTCAGGCACCTCTTCAATTGCGGCGAGATGCTGGGGCCTATTCTGGCCAGTATCCATAACATTCGGCACTTCCAGCGGCTGATGCTGGACATTCGGCAGGCAATACGCGATGATGCATGGTCCTCGTTTCACCGGTCGTGGCCGGTGCTCGCGGCCGCCGATGATCGTCAGGCGGCTTCGGGTGGGGAAGGCGATCAATTGTTCCAAGATACGTGAATTGCGCTCATGCTTAATGACATCAATACGTTCAGCCTGATGCTGGCTCAGAATGGTCCGCCGCCGCCGCCGGGGGACCGCAGTGCATTACCTGCTGCGGACGGTTCAACCGGAGCGACCGGCCTGCCTGCGGACGGTGCCCGCTCAGGTGCCGGTGGCTTCGACTTTCTCATGATTGTGTTCCTGATGATCGGCGTCATGATCATTTTCTCGATCATGGGGACGCGGCGAGAGCGCAAGAAGCGCGAAGCGATGATCAACTCGATCAAGAAGCACGACAAGGTGCAGACAATCGGCGGAGTCATCGGCTCCATCGTCGAACTGAAGCCGGACTTTGTCGTGCTGAAAGTCGATGAGTCGTCGAACACGCGGATCACGTTTGCGCGTTCGGCCATTCAGCAGATTATCAAGAGCAGCACGGTGACCACTGCTGAAAACGACGAGTAACTCACAGGCAAATCACTTCCAGAAGAGTTGATTGAATCGCAGCGGTCCATTCGCTGCTTTGGAAACACCATCAATGCAGAACATTGCACTGAAGCTCGCCCTCATCATCATCGTGCTCGGCGGATGCGCGTTCATGCTCTATCCGCCGAAGGAGAAGATTCGCCTCGGCAAGGATCTTCGCGGCGGTGTGAGCCTGATTTACAGCGTCCGTATGGACGACAAGGTAACCGATCGAATGGCCGTGCTGATGCAGACCATTCAGGTGCTGCAGGATCGCGTTAATCCTCAAGGCGTGCTCGACATCTCAATGGAGCCGTTGGGCGATGACCGCATTGAAATCGTGATGCCTCTGCCTAACGCGGAAGTACTCGGCTTGCGGCGCGCCTACGAGGCCACGCTTGAGCGACTGCTGCGTGAAGCACAAATCCCGCCGGGCCGACTGGATGCAGCGTTACGGGCGAACCGTGCTCCCGAGGAGTTCGGCAGTGATGCCGTTTCAGAGCGTGGACGCATGGTGACCCGGCTACAGGATACCTACAACAGTCTGCAATCGGCGCGTGCGGCTTATGACGAAGCGAAAGCAGCCGGTGCCGCAGCCGATGAACTTGCTCGGCTTGAGCAGTC
This sequence comes from Phycisphaerales bacterium, assembly GCA_035443885.1. Taxonomy (GTDB): domain Bacteria; phylum Planctomycetota; class Phycisphaerae; order Phycisphaerales; family SM1A02; genus DAOMNO01. The sequence goes on from DAOMNO010000006.1 coordinate 37,975, forward strand.
TGTCGCGCAGCTTCTGATCGACTTTGAAGATCAGCGAGAGTTGGTCCTTAAGTTGAGTCTTGATCGCGCACGTGTTCTTCGTGTCATGAGTCTTTCGTCGCGAGGAGAGCGACAGTTGAACGCTCAGCGTCAGCCGGTTCTCGACGCAGCTGGGCAGCCGGTCATGCTGCCCAGCCCGCGCGAGATCGAACTGACCAATTTGAAGGGGGAGTATCCACAGCTTGCGGCGTTGTTGACCGAAACGGCAGCAGCGTATGACGCCTATCAGTCGCGGCGGACTGGTTTTGATGATCCTGAAGACTTGAAGCGTCTGCTTCGTGGCGCCGGTGTGCTGGAGTTCAGAATTGCCGTGCGCGATGGAGCGGATGATGTGAACGCTGCGGATCTTCGGGCACAGCTTGCAGAGCGTGGTCCGGAAGGCACCGATTCGCCGGTAGCTCGCTGGTTCGAGATCAACGATCTCCGTCAGTGGTATGAGACGCCTGAGGAGCTGGCGTTTTTGCAGGCCAATCCGCAGCAGTTCTTTGCGCAGCGGCGCGGGCTTGTCGCAGCAGATCGCGACGGCCGCTACTACCTGCTGCTGTACACCACGGCAGCGCGCAGCATGACGCATGGCGGCGAGACGCGCTGGACAGTTCGTTCCGCAGCGAGAGACATCGATCGACACGGCCGCCCGGCTGTTTCGTTCACCCTCGACACTTCGGGTGGCGCGCTGATGAATCGAATGACCGGCCCGCATGTCGGCGAGCCGATGGCAATTGTGCTGGACGGCCAGGTGTATTCCGCGCCAACGCTGCAGAGCCAGATTGGCAGCCGCGGCCAGATTACTGGTCAGTTTTCCCCTGCGGAACTGAGCTACCTGATTCGCGTGCTCGCGGCCGGTTCGCTTGAAGCGCGCCTCAGCGAAAGACCGATCGCAGAAAACACACTTGGTCCATCGCTCGGTGAAGACAATCTGCGAGCAGGTCGCGATGCATTCATCATCGCCATCATCGCGATTTCCGTGTTCATGACCCTGTACTATTTCTTCGCGGGCATGGTGGCGGTCTTCGCACTGTTTGCAAACGGCCTCATCATTTTCGGCGTGATGGCCGGCATTGACGGTACATTCACGCTACCCGGCCTCGCAGGCATTGTGCTCACGATTGGTATGGCGGTTGACGCCAACGTGCTGATCTACGAGCGCATTCGTGAAGAAATGTTCACCGGCGAGTTCGATCTTCGCGGTGCGATTCGGCAAGGCTATGGCAAAGCTCTCAGCACGATTGTTGATGCCAACGTAACAAACTTGATTGTCTGCTTCGTGCTGTATCAGTATGCAACCGTTGAGGTGAAGGGCTTCGCGCTCACGTTAGCAATCGGCATCGCTGCGACGCTGTTCACAACGCTGTTCGTTACACGACAGATTTATTACCTCTACACGGACTTCTTCCGCAAGAAGTCGCTGCCGATGTTGCCCACGGCAGTGCCTGCGATTCACCACTTCCTCGAACCGAACATCAACTGGATCGGCCTTCGCAAGATGTTCTGGGCTGTCAGCGCGATCGGCCTGATCGGCTCGATCATTCTCATTGGCTCAAGGGGCGTGGACCTGTTTGACACCGAACTGCGCGGTGGTGTCGCGGTAACCATGCGAACCGGGGTGCTTGGTGAGGGCAGCGGCGACAATGCGGAGCGCAGATGGCTCAGGCATGTCGGTCCGGGCAGTGTTGAAGAGCGCATTCGCGCCATCGGCACGAATGTCGATCCGGCCAGTACCAATCGTGAGGCGACGATTCTGCGGGAGTTCGCTCGTGCCAGCGTGCTGACCGTAGGCGAAACGCGTCGTGTGGAAGGCGGTATTGAGGGCCAGAGTTTCCAGGTCAAAGTTCCGAATCCGAGAGGGTTCGGTGATAACGAAGTCATTACGGACGTCATCATCCGTGCTGTCGTTGACGCATTCGGCGAAGAACTTGACGTTACGCCGCCACTCAACTTCCGGGGCGAGGGAACAAGCGATCACGCGGAGTTCACATCGCCGATCGAGTTTGACGTTCTCGGCCAGAACATCGGTGATTTGCGTTACACGGAGCGTGTAACAGACTTCCTCGGCGGTGTGCTGGTCGTGATTCAGGACATTCAGCCGCCGGTGCAGCTTGATGATGTGGAAGCTCGGATTGCTCGCATGCGGAGTCAGCCGGACTTCGGCACGGCGCGCGGGCGGGATGTGCAAGTCATAGGCCTCGACCCTGCGGTTCCAACCGACCCTTCGCGTGGGTACTCTGCGATCGCCGTTGCCGTATCCGACCCCAGCCTGAGCTTCGCGCGGGTTGACTTCAGCGTGTGGGATCGTGAACTAGCTGCAGTGGAGTGGAATCTCATTTCTTCTGCGATGGCAACGCCGCCGAGTCTTGAGCAGGTTTCCAGCTTCTCCGCTGCCGTCGCCAGGACACTCGCTGCGAATGCGCAAGTCGCCGTATTGCTTTCGCTGGCGGGCATCCTGCTTTACATCTGGATTCGATTCGGTTCGCTGCGCTATTCGCTGGCAGCGATCGCAGCTCTGATTCACGACGTCATCATCGCGCTCGGCGTTCTCGCGCTGACGGCGTACCTCAGCCGCATGGTTTTCGGCAAGATGCTGCTGGTCGAAGAGTTCCGCATCGACCTCGGTGTCGTGGCGGCGCTCCTCACCATCATCGGGTATTCACTAAACGACACCATCGTCATCCTGGACCGCATTCGCGAGAACCGCGGCAAGATGCCGTTGGCTACCGCGGCGACCATCAACCGGTCGATCAATCAGACCATCAGCCGCACGGTGCTCACCTCGTTCACCACGTTGCTCGCCGTGCTTATCATGTACATTGAAGGCGGCAGCGGAATTCGGGCCTTCGCCTTCTGTCTGCTCGTCGGTTTGATGGTCGGCACCTACAGTTCGATTGCGATTGCGGCCCCGCTGGTGTTTGCAAGCGGTGGCAATGCAGATCGCAAATCGGCTGCGGAAGGTGAGCCAGAAGAGACGTGGAACGCCGCGCCGGCGACGGATTGATCGCAGTACGAAGGCTGCAATGGAGTTCGGCCTGATTCGGTAGAGCATCGGAGGTACGTATGGCAACTGGCACCAAGGTTTTTCTCGCCGTCGCGGCGCTTCTGGTGGTTGTGCTCATTGCGTATTACCAGATGAACACCAGCGATACGCCGCTGGTCTCCTTGGATGCGCCGGCAGATGTGATTCGTGAAGAGCCGCTCATTCGGTCTGACCCTTTGCCGATGACGCCGGAGGTTCGGCAGCCGATGGCGATGCCTGAGCTGGAACATCAGCCGGAACCGGAGTTTCTTGAAGAAGACATTGCTGCACTCGACCCCATTGCACCAGCAGCAGAGGGTGCGGGAGAGCCAACGGATAGTGTGCTTCCCGATCATGAGCCTGTAACGCCGGTCGATTCGGAACCGCTTGAAACAGGCAAGGATGCGCCACCCAGTGAGCCGCCTACGCCTCAGCCTGAACCCGTCAAGGACGATGCCCCTGCAACCCCAGCACCGCAGCCCAGCCCGCAGCCTGCGCCAGTTCCGACACCCGCACCCGCGTCGCCGCTGACGCCACCCCCGACAACGCCGTACACCGTCAAGGAAGGCGATACCTTGAGTTCGATCGCTGCCAATTGGTTTGGGGATGCGGGGAAGTGGGATTTGATCGCGAAGGCGAATCCCTTTGTAGATCCGGATCGCCTCTCCGTGGGGCAGGTGCTTCGTTTGCCGCCGAAGGACGCTCAACGCGAAGAGATCCCCGGCCGTCTGCCTGCGCAAGGCTCAGCGCCTGTTGTGTACGTGGTTCGCTCTGGAGATACGCTCAGCCGTATCGCCACGGCGTATTACGGCAGTCCTCTGCATTGGCGATTGATCTATGACGCGAACAAAGCAGTGATCGGCGAGAATGCCAACGCGCTTCGGGTCGGCATGAGGCTCACGATTCCTCCCGCGCCCAAGCCCGCGACGCCACCAGCTCGCAGCGGTTCGTAAGCGAACGCGATGGCTGAGGCCTCCCATCCTCTCGACCGCTATCACCGCCAGATGCTTTTGCCTGCGATCGGAGAAGCCGGGCAGCAGCGACTGGCCGCTTCGCACGCGCTGATCGTTGGATGCGGCGCGTTGGGTTCGGTGATCGCGGATTCGCTGTGCCGTGCAGGCGTCGGTCGTCTCACTATCGTCGATCGTGATGTGGTCGAGCGAACGAATCTTCAACGACAGGTTGTTTTCGATGAGCGTGATGCGGGTTCCGCCATGCCCAAGGCGGAAGCCGCAAAGCGACGATTGGCAGTCGTCAACAGTTCCGTGCAGATCGTCGCGCATGTGGATGATTTCAATGCGCGCAACGCCGAGCGGTATGCGGAAGGAGCGGACATCCTCCTCGACGGATTAGACAACTTTGAAACGAGGTATCTCCTCAACGATCTTGCCGTCAAGCAAAGGATTCCATATGTCTATGGCGGTGCGGTGGGTACCACCGGCATGTCGTTCACGTTCATGCACGGGGGGCAGCCATGCCTGCGTTGCCTCTTTCCCGATCCGCCACCGCCCGGCACAATGGCGACGTGCGATACAGCAGGTGTGCTGGGGCCAGCGGCCGGCATCGTCGCGCTCTATCAATCCACACAGGCGATCAAGCTGTTGAGTGGAAACGACGAAGCCATTGATCGATTTATGCTTTCAATCGATATCTGGACGAACGAACTTCGCCGATTCGACATGCGTGGTGCGCAGCAAGCCGATTGCGTATGCTGTGCTCAAAGGCGGTTTGAGTTTCTGGACGGTCGCGCTGCGGCGGGCGCGGTGAGCCTCTGCGGTCGAAACGCAGTGCAGATCAATCCCATGATGTCTGGCAACGCAGCGCAGCCATGCCTTGATCTTCACGCGATTGCCATGCGGCTAGCCGCGCATGGACAGTTCCATCTCTCGGATGACATGCTTCGCGGCGAGTTTCGCGACGAGAAAACAGAAACCGGCGCACCGATGCAGATGATGCTGTTCTCTAACGGGCGTGCGATTATTACGGGCACGCCCAACACTGATATCGCGCGATCGCTCTATGCCAGATACGTCGGTTCGTAAGACATCTTCATACTGCGATCGGCTGGCTGACGGCGTCGCTGATGTCCGCAATCGTCTGGAACATCGTCTTGGCTGCGTCGACGATGCAGTCCGCCTCATCAGTGGTGAATTCTGTGGCATCCATCGTTCGTTTGAACTCCTGCCAACGTTCCATCTGGCGTTCGCCGTAAGGGTCAAGATATGACAGCCCTGGACCGGGCTGAAGCTGGTACGCGCGCAGAAGCACGCGGGAGATGAACTTCGACCCGTTGTTGCTGCCTTCAAGCACGTAAAGCATGCCGAGCAAACCCACCGGAGATTCGGCACTCATTTTCTCAATCTCGATGACGGCTTGACGCGTTGCGGGCAGCGGCTCAAGCAGATCAGCATCAAGTCCGTAGAATGCGAGGTCATCCCGCAGATTGGGTTCTCGCGATTGATCTTCCTGGAACAAAGCTGCGAAGCGAGCATCTGTGCCGCGCTGGTCCCGCAAGCCCCACTCAAGAGCCTCATGCACGAACAGAAGCTGGCCTAGATACGCCGCGAACAAGTCGCGAGGCAGTTCACCCTTGGCCAGAGCCTTCTGGAGAGGTCGCTTCTCGGCGTAGGTGTGAAGGTCCGCCGTGGAAGTCTTGAGGCGAAGCATGATGGATTGCTGATTGTCTGACATGGGTGAGGCTCCGTAAGATGCATCAGGATACTCCGTTCGGCGATAGAGAGCCAAAGACAGAAAATCCCTGAACGGTGAAGGATTTGCATGGCTTGCGCGTTATGTCTTCGCGGGCGGGTGCTGCGCCGTTTGAGCGCAAGCCGACCGTGATTGTTCAGAGTGCAATGAGGAGCACGACACCATGACAGCCACAGCGGCCAACCCCCAAGCGGTTTCCGGGTACTTTCTCTCCTGCCTCGCACGCACCCTGGGGTATGCAGAAGCGTTGGTGAGGGACATTCCAGCAGATCAGTTCGCACACATGCCGCACCCGCAGATGAACCACCCCGCGTTCATCATGGGTCACCTGTCGATTTATCCAGATCGCCTGCTCAAAATGGTCGGCAGGGCAGAGCTTGTTAGGGAGATAAGTGGGTATGCTGATCTTTTCAGCGCGGCAGCCAAGTGTCTGGATCAGCCCGGGCTGTATCCGCCCAAGGATGAAATTGTTGGCTATTACATGGAGCGATATCGGACCATACGCGATGTTGTGGCCCAGTTGCCCGATGAAGTGTTTACGCGAGAGAACCCGATGGAAGGCCGACTCAAGGAGCTTTTTCCGACGATCGGCGGAGCTGTCAACTTCATGCTCAACAACCACAACATGATGCACCTTGGTCAAATCAGCGCCTGGCGGAGGGCCGTCGGCCTCGGCCCCGCGGTGTAACCGGATACGCGTTCGTCGGTACCAATCACGCAGGGGGTGTGCCTGCATGGACCAAGACCCCGAAGGATCCACTGAATGAACTTGTCTTTTCTCAGCGTTCGTAGCCTGTCGTCGAAGCTCGTGGCGTTGTTCTTCGTCGCGGCAATCATGCTGCCAGCGTCTGTTGTGCGCGCACAGGGCACATTCGGCGCCTTGCCTGACCCGATCTCCAGCCGCGACTTGACCCGATACTCAGAGCGGCTCGGCCTGAGCGATCACCAGACGATGGTCTTCGCGGAGCATCACGCAGCGTATCTTGAGGAGTTCCGCGAGCTGCGAGAGCGCGACATTGAAGCATTTCTTGACGCCATTCGCGGCATGCGCACGCAGTTTGATCTCGGCGACCGCAGGCTGGTGGAAGACCTTGTGCGCACGCTCAATCGCATCATGGGCCGCATTCGGATGCTGGATGAAGGACTGTTCGACAAGCTCAGTCCGATGCTGACCGAAGCGCAATCCGGCATGCTTCCCCGTGTCCGTCAGGCACGAGAGCGCGAACGATTCAATAGCGAAGTAACACGTTTCTTGGATTTCCTGAACCCCGGCGTTCGTGTGGATTTGAGCGAGATCATAACAGGGCTTGAGTTCGCGCCGGAGCAGATGCAGTTGATCGATCCGATTCTGATGTCCTATGAACAGCGGCTCACGAGCAGTTCAAGGAAACTGTTTGAAACCACAACCTCAATGGTGCTTGATGTACTCAAGCGACTTGAACAGATGGGTTTCACGCAGGGTTCATTGCGCGATCCGGCCACCGCGTTCAGGCTGTTCGAGGCGTTTCAGACGATCTGGGACGAAGTAACGCTTGATCTGATGAAGGAATCGAATGAGATCGCATTGTTGCATCGTCGCACTTATCGCAGCATTGCAGCGGCTTTGCCCGATGACTCTGCGAGGCGATTGACCAGAGAGTACTACCGCCGGGCGTACCCTGAAGCCGCAAACATCGGTCGTCTTGCGGAGCGCCAGCTTAATGCCGCCTTGCGGATCGATACACTGCCTGAAGATACACGGCAATCAATCGAATTGCTGCGCACAAGTCATCGGGCCTCACAGGATCGTGTTGCAGAACAGATCGTCGATCTGCTGGATGAGCGGCGCAGAAGCATGACGCTGCGGACGATCATTCGCCGTGGAGCGGATGAGCGGCAGACAATGCTCGACGACCTTCGCCGACGTGGTGAAGAGACCGATGCGTCCACGATTCAGTCGCTTCAGGCAATGCTTGGTCCGGAGTTGGCGCAGTACGTTCAGAACGCGCCGGGCGATGATCGCCGCGAGTTCTTCGGCAATCGAGTGAATGTTGCAGTCTCTCGCGCGGAAGGGACGGGCGGCGGTGGGCCGGTCATTGTGTCACAGCGCTTTGAAGTGGCACAGGGAATGGACGCGACTGGTTTGCCGAGGCGCATCACCATCACCGATGTGCGGCACTACGCGGACCGATGGCAGCTTGACGAGAGTCAACGGTCAATTCTTCAGACGCTTTACGATGACTACGCAGCGCAGCAGCGCAAGATTCAGGATGAGCAGATCACACCGCTGAATGAGGCGATGCGCGATGCATTCCGTCAGGGCGGTGGGCCGGGTGGCGGCGGCATGGCAGCCATGCAAGAGATCAGCCAGATGCGCGAGGCGGCATTCAATGCGTTGACGCAGCTTGAAAAAACGTTTTTTGATGATGTCGAGATTGCTGTCATCGGGCCGGAGCAGCAGCAGGAATTCAGCCGTGTGCGCGCGGAGCGAGAGCGAGCCATCTATCTTGCGGGCGGGCGCGTCGGCATGATGATGGGTGGCGGGCCGGGCATGATGGCCTTTGGGGGCGGTGCATCGAATGAAGCAGGAATTGATCTGACGCGACTGTTCTTTGATGCTGAAATCGCCAACCAGCATCGTCAGGCCGTGCTTGATGTGCTGGACGGCTATTCCGATCAGGCGACCTCGCTTCTCAAGTCGCGATTTGAAGCGGAGCAGGGTATGCGCCGTGCAATGGAGCGATTTGCGCCGCCGCCGGGTTCATCACCTGACGCAGCTCGTGAGATCGCGATGGAGCGAGGACGCGAAATCGGCCAGGTCATGCAGACCTATGGACGAACCATGCGTGAAGCGACGGATGCGATGACGGAGTTGAATCGGCGCACGCTGGATTCTCTTGCGGAAAGACTGCCTCAGGCTGAAGCAACCTCACTGCGCCGTGCGTTTGAGCGGCAGGCATATCCAGAAGTCTTCAATGATCCCGGCTCACTTGAGCCGAGGCTTGCTGCGATCTTTGAGCTTCCTGATCTCTCGGAATCTCAGCGTACGCGCATTATGGAGCTTGCCGCCGACTATCGACGCTCTTACTCGCAGGTTTCTGATCGCATGATTGAAGTTCATGCGGCTGGCGGTGGAAATCAAGCTGCTGGCGGTCCTCAGCGAGGCGGCCAGCCTGGCGCACGAGGCGGTGATGGTCGCGGGCAGCGAGGCGGCCAGGCTGGTCGAATGGGTGGCATGGCTCCTGGCGGCGGTGCGGAGCAATGGCAGGCGCGCGAAGAGCAGCGCAATGCACTTGAGCGGCTTCGGTTTGAGAGGACGGAACTCAACGAACGTGCGCTACGCCAGCTTCGCAGCGTTCTGACCCCCAGTCAGGTGGAGCAGATCGGTGGCCTTGATCCGGTTGATGAGCGTCGATTCAACTTCAACCGCCGAGAATCGCGTTGATGCGGTCCAGCACATCCTCGTCGAGGTGAATCTCGCTTGCTTTGGCGTTCTCGATGATTTGCTGCGGTTTCGTTGCGCCGATGATCGTGCTGGAGATTTCGGGCCGACTCAGACACCACGCGAGCGCAAGGTTTGAAAGCGGTATGTTCAACCCATCTGCCAAGCGAGCCAGTTTGCGGATGACTTCCATGTTGTGGTCGGTCATCCGCGGCTTGATGAACTGGCCCGCAGCTTCGTCACTGGCGCGGCTGCCTTCAGGAATTCCGTTGTTGTATTTGCCGGTTAGTAGCCCTTCGGCCAGTGGTGAAAAGTTGACGATCCCCATGCCAAGTTCGCGGCACATCGGAAAAACATTTCGCTCCCAATGCCGTTCCAGCATGTTGTAAAGGGGCTGGTTGCTCACGGGGCGATGCCAGCCGTGCTCTTCACAGGTCGTCGCAGCTTCGGCGATCTGATCCGCGTTCCATTCTGAAACGCCCCAGTAAAGCACCTTGCCCTGATTGATGAGATCGTTCATCGCGCGGCAGGTTTCGATGATCGGCGTTTCGCTATCAGCGCGGTGGCACTGGTAAAGATCGATGTACTCAACGCCGAGCCGTTTCAATGAAGCATGACACTGCTCGAAGATGTGCTTGCGGCTGAGACCGCGATCGTTTGCTCCGGGGAACGGCCACTCTCGCTGCCACGGCCAGAAGACCTTGGTGGCGAGCACATAGGTGTCCCGAATGAATGGCCGCAAGGCCCGTCCCACGAGCACTTCGGTTTCACCCCGCCCGTACACATTGGCGGTGTCGAAGAAATTGATGCCGTTCTCGTAAGCGGTGCGATGCAGCACGGCGGCCAACTCGTCACCGCCCTTGTTCATCGTCAGCCACGAACCGAAGCCGACTTCAGACACTTTGACACCCCACATGCCCAATCGACGATACTTCATCGCGTCGCAGCCTCCTGAAGTTGAGAGCAGCATCGTATCATCAAAGTCAGTCTGGCTGGATCGATCATGTCGAAGAAGATGACTGATATTCGAGCCAATTCGCTTGATCCGCAACATCCGGATGGGGTGCTGCTGCGCTGGATATACGAGCGAGGCATCTTCCCAATGGCGGATGCTCATGCGGGCCGCATTGAGTACTACAGCCCGGATCCGCGAGGCATCATTCCGCTTCAACCTTTGAACGCATTTCATGTGCCACGCAATCTGGCTCGTGAGGTCAAACGCGGTCGATTTGATATTCGTTGCGATACGGCGTTTGAAGCGGTGATGCGCGAGTGTGCAAAGGCGCGTAGCGAAGACAACGGCACGTGGATGTCTGAAGCACTGCTTGAGGGGTATCTCGAACTCTTCCATACCGGCAATGCACATAGCGTTGAAGCATGGATCGGCAGCTCGCTTGTCGGGGGGCTATACGGGGTGCACATCGGCGCAGCGTTTTTCGGTGAATCAATGTTCAGCAGGCCTGAACAGGGCGGCACCAATGCGTCCAAGGTCTGTCTTGTGCATCTGGTGCGATGGCTCCAAAGACAGGATTTCACACTGCTGGATACACAGTTCTGGAATCCGCATCTGGCGCAGTTTGGCTGTATTGAGATTCCTCGGGCGGCGTATCTGGCCAGGCTGGAAGCCGCTATCCGAAGGCCACGGGAGTGGGGTGTGTTTCAGCCGCTCTGCGCGTGAGTCACTTCACATTTCGAGCGGGAAACGGCTACCATTCGCACCCCAACATGCGCCCTTGATGCGCACTTTTCTCAAACTGGAATCATCGTCATGGAATGTGGAATCGTCGGTCTTCCCGGCGTCGGGAAGACAACTCTCTTCAGTGCTCTTACCGGCAATCGTGCTGGGCTGGGCGGCGCAGCCGCAGGTGGCGGGAAGCCCAACATCGGCGTTGCCCATGTGCCCGATCCTCGGCTGAAGATCATCGCTTCGTTCATCCCGACGAAGAAGATCGTTCCTGCGTCGATTCAGTTCGTGGATATTCCCGGCGTTCCGCCCGGCGGGGAAGCTTCCAAACTCAACAACTTCCTTTCGCACGTCCGCAAGGTGGATGCTGTCTGTCATGTCGTGCGATGTTTCGATGACGGCTCAGGACTGCAGGGGATCGACGCTGCGGGTGATATTGACCGCATGGACACGGAACTGGTTCTTGCAGACCTGATCGTGGCGGAGTCGGCCATCGACAAGGCCAAGCGGGCCGCAAGGACTGGAGATGCTGAAAACAAGGCACGGGTCGCCGTGCTGGAAAAAGTGCTCGCAGCGCTGAACGACGGAAAGCCTATTCGCTCAATCCTTGCGGACGGGTTGTCAGATGCTGAGCAGGCGATCCTGCGGAGCTATGGCATGATTACGTCCAAGCCGGTGCTCTATGTCGCGAATGTGGGTGAAGATGATCTGGCAGGTCAGTCGGCAGCGGTGGCTGCTGTTCGAGCACATGCTGCGGCGACGGGTTCGCAATCTGTTGTGCTTTGCGCCAAACTGGAAGCCGAGTTGTCGGAGCTGGACGATGCAGATCGGGATGAGATGCTGCAGTCCATGGGGCTGGCCGAGCCTGCCAGCGGGCCGATGGCCCGTGCGGTGTACGCTCTGCTGGGGCTTTCGTCGTTTTACACGGCTGGCGAGAAGGAAGTGCGGGCATGGACGATCCGGACGGGCTCCAGCGCACCGGAAGCCGCGGGGGCCATTCACTCCGACATTGAGCGGGGCTTCATTCGTGCGGAGTGCTACCACGTTGATGATCTTGTGGCCTATCGCACGGAAAAAGCCATTCGCGACGCTGGAAAACTCCGCAGTGAAGGCAAGAACTACCGAATGCGCGATGGCGATGTTGTCCACTTCCTGTTCAATGTCTAAGGGCGCTTGGGCTGGGGTGCGACTTCGTAGGTCGATTCGCAATTGAAAAGGCTGATTTGTCGGGTTTTTGCCGATAAAGTTGTCGTATGGATCGCCGCAGGCTGATTCCGAGCATGTTCCACAGGCGGCTTGTGCTTCTTGTCGCGGTGATCGCGCTCACAAGCCTCGGCCTTGGTGCGCAGCTTTTCAAGCTTTCAGTGGTTGAAGGTGCGCATCGCTTGGCTGAAGCGGAATCTCGTCTTGATCGCCGGACGTATCTTCCCACCTACCGCGGTCGCATTCTTGACCGTCATGGTCGAGTGCTGGCTGAAGATCGAGCAAGCTACGACATCGCAGTCGATTACGATGTGATTCTCGGGGTGTGGGCGGAGAATCGTGCGGCGCGGCAGGCACGTCGCGAAATTGGGACATCGGAGTGGAACGCGCTCAGCCCGGAGCGGCGAGATGCTGCAATTCGTCATCACCTTGACTATTGGAAAACCAAGACCGACACCCTTTGGATGCAGATTCAAAGGCTCGGCAAGATTGACGAGGCGGAACTCATCAGGCGTCGCGATGCGATTCGCGCCGAAATGCAGACCACGGCTGCGACCGTATGGGAGCGTCAACGCGCAGCGTGGCTTGCGCGATTTGGAATGGAAGAGGATGCTGCCGAAGCCGCAGACAATCCTCGCAGTGGCGGCTTCACGCCGAGGCCGATTCGTGAGCAGCGACAGCCGCACGTGATTCTCCCGCGAGTGTCCGAAGAAGTTGCATTCGAATTCGTTCGCATTGCTCGCGAACTCGACGGCATCGTTCATGTGCTGGACTCACGTCGTCGAGAGTATCCGTGGACCAGTGCGGAAGTGCTTCTTGATCGCGACACATTGCCGAAGCCGTTGCGGTCGTCAACGCCCATTTCCATTCGTGTGGATGGCATCGCCGATCATGTGCTCGGTTCAGTTCGCACAGAAGTCTGGGAGCAGGATGTTGTGCGAAGGCCGTTCGTCAATCCTCGCACAGGCGAGATTGATTTGGGTGGGTATCGGCCAGGCGACGTTGTCGGTTCGCGTGGCCTTGAAGCCGCCTTTGAGGATCGCCTTCGCGGGCTTCGCGGGGTCATCAATGAACGGCGAGATACGGGCGAGCAGCAGCGAGTGGATGCCGTGCCGGGCAGGGATTTGCACATCACGCTCGATTCTCGATTGCAGGCGCGCGTGCAGGCGATTCTATCGCATGAGTATGGACTGACGCGAGTTCAGCGTTGGCACAACAACACTGCGCTGCCATTAGGCAGGCCGCTCAACGCAGCGGCAGTGGTCGTGGATGTTGAGAACGGCGAGATTCTGGCGATGGTTTCGATGCCCACGATAGCGATGGGACAACGTATGACGGATGCCCGCCGAAGGACGGATGACCCTTGGGTAAACCGTGCTGTGGAGGCGATTTATCCGCCCGGATCAATCATCAAGCCGCTGGTCCTTTGCGCTGCTGTGCAGGAAGGCGTGCACGCGCTCGGCGCTGCGATTACATGCAACGGCCACTATTACGAATCGCATCAGGATCGCGCACGATGCTGGATCTATCGGCCGCAGTTCTATATGCGAACGCATGGTCCATTGCTTGCTGAAGAAGCGATGGCACGATCGTGCAATATCTACTTCTACACGCTGGGTGATCGGCTCGGTATGGCAAGGCTGAGCAACTGGTTTCGTCGGTTCGGTCTTGGATCGCCTCTGGATATCGGTCTGCTCGGCCCGCTCGTTGATGGCAAGCGTTTGGGTGAGAACGGTGGTCAGGTGCCGGATGAAGACACCATCGCGAAGCTTCGTAACGAAGGTCAACTTAATTTTTCATCCGTCATCATGGGAATTGGCCAAGGGCCAGTAACGTGGACACCGGTACAAGCCGCGAATGCATACGCCACGCTGGCGCGAGGCGGCGTTGTGCGCGATGCAACGCTGGTCCGTGATGACGAGCGCATTGTTCCCAGACCTTCTCGCAGTCATCTTGGGCTGCCGCCTTCTCTTGTCCGGGCCGCCATTGAAGGCCTGCGCCAATCTGTTGAGGAGAGTTACGGCACAGGACACATCATTCGATACGAGTACGACGAATCCATCGTGCCGGACAAGACGTTCAATGTTGAAGGAATCACCGTGTGGGCGAAGACGGGCACCGCCCAGGCCCCTGCGCTGCCAGTGGATACCACGGGTGATGGTGAGAACGACTCTGTCCTCACAGGCCTTTCTCATGCGTGGACGGTTGGCTTAGTAGGACCGAAGTCCAGAGGTGAACCGCGCTATTCGATCGCGGTCATTGTTGAGTATGGTGGATCGGGCGGACGAGTTGCCGGCCCGATTGTGAATCAGATCATCCGTGCACTTCAGGTGGAAGGATATCTGCCGAACATTGAAGCAGAGCGCAAAGCGCGCGTTGATCGTTCAACCGGGGGCGCGTCGTGAGTCAGGTAACGGTCTCCCTTGCGGGAAGTCGGTACACGCCCTCCGGCCTGCGTGTGAATGCCAAGGAGCTGCATAAGCCGCGTGTGCAGTGGCTGAATACAGGCTGGCTATGCGTCTTTGCAGCGGCAACGCTCAGTGTGCTGGGGATCGTTGCGATTTCCACAACGGAGCCGTCTCTCGCGCTTCGGCAGGTAATTCACCTCGGCATCGGCATCGTTGGGGCGGCCATCGTTGCAGCACCGCATTATCGCTGGGTGCATCGTGCGAGCTACCCGGCCATGATCGTCGTGCTCTTGATGCTCGTCTTTGTGCTGATTCCGTGGGTGCCGGAAGCGATCGTTCGTCCTCGCAATGGTGCGAGGCGATGGATCAATCTTGGCATCACAGACTTTCAGCCATCCGAACTGGCGAAGATTGCGTACATCATCGCTCTCGCTGCGTATCTTCGGTATCGCGCGAACTACAGAACATTCCGAGGTCTGCTGCTCCCGTTGGTGTTGAGCTTCATTCCGCTCGGACTGATTTTACGTGAACCCGACCTTGGTACGGCCATGCTCTTCCTGCCGACGTTCTTCGCGATGATGATTGCTGCGGGCGCGAAGATCAGGCACATCGTGCTGATTATCGTGCTGGGTATTTCACTCGCGCCGCTGACATATCCGATGCTCAGGCCGCACCAGAAAGGCCGTATTCAAGCCATGATCGCGCAGGTAACGGGCGACCCGCGCTATGAAGACGACCTTGGCTACCAGGGTGCTCGTGCCATGACGCTTGTCGGCGCGGGCGGCATCATGGGAGTTGGGAAACAGAAAGCCGCGGACCTTGTTCGTTTCAACCATCTGCCTGAAGAACACAATGACATGATCTTCGCGGTGATTTGCTGCAGGTGGGGGGTTGCAGGCGCACTGGCCACGTGGAGCGTCTTCATTCTCTTTGCGCTGGGCGGCATTCTCACTGCCGGCCAAAGTAAAGACCCGTTCGGAAGGCTTGTTGCAGTGGGTGTCGTTGCGATGATCATCTCACAGATGACGATCAACACCGGCATGACGATCGGAGTGCTTCCCATTACCGGCTTGACATTGCCGTTCATCAGCTATGGCGGCTCCAGCCTTGTCGTTGCATGGCTGATGGTCGGCCTGCTGCTCAACATTGCCCTTCGCAGGCCGCAATATCTGGCGAGGAAGAGCTTTGAGTTCGATGAGCGCTCCGATCAGGCGTGAGCAGGGGCTGCATGAAAGTGTCGATCGATCAGCGCTTCAGCGGCAATATGAGCAATCTCAGCAGATGAGACATCCATTGAGATGTGTCGGGCTGCCAAGGCGCCGCGCACAATGAGCATGAGCTGATCCGCAAGCGCGGCGGGGTCTTGAACACCAGCGTCTTCCGCAACGGAAGCAATTGCAGTGAGCAGATTCGCGCCGTGTCTTTCAGCCATCATGTGAATCGGATCGTGCTGCATCGGGAACTCGATGGCTGCGGTCATAAACATGCAGCCGCGAAAATTCTCATCGCGAAACCATTGCACGAGCAGGTCAAAGATCGCGAGCAGTTGGGCCTTCGGTCCAAGCGGAGCGCGTTCGCGCATCAGTGTTACCAGCTCGTCAATATCGTGCCGGTCGCGCCGCTCAAGCGCGGCGAGGATGAGCGCGTCCTTGCTATCGAAGTGCTTGTAGAAAGCGGTCTTGGTGATGCCGACAGCATCCAGAATGCGGTCAAGCCCGATCGCGTTGTAGCCGTGGTGATAGAAGAGGTCGATCGCCGCGTCAATCAGTCTGTCACGAGTGGTTACGGTCATGCCAGTTCTCCACATGGGCTATCGACGAGCAGAGGGGGATCCGCGGAAGTGTCTTCTTGCGGCCTTCAGCCGGGGGTGTACCTCAAGTACACCTCAAGTGTACCGCAAGTCAACTTTCCAGCAGCGGAGTGAGTTGTAGGCTTTGCCGACATTCGTGTTGACACACTCCTTTGGAAAGGGAACCACCATGCAATCTTCATCAGTTCGATTAAACGGGCCTGTTGTTCACAACGGGACATTCACAGGCGCTGGCGTGCCGCTGCCAGCGCGTATCGCGGCCTTCGCCTACGGCGTATTCGCCTATGCCGTGTTCTTCGGCACCTATCTGTACGCCATTGGCTTCGTCGGGAACTTCCTCGTCCCGAGGAGTATTGACGGAACACCTGAGCGGTCCTTCGGCATGGCACTGCTCATCAACGCGCTGCTTCTTGGTTTGTTCGCGGTTCAGCACAGCGTGATGGCGCGGCCGACCTTCAAACGTGCTTGGACGAAGATCGTGCCGGTCCCCGTTGAGCGTAGCACGTACACGCTTTTCTCCAGCCTCGCGCTGATTGTGCTCTTCATGTTCTGGCAACCAATGGGCGGCGTGATCTGGGATATTGAGAGCCAGCCCGTGCGGATCGCATTGCATATCGCGTGCGCATTCGGCTGGGGTCTCGTGCTTGTCTCTACATTCCTCATCAATCACTTCGATCTCTTTGGTCTTCGGCAAGTCTGGGTGTATCTGCTCGGCCGCGAGTACCGCTTCCTGCGGTTCACGACCCCCGGCCCGTACAAACTGGTTCGGCATCCGTTGTATCTCGGCTGGCTCTTCGCTTTCTGGGCCACGCCGACCATGACCATGGCGCATCTTGTTTTCGCAGTGGCGACGACTGCATACATCCTCATCGCCATTCAGTTTGAGGAGCGCAATCTCGTCGAAGCGTACGGTGAGGCCTATGCGTCGTACCGCAAGCGTGTGCCGATGATCGTGCCGGTGCCGGGTCGAGGCCTGACCAAGGATGAGGCTGCGGAACTTGCAGCGGCAGAAGCACCGCAGATCGTCTGAAGTCCTTTTCCGTGCGGCGCGGGCGGCTGGTTCTGCCCGCGCCGCATCTTGGGGTGGCTCAACCTCACGACATTCTTCGTACTGCGAAAGGGACGAATCATGGGATCGCGATGGGTCAAACGTGCCGGTGCGGCGGGCTTTCTGTTTTTCTTTGTGAAGGGTCTGGTCTGGCTCGCCATCCTTGCGGCAGCGGGGTTTGGGCTGATGGACGTGTGAGAAAATGCGGTGTACCGGGGTGGCTGCGGGCGACGCCTTGAACGAGTGCTACACTATCCGCTTTCCCCCAGCGGAACTCACGCAGCCATGACCACACTTGCCAAACCCGGCTCGGCGGCTTCGATTGCCGCTCAACCTGCGCCGCACTTGACGCTGCCTCACTCCGAAGTCATTCCGATTCTTGATTTCGGCAGCCAATACGCACAGCTCATCGCCCGGCGGGTGCGCGAAGCAGGCGCGTTCAGTGTACTCATGGCTCCAAGTGTGTCTTATGAAGAGTTGGCGGCGCTCAAACCGAAGGGCGTGATTCTGTCCGGCGGCCCTTCAAGCGTGAAGGAAGCTGGCGCGCCGAAGTGCGATCCACGCATTTTTGAACTTGGCGTGCCAGTGCTCGGCATCTGCTATGGCATGCAACTGGGTTGCCAACTGCTCGGCAGTGATGTGGACAAGGCCAAAGCACGCGAATACGGCAGGGCGAAGCTCGAAATCAAGAACGCTTCCGATTTGTTCAAGGGCGTTCCCGCGCAGACGACGGTGTGGATGAGTCATGGCGATCAGGTGCTCGGCCTTGCGGAGCAGTTCGATACGCTCGCATCCACGCCCACATGCCCCTTCGCTTCGGTACGGCACAAGAATCTGCCGTTCTATGGATTGCAGTTTCACCCCGAAGTCACGCACACGCCGCACGGCGTGGACATGCTGCGAAACTTCCTTTACGAAATCTGCAAGTGCTCCGGCACGTGGCGCATGGCCGACTTCATGCAGGTTGAATGTGAGCGCATTCGTCAATGGGTCGGGCGCGATCGGGTCATCTGTGGACTGAGCGGCGGCGTAGATTCATCCGTCGTTGCCGCTTTGCTTGCGAAGGCGATCGGCGAGCAGCTTACCTGCATCTTCGTGGATAATGGTTTGTTGCGCAAGAATGAACGCGATCTGGTTGAAACGACATTTCGCGATCACTTCGATATCGACCTGCGCGTCATCGACGCATCGAAGGAGTTCCTCAGCGACCTCAAAGACGTTACTGATCCACAGGAAAAACGAAGGCGAATAGGTCATCGGTTCATCGATGTCTTCAAGAACGCAGCGAAACAGATCGGCGAAGTCAAGTACCTTGCGCAGGGCACGTTGTATCCAGACGTAATTGAGTCTGGCCATGGTTACGCAGGTCAGTCGGCCAATATCAAGCTGCATCACAACGTGGGCGGTTTGCCTGCGGAGTTGGGGTTTGAACTCATCGAGCCGCTTCGTGATCTTTTCAAGGACGAAGTGCGCCAGCTTGGTGAAGTGCTTGGCTTGCCTTCGCATATTGTGTGGCGCCACCCATTCCCCGGTCCAGGGTTGGCCGTGCGCATCATTGGCGCCATTACGCCTGAGAAGCTGGACTTGCTTCGCGATTGCGATGAGATTCTGCTTGAAGAAATCGTTGCAAGCAATCACTACCGCACGACTAATCAGGTCTTCGCCGTACTCCTGCCGGTCCAATCCGTGGGGGTAATGGGTGATGGCCGGAGCTACGAATCAGTCGTGGCGGTGCGAGCGGTGGAGACGCAGGACTTCATGACGGCGGATTGGGCACGTTTGCCTTACGACGTGCTGGCGACGATCAGCAACCGCATCATCAATGAAGTGAAGGGCGTCAACCGGGTGGTCTATGACATTTCAAGCAAGCCGCCCGCGACGATTGAGTGGGAATGAAACGACCGCTTACCGCCGCGGATTGCGGCGAGTCGCATCCGGCCGGTCGCCCCGTGACGGGCGATCCGTTGAGCGCGGCTGGTTTGTTGCAGCACGAGCGATATGGGCTGCAGCAGAGGCATGGCCGTGGCTGTCTTCGGTCATACGACCGAAGATCATGCGGCCAGCGCTGGTCTGGAGCGAGTTCGTGACGATGAGCGAAACGCTTTCGCCGATGTGGCCTGCTGCATTCTCCACCACGACCATCGTGCCGTCCGGCATATAGCCGACGCCCTGCGTGGGGCCTTCGCCCGGCTTGACGATCTCAATGACCAGCGTTTCGCCAGGGATGGCCTGACTCTTCAGCGTGTTTGCAAGGTCGTTGATGTTGAGCACGGTAACGCCCTGAATCTGCGCCACCTTGTTCAGGTTGTAATCTGTCGTCAGGATGCGAAGGCTCTGCTCCTTGGCAAGCTCAAGCAGCATGTGGTCAACCGAACGGCCGGAGATATCCGACTGGTCGATGGAAATGTCGATCGCAGGATTTTCCTGCAGTTTGCCGACGAGGGTGAGGCCGCGCCGACCGCGGGCACGCTTCAGTTTGTCGCCTGAATCGGATAGCTGCTGCAGCTCTTCGATCACGAAGCTGGGAACAATCAGCGGCGCATCAATGAAGCCGGTCGATGCAAAGTTCTCAATGCGACCGTCGATCAGCACTGAGGTATCCAGCAGTAAGGGACGCACGCCGCGCACCTGCTTCGCGAACTCGACATATGGAATGACAAGGCGGAAATCGTCTTTGGTGGTGATGACGACCGAGACGGAGAGGTAGCACAGCACAATGGCGATGACGACCTTGATGAGGTTCTGATACATGCCCATGCGGCCGTCCGTAAGGTCCCATGCTTCCGCAAGCACGTTGATGAGTGCACCGATGGCGAGCGCGACCAGCAGACCTGCACAGATACCCAGATATACCGCGACCACTGTCGTCAGCCTCTTATGAGGCGTCATGGCGTCGATGAGCAGCACCAGAATGCCCAATGCGGTTGCACCGATGAACACGCCGACAGCAGTCGCGAAATCAAAATCCTGTGGTCTGACCGCTTCACTGGCGAATGTGCCGACCGTCAATGCGACCAGCACGATGAGAAACAGAACCCGCAGGATGCGGAGAAGGAGAGCTTGCGATTGCCGCTCTTTCGCGGTGCGGATGGACGGCGGCTCGAATGCAAACTCGCGCTGTGTAGGGATGAACACGGGCGTCTCTTCGCCCGAGACAGATTCACTGCTGTGGCGATGCATGTCCGGTGCATCCGCTTGCTCACGAGGAACAGAAAGTCGTTCGTGGCCGCCCGGCATGCCCGTCGATGTGTCATCGTTTTGGGCTGAATCTCGCTCGTTCATCACCTAGAGTGTACCACATGCTTGTGAGCCGCTAAGATGCGGTCCTACTTCGGTGGCGAGGAAGGCGGCCGGGCCCGCTGGACGGGCGGCCCGTGAACCTGGTCAGGGCTTGACCGCAGCAGCCATAAGCGGCGTTGTCCGAGCCTGCGGTGTCCTGGCCGTCCTCCCCGCCCCCGGAGCAGGTGCAAGGCGTGAGAATCAAGTACCCATGTCACGCCGAGACTATTGAGATGGGGTTAGGAGTTTGAGGCTTGTAATCCAGCCATGCCGCGCAAGACCGATGTAAAGCCACAGGCAGTCAGTGCCCCGCCCGCAGCGGGTTATACAGTGCTTGCGCGCCGGTATCGCTCGCGAGATTTCGCTGAGCTGGTCGGGCAGGAGCCGATTGCTCGAACGCTTCAGAATGCCATCGCAACAGGGCGGACGGCGCACGCTTACTTATTCTGCGGTACCCGCGGCGTGGGCAAGACCTCAATGGCGCGCATTTTCGCCAAGGCCCTGAACGTTTCACCCGATCTGGCGCAGGCCGAGGAAATCGGCAAGGCGATTCTTCGAGGTGACGACCTCGATGTGATTGAGATCGACGGCGCTTCCAATCGCGGCATCAACGAAGCTCGTGATCTGATTGCCAACGCAGGCATTTCTCCCGCGCGCTGTCGGTACAAGATTTACATCATCGACGAAGTTCACGCGCTGACAAAAGATGCCTTCAATGCGCTGCTGAAGCTGATGGAAGAGCCACCGTCGCATGTCAAGTTCATCTTGTGCACGACGGAAGCCAATAAGGTGCCTGCGACGATTCAGAGTCGCTGCCAGCGATTCGATTTCCGCCCGTTGCCCACCGCGAAGATCGCTGAGCAGCTTCGCATGATTTTGCGAGAGGAAGGGATCGACGCGAAGGATGAAATCGTCATTCGCATCGCTCAACTCGGCAATGGCTCCATGCGCGATGCGCTGAGTCTGCTGGATCGCCTGCTTGCAGCGGGAGAGAAGGAACTGACCGCGGAACTGCTGGAGCAGATGCTTGGCCTGCCGGATCATGCGCTGGTTGCTTCGATCGTCGATGCGTTCATCAGCGACGATCCGAAGCTTGCGCTGGAGCGAGGCGAAGGGCTGCTGCGAACGGGCACGACGGTCGAGCAGGCGATGGAACTGCTTGCGGACCACCTTCGCTCCCTTTTGGTGATTGCCTCCTGCGGCGAAGATACCGATATTGTGGAAATGTCCGCGGAATCCAAGCGAGCTGCGGCGGCGCAAGCTGCTCAGTTTGATGCGGCTGGTTTGGTTCACTTGATAGCCATCTGCGACGCAGTCGGGCGGAACTCCCGTCAGTCTGCTGCAAGCCGCGCATTGTTTGATGCAGCGCTGGTTCGAATGGCCATGAGCGAGCGTTATGCGGATGTGGCGACGCTCCTGCGTGAAGGTGTGGCTGCAAGCGGGCAGGACGCTGCAAAAAAAAAAGCAGTGATCGACGCTTCGCCTCGGCCAACACCTCGTGAGGCGCTTCCGGTAAGGCGTTCTGATGGCGTGGAGACGGCCGTGTCTGTTGCAATCAGTGGTGCGGAGACCACGATTGAGTCCAAACCGAGCGTGGTCAGTGACGAAGAGCTTTGGGACCGCGTGCTGCAATACGCATCTCGTTCAATGGGGGCACGCGCCAAGCTGGAAGACCTTGTCTTTGAGTCGTTTGACGGCCGGACCGTGAGACTCTCACTTGATGAACGAGGCGCAAGTCGGGCACGATTTCTGATATCGCAAGTCGATCAACTGATCGATCTGGTGCGCGCTGCAACCGGCCGAAGTGTTCGTATTGAGCTTGATACAGGTATGAACGCTGCCGCTGCATCATCCGACTCAACTGCCGCGCCGGAAGCCAAGTCGATTCCAGTCGTTCAGCGGGCCATGGAGCTTTTTGATGCCGTTGTGATTGATGTGCAGGACACCACCCAAGTGAGGCCCGCAGGAGCCGCGAGAGATCGCGGGGTTTGAGATGTTTGATGCGCTGAAGGGAATGGCAAGCCTCGCAGGTCTGATGAAAGACTTGCCCAAGATCAAGGCTCGCCTGGCTGAAGTGAAGGATCGCCTTGGCGAGGTGAAGGTCAGCGCTGAAACAGGCGGCGGCGCGGTGAAGGCCACGGCCAACGGGCTGATGCGGGTTGTTTCACTCGAAATCAACCCTGCGTTGATGGCAACGCTTGTGGATGCGTCGAACGAAGACGACCGTGCGATGGCGCAAGACCTTGTTGTCGGCGCGGTCAATGCAGCACTCGCACGAGCGCGAGAGCGCGCAGAGCAGGAGATGTCTGAAGCTGCAAGCGAACTTGGACTGCCGATCCCGCCGGGCGGCCTCGGTGGCATGATGACCTAGCATCGTGCGGCGCAATCTCATCTCAAGTTGAATTTTGATTACCAACATCCCGCATAAGACTCAAGGCGCCTATGTCCGCCAACCCTGAACCAGTCGAGCGCATGATTGAAGAGTTCTGCAAACTGCCCGGCATCGGGCGTCGCAGTGCTGAACGAATGGCCTTTCATGTGCTGAAAGCAACTCGCGAGGATGCCATGCGCCTGAGCCAGGCTATTGCAGATGTGAAGCAGCGTGTGCGGTACTGTTCCGTCTGCTACAACCTGACAGATGTCGATCCATGCCGCATTTGCACTCATCCCGCCCGTGATGCGTCGCTGGTGCTGGTCGTGGAGCAGGCGCGTGATCTCATCAGCCTTGAGCAGACAGGCATGTTCAAGGGTGTTTATCACGTGTTGATGGGTCGTCTTGATCCGCTGCATGGCGTGGAACCTGCTGATCTGACGATCCAGCACTTGCTCGACAGGGTGGAGAATCCGTCAGTGAACTCGCGAGGCGAAAAGGTTGCGGAAGTCATTCTCGGCCTGAATCCCAACATGGAAGGGGACAGCACCGCGCTGTATCTCTCCGATCAACTGCATAAGCGTGGCGTCAAAGTAACACGGTTAGCGCGAGGCCTTCCTGCGGGTTCGCAACTTGAGTACGCCAGCAAGGCGGTACTCGCCGACGCAATTCAGGGGCGGCAGAGCTTGTAGTGCCGGCTCGTGGTCACTCACCATTCGCCCGCGTAGGAACTGCTGTATCCAGCGCCGTTTCGCAGGGCGAGTTGAAAGAGACGCTTGGCGATCTGTCTCAGGTGAAGTGCATCATGCGCTGCCCAGGAGACAAGCAGATCACCTGCCCGCATCGAACCAAGTCTTGGATGCTTTTTCGTCGCGTTCCAGTCCGGTGTATTGAGGCTTCGTAGCCATGTGACTGACCTCTGGCGTTCACGTACGAAGCGCATCACAGTTTCAGTGGGATCATGTTCGTTGTATCGCCTCTCAACGGCTGCATGCGGCGGGTCGATTGAAGGCCAATCAAGCGAGGGGTCGCGAAGCGCCAGTTCCAGACGGCAGCGAAAATCTTCGACCTCCTCGTCGGCAAGATGGCAAAGAATTTCCAGAATCGACCAGGCGCCGTCGGGCGGCTTCCATTGAAAATCTTCTCGTGATAATGATGCCACCAGTGCAGAAACGCTCTCGCCGAAGCGAGCCATACCGTCGATCAGGCGTGGTGCATCCATGACGTCATCCTAACTCGCTCTCGGAATCATTTCACACATACGAGGTGAGAGCGGATTTTGCCGATAGAATCGGGGAGAGGAGCCGGTTGCCAGAGAGCATCTGTCTGTGGACAGTGTTCTGCCCGCTCAAGTACTTCGCAGTTAGCACCATCCCAATGCGTTTCGATACCTCTCAGCACATGAAGCTCAGCCAGCAGATGAAGCTGGCTCCACGGATGATTCAGTCCATGGAGATCCTGCAGCTTCCGATGCTGGCGTTGCAGGAGCGCATTGAGCAGGAGTTGGAATCCAACATTGCGCTTGAGCAGATTGAGCCGGGCGAAGGCGACCGCGAGCGGACCGCGGCGGACGATGAACGCGAAGAGCGTTTGGATCGCCGAGAACTGGTCGTTGGCGATGAGGCCGGTGGAAGTGCGGATGATTTCGAGCGTCTCAGTGCGTTTGAATCCAGTTACAGCGAAGCCTTCGACAATACCTATTCATCCGAGCGATATTCCGCTTCCCGCCAAGCTGGCGAACGCGATCGCAAGCTGGATGCGATGGCGAGCATCGCAGCGCGTGGCGAAAGCCTGACCGAACAGCTCTTGCATCAATGGTCGCTTGCAGAAGTTGAGCCAGAGGTCGCAGCGGTCGGTGAGCGGCTCATCGGCTATATCGATTCTGATGGTCTGCTGGGAGCAGACCTTGAGACGATCCTTGCGCAGAATCAGATAGTGGGTGGGCAGCCGCTGACAATGGAGCGGCTCGAACGCGCACTGGAGTGCGTGCAGGCTTGGCTTGATCCACCGGGTGTCGGTGCACGCGATCAGCGCGAATGCCTGCTCCTGCAGATCAACGCTTTGCAGGCAGAGGGTGAATTCGACGAGAACTGGTCGGACGTGCGTCTGCTCATTCAGGACCACTTTGACGACCTTTTGCAGAATCGTCTGCCGAAGATTGCGCAGAAGACAGACCTCTCGATGGAGCGCATTCAGGCCGCCATCGCACTGATGAAGAAGCTGAATCTTAGTCCCGGACGCGATCTTGTTGAGCAGGATGTGCCGCCCGTCATTCCCGATGTCATGGTGGAGTACGATGAGAACGCAGACGCCTATGTTGCGGCGCTGGCGGATGGTGTGATCCCATCGCTTCGCGTGTCGCCCCGTTACGAAGAGATGGCGAAGGACCGCAACGTCGATAAAGAGACTCGCGATTTTGTGAGCAATAGCGTCCGCAACGCATCATGGCTCATTGAGTCGATCAATCAGCGCAAGAATACGCTTCTGCGTGTGGTCAATGTCGTGCTGGCACGGCAGCGAGAATTCTTCGACCACGGCCCGCAGCATCTTAAGCCGCTGCCCATGATTGATGTTGCCGATCAACTCGGCATTCATGTGGGTACGGTGAGTCGCGCCGTGGCCGACAAATGGCTCCAGACGCCTCGCGGCATGGTTCCATTGCGCAAGTTCTTTTCAGGCGGCACGGAGACAGAATCCGGTCAGGACATGAGCTGGGAAGCGGTCAAATCCATCGTGCAGGAAGTGGTGGACAGTGAAGATAAAACCAAGCCGCTTAGCGATGATGCCATTGCGAAGGAACTGAAGAAGCGAGGCATTGACATCGCTAGACGCACAGTCGTCAAATATCGTCAGCAGCTCAACATTCCACCTGCCAGGCGGCGCAAAGTCTTTTGAGCATTCACTCAACTCGCTCGATCTCAAGCGAAAGCACGGCGTAACCATCAAGCTCGAAATGCTCAACGCGAATCGCAACCTCTCGTTCTTCGGCTACTTCAAACTCGTATAAGTGCTCTTTCGGTGCATGCCACGTCCAGTCGTCGATGACCATTGTCTCGTCGAACCAGACCCGGATGCCGTCATCTGAAACCGTGCGAACAAGCCATCGTCCGGTTGGAAATGTGAGCTGCGTCGTGGCGATTGTGCCGAAACGATCACGCGGCAGGTCTGCGTCTCGAACATGCTGCGGGGCAGCAGCAAGCTGGCTTGGCCCCGCGTGACGGTAGTTCAGTTTCAGTTCATCAACAGTGAAAGAAACACCGCTCTGTTCGCGCAGAGCTTCCATGCGCCATAGGTCAACATTGTCGCGGGGGTCTGTTTCCCACGAAAACGCACGAACGTGCCATTGCGCGGGAATCAGCACGCCAGTCGCCGTCAACACATCATCCTGAAGAACCGCTTCAATTTGGTACGGCGTAACTCGGCCAGCGATTCGGGCCGACAACGCGACCTTTGCCGTATCGCGATCGTATTGCAGTTCGACCGTTTCATCGGTTCGTACATCTCGAATCATCGCATGCTCGACGCCAAAAACGCGATACACATGCTGATGTCCGCCGCGCTCGTGCATGTGGAGAAGAGGGGATGCCCAGTCATACGGCCCCCATTCAGTCATGATGATGTTCTCGCGTCCAGCGAGATGATTGCGTTTGCCGATCGGCCGCGAGAGGC
Organism: Phycisphaerales bacterium; assembly: GCA_035443885.1. Taxonomy (GTDB): domain Bacteria; phylum Planctomycetota; class Phycisphaerae; order Phycisphaerales; family SM1A02; genus DAOMNO01. The sequence goes on from DAOMNO010000006.1 coordinate 64,623, forward strand.
CCGGAAGTTCAAGGCGAGGTGTGGATGCGGTGGCGGGTATGCCTTCAAGCATGGCGGCAAGGCTGTGCTCATCTGCGTCCAGTTCGCTTCCGACATCGGTCATCTGGTTGCCATAGAGGCGAGTTGAATCAGCCCGGCGAAGCTGAATCGCGATGCGATCTCGCTCGAACGTATTGCTGCCGATGTAATTGTCGGCGCAACCGCGATGGTTGGCTTTCGCCCACGGGGTTTCCAGCAGCGTGGTGTGATTGCGCGACCAGAAGAAAACGCCGCAGGCATTGTCCTTAAAGCGATTGCCATAGATTGCGGTGCTGTAACCATGCTCAATGTTGATCCCGCCGCGTTCACTGCCGTAAGGCATGTCGCCGTTCTCGGTGAACCAGTTGTACACAATGATGGTGCCTTGCGAAAACCCGCCCCAGATGCCGCAGATCGCATTGCCATGGAAGGTGTTTTCCCCGATGAGATTGTCGAAGCTGAACGTCAGCTCAAGGCCATGCGCTGCGGCATAGGACAAATTGTTTCTCAAAAAAATATTCTGATTGTTGCCACGCCTGATGTAAAAATCAGCATCATCGACGCGATTGACTTCTCCCAGGGCTTCACGGCCTGCGAACGCGAAAACGCCATCGCCGCCGTGTGTAGCTGAGTTTTCAGCGACGATATTGTGCGAGCACTGCTCAAACATCAGGATTCCCGCGGAATCCTGTCCTCGGTTGTACACGCCGTGCGAGTAACCGCGGATACAGAAATCAAAAGCATTCCTCGCGATGGTGTTATGAGAGCATCTCCACATCGCAAGCCCCCAACCGGATAGAAACGAGCAGTCGTTGTCATATACCTTTGAGTGGTTGACATTGGAGAGCAGGATGCCATTCTGCACGTTGCGAGCCAGCACATTCCGAATGGTGATCTCGCTTGAATGTTCGATACAGATGCCTGCACCGTACATCGTTCGCCACTCACCATCGTCGTTGTTGTGGGGCCAGAGCCAGTCTTCCGTGGCTTCAGCCTGCGGCGTCGAACGTAGTCGCTGGCGGAAGTTGTCAGATACATCAACGCCGTGGAGCGTCAGGCCATCTGCACTTGTGGCATGAATCGCAACTTTGAAGCCACTGAAGCGCCCTCCGTTAATCAGAATGTTGCGCCCCGTGATGCGAACGCCGGTACCGAGATACCGATCTGGATCGGTGCCTGCCGCCGCACCGCGAAGCGTTTGATCGGTGAAATCGACAGTGATGTTGTCCCCGACAACGTGAATCACGCCGTTGGAGTCTTCATCAAGAATGAACTCCTCAGCGACCACCACTCGTGCGCTTTCGCGAATCACAACATTGTCACGATCCACTCGGACGACGGGCAATTCCGTGCAGGCAAGCGTCAGGGCAAGCATGAGCATGATGCAGCTCCTTCCTCAAGTCGCCGCGCAGCATGGTCGAGCGTTCCGATGTCCTGCGAGCTGCGACTCAGATTTCGTCAATCTCCTTGGCCTTCTTCTCGCAGTGGGCGTCGATCTGCGCCGTATACTCTTTGGTCATCTCGTCAACCTCGTCCTTGGCATCCTTGGCTTGATCTTCTGAGATGCCGTTAGCTTTATCCTTCGCCGCAGCGTCAATGTGTTTGTTCGCATCGCGACGCTCGTTGCGGATCGAAACCTTTGACTCTTCCGCCATCTTGCGGACTTGCGCGATGAGTTGCTTGCGGCGTTCTGCGGAAGGTGGGGGGACATTGATGCGAATCGTCGCACCTTCCGCCATCGGGTTCAGGCCGAGATCAGCTTTTTCGATCGCCTTGATGATGTCGTTCTTTGCACCGGGATCGAACGGCTTGACGAGCAGCTGAGTCGGCTCCGGAATGCTGATTGACGCCAGTTCGCGCAGATCAGTCGGATTACCGTAGTACTCGACTTTCACATAGTCGATCAATGCCGTGGTGGCGCGTCCCGTTCGAATGCCGCGCAATTCGCGGTCGTAATACTCGACAGACTTCTTCATCCGTTCGCGTGTTTCGCGCAGGATGGTTGCAAGGTTGACGGTCACCGATATGCCTCCATCGCAGAAAAAGTGTGGTGGAAAGTGCCGCACTATACACGCTGATGCACCGCCTCGCACGTGCGTATTTGGGGCGGTCATGCGCGGATAAAAAGGCGTGCCTCTACCTGTTTGAATCAACCTGCCGCAGCAGAATTCGCACCGATTCCAGCACCTGCGTATCGCGGCCCGCCGCTGCAGACACCGGATCAAGCTCCACGCGGTGAGTCGGCTCAAGCTGCTTATTCTCCAGATACAGCCCTCGCTTGCCCTTGGTGCCGACCTGCGGAATGCCAAAAATCAGGTCGCCCGTATGCAGCCGCTCCCACCAGACGGCTGTGGCCGTGCCCGGCACCGGCATGCCAACGGTCTCGCCGATGCCAAGTTCCACATACGCCCACGGGAAGAAGTGGGCATCGGAGTAGTTCCCCTCGCTCATGACGACGATCGACGGCTTCGTCCAGCGGCGCGCAGAGTCGCCGAGGTAACTCACGCCCGGGGCTTCGTCATTTCGCGGATAGAGATCAACATATCGCGTACCGCTAAGGAACGTGACAAGGTCATCATGCAGCCAGCCGCCGCCGTTGAAGCGGGTGTCAACGATCAACGCTTCTTTGTCGAAGTGTCGCCCCAGCACTTCACCATAGAAGCTGCGGAAACTGGGATCGTTCATCCCTCGAACGTGCATGTAGCCGAGCCGGCCGCCAGAGGCTTCTTCCACGATGGCGCGGCGTGTTCGTACCCAACGCTGATATCGGAGTTCATTTTCCTGATCGAGGCCTACGGGACGGACGACAACGTCGAATGATTCTTCATCATCCTTCAACAGGGTGAGTCGCACCCGCTGTCCAGCTTTACGGTTGAGCAGCTCGTACAAGTTGCGCGACGCATCAAGGAGTACACCATCAATGTGCGTGATAATCATGCCTGCTTCGATTGGGAGATCGGCCTTGTCGAGCGGGCCGCCCTGCATGATTTCCGCGATGCGCACCCCATCGCCCTGATACGCGTTGTCATAAAACACACCGAGAGATGCTGTGCGGGCATCGCCTTCACCAGCAGGGGGGCGGTAGTAGCCGCCCGTATGGGAAGCATTCAATTCGCCGAGGATTTCCGAAAGCAAGTCAGCGAAAGCGCGATTGCTCTTGACGCCGGTCAATTTCGGTTCGTATTCGCGGCGATAAAACTCCCAGTCCACGCCATGCATGTCCGGCACATAGAACTTCTGCTTCATCTGTCGCCATGCATGTTCAAACAGATACTCGCGCTCTCGATGGCCGTCAATCTCAAGCTGGGCGGCGAAGTTGATCGGCTTCTGCTCGCCGCTTTGAGCGTCGATTTTGGAAAGCGAGCCGCCCGCGAGCAGAAAGATGGTTTTTCCGTCATCGGTCAGGCGCATGGATGCGCTTTCGGCGTCCAGTTTTCTCAGAATGCTGGTGGATTCCTTGCGGAAGTCTCGCACCCAGAGATCGAATCCTCTTTCGAATCGAGCGAGATAGTAAAGACGATCGCCTTCCGGCGCGAGTGCAAAGTCGCCGAGCGTGGAAGCGTGAATCGTCAGGCGAATAGTGCGTGTCTCGATTCCCTTGAGATCAAACTCGACTGATTTGGACTTCTTGGCGTCATCCTCCTCAGTCTTCTCTTCATCCTTCGCGTCATCGCTTTCGTTGTTATTCGTCTCGTCCTGCTTCTCGGCGTCTTCCTCTTCCTTCTTTTTCTTTTCCTCATCCTTCTTGCGCTTGTCTTCAAGTTCCTTGCGCAGCTCGTATTCTTCGCGCGACAGACGGAATCGATCGAACGCATCCTGCGTCAGGAAGGCCGCAACAACGTCATACTGCGAACCCCAGCTACCGTGGTTTCTCATGCCGAAACGGTCGCTGGCCCATGCAAGCGCCTCGCCCTTCATGGACCATCGAGGCGATTTGTCGTCGTAGCCTGAGTTGGAAAGATCGATCGGCATGTCCGTCGATCCGTCCGCTCGCACAAGCCCGACCTGCGAGAAGAACGCCCGGCCGCGGTTATAGAACTCGACGGCGATCCATTCGCTGTCTGACGACCACTCAAACCAGTAGTCGCCATCTGAATAGGAGAAATACGCCGTGCCGGGTGATGCCGTTACGGTTTCCCCACTCTCCATATCCATGACGCGCAACGTGGATCGATTGTGCAGGTAAGCAAGCTTCTTGCCGTCGGGGGAGAGTTTCGGCTCAAATGCCTCAGCATCGGTTCGCACGAGGGTACGCTCGCTGATCTTGGTTGCACTGAAGAAATACAACTCGTCGTTGTCTTCAAGTGAGGCCTCATAAATGCTCCAGCGGCCGTCGCGCTCGCCTGCGTAGATCAGCTTTCGTCCACACGGCGCAAACGAAACTGAACGCTCCTGTTCGGGGGTGTTCGTAATGCGACGAGTCGTGGCAAACTCCGTGGATGTAACGAAAATCTCCCCGCGAACGACGAATGCGACTTCCTTACCATTGGGCGAAACGGCAAACTCCGTTGCCCCAGTGCGCCGCGTCTCCATGATCGGCCCGCCTCGGCCATCGACAGCGATCTCAATCGGAACGCGTTTCGGTTCCGCGCCAGGAGCGAGGTGATAAATGTCGCCATGCCAACTAAATGTGGCGTGCCCGTTCCTCGCTACGGTGAGATGACGAACGGGATGGTTTTTGAAGAACGTGAGTTGCTCAGCCGGGGCATTTGCCCGCAGCGGCATTCGATAGACGTTGGAGTCGCCATTGCGCTCAGAAAGAAAATAGACGGATCGCTCGTCGGGTGACCAGTTCGGCTCGCGATCTTCACCGGCGAAATCAGTGAGCTTTGTATGCGCTCCAGTGGCCACGTCGTAAAGCCAGATGTCGCGAGCGATAGAAGAGCGATGATGCTTTCGTTGCTCGCTCTCATAGCCTTTCCGATCTTCATAGAGCACGCGAGCACCAACACGATCGAAGCGTGCGTTGAGTGCAGGGGTCGTCAGCAGCATCGAAGGAGTGCCACCTTCCAGCCGGGCACTGTAGAGCTGGCTGAGCACGCCGGTAGGAAACAGTGCGCTTTGTACATCGCCGGTGCGAGAGCTTTCAAAGATCACCGCACTGCCATCTGGCGAGAAATCTGATGGCAGGTCGTCTGCTGAATGGAACGTCAGCCTGCGGGCCTCCCCACCCGTTGCAGGCATGACAAAAACATCGAAGTTGCCGAAGCGATCGGATGCAAAGGCGATCATTGAACCATCGGGTGACCAGACCGGGCGAGCTTCGTGAGCGGGGTGAAGTGTGAGCGGCACGGCGCGGCCGCCGCCTACAGGCACACTGTAGAGATCGCCGCCATGAACAAAGACGATTGTTTTCCCGTCAGGCGATATCGCAGGCTCGCGAAACCAGTTCGGGGTCAAGTCGGCAGAAGCAGCGTGCGAGAACGCAAGCAGAGCAAACAACGAAATTGAACTGAGCCGAACGAGGCGGGAAAAGGCGGCTGAAAACGGCATGCGAACGTCTCCTCTGAATGACGCTCCACTATACCGATTCTGCAGTATTGCGCTGCGTAGCCGCGGGAAATCGCTCTGCGTTTACCGCGCCTGTGGCTTGACATCACTCCGCCGGATGAGGCGAGCGATGGGGCCGCATTGCCGGAGGTCGTGGGTTGCGGGCCAAGGGTTCGCTGGCACGGTGCATTCAAGCAGAGCGGTGCGAATCAGTGATCTGATATCCGGAGCAACGTGCTCTGCGAGCGGCAGCTCAAGCCCCTCAACGTCAATCTTCAGGAGATCGATGCGATGGTGGCGTTCGAGGACTGGCCGGAGCACATCGTTGATGTCAATGCAATCGACACTGATTGTCGTGCCCGTACGACGATGAATGCCACCGTACCGACCTGTCGGCTCAACACCAAAATCGACGTGCCCGTTCGATAGCCCGACCGCGACCTTGGACAGTGTGTAGCGATTCTCAAAGCCGCTCAGATTCCGCTGAAGTCGATCGACATTGATTGGGACCGGTTCGAAGAGAAACGCACGCGACCGTGAATGCCGAGTCAAAAAATAGAGCGCAGAGATGCCGATGTTTGAGCCGATGTCCACCACAATTTCATCTGTCATGCCCGTGTGATAGTCACCCCTGCAGAACACCTCGTTCACAGTGAGCATGTCGTGATGTGAGAACAATCGGATCGATCTGCAACCAAGCGGCGTTCGGATGAGAAGATCAATCGGATAGTCTCCGCGAGCAAAGAGATAGCGCCGATAGGCGTCCAGCGGTCGCGTGTACACGCGCAGCATGTTCCATGCTGCAACATAGTGTCGCGGTTTCACCAATGCGCCGAAGATTGTTCGCAGGCGTCGTCCGCCAATGGCCATCGCGGCATCATACAGTCGCAGCGCTCTGGCAGACGGCGTTCCAGAGAGCCTCAACCGGATGCTGTACGTTGCGGTTCGCAAAACGCTTGACCTGGCTCATGCAGGAATATCCAGTGGCGAGTGGAGTCTCACCAATTGCTCCAATCTCCTGCAATCTCTTCGACCAGCTCAGATCGAAAATACCTCGTGAGTGTTCCGCATGATGCGCCTCGTGCCCCCATGCGCCACCCATGCCGCAACAGCCTGCGCTGATAGTCAGAAGCTCCAGTCCGAATGCCGCAAAGATACGACGCCATTGCTCACCGGATTCAGGCATCAGCGCACGTTCTGTGCAATGAACCAGCAAACGGAATGGCTTTGCAGTGGAGATGCGCTGCGGGATTTGGAGTTCACCAAGCCGACGGGCCAGCCATTCCTGCGGGAGATCAACAGTAAAACCAAGATCATGCATGCCGAGCACTTTGTGATATTCATGACGGTACATCAGCGTAACCGCGGGGTCGATACCAACGAGGCTGACGCCGAATGATGCGGCATGTCGGAGCAGCGCGGCTTGCCTCGTGGCTGTTTCGCGAAACTCCTGCAGATAGCCGCGAACGTGGAAGCCTTTTCCACCTGGTAGATAGGGCAGGATAGATGGTGCGTAGCCGAGCGTGCGCAGGAGTTCACACCATGCAACGACAAGGCGAGGCGTGTAAAACGCGGTGAACGCATCCTGCACAACGACGATGCTTCGCCGCCGAGCGTCAGCGTCGAGTCGTTTCATGATCGCATCACGAAATTCAGGAACCCCGTGCTTTCGCATGAGTTGGCGAAGCGTGGGAGTCGCGAGAAGTGGCGCGTCGATCATGCCGATGCGCTTCGATATCGCTCGGCCGATCACGCTCTGCTGGAGTGCGTTGACGATGCGGGGCGCGCGAGCCATGCGAGGCAACATGCGTTCCAGATTGCCAATCATCCTGTCTCTCGCCGGCCTGCGATAGCGCGTGTGATACGCATTGAGGAATGCAGCACGGAAGTCCGGTACATCGACCTTGATTGGACACTGGCCTGAACATGCCTTGCACGCCAGACATCCATCCATCGCGTCGTACACTTCGTGTGAAAAGTCATCGGGATCGCTTGCGCGCAGCAGGCGACCGCGTGATGGCGCGTTTCTCATCTCGGTCAGGTTACATCCGGCTCGGCCGAGCAGCCGCAGCCATTCACGGAAGACGGTTGAGCGTCCCTTCGGGCTGTGCACACGATCGCGCATGCCTTTCCATGAGGGGCACATGACATAGTTAGGATCGTCAGAATAGCACTGGCCGTTACCATTGCAGCGCAAGGCGTCGTCGAAGTGATCGCGAATCTCCTTTGCGATCTGCCGGTCAAATGAGCCGCGCGAGGCAGCGTCGATCGTTGCAAGGGAAATCACGCGGCTTTTCGCTTGGGTCGCATCAACGCATGCTGTCGCGATCTTTCCGGGGTTGAACTGATTGCGCGGATCGAAGACAGCCTTGATCTGGCGCATTGTGTCATAGAGTTCGTTGCCAAAGAAGATCGGGTTGTATTCGCTGCGGAATCCCTTGCCGTGCTCCCCCCACAGAATGCCGCCGTGTTTTCGCACAATGGCAGCGACCTCATCAGTGATTGGCCTGAGCAGTGCTTCATCCGCGGGGTCAGTCATGTCGAGCGCGGGGCGCACATGCATGCATCCCACATCGACATGACCAAAGATGCCGTAGTCGAGGTTGTGTCGATCAAGTACCGCTCGCATCTCGCGGACAAAGCCGCGCAAATTCTGGGGCGGTACGGCAGCGTCTTCGATGAAAGGAATCGGCTTGCGCCTTCCGGGGAGATTGCCAAGCAGTCCGACGGCACGTTTGCGCAGGTTCCACATTGCTTCACGATGTGGCGCGTCAAGAACGATGCACCAGCCAGTCGCCTCGTCAGGCTGGCCGATACGCTCCGCTGCGCGTGCGGTCAATGCCTTGGCGTGGGACATGACTTCGTCAAGCGAATCGCCCGCAAATTCGACCATATTCACTGCGCGCATGGCGACGGTCGGGTCATCGAGAAAATCACGAACCAGAAGCCAGCTCTCATCTGTGCGAGCAAGATCGAGCAGCTTTTCATCCATTGTTTCGATCGCGCGAGGCCTGAACGCAGCGATTGTTTCCGCGGCCCCCAGCGCTTCATCGAACGAGGCGTACTTCATCACCACCATCACATGTGCACGCGGCAGGGGAGTGAGCTTGAGCTTTGCTTCCGCGATCAGTCCAAGCGTGCCTTCCGCGCCGGAGAGCAGCCAGTTCAGGTTGAACGGCCTTTCCGCATCAACACCCCGAATCATGCTGAGGTTATAGCCACTGGCGAAACGCCAGAGCTTCGGCACTGTGCGTTCGATGAGTTCTCGGTCTCGCATCACAATACGATCGACCTCGCGATGCGCAGAGCCGATGAGGTCGTCGCGCTGTTTGATGTGGCCCAGCTCTGGTTCTGCAAGAGCAGATGAAGTCCACTGCACGCCGCCGAGGAAGATGGAAGTCAGTTCGAGGATGTGGCTACTCGTCTTGCCGTGAACGCGCGAGCCTTCGCCAGCAGCATCCGTGCTGACCATTCCGCCGAGTGTGGCTCGATCTCCCGGCGCCACATTCGGCGCGAAAAACAGACCATGTGGTCTGACGGCTGTATTGAGCTGCGCGAGTGTTACGCCCGGCTGCACGCGCGCCCAGCGTTCCTCAATGTTGATTTCGAGGATTCGCGTTATGTGTCGCGAAACATCTACGATGACGCTGTCGTTCAGCGCGCTGCCATCGGTGCCTGTGCCGCCACCGCGTGCACTCAGGCTGACGCTGTGGAAGCGGTCGTCATTCAACAGGCGCGCCGCAAGCATGAGATCGGTTTTCGTGCGCGGACAGATGACCGCCTGGGGTACGATCTGGTACACGCTGTTGTCTGTCGCAGCCACTAGGCGTGTGGCGTAATCGGTGCAGATTTCGCCTGTGAACCCACCGGCGCGCAGAGCATCAAGATAAGCCAGATGGTCAGGCTTGAGCGAGTCCTCGATGCGAAGGCTTGGGATCATCGCATGGCTGCGTTACGCGCCGACAAGCGGCTCGGTCGCCGAATGGCGCCTTGGGTCGGTGCGGCTGATGATGTCGCTGACGCCCTTCTGGTTAAAGCCTTTATAACCGTCATGCCGCTCAAGGTTCTCCAAATGCGAACCGATCGCGCCTTGCATGCGGAACTGTGTTGCCTGCATCGGCGTGATGACGCCAGCATCAAGCAGCCGCTGCACGCGCTGTTCGGAGACCTGCCAGCGTTCCCCCTCAGTAAAAGCCTGCCGTAAGTAGGGCAGATCAGTGAACGGGGGCATTGATCCGACGCCCGCAGCTTGAAGCTGATCGCGCAGCGCTTCGAACTCAAACTGGCATTCAAGATGATGCATGCCCGCCTGCAGAAAAGACTCGCCATGCAGACCGACCCACAGGCCGACGGTGCCCACGGCATCGCGTGCGCGCAGCGGTTCATGTGCGAAGTCGCCCGCGATTTCATCTTCTGAGAGATCAACATCCGCGAAGATCACAAGCCGGGCTTCTGGCTGCTCAAGCACCTGCGCACCCCAGCCCGCTTCAGCGCCGGCGTAGAACCGCTCGCGGCAGATGAAGCCGAGCCGCTCGAAGGTGGCGATAAGCGAACTAAAAGCAGCACGAGATGAACGATAGGTGTGATGATCGTGATTGGCCCAACCGAGGCCCAGTGTGTCTTGGCGCGATTTCTGAATGCGGGCGGCACGGTTGCGTCGTTGCCAGTATTCGCGCTCAGCGGTGAAGAAGATTGCACAGGCGTGGTCAACGCCCAGATCGCGCACGGCCTTGTCGATCAGTTCGTTCACTCGCGCCCAACCCTGCACATCTTCCGGCCAGTCGCGACGGCGGCGGCGGAAACACTCGTAGTGATGAATCGCCGCCATGCAGCGATTCGGATCGGGTGGCAGAGGGTCAAACGACCGCGTGCCGTGGCGTTCGACCACCCACAGCGAGGCCGTCGGCTCCACGAACGCGGGGGCGCGTCGCAGCGGCGTCATCGGTCCGCCTTGAATCACATAATCGTTTGTGATCGATAGTGCTGCGAGAAAGTCAGAAACGAAGTCCACCTTGATGCCGACTCGCATCGACCTGGTCTCGGCGAGCACAACCTGCGGGAAGATGCCGCCGTCATGTTCAAAGACCTCTGCATGAGCCGAACGCGGCCTTGGCTCAAAGCCGACTTCAGCGAGTCGTCGTCGCACACCCGCATCATCGCGCACTTCGATAAAGTCAACCCAATCGACAAAGCGCGTGCCGGTGTCATGGCGCATACGTTGCGCCAAATGAGACGCGGGCGGACAACGGTCCATGAACTCGGTCAGCAGCTCGTTGATGAACGCCTGTGCATCGCTCTCGGGCTTCCAGTGGTAGTGCGCAGCGGGGGTATTGCGTGTGGTGGTCATGGCGGCATGGTCTCCCGTCATGAGTGTCTGCGACGGGTAGGGCGGGAATCATACCGACCGAACGGGCAACGCGGCGTTGGTCGATCAGCCGCCGACCTCACTTGTTTCACGCTGTCGCTGGCGTCCGGGCCGATCCGCTCCGTCGCCTTCCGCTTCAGCAGCCGGTTCCTCGGCAGGATCGCGAGGCAGCAGGGTTTCGGCGTTCGCTACGACATACGCGACGATGGCGGAGACCGTTGAGTTCTGAATGAGATACTCAGGCACTGCCTGGTCGAGCCGGTCGTTCTGGGTATGCCAGCCATAACGGTATTCCATGCGGCCAGTCTTGCCCCAGAAGAAACCGGGAATGCCGACAGCATTGAAAGATGCATGATCGCTGCCCCCGCCGCCGCGTCGGCTTTGCATTCGCTCCTGCACTCGCAACTCAACAGGCATGTCCGGGAAGGCGTAGTTCATCGCTTCAATGGCCGGTTGGAGAATCGGTACCATCGCTTCAATGCAAGGCAGCGAGGATTGACGGTTCGTGCCGCTGTCGTCCACAAAGACGCCCGAAATCTTCGCTCGCTCTTCTTCGGAAAGCTCAGCAACATATGCTCGCGAACCAAGCAGGCCTTGCTCTTCGCCGGTCCAGAGGATGAACCGAATGGTCCGCTTCGGTTTGACGCCAGCCGCCATCAGGATGCGAGCCGCCTCAATCGTTACGCTCGTGCCCGTGCCATTGTCGATGGTGCCAAGCGAGCCGGGGCCGTCCCAACTGTCGATATGGCCTGACACGATGACGATTTCATCGGGCCATTCGGTGCCGGGAATATCCGCGACCGTGTTGTAGCAGGAAATAGGCCCTTCGATGAACGTGTGATCAAGGTTGAACTCGACCACAACTTCTTCGCCGTCATGCAGTCGGCTGTTCATCGCGTCGTAATCAGAACGACGCACCATCACGGTAACGTCCGTCGGAAGATCATCCCATGAAAGTTGTCGCCAGCCGCGATTGCCGCTTGTGCGCACCAGATCATCAGGGGAAGCGGTAATGAGTCCCGCGATGCCGGCTTCGCGAAGCTGCGGCAGGAACTGGCGGTTCTCATCAACCCCAGGGACGACGCCGCGCCGTTGGCCACCGATGGCGGGTCTGAGAATCCACGCGCCTTCAAGGTAGTCCCGGATTGCCTCATACTCTTCTTCGGTACTTGGCTCGCGGAACACGCGGCCTTCAACAGGGCCGTTCGTGCCGGCGGACCACGATCGAGTTGTAAACTCGAACTCGCGCTCTATCGGCTTGAGCATCTTGCCTGTGCTTGGTCCACGGTGGAAGCCGACAGGGATGGTTCCCCACTCGTGCAGATGGATATTGGTCAGCCCGAATGACTCAAACTGCTCCGCAGCCCAGCGGTTAGCGCGCTCTGCACGCGGCGAGCCGGTGAGACGCGGTCCGATCTGCTCGCACAGGTAAGTCAGATGGGTCACCACCTGATTGCGATTCTTGCCTTCATCAATGATGCGCAGGACGGCGTCGAGTTCCTTTTCCGCCAGGTTGAATCGTTCCATCAACTCTGCGCGGTCGGACGCAGTCAGCGCACTGTCGGTTACTGGTGCGCCGGCCCATGCGGGCGCGTTCCACAGAACGCTTCCGACAAGGCTTGCAGCCGAGAGGGTGATGACGCTCAGCAGGCTGAAACTGGCGGTCTTCGTCGTGGCGAGTTGCAGGGATGACTTCATGGGAACTCCTTTCGGTTTCGTATCGCGATCGAACGTGGATCGCCCGAGTCACATGGGCGATCATCGCGGAAAGCCCCGTAAAGTTCAACCTTTTTACCCCATCGCGTTGAGAATCCGCGCATCAACCACGGATTTTTCGCTGTCAGGCTCTATTCATCGTGCGAAGCCATGGCGTGCCGCGCTGCGCAAGCGATGCCGTGCAAGGTCAGTTCAGGCACGATGCGGTCGATCAGCTCATCCTCGCCGAAGAGGACATGGGCGTCGCCGCCGGTCGCAATGACCGTCGGATACGCGCCGTATCGCTCCGCATATTGCTCTACGAGTCGCCAGACCATGCCGCGTATGCCGTGATACACGCCCTGAAGCATGGCCTGTGCGGTGTTCCTGCCGAACGCCTCTTTCTCCGGCTCCTGAAACTCCAGTTCTGGTAGAGCAGAGGTGTGTTCGTGAAGTGCGCGGAGTTGCATTCTTGCTCCGGGCGCGATCGCGCCGCCATGGAACGTGCCTTCGCCATCCACGAAATCCACGGTTACTGCGGTGCCAGCATCGACAATCACGCACGCTTGACCGAGCGACTCATAGGCCGCCGCAGCGTTCAACAGCCGATCAACGCCCGTGATCGTTTCCGGATCAAGCTGCCTGCCGATCGGCACCGGAAGGTCATCGCCGATGCGGTACACTTCTACAGTGAGCTGGTCTTCTATTGCGGACGCTACGCGATCGGCCAGCGGATCATTGACGGAAGCGATGATGATGGCTGCATTCGGTTGTTCAGCCACCGATCGCCACTGCTCGACAACATGGTTCACAATGGCTGCGACATCCTTGTTGTCCAGCCGATCGGTCCCTTCGAGTTGCCCATCGACAAACCTGCCGAACTGCGTGCGCGTATTGCCGACGTTGATCGCAACGATGGGGGGCGTGGGAGTGTTTGAGTGGTGGGGAGGCTGGGGGGGCATCGAGGAATGATAGGGAAGTTCACTATGCAGCGGCGCGGGCCGGGGCGGGGGGGCCGGGTGCCGCTGGCTGAACGGAATCGCGCCGGGTGCCACGGCCAGCGACCAACGGGAGTCGGCCGTGCGGGATGGAAGTCCATCGTGGTGATCAAGTCTCGCGGCGGTTGCGCGATCGCACTGCCGACTCGCTTCCGGGGGCGCTCGCTGGCAGTGGCACCGGGCCGTTGCAAGAGAACGTATGATTCAAATACCCGCCGCGCGCTCGCGCGGCCTTCGCTCCTGCGTCGCTCAGACTGCGGCTCCCGGCGCGCAAAAAAATGCGCCGGTCTTGCGACCGGCGCGGGAGGAGATTTGAGTGCTTCGAGTTCGCTCGGCTACGTGACCGTTCGGTCAAACTTGGACATCAGGCGCGGCATGTGCAGGGCCAGAGCCGTAATTACCTGATCACGTCGTGGAGTTCCCTCGACAACACCTCAATCCCAACCACACACTGCGCGGCGGTACGTAAGACTCGCCGTGCATTGATTGCACCAGAAAATGCTTCCTGGTGGGATGTGGGATTCGATGTACCGTGTGTTAGGCCACATCGAACATGTCGGGCAGAAATGCCAGACATCCACATCAACTCGCCTTCTATAGATCATGGACAAATCTCCGTGATCGCTGAGTAGCCCGCAGGAAACCACTTCCCACTGACGAGGCCGCGTGTATTCTACCCACTGCAGGATGATGACGGGGATCGCGCTTCCACTAAATGTAGTGTGCGAGTGCCACCGTGGCGGGCTTCCCGGAGCGGTGGCGGGCGACCGTAAACCCTGGATGGTGCTCTCCTTACAGTTGACTCGACCCGCCTTCCAGCGGGGCGAAGGGGGTTCGCGGTTCTCGCATCGCCTTCGCCCCTCCGGGGCGAGGAAGGGGATGACATTCCGCGTCCACGGGTTGCGCTTGCGGCGGCTGCGCCGCTGCGTCGCTTCACCCGTGGCTACACGCCGTTGCCCCTTCGGGGCAGTTTGCCCCAGGCTGGGCCGCGCCATGTATGAGGATCGTCGGCAACGTATGCGGACCTCCATCAACGGATGTGGATCGTCGCGCAACGTATCTGGATTGTCGGCGCACCTGTCGACCGTGAACGCTGGGATTGCCAGCCAACGCTTGCCGCTTGTCATGGTCGCCGAAAGAGTCGGCCAAACACGACAGCACGGGCAGAATGCCCGTGCCACCACACGGCGGGGATGTCCGTGCCACTACACGGGGGATGCCCGTGCCGCTACGCCGGTGCCGGGGGTTGCCTATGATCCCCGCTTCTATGACTAAGACCGCTGACCCGTTTCTCCGCAACGTGGCGATCATCGCCCACGTCGATCATGGCAAGACCACCCTTGTGGACGCTCTTCTTGCGCAGTCCGGTACGCCTGAGCTGGCGCGGGGCGGCCTGCCCGATGAGTGCATTCTCGACTCCAACCCGCTGGAGCGGGAGCGAGGCATCACGATCTTCTCGAAGAACTGTGCAGTGAACTTCATCGCGCCGCCAAGCGCTGGCGATCATGCGGGCAAGACGTTCAGAATCAACATCATCGACACGCCCGGCCACGCGGACTTTGGCGGCGAGGTCGAGCGCGTGCTGCGCATGGCGGACGGTGCACTGTTGCTTGTGGACGCCTTTGAAGGTCCGATGCCGCAGACGCGATTCGTGCTCGGCAAGGCGCTGCAGCTTGGCCTGCGGATCATCGTTGTGGTGAACAAGTGCGATCGGCCTGAAGCTCGACCGGATGCAGTCGTCAATGAGGTGTTTGATCTGCTGGTCGAACTTGGTGCAGATGACAGCACACTTGATTTCAAGACCATCTACGCTTCGGGGCGCGACGGTTGGTCAAGCACGGACCATACAGCGCGATCCGGCACGATGACGCCCCTGTTCGAGACGATTCTGCATCAGGTTCCGCCGCCGACGGGTGATCCCGATGCGCCGCTCCAACTACTGATTACGACGTTGGACTATTCCGAGTACGTCGGCCGCATTGCCATCGGCCGTGTCTTTTCAGGCTCGATCAAGTCCGGCCAACCCGTGGTCGTATGCAAGAAGGACGGCACGATGGCTCGAGGCCGCGTACAGAAGCTGCACCGCTTTGAGGGTCTCGGCCGCAGGGAATGGGATGAGATACAGGCGGGCGACCTGTGTGCCGTGGAGGGCTTGGCGGGATTCGACATCGGCGACACGATTGCATCGCCCGAAAATCCGAGGCCGATGAGCCGTGTCGCGGTCGATGAACCGACCCTGCACATGATCTTCCGTATCAACGACTCACCGTTCGTTGGCAAAGAAGGTAAATACGTTACCTCGCGTCAGATCGGCGAGCGATTGCAGCGAGAGTTGCAGTCCAACGTCGCGCTACGCGTCGAGCCGGGCGATTCCGCAGAAGAGTTTCGTGTGTCCGGTCGCGGCCTGCTGCATCTTGGCGTACTGCTGGAGAACATGCGACGGGAGGGTTTTGAGTTATCCGTGGGCAGGCCGGAAGTGATCGAGAAGATCATCGACGGCGAGCGACACGAGCCGATCGAGAATCTCACACTTGATACTTCCACGGATGGCATGGGCGCTGCGCTCGAACTGCTCGGTTCACGCGGCGCTGAGATCAAGAAAGTCGATGCGCGCGGTTCGCGCATGCATATCGAAGCGGAGATTCCTGCAAGAGGACTCATCGGCCTGCGCTCGCGGATGCTGACTGCAACAGGTGGTGAAGCTGTGATGCATCACACCTTCCTGCGATACGCGCCTGTGCGCACTGTGAACCGCAAACGCATCAACGGGGTGCTCATCGCAACCGATACGGGCACAGCAACGTCATACGCGCTGCTGAATCTCGCGGATCGCGGCATCATGTTCGTTCGGCCCGGCGACCCCGTGTACGCCGGGCAGATTGTCGGCGAACACAGCAGAGATAATGATCTCATCGTCAACGTTGTGAAAGCCAAGGCGTTCTCCAACATGCGCGAGGCGAATAAAGAAGCCACCGTCACGCTGAAGGCCCCGCGGCTGCTCACTCTAGAGTCTGCTCTGGAGTATCTGGAAGCGGATGAACTGGTTGAAATGACGCCGAAGTCGATCCGTCTGCGCAAGCGAATCCTCAGTGAATCCGATCGAAAGAAAATCGAGCGTGCTGAGAAAGACCGCGCCAAGGCAATCGGGGTCGGTTAGACCTGTCGGCGGCGAGTCAATTGGTCGCAGCTTGAATCATTCTGTGATTGCCCGCACAATCGGCGTCCATCCACCCGTGAGGAGCCGCCGCGATGAGCGACCTGCCGCGCACCGAATCCAGTTTTCTTGCATCGTCACCTTCACCTTCGCCTGTGAGACGAGGCGTTTTGGACTGGATCGAGTGGATCGGCAACAAACTGCCCGACCCGGCCACCTTGTTCCTGCTCGGCACATTGCTGGTGATGGCTCTTTCGCATATCGGCCATGTGCAGGGGTGGACCGTCATGGAGTCGCTCCCGAAGCCCGTGATGGAGGAAGTCGTCGGTGCGGATGGCGAAGTCATCATGCGTGAGGTTCTCGACCCCGCCACCAACAAACCGCAGATCGTGTGGAAAGAGACTGGCAATCAGTTCAGCGCAAAGAGCCTGCTCACGAAAGACGGCTTCTTCTGGGCCATCAAGAGCATGGTGAAGAATTTTGTCGATTTCCCGCCGCTGGGGATTGTGCTCGTTGGGATGTTGGGCATCGGCATCGCGGAGCGCACCGGCATGATCGGCGCAGGGTTGAAGGCGTTCATGCTGGTCGTGCCCAGTTTTCTGCTCACCCCGGCGATGGTGTTCATCGGCATCATGAGTTCATTGGCGACGGACGCGGGCTACGTCGTTCTGCCACCGCTTGCAGCCGCGTTGTATAAGTCAGTTGGTCGATCACCTCTTGCTGGCCTTGCGGCGGTGTTTGCTGGGGTTTCCGCAGGCTTCAACGCCAATCTGCTCATCACAGGCCTCGACCCCATGCTGGCAGGCTTTACAGAGACCGGCGCACGGGTCATCGAGCACGATTATGCGGTCAATCCGGCTTGCAATTGGTGGTTCATGATGGCATCCACCGTGCTCATCACGCTCACAGGCTGGGCGGTTACATCATGGTTCGTTGAGAAGCGGTTGAGCATGAAGCCCCCCGAAGAGGGGGGGCCATTGCGACCTTCGGCGGACGATCTTGTTCAGCAGCGGCTGACCCCGACCGAGATCAAAGGACTCACCGCTGCATTCTTTGCATTCGTCATAACGTTCGGGAGTTTTCTGTTCCTCATCTTCTGGTCCGATGGTGCGCTGCACGGCCAGGGTGAGCGATTTGCACGATGGGCAGAATCCATCGTGCCGATGCTTTTCTTCGTGTTCATCATTCCGGGCATTGCGTTCGGCATTGCAACGAAGAAGTTCCGTAACGACAAAGATGTCGCTCGGATGTTGATCGACACAATGGCCGCGATGGCGCCGATCATCGTGCTCGCGTTCTTTGCAGCGCAGTTCATTGAGTACTTCAAGTATTCCGGCCTTGATCGCATGTTGGCCATGGCAGGCGGTCAGGCGCTCGGCCACGCGCAGATGTCGCCCGGCATGTTGATCGTGGCGTTCATCATGCTGACGCTGGTGTTTAACCTGTTCATGGGCTCCATGAGCGCGAAGTATGCGATGTTCGCGCCGATCTTTGTGCCCATGTTCATGATGGTCGGCATCGCACCGGAACTTACGCAGGCGGCGTACCGCATCGGCGATTCCACAAGCAACATCATCACGCCGCTCAATGCCTATCTCATCATCATCCTCGTCTTCATGCAGAAGTTCGTGCCGAAGGGCGGCATGGGCACGCTGATTTCCACCATGCTGCCTTACACCATCGTGTTCACGATCGTGTGGACCGTGTTCCTGCTGCTGTGGATGCAAACGGGCCAGCCGCTTGGCGTGAATGGCGAGCTGTGGTACGACCCGGCGGCTGCCTCGGCAGTTACGCCGTAAAGCCAACGAAGTCAGGTGGACGTCCGAACATCGACGAACTTGCGCTTGCGGATCGCTTCGTTGCCAAGCTGACCGCACGCAGCCATGAGCGAGCGGCCCATTGTGCGTCGGCGTGTAACAAACTGGCCCGTTGCGCTGATTCGCTCAACGAAGCGAATCACATCCGCCTCATCCGGGGCTGGCCATGGCGAGTTCCGGCGCGGGTTGTAGGGAATGACATTCACTGTGCAGTAGAGCGGCTTCAAATACTCGCACAATTCATCCGCATGTTCGAGTCGATCGTTCACCCCCGGAATAAACACGTATTCAATGAGGATGCGGCGGGTGGGGCCATTGGGCCACTGCATCATGGCTTCGTGCAGTGCGGCCATGTTCGTTGAGCGATTGATCGGCATGAGCTGCGAGCGGATTTCATCATTCGGCGCGTTGATCGACACCGCGAGGCAGAGTCGCCGAAACCCCGGCTGCTGTGCGAACGCTGCAAGTTTGAGGATGCCCTCTGCGCGGCCAACGGTTGAGACGGCGATGCGAGACGGCGCGATGGCAGGGCCGCGCTGATCTGTGAGTACGCGGATCGCCTGAATGACAGCATCAAGGTTCTCCATCGGCTCGCCCATGCCCATGAACACGATGTTGCTGATCTCGGCGTGAAGCTGAAACCGGGCTGCATGCCACTGCGAGAGAATCTGCGAAGGTGTCAGATTGCGCATCAAGCCCATCTGCGCGGTTTCGCAGAATGTGCAGCCCATCGCACAACCGACCTGTGAGGAGACGCACAGCGTGTTGCGGTCTCGCCCGATGCGGCTTTTCTGCGGCAGGATGACGGACTCGCTTTCCAGCTGGTCATCAATGCGCTGAGCAAACTTGACCGTCGGCCCTTCCTGCTGTGTGCGCACGATGTCGCCAACCGAAGCTGTTGCCCATGGCATGGGCAACGCTCCGTCGCGGAAGATGCTGCGGTACACATTGAGCGCAGCGGCCCTGTCCCGATGGCCCCGTTCAGCGGCGGCAGTGACAAACTCACCGCTGGTCAGGCTGAGGGCATCAATGGGGAGGAAGGTGGTGGCGGCCGTAACGCTCAACATCGGCGACATCGTAGGCAGATGTCAGCACATTCGGCGTCGCTATTCGATGCTTACCCTTGTTCATCGCCGGACGGACCGTAGATCGCAGGGACCGGCACGTTGGTCAGGCGGTAATACACAGTCAGAATCGCGCGGTGGTGAATGGCGTGGCTGAGCACCCACGTGCGGAACGCGACAGCGCGAGGCATCTCCAGCAGCACTTCGCCAGTGGCCTTGAATTGCCAGATTTCATTGATGGCGGAATCCTTGAAACCGGCAAGTGCAGCTTTCCCTTCCGCCACGTTGGCGTCGAACATCGCCAGTATTTCACGGCGTGTGCGATGATCGGGCGTTTTGTAAGGTTCGGTACCGGTGGGGTTCATGTCGTAGAACGGTTCGGTCAGGATGTTCGCGGCCCAGCCGGGGATTTCAGCAAGATGGTTGGCGTTCCAGCCGATCGTGTTCGACTTGGGATGCGCTTTCCAGTCCAGCTTGTCTTCCGGCACACGCTCCAGCACTTTGCGCGTGGTGGCCATCTCGTGTTCAAATTCGGGAAGTGTGAGTTGAGCGTACGTCATCAGCCAGGTCCTCCTTGGGGCAATGAAGGGGTCGCTCATCTTTAGCGAATGTGTGAAGTCGGTCAATGATTCCGCCGGTTTATAGCGGGGGCTTTGATCACCCCGGCTTGCTTCAGTTGATTTCTGATACACTGTTCTCGTCATTGCGTTTGGAGCCGTCAGCCTGTCAGGGGGCTGCGGCGCATGAAACCCACCTGACGACATTCCCGCCCTGATCTGCATTATTGGGCGAACGCACGCGACGGCTTCTTCGGGTTGTCACGTGCGCTGTACGCAATGAGCGACCATCCATGTCGATCTTTCCACTCCCGGTCTTTGAAACCGACGCCGACCCCCGCTATCGCGATGCGATGAGCGATGAGGAAATCTATGCGCGGCTTGAACCGCCCAAGACCATCGTCGTCAAGTTTGGCGCGATGAAGCTCGTTGGCGAGTTTCCCTACGATGGCACCGCCAAGCCTGGCTGCGGCTCTAAGCTTGTCGCTCGCACATATCGTGGCACAGAACTGGTCGAGATGCTCACGACGACGTGCTCCAACTCTGGCTGTGGCAAGTCCGTTACGCGAAAGGAAATGCTCGACTACATCGAGAACTCCGGCGGGAAGGACTATCCGTTCCAGAAGAACGGACGCATTCTCCGCGTCGCTACCATTGACGATCTCAACAAGCAGTCGCAGCTTGAGTCGCTTCGCAAAGACGCCGTTCGATTCTGCAAAGCGATGATTGCCGAGCAGATGCTGCCGATGAAGCTGGTGGATGTCGAGCCGATTCTCGGCGAAGAGTTGCTCACGTTCTACTACATGTCCGAGGATCGGGTCGATTTCCGCGAGCTGGTGCGTGCGCTGGCAGCGGAGTTCAAGACTCGCATTGAGATGCGGCAGGTCGGCGCGAGGGACGAGGCGAGACTCGTGGCGGACTATGAGAAATGCGGCCAGCACTGCTGCTGCAAGAATTTTCTCAAGGTCCTCAAGCCGGTTTCCATGCGCTCCGCCAAGGTACAGAAGGCGACACTTGACCCGCTGAAGATTTCCGGCCGCTGTGGGCGGTTGATGTGTTGTCTGCGGTATGAAGACCAGACGTATAAGGAACTGAAAGCCAACCTGCCCGCGAAGAACAAACGCGTGGGGACGAGTGAAGGTCCGGGCATCGTGATCGATTCGAAAATTCTCGTGCAGCTTGTGCTGGTTCGGCTGGAACATGACAACCGAGAGATTGCTGTGCCGGTTGAAGAACTGATGGACCCTGCCAAGTGCCCGACCCCCGCTGAGGCCGCTGCCGAGCGGGAGCGAATTGCTGCCGAGGCGGACCCGTTCCGAGGCATGAGCGAGCAGCAGGTTGTCGAGCGAACCGAAGGCGTGGAACGTACGGAAAAGCCAGACCGGCAGCGAGGCCGACGCAAGAGGAAGAGCAAAGACGAGCAGCAGGCTGTGTATCGCGAACGATCCATCACAGAGGAACAGTCAGGCGAGGTTGAAGGCGAGTTACCTGCTGAAGTCGGTGAGCCTGCAGAAAAGCCTGCGAGCAAGAGACGAAGGCGCCGCTCTAAGCGGCCGCGCCAGGATTCACCACAAGGCGCACAGCCTCCGACATCGGACGCGCCAAAGCCGACGCAGCAGGGGGGTGGGAAGCGGCGGCGCAGGCGCGGGCGTCGTCGAGGCGGCGGCGCATCTGGTCAAGGCGCGGGCGGCGAATCAAGCTGATCTTGATTTTCAATCCGCATTCAGGCCGCACAAAGGCACGGAATCGGCGTACTATCTGAACTCATGGCTCACACGGATCAAAGCGAGGGAGGCATTGTCGAGACGCTTCAGTCGCTGATCGTCGCTTTCGTGCTGGCGATGACATTTCGCGGCTTTGTCGCTGAGGGGTTTGTCATTCCGACAGGCTCCATGGCGCCCACGCTCATGGGTCAGCATCGACTCATTCATTCGGATGTAACCGGTTATACCTTTCCGATTGGACTCGATCAGCGTGAAAGCGCAGGCTACTCCGCATCGATCGACCCCATGCTCGGTCCGGGCTATCCAGTGGACGGTTTGCGACCCGTGCAGGAGATGCCTCGGCAGGGCGACCGCATTCTCGTACTGAAAACGATTTATCCGTTCGCACAGCCAAAGCGATGGGATGTTGTCGTCTTCAAAAATCCGACCGACCCCAAAGGCGAAGCAGGCAATTACATCAAACGGCTCATCGGCCTCCCGAACGAAACAGTATGGATCGTTGATGGCGACATTTTCGTGCGCGAGAACGATTCATCTGCGTTCACCATCCAGCGCAAGCCGGAGCACGTGCAGCGCAACATATGGCAGCCGGTGCATCACAGCGACTTTGCGATGGTGAAGTCGCATTCGCTTCGCCGTGCCTATGCGGGGCCGCCTTGGCAGGGGGATGGCTGGGATGTCAGCGGCCGTGCATATCGCAGCGATACGGCGGAGCCGACCGTGCTGCGGTGGGACAGTTCTGTTCGTCGGCTTGATGATTGGGCGATGTACAACATGTTGCTTGGCGCCGGTGCGATTGATCGCCGCCCGCAGCAGATGCCCGCAGGCGATGTGCGGATCAGGGCAGGCATCGTGCCGGATCAGGCGGGATTGGAAACGACGCTGGAACTTCGCGCCCGCGGGCATTTGTTTGAGTACTCAATAGGCGGCGGCCAGGCGCGAGTGCGATATCGCGGTCTGCACAACGATCAATGGATCGATCAGGCCACGGCGCCGATTGACGGGCCGATGCCAGGTCGCGTGATGAACGTGGACTTCTGGCACGTCGATCAGTCGATGCGGCTGTTCATTAACGATCGTGAAATCGTGCGGATGGACTATAACTGGTCGCCCATCGAGCGGCTGGAGAACGCCACCGGTGAAACGGACAGCGATGCTGTACGCGCTGCATGGATCGGCAGATTGCGGGATTCTGAAGTCCAGTGGAAGTTCAGCGGCTCACCAGTGACGCTGCACCGCGTGCAGACTGACCGCGATGTGTATTACCGGGGCGGCGTATTGCAGGATTTAGGCGAGCGGGAAAACCCGACGCGGCCGCAATATGCAACGCTCGTCGAGAACGGCAGCTACGGGTTCGGTACGCATCCAGATAAGCTCGCGGTGCTCGGTCCGGATCACTTCTTCATGCTCGGCGACAACTCACAGGCCTCGCTCGACTCGCGCGTGTGGAAGAATCCGCACCCGCTCGTGGCGGAGCAGATCGACGATGCCCCCTTTGTGGCGCACCGTAAACTCCTGCTGGGCAAGGCGTGGGTTGTGTATTTTCCTGCCATGCACGCCATGACGCCCAAAGGCCCGGCCATCGTGCCAGACTTTGGCCGGCTGCGCTACATTCGATAATTCTTACTCGACTTCGATCGCATTCAGCAACGCGATGGCGGCTCGCAGATCGTTGCGCGCCTCGACAATGCGCTTGCTGAGATTGGCGAATCGACTGCGCGCAAGATCCTCGATGAACTGACTTTCGCGCAGGTTGTGCTGCTCGACCCATCCTTTGGCGAGCAAGTGCAGTTCTGGCAGTTGCTCAAGATTCAGCACATCAGCCAGCGCATGCGGCGGTACTTTCTTGCCTTCTTCTTTGTTATCGTGCGGGGCCGCTTCGGGCGAAGCGGACATCAACCCCGCCGCAATGGCATCGCGCCGATGCTGCTCGGCCATGACGCGATGATACTCTTCACGGAAGGCGAGCAGGTTCAGCAGAAAGTCCCCGCTGCGAGTTTTGATTGCCTCTTCCATCGCGCGCACATGAACCGCTGCGGCCTCATCGTTGAGATCGAAGTGCCGCGGCAGATGTCGCAGCAGGAACTCCCTGGTAGCACGGCCCGCGTTTGAGTAGCCGAAAGGGTCTGCTCTGCCGATGCGGACGAACGCTCCTGCCAGCCTTTGCATTTGCTGCGTATTGAAGTGTTCTTCAGCGATTGTGGACGCCACAATCGACTGTAAGGCGTTGAAGGCATGATGAGCAACGAGCGAGGAGACGATCTGATGATCGCCCGAGTAATGCGCAATGACTCGATACAGAATGCAAAGTCGATCGACCGCCGATTCCGTTTGCTCGCTGGCGAGCAGGTGAATCGCATCGGCCAGCAGCAGGCGGAGCGCATCAGACATGCCAGCCGCGTGCTCAGGAATGAACGCGCGATGCGGCATCCGTTGGCCCAATGTGAAATCGCACCGCCTGACTAATGACCCATTGCGAAACTCGTCGATCGCGAGTTGCATTTCAAGCAGCGCGTCAGCCAGTGCGTCGGGAATCGTTGCATCAGGTTCTGGTGTAAAGGTACGAAGCGAGGCAAGCTGCTCAGGTGAAAGCGACTTCAGCAGCGCGATGCCACGAAGATAGAAATACGCGGCGTTCAAGTTCTCGGCGGGGTGTACGCGCCCTTCAGCCAGTTCCGTCAGGGTGTTCAGGCGATTGGCAATGTCGTTCACGCCGCGATCTCGTTGGTCGAGTATGCGATCGAATGCAGGTGCGAACAGTTGCACGATGACACCGTACTGGCCTTCAATCAGGTTAGCCTGCATGGCTTGATACGCAGCACGAGCGTCGTCTGAGTTGTCCATGGAAAAGAGTTCAATCACGCCGTCCATGAATTGGCTGTAGAGGTCAAGCTGCGCATGAAACTCGTCGGTTGTCCATTCTGATACATCGCTTTCATCGGCGCCCGCCATGGCAAGCGCCTCTGCAAGTTCGCCTTCTTCGCGTTGTTTGGGCAACCATTCCACGGTGATTTCCTGTTCACCGATGATCGATTCGAGATAGTTGAACGGGTCAGCGCCTTCCAGTTGGCGCATTGCGAGCAGCAGCGTAGCTGCATCCCCCGCATTGAATGCGCCGGTATCGAGCGCGTATTGTGTCGCCTGATCTGCGACGTGGAACATGGCCTGCCCAACCAATGAGCTGATGAGAATGCGGTCGTCCCCCATGTGCTGCGATGCGCGGTAAGCAGCCGCAAGTCGATTCGCAGCGCCGGATGAGTCGCCGTCGTGCAATCGCACCCTCACGTCCATCTCGATGGCCCGTGCAAATTGTCTCATCGGATGAAGATGCGGCAGCAGAATGCTCCAGCCTTCACTGCGGTCGAGGCCGAAATCCGAAAACTGTTGCATGGAGCCCCGCTGGAAGGCGTCGAGTGCCGGCGCGACCTTCGAGAGAAATGCGCGAACTTCAGCGGTAGGCGCAACGCCCGGTTTGTATTCGTATTCATACAGTACAGCCATGTCAGCTT
Source organism: Phycisphaerales bacterium (assembly GCA_035443885.1). Classification (GTDB taxonomy): domain Bacteria; phylum Planctomycetota; class Phycisphaerae; order Phycisphaerales; family SM1A02; genus DAOMNO01. The sequence continues at coordinate 90,014 of DAOMNO010000006.1, forward strand.
GTGTCAGGCGACTCATCGATTCAATCGCACGGGCATACCACGTCGCAGCATTGGCGGGGTCTTCAGCGATGGCATTCGGCGCTGCACATATGACAACCGCCAGCCAGGCGAGAGCACATCGGATTGGCAACTGAACCATGAAAACGGCCCTTTCGGAGTGTGGAATCGTTGGTGTATTCCAGCAGTCCCGAAAACCTTTCAGATGTTCAATCCCCCGTTGCGGCTTCAGCAGGTCAGACCCTGAAAATCGCACCCATCTTCTTGCCCATCATGATGGAAGCACCGATAAGGGTAACAGCAAGCAGGGCCATGCCCCAGACGCCCATCGCGCTGGCAATGTATTGCCCGTCTCCCAGCCGCTCGAACAGCACGAAAATCGCCTTCGTGATGGGGAAATGCTCCTCACGCTGGGCGAGGATCAGCGAATCGGAGACTTCAAGCATGGCGAAACTGAATGCCAGCAGGCCGCCCGCGATGAGATTCGCCATGATGAGTGGCACGGTGATCGTTCGGATAGCGCGTACGCGGTTCGCGCCCATGCTGAGCGCGGCCTCTTCGAGTTCGCCTGACGTTTGTTGAAGCCCTGCCACCGTGGCACGCACGACATATGGCAGCCTGCGCACGGCGTAGGCGATGATGAGCAGCGGAATCGGATTCGGGTCTGCCCCCAGAACATTCACCCACTCAATCAACGCTGGATACACCTCTTCGCCTTTCTCATTCAGCCAAGGCTGGAACGGCCAGCGAAGCGTCATCGCCACATAGCCGAACGCCATCACGAGGCCCGGCACGGCGAGCGGCAGCATCGAAAGGGAATCCAATAACCCACGGCCGGGCAGGCGCGTTCGCACAATCAAATAGCCGATCAGGATGCCCAATAGAACGTCAATGACCACAGCGATGCTGGCATAGAAGAGGCTATTGCGAATCGAGCCGACCGCAAGCGAATGACTCAATGCGCCGGTGTAGTGGTCCGTTGTGAAGTGCGCTGGCAGGATCGACTGATACCACTGTCCCTCAACCGAGAAACTGGCAAGGATGACGCCGATGTGAGGCAGAATCGCGAGCACGATGACCAATGCGAAACTGCTGAAGGCGATCAAACCCTTGATGCCGGTCAATCGTGTGGCGGTGGCTTGAATCGACGCTTTGGCGTACATCGCGTAGGCCTTGCCGCCGAAGACGAGTTTGCCCAGCACATAGAACAGCACCGCAGCGATGAGCATGACCGCCGTAAGTGCGTAGGGCTGTTGAGATTTCTCCATTTCCTTGATGCCGTTGAAAATCTGCACCGGCGTGACTTGCTGATAGTCGAACATCAGCGGTGTGCCAAGTTCGGTGAACGACCAGATGAACACGATCGTCGAACCCGCAAACAATCCGGGGCGAATCAGCGGCAGCACGACAGTGCGGAATCGCTTCCACTTGCCTGCGCCAAGGTTCTCGGCTGCTTCTTCAAGCGCAGGGTCGAGATTCGCCAGCGCAGCGGTCGCATTGAGGTACAGAATGGGATATAGATGCAGCGCCTCGACGATGACGATGGCCCAGAAACCGCCTTGCCCGATGAAGTCGATGCCGGTCTCAATCAGGCCCAGGTTCATCAGCAGTGTGTTCACCGAGCCTGTGCGGCCGAAGATGTGCTGGAAGCCGATGGCGCCGACAAATGGGGGCAGGATGAGCGGCACCAGCACCAACGCGCTCAACGCAGTCTTGCCGCGAAAATCGCATTTCGCCGCAAGTACAGCCAGCGGCAAAGCCAGAACGAGTGAGACAAAGGTCGTACACAACGCGATGAGAAAGGCGTTCAGCAGCCCGGTGCGCAGCGCGGGGTCCAGAAACACCATGCCCACGTGGAAGAGCGTGAAGCCGCCATCGCGCCCCTCAAAGCCGCCCTGCACGGTCAGCCAGATCGGATATAGAAGGAACGCGGCAAACCCCGCAAGGATCGCCGACATGAGCAAAAACTGAGGCACCGAACGCAGCCGCATTGGGCGGCAAGTGTAGCAGGTCGCGCGGCAGCGGCCAGCGCATCAGCCAACCCTCGGTTCAGATCACGTTGCTGCTCAGTTGGCAGCCTCGGTGGGGGCGATCGCCTTGGCCACCGCAGCGAGCAATTGCCGTTCCAGATATTCATCCCGCGACATCGGTGTCCATGAGTTTGTTACCTGCGTCGGGCCGTCCGGTCCATGCTCGATGATGACCATGTTGGTCGTTTCTCGTCTGCTCCATGTCGAGCGCCGCACACTCGGCCTGCGAGCCTGTTCCACATACACCCAGACTCGCAACTCCACGCCATTCTTGACCGTGTCCGCCTGTGTGAGATCGCGAAGCGGGCTGCCGAGGGCGAGCGTATCCGGTGCGCCGCCGTGCTCGCTCATCGCAGCCAAACCGACCGGCGTGAACTCGAACCGAGCCTGCACGCGCTGAAACGCGAGCGTACTTTCCAGCGATCGCTGCGCAGTGCTGACCGCGGGGTCCCACGGTTCAAGAACCGATGGCGCAAACTTGGGATCGGTCTGAATGATGCCTGCGCGGCGGTCCCGCAATCCGCCCGTCATGCCTCGCACGCGCGCCGCTTCAATCGCCGCTTCGAACGCAGCCTGATACTGATCGGGCGGCAGCGTGAGATACGCCGGGCCGACGGCATCAGGCCCCGCAGCACAGCCGACGAGCAGCCAGAGCATTGCGGCAGGCATCAGCCGACGAAGAAACAGCGCTTGCCGAGCGAGCAGGGTCATCATGCGGCCACATGATACTGAAGGTGATGCGGGTCGGGGAGAAAAGAACTGGCCATGAAGCATGGAGCATTCGGCATCACACCCGGCAGTCGGAGTCGATTCAGGTTTATTCCTGCGCGCACCGTATGGCCAGATGTGCAGTGGTTTCGTCGCGCAGCAACGCATATTTTCTCGAAACGTTTCTGTGGCGCAGGAAACTTGGAGTTCATGCTTGTGTCGCGACCTTCTCCCCGAGTGGCGCGTAACGAGCACTTCTGAGCGCGCCGCATGGCCGATTTCGCTGCCGCTTCGTGATCTACGTATCGAACGAAGCGTGCGGTACGGCGAGCGTTTGCGGTTCATCGCAGCCATTCAACAAGACGAACGCGCAGCATCCTGGCGGCATTCCCGGAAACGGAAAGCAGGTTGAGGGCTGGCTCTGTTGGCCGGGTAGTTACGGACCGCGTGCGGTTGGCGCAAGCGAGAAATGTCTCGTGCTCCGCAGCGGTGCGGGCACGACCAAAGCCGTTACCGCAAACAGCGTTCCGTTAGCACCGTCGTTAGTCAATTCGTGTTCGTGTTATGTACGGTTTTTGCTGTTCTCAATACTTAGGTATTGACCTTACTGTTGTTCGCCGTTAGCATCGGTTGCATGACAGCGATGACGCTTCCACTGGATACGGCCTTTCACGCTCTGGCCAACGCTGCCCGTCGGGCGGTCATCGAGCGCCTGCTGGTTGGTCCCGCGACAGTAAGCGAACTTGCGCGGCCCTTTCCCATGGCCCTGCCGTCGTTCCTCCAGCATCTCCGGGTGCTCGAGGCCTGCGGTCTGGTGCGCTCATGGAAAAAGGGTCGGGTGCGCACAGTCGAGATCGTTCCCGAACAGCTTGAGCGCGCGGCCGGCTGGCTGGAGAGACAGCGTATGGTCTGGGAGCAGCGCTTGGACCAGCTCGACACATATATCAAGACCTTGGAGACGAACGATGAACCCTTACCCCGAGATCGACCCCGAACTCGACCTTGTACTTGAGCGTGCTGTCGATGTCAGTCCGGCACTGGTCTGGAAGGCGTGGACGGAACCGGAGCACCTGAAGCGCTGGTTCACCCCCGCACCTTGGACGACTGTTGATTGCAAGATCGACCTTCGTCCCGGCGGCATCTTCAGCACTACCATGCGCTCGCCGGAAGGCGTTGTGCAGCCAGCCAGCACCGGCTGCTTTATCGAGATCGTCGAGCATCGCCGCCTCGTCTGGACTGATGCGCTTGGCCCTGGCTATCGCCCCGCACCCGAGCCGTTCATGACCGCCCTGATCCTGCTTGCTCCCGAGGGCACCGGCACGCGCTATACCGCCATCGCCAAACACGCGGATCCCGTCAAGCGAAGACAGCACGAAGCCATGGGTTTTCACAGTGGCTGGAGCACGGCCTTGGATCAACTGGTCGCAATGGTGAAGGAGATGCAAAAATCATGCTGACGCCAACCAGCCAGCGCCAGCCGAGGCCGCTTCTCGTTCTCGGCGTCATCGCCGGTCCACTCTACGTCGCCGCCGGTCTTGCGCACGCGCTGATGCGCGAGGGCTTTGACATGCGTCGGCACGCCTTGAGCCTTTTGAGCAACGGCGAGTTCGGATGGGTGCAGATCGCCAATTTCATCGCGAGCGGTGCACTTGTTGTCGCTGGAGCCGTTGGTTGCCGCCTTGCGCTACGTTCTCAACCGGCCGGCACATGGGGGCCTATCCTTCTTGGACTTTATGGCGTGGGATTGATCGGGGCAGGTATCTTCCTCGCGGATCCAAGCAACGGCTTCCCGCCAGGTGTGGAAGCGCCCGAGAGTCTCACGACGAGCGGCCTGCTTCACTTTGTATTCGGCGGTCTTGGCTTTTACGCCATCATCGCTGCGTGCTTCGTGTTCGCACGCCGTTTTTCGCGCCAGGGTCGCAAGGGCTTGGCTTGGGGGTCCGCGCTCACCGGCGTCGGTTTTTTCGTCTCGTTCGCCGCGATTGCATCCGGCTCTACCGCGCCATCCGTTCTGATCGCGTTCTACGTAGCGATCGCATGGGTTTGGGCGTGGCACACGATTGTCCTTGCTGATGTGCTCAGGCAATCTTCGGCTGATTCAGTGTCAGCAGTGCCATGACGGCTAGAAAGACTTCCAGCGCGAAGCGGCCCAGCGATCTCGACCAAGCCATTTGCGACAACGCCGCCGGTGCCGCGCGCGTTCAGAGCGACTCCGACAGCGTCCACCAGCACGTGATGAAGGACCAGATCGAGGCGGACCGCTACCTCGCTGGCAAGAACGAGGCGAAGAACCCCGCCAAGTCGCTGTGATTCATGCGACGGATTGCCCCGTGTGACCAAAGGGCGTCAATCGGAGAAAAGTCGGGGTGACAGTACGCCAGTTGAACTTTTTGTCGAGGGGATACGGGCCTGGGAGCCTGGAATGCGGGTTTTGCTGGCCGTGAAACGGTGAAACGCGCCTGGCCTGGGGCAAGGGCCGACAGGGCATCCGTTTTCGCTGTGGCTTGATGAGGCCATCGCCGCCGGCACGCAGAAGTGGTCTGGCACTCTAGAGCCGAGCCGAGAACCGCCGCCGCCGACAGCCTCTCCTCCGGGCGGGGTTGCAGGGGCGGCAGCCCCTGCAACGGCAGCGCAGGTCGCCATCAGAACGGGATGTCGGCTTCATCCAACGTCGCTGCTTGAACGGGTTGCGGGCGTCCGCTGCTCGATGGCTTGGATGAAGTTCACGATGGCGACCACGTGATTGAAAATCAACAGAGCTTCATCCGAGTTGAGCATCTCGTTCGGATGCGCAAGGCTCTGATTGTTCCGCACGTGGTTGAAGGCGTCCATCGTGCCGAGGGCGTACTTGAGGATCTTCTCGCTCATCTCGGAGTGGAGATGGCCGTTGTTCTTGACGAACTTCACGTACTTCCCGAGGACGCTGTGGGCTGGCTCATCGCGGGTGGTCTGGACACCGCGCTTCTCGCACGTCTGCCGGAGGAGCGTCACAAAATACGTATGCAACCGATCGAGCCCCGTCTCGGGCTGGTTCGACTCGATGGCGCGTCGCACCTCCCTCGACAGCGCCGCGAATGTCGGTTCGTCTGTGCTCGTCGCGATGTTGCCGAGCACGGGCGCGCTCTGCTTCAACCGGTCGGCGATCCGCTGGCACGAATCGAGCAGGTTGGCCTCGGGTGGGGTGGCAACAGTACGAGCGTGTTCTACAAGCGCACCGATCAGCGCCCCCACAACGCGATCCGGCTCCGCCGCGAAGAACGCGCGGAGGAGATTCGCCTTTGACGACCCTTGCCCGGAATAGCTTCCGTTGTAGATGTTGCGGGCGACGGCGTCTTGAATGAACTCCTTGAATGTTCGGTTCGAGAAATCAAGCACATACCCCGAGCCCATGCCAAACGTCTGCTCGATCTGCCGTCGCTCGGTAAACGAGAGGTCTGCCATACTCTGCTCAAGACACGCGGGACGGTTTCCCTGTGCCTTCGCCTTCCCGTGAAATCCGTGAAAGAAATCGGGGTGACAGGATTCGAACCTGCGACTTCCTGCTCCCAAAGCAGGCGCTCTACCAAGCTGAGCTACACCCCGTTGCGAATGTGCGGGCATGATAGCCGCTTCATCGCCTGCGAGCATTCCACCGGTTCCTCGTCTCGGATCATCACCCTTGATGCACGTTGCTCCGCCATTATGTCAACGGGCGGGAGAGTAGCCCGCGACCCGCATACCCTTCGCGCTGATCCGCTCATACACTGACACGATGCTCGATCGAGAGGCTTGCGAGCGACGGGTCTATCGGCTGGCCCTGCTTCTGACCGGCAACGTGCGGGCCGCGTGGCGCGTCATCGTCGCCGTCGTGGACGCGCAGCCAGACCTCAGAACGCTCGATGGTCCGCACATGGATCGTCTGACCGTGCTGCGAAGCCGGGAGATCAAGCCGGGGCGGCTGAGCGGTGAGGGCATCCCAGCCCGCGTTGCCGAAGCAATGATGCAACTCACGCCGCAGCAGCGAGAGGCTTGGGTGTTCGCTCGGGTGTATCGCCTGCCGCTGCGCGAGATGGCGAAATCCATGGATTGCTCAACCACTGCGACCGAGCGGCATCTAGCTGCGGCCGATCAAGCCATGACGCAAGCGCTGGGTGATGAAGCTGCAGATGGCGCAGAGGCGATGCTGGATTATTCGATGACGCTTGATGTGCCCGCGATCTATCGAGCACACCGCAAACGTACACGCACCGTGCGATGGGTTGCGATTGCGTGTGCCGCCATTCTCTTGGCTGTCGCCGGCATATCCGGCTATCGCTGGCTTACATCGGGCGATCCGCCGAGTGAGCAGGGCGAGTCGGTGCAATCCGCCGAAGTCGGCTAAGCCTGCTGAATTGAACATGACTTTCGTCAGTTCGCACCAGCGAGCTTGCGCACAGTCATCATGAAGGTGCGTTTCATGTTCGTGTGCATACCATATACAAGTGCGCTGTAAATAGCACCTGCGATGGCCGCGCCCACGACAAGGCTCACGCGCCCCGCTGCTGGGCCTGCTGCGATGGCGTCCGGAACCGCACTGCCGGGGTACACGAGCGCTCGCAGCAGGTTCACCGGGCTGAATGTGTTGAGCACCGCACCCACGACGCTCAAGCTTTCACCACTGGCGTAGCCGCACAGGCTCAGCACGCTGACGATCGCAAACACAATGCCCACCGCAGCAATCACCGAGCCGATTGTACCTTTGCTTTTGATCGACCACTGCAAGCCGATCATCACGCAGAACGCGATGAACGGGATCAACATGATCGGCATGGCAATCGCAGCCTCTGGCAGCACCATCGGCAGGGTGTACGTTACCGTGCTGATGGGTACGGCTACCGTTACGCCGCCTGCGCGGCCGAAGCCATCCGCCAGCACATAGACCGACATGATGCTGAGCGTGATGACTGGCACAAGCATCATCGGCAGGAGAAACTGAATCAAGCCCTTGAGTTTGCCTGCGATGTACGGGCCGGGCTGAATCGGTGTCGTCAAAATAATGTCCAGCCCGCCATCTTCACGTTCGCGGCTGACGGCCGTTGCACTCATGTTGAGCGCAGCGAGTGTGATGATGACGATCTCCGCGCCGACAATCGAAGCGATCGCCGCCTGAAGTTGTCCGGTTGTCATCAGCCCGAAATGGAAGAACGCAAGGATAACGACTGCAGCCAGCACACCCAGAGCACAGAAACCCCAGCGGCCAAGCAGGGCAGGAAGAGTCTTGCCTCTCGCTACAGCTTCGCGCCAGGCGATGGGATTGTGGCCGACGTGCCTTGGCGGACGTTCACCGCTGCCCTTGGCGCCAAGCCCGAACAGTCGTCGGTACCAGGCAACGGAGCCGGTCTTTGCACCGATGACGCGGAGCCTGACCGTGGAAAAGGTAATCAGCACGATGCTGATGACGACGCATACCCAGCAAAACGCGGTGATGGGGCGGTTGTACCAGAGGATCGTAATCCACGAGGCTGCATCGCCTGTGAAGTCGTGCGGCACGTACGTATTGGAACTGAGCAACACTTCAAGTGCGAGGAATGGATTCAGCGGCGTAAGGATCGTCGTTGTCGATTCCGCGGCGCCGAGTGCAAGCGGCTGGCGAATCTGCACGTCAATCGCATACGTGATGAACAGGTACATCACGACGGTGATATAGAAGATGAACACTGCGCGGCGGCCGGCTGTGCGCGTCACGCTTAATGTGATTGCGATTGCAGCCACCAGCAGCGCGCTGGTGCCTGCAATGGCGTAGCTGGCGAAGATCGACGAACCGGGCACGCCGCCGAAATACTGTGTTACGGCGAACAACGGTAAACTCGAAAATAGCAGTGCGATGATGAAGAAGAGCCTGCCGAAGAGATTGCCCAGCACGATCTGCAAGGAGTTCAGTGGCGTGGTGAGCAGGATGTCCCATGTTCGAGGGTTCGCTTCCTGCGCGATCGCGCCTGCCATGAACACCGGCGCAAGCAAGCAAATCAAGCCGACCTGCAGGTAACTGATCCAGTAGAACATGTTGGCGCCCGCCGTGGCGAGGTCGCGCATCGACGCTACGCTGGCCACGGAGTTCAGCAGCACCAGCAGCAGCACGACGATCATCGCGCCGAGATAGCCGGATCGGATGTAAAGGTGCCGCAACCGACGCGAGCCGCCCTGCACCAGCCTCATGCAGATGGGGTTGGTGATTAGGAGTCTGAGAAACCAGTTGAGGATGGCTGGCATGGGGCAGGAATGGCGGGGCGTTCAGTCGATGGTCAAGTGGCGGGGCGTGGGTGCTGACCGGAAATCGGCCAAAGGGCGCGGGTGGTACGTCTTTCGCAAAAGATCGCCGGACCTTTCCGCGAAATCATCTCCTGCACGGCCGCTCGAACAGTACCTTGCAGCTTGACAGAGCGGCAACAAAATGTGGATAATACACCCGAACAGAAAGCGGTGTTGTCCGTCGCGAGCATGTGCCCGGCGGAGCACCGATAGATCCACGGCCCGCCCCTTTACGACACAGGGCACCGTTCAATGCTGGTGCTTCGATGAGAAGCCCCGGCGGTCGCCGGACGATCGGCGGCTGATAGATTGAATCATCAGTACCGTTGCAGTTCACGCCGATGCATGTTTGTTTTCTTCAGAACCTGCGGAGATCGAGTAAGGGAGTTCATGCCGCGACCGTGTGCGGTCATCTCGCCTTTGTCCTGAGCGTGAGCTGACATTCTGATTCGCTCGTGTCGTAGGGCCGGCAATGTCCGGCGCGATTGCATGCGCCGGCTTCTGCCGGAGGGCCGACAACCCAGAGAGGTAGGGTTGCCTTGCCCGCTTTGATTACCCTTGCCTATGTGACAGAGATCATCATCGGCGTCGTCGCGCTGCTCGTCGGCTTCGGCGTCGGCTGGCTGCTGTATGCCTTGATCACCGGCAACACAAAGGCCGCTGCCCAGCGAGAGGCTGAGCAGATCATTTTCGCCGCATCGACCGAAGCGGAAGCGTCCAAGCAGCGCATTGAACTGGAAGCTGAAAAGAAAGCCCGCGAACGCCGCGAAGCCCTCGATAAGGAAATCGCCGAGGCCCGTGCGGACATCAAGCAGGATCAGGCCCGTCTCGCCAAGCGGGAAGACACGCTTGACCAGAAGTTGAACGCCCTGACGCAGCGCGAGTCCAAGCTGGACCAGCGCGATGCTGAACTCAAACGTACGCACGCCGAGCAGGAAAAAGCACGTGAAGCGATAGAACGCGACCGCACGGCTGTTTCGCAGCGGCTGCGAGAGCTTTCCGGCCTGACGCCGGAGCAGGCCCGCGAGCGGTATATGGAAGAAGTCCGTCGTGAATACGAGCACGAAGGCGCAAAGCTGGCTCAGAAGATGATCGAGGAAGCCGAGGCAGGCGCCCGCGCTCGCAGTCGTGAAATCACCATTCAGGCCATTCAGCGATTCGCCGCGGAACACGTCGCGGATTCCACCGTGCGAGCCGTCAAGATTCCGTCCGATGACATGAAGGGCCGCATCATCGGTCGCGAAGGCCGCAACATTCGCGCGCTGGAGCGCGCCACCGGCGTTGATATCCTCGTGGATGACACGCCAGGCGTGATCGCTGTTTCCTGCTTCGACCCCATCCGTCGCGCCATCGCAGGTGAATCGCTCGCCAAACTCGTGGCAGACGGGCGCGTGCATCCTTCGCGCATTGAAGAAATCGTTGAAAGCGTGCGCAAGGACATGACAGAGCGCATCAACAAGCACGGCAACGAAGCCGTGATGGAAGCGAACATCCGCGGCCTGCACCCCAAGATCGTTGAAGCGATGGGCAAGATGCACTTCCGCACCAGCTATGGTCAGAATGTACTGCGCCACTCCATTGAAGTTGCGTACCTGTGTCAGATCATCGCCGACCAACTCGGTTTGAAAGGTGATATCGCGCGTCGCTGCGGCTTCCTGCACGACATCGGCAAGGCGATGGACCACGAGATGGAAGGCGGTCATCCCGCGATTGGCATGGAGTTCTGCCGGAAGTACGGCGAAAAGTCAGAGGAAGTGCTGAACGCGATCGGCGGTCATCACGGCGACATTCCCGCCACTACGCCCTACACGCCCATCGTCATGGCGGCGGATGCCATCTCCGGCGCACGTCCTGGCGCGCGTCGCGAATCAATGGAAATGTACATCAAGCGTTTGGAGCAGCTTGAAGCGATTGCCACGTCGTATCCGAACGTAACGGAAGCGCATGCGATTCAGGCGGGGCGTGAAGTGCGCGTCATCATCGACGCCAAACAGGCGGACGATGCAGAAGCATTCGCGTTGGCGAAGAAAGTCGCCAAGCAGGTGGAAGAGGAAATGACGTTCCCCGGCGAAATCAAGGTGACCGTGCTGCGCGAAGTGCGAGCGGAAGCCATGGCGCGGTAAATCGGGAGATCATTCACATGTGAACTTACGATCACATCGCCTCGTGATCGTCGAGCGGAGCCGGTCGCACCGTGCCGCATTCGGGGCAGTACACACCGCGCACACCCTGAAGCTCGTAGCCGCAGGAGTGACATTTGTACACTGGCGGATCGTCTCGGACGAAACGTCTGCGCGGCAGGCCGCGCATCTGCCGAATCCACCGATCCATGACAGCGACGCTGTGCAGAATCAGCCCGACCACGAGGCCGAGAATGCCGAGCGCGTACAGCGCGTCGGGCGTCGTAGGCATAGCGAGCGCAGCGACGAATAGAACAGCACCAAGCCCAAGCGACGCAAGCCCCATCCACATGATCACGCGGATCAGTCGCTCGCTGTCCCACCCTTCGGTCTGCTGGGTCAACGACATGACGGCAATATACTTATGCCTGCCGTGCTTCGTATGGTGATCATTTTCACGCTCGCGGCCATGGCGGCTGTCATTTGTGTCGGCCTCGCTTGGCCGCGTACACGGTGCCCGAATTGCCGTATGCGATTACCTCGTTTTCGACGCCCCGCGAATCAGCGACAGGCAATGTGGGGCGGCTGGACGTGTCCCGCTTGCGATTGGGAGTTGGACAAGTGCGGTAAGCCGGTTCACGCGCGAGGAGCGTGCAAGCGATGTGGTTACGACCTGAGCGGCTACGACCATCAGCGGTGCCCTGAGTGCGGCCTCTCCGTTGGGCAGATCATTCCGTGTGTCGATCACCAACAAAGTGACCGTCTATAGCATGCACATGCATTCGGTCTGTGGACCGCTGGCGATCTGAAGTTGGCCGTGTGCGGGTCGAGTGCCCGTTCCATTTTGGCGTTCATCCGCAGTCATGCGTCAGCAAAATTAGCGTGAGAAGCCGCCTCCCCAATCGCATACACTCCATCTCGTGGACCACTCTTGGCACAATCCAAAGAGCAAGTGGCGGAAGATGTATTTTCGCAGGCTGGTTTCGCCTCTTCTGGCGGCAGCCGCATTCTTTTTCAATGTCGTGCTGATGGTGGTGCTCGGGGTGGTGATCAGCAGGCTTTCGCCGGTCGAGCCATTCAACTGGCGGGTTTCATCCATCTTCTTTGGCTTTGGGGCAATCTGCCTGATTGCCGCCCTGTTCTCTGTTCGTTCGTTTCGTCGCATGGTGCAGTTGAAGCGCGATGTGCTAGCGACGGATGGGCGTGTGTGTCCGTGGTGCCGCGCGATGATGGCCGAGCCGGATGAGGACGACATGGTGATGTGTGCAAAGTGCAATGTCAGCATGCCCAGCGCGAACATCCGTCAGTATTGGGCAGATTTTTCGCTCAACCATCTCCAAGCGATCATCTGGCATGAAGAGCATCATCCACGCAGCGGCCGATGGCTGAGGAAGTGGATAAACAGCACGAAGTCGCCCGCCAATTCCGGTCGTTTCCGCTGGCCGTGGGCGGTACTCGGCATCTTGCCTGTGCTGCTCATCACGGGCATGGTGTGGTGGATGACCGGAAACCCGTACTTCACGATGATCTTCGGCACGCTGGTCATCGCGATGTCTGTGGGTGGAAGTTATCTTGCATGGCGCTTCCAGCCGGGACAGGACAAGCAACGCTACTGCGCATCATGCGATTATCAGCTCGCGCCGACTGAAGTCGTGAGTGATCGCTGCCCCGAATGCGCCGCGGTGTGGACTGCACCCGGCGCGGTATATTCCGGCAAACGCTTCGATCATCGCAAGTTCACGGCCATGAATGTAGGCATGACCCTGATGATGTTTTTCATCATCTTCGGTATGGGGCCGCTCTGGACGACGGCGCGAATTTCCAGCGACGCCAAGCTGATGAGCAAAGTTGTTACGGGCAGGGGATTTCTCTTTGACGAATGGACTGAGCTGAACGCACGAACGCTTTCGCCTGAGCAGACCGTCGAACTGGCGCGAGGGTTGATGGATCGCCGCGAGAAGCGTGCGACCCTGGAACGCAATGCGTATGACTGGTTATTCATGCGGATTGCTGCCGGGGAGTTGCCGCAGGAACTCGCGGATGAGGTCTATTCAGGCATCATCAAGTCGAATGTGATTGCGCCGCAGCGCGCCCGCGTTGGTGAAGAGATCGTGATCGGGTTTGAAAACGTTAATCGGTTTCAGGATCCGCTGACGGGTGTGCCGCAGCCTGCCGCGCTTTTTTCGGGGTACTTTGTCGGTGATGATCCCACGCCGCACGGCCGTGCGAGCAACGTACAGCCGATCGTCGGCTTCGGTACGCGAATTATCAGCCACGGCCAGACGCAGATGGGATATGACGGCATGAGTGCAAAGCTGACGATTGTGCCGGAACGGGCCGGGCCGCTGAAGATTCAGGTGAGGTACTGGCTGGTGGGTGTTGCAATGGCTGCTGGCGGTATGTCGCAGCCGATTCAATGGAACGATGATGGCACACCAGTGCTGCCGGCTGGCACGGCATGGGCGTATGAGCACGTGCTGGAAGCGACGATTGATGTTCAAGACTGAGTAGAGCGAGCGAGTTCGCAACCGACTTGGCTGGCGGTACGCGACCACGTAGTCCATATGCCAATCAAAGCTCGTTGACGCTGCAGGAGCTTTCAAGAATGTGGCGGTTTTGAGATTGCACACCTGTGTATCATGGAAGTACATAACGGCGTGAGCCGTGCTTCCGCGGGTGCGGTCGCACGGCTCACTGTCTCAATACGCCCACTCACACGATGACGTTGAGTCTGTTGCCGAATGGACGATCAGCCGCCCCCGATGCCGGGAGGCATTGAGCATCAGGGGCATGGTCCCCACGAGCCGAGGAGCTGAAGCAGATCAATGACATCGACGACGCCGTCGTAGTTGAGATCAGCATCACTGAAGCCGTTCGTTCCCCATTCGCCCAGCAGCTTCAGGAGATCGACAACATCCACAACGTTGTTGCCGTCGAAGTCGGCTGGGCAGTCGGGAATCGATGGCGCGAATTCCGTCGGCAGGTCGATGTCCCATTGCGCAGGATCCTTCGCAGTCGCCTCGTCGAAGTTGTGACGGCTGAAGAGCATTGCGAGCCGCAGTCGGCAGGGCGAGTTCGCCAACGGGTGTTGTCCTGTGGCCAGGAGTGTTACGGAACCATCCCCAGGTTGGTGTGGTGCGTACATGCGGATGAGGTTGACGCTGGTGTCGCAGCCATACATGAAGCCGGCGTCATCAATGCTGAGATCGTTCAGGAAGAACGAGCTTTGTGCCACGACGGGGTTCACGATCACTGAGCCGTCGCCAGGGATGATGATTTCCCAGAATCCGTTCGAAAGGCCGGTCGAGTACCACACGTGGCCGGTTACAGGGCTGACCGTCAGAAAACGGCTTCCGCCCGTCGGGAGATTGCCGGGGAGCGGGAAGATCTCCGGGGGAAGTGGCGCGTGGTTCGCGACGAGCTTGTACGGATAGCGATAGAGCCTCCTCGTCTGATGGGCAAAGAGCAGGACGCTATCGGTGAAGTCGTCGTAGGTGATGGCGGTCATAGGCTCCGGCAGGAGGATCGACATTGGGTCGGGCACACCAGGCACGATGCGAGACAGGAACGAGGAGTCCGCGCCCTGTTGGAGGGCGTAGATGTCGCCGAAGCGGCCGGTGGCGATCTGTGTCGTGGCCTGTTGGTTGCCGAAAAGCGTCGTCATCTGCCCGGTGGCGAAGTCGAGCTTCTTGATTGACGACGACGCGGGTGAGTTGCTGCTGGTCATCACGAGCGCGGAGAGGGCGTCGCTGCTGATCTTCAGGTGCGAGATTGGCGCAGCAGTCGGGTAGGACTTCTCGCTGGATTGCGCACTGCCAAAGGCGAATGGCATCTTCATGACGACCGAAGTGTTGTCGGTTGAAGTGGTCAATCCAAAAAGCGGCACGATGGCACGGTAGCCGTCGATATAGCCCTGCTTTGTGCCCGACTTGTAGTTGTTGACTCGCGTTACAAAGCGAGGGAAGCCATCGACGGTGCGCAGCACCTCGACACAGTTATAGTCTTCGCGGGTGAACTCACTCTGGACGTTGAGGAGTCCGTTATCTGACGCGGGGTCATTGAGTCCGATGGTTCGTTGGGCTCCATCGCGCTTCGCACGCGTCATCGTCGTGAGATGCCCGCCGTCGCGCGTGATGACTCCTCCAGAGCCTTCGATGTACCAGCCGATGCGCGGCATCACGAGCCGTCCGAGCATTGCCTGTTGGGCGAGGTTATCAAAGCTGTAGGTTTGGGCGAGGTTGGCATTCGCGCCAATGACGACGAATTGCCCGGTGTAGGGTGAAATGTCGATCCAGCCGGCCATACCGTTGACTGCGCCGCTAAGGCCGGTGCCGCTGTTCGGGTCCGTGCCCATCAGGAAGCCCATGGTGAATAGATTGACGGAAACCATGTTATACGGCCCCTGACCCGCCCAGCTGCCGGAACCGGGTGCCATGTTGGGGTACCCGTGGTTCGCGATGTAGGCAAACCAGTTCAGCGCACTGGTCGGCACGCAGTAGTTCTTGCCATCGTTGGGTAGCACCGATCGCTTCTGGTCAAAATCGGGCACTTTGCGGACGAGGTAGGTGTAGTTCGTCGGGCCGGTGTAGTAGAGGATGATGTTCGCGCTGGCGAGGTTGGTCGCTGCCAGAGCCGCGACGCTCGCGACCGTTCGAATGGTCCGATTGTGTGTTCGGAATTGCATGTGGAGTCGCTCCCTTGAATCCTTGTTTTGCAGCGGTTTGGCGTGTTATGACTGGAGATCACGTCAATGCGTTGCCAAACAGCCCGTCAAAGTAGGAAGCGCAATCGGAGCGGATGAGGCGCAGAAAATGTTTGAAGTGGCTTCAAAAACATTGCAGGCCCGCCCTTGGCACTCTCGGAAATGGGGTTTGATATGGCCTTTACCCAACCCAGCATCAGTCAGAGTAATTTTGCGATGATGCTGCTATCCTGTCGGCCCAATGCCAATCAAAGCCACCGAAATCAAGAAGGGCCAGGCCCTGCTGTACGAAGGTCAGCTTCATGTCGTCCTCGATACCGAGCACGTCAAGCCGGGCAAAGGCCCTGCCTACGTGCAGGCCAAGATGAAAAACGTCGATACTGGCACGATCAAGACGAACCGGCTCGGCTCAGCGGACAAGCTCGAAGACGTGAGCATCGACCGTTTCTCCATGCAGTACCTTTATGACGCCAGCGGGCGAGGGGATGGACCGTTCGTCTTCATGGATAATGAATCTTTCGAGCAGGTCGAGATTCCCGGTGATGTCGTAGGCGATCAAAGCCAATGGCTTAAAGAAAATCTTGAAGTCGGTGTGATTTCATTCAACGGTCGCGTGTTGAGCGTCGAACTCCCCGCATCGGTCGAGTTGCGCATCACGGATACCACGCCTCAGGTGAAAGGCGCGACCGCGACGAATCAGCCGAAGGAAGCGGTTGTGGAAACCGGCGCGAAGATTCGCGTGCCGCCGTTCATTGAGGTGGGCCAGGTTGTGCGCGTCAGTCCAGAGACCGGAGAGTACCTTGGGAAGGCGTGACCGCACGGCGCGGAATCATGCAGACCCTTTCTGAAATCCGACAGCTTCTCGCCGAACGCGGCTTGCGACCCAAGCATCGCTTTGGTCAGAACTTTCTGCACGACAAAAATCAACTTGCCAAACTCATCGGCGCCGCGGAGATCGCGCCGGGCGATGTCGTTCTTGAAGTCGGCCCCGGTACGGGCACACTGACCGAAGCATTGCTCGAACATGGCGCGGAAGTGATCGCGTGCGAACTCGATCGCGATCTTGCTGCCCTTGTTCGTGATCGTCTTGGTGATCGCATCACGCTCATCGAGGGCGATTGCCTTGAGGGTGAGCGTCGGCTTAATCGGAAGATCGTGAGTGCACTGGCAGGCAGGCCCTTTAAACTGGTTGCAAATCTGCCATACCAAGCAGCCAGCCCGCTCATGGGTGCGCTGCTCATGGATCATCCGGAGTGTGCGGGTGTGTATGTCACCATACAGAAGGAAGTGGCGGATCGCTTGCTCGCGCCGCCCGGCACGAAGGCGTATGGCCCGCTGACGGTCATCATCCGCTCGCTGGCCGATGTGCGCAAGCTGGCGATACTCAAGCCGACGAGCTTCTGGCCTCAGCCCAAGGTTACCAGTGCAATGGTTGCGATCACGCCGAAGCCCGGCAGTACCCCATCGCATGACTTTGCGAAGTTCATCACGGAGCTGTTCGCCAAGCGCAGAAAACAACTCGGCGGCATCTTCGCCGCTCGTGGACGAACGATTCAGTGGCCTGCGGGGGTGTCGCCCGAGCAGCGGCCTGAATCGCTTGATGTGGATCAGCTCGTCGCGCTGTGGCAAGCGGCGCGGCAATGATTTCGAT
Source organism: Phycisphaerales bacterium (assembly GCA_035443885.1). Taxonomy (GTDB): domain Bacteria; phylum Planctomycetota; class Phycisphaerae; order Phycisphaerales; family SM1A02; genus DAOMNO01. The sequence goes on from DAOMNO010000006.1 coordinate 107,489, forward strand.
TGATGACTGAACCCGCGATGCTATCGCGGAATGACGTTCGCGCCGCGCAGCCCGCGTGCCAGATCACTCACAAATGCAGCGGCTGCTGCAACTGGATCAGCTGCGCCGCTCATCCGTCGCACCAGCGCGGAGCCGACGATGGCAGCGTCTGCCTGTTCTGTTACTGCAGCCACATGTTCCGCACGGGAAACACCGAAGCCGACAGCGATCGGTAGATCGGTCAGTTTGCGAATGGCTTCGACTTGCGGCGCGATACTCGGAGCATCATCGCGCTCACCCGTCAGGCCTGTCCGCGCGAGCAGATAGATGAAGCCGCTGGAAAGGCTGATGAGTGTTTTCATTCGCGCAGGTGTGGTGGTCGGAGCGATGAGCAGGCTCAAGCTCATGTCTTGATCGCGGATCAGTTTCGACACGGCTTCACCAGAGGACGTGTCGAGGTCGGGGATGATGAAGCCATCAAGGCCCGATTCGGCGGCTCTTTCAATAAAAGCCTGCGTGCCGATGCGGTGAACAATCGAATGGCTGACCATGGCGATGAGACCGAGTCGGGTTGAGGCTCGCACCGCCGCAACCGTCTTGAAAATCGCGTCGGGCGTAACACCTGCTTCCAAGGCTTCGTGCATGGACACTGCGATCACCGGGCCATCCGCGATCGGGTCGGAGAACGGGATGCCGATCTCGACGATGCTCGCGCCAGCCAGCTCGAGCGCAGGAAGTATGTTCGCCGTGATGTCGAGCGAGGGGTAGCCGCCGGTGATGAACGGCATCAGCCCACTGCGGCCTTCTTTACGCAGCGCGTTGAAGATGCCGTCGATGCGCGACATGGTTACTTTACTCCCTTCGGTCCACCTTCGCGCAGGTACTTGCGGTCGATGGCTGCGGTGAGGTCCACACCGGTGATGTTCGCCAGTGTGGCGAGCCAGGCAAGCACATCCGCGAACTCTTCTTCAAGGTTGGTCTGATCGCCGTCGCCTCGCTCACGTTTGCCGATGGCTTCCGCAAGCTCGCCGACTTCTTCAGAGAACCAGAGAAAGGTTCCGGGAGCGCCACGTGCTGCATCGGTGGCGTAGTACCGATCGCGGATGAACTGTTGAAACTCAGCAATCGTCATACAGCGGCTCCGTCGCCTGCAGTGCGCGAGTCGCGCCCGGGCACCGAAGCCCGAATCAAAGGGTGAAAAAGAACAGGCGTCCGCGGCGGGGCTCGAACCTGCAACCTTCGGCTTCGGAGGCCGACGCTCTATCCAATTGAGCTACGCGGACGAAGACGCGGATTATAGCCGGTGCTGCCACACACTTGCTGACGTGTCCGCACAGTCGGTAAACAGGACGTGTCCCGCGCGAAACGGTTCAGTAAGCTAAACCAAGGAGATCGCGGTGAACTGATTCCGCAGAAAGGAGGAGTTGAGCATGGATTTCCTCATGAGCCTGATCGCCGAGAACTTCCTGACGAGCCTGCTCGGCTTCTGCGTGTTGGTCATCATCATCCTGCGGACTGCGCACAACTCCACACAGGTCATGTCGCGGGAGCGCACCCGTCGAGAGATTGCTGCGTACATCGCGGAGGGTTCCATGCGGCCGGAGCAGGGTGAACGGTTGCTTCGCGCCGCAGCGTGCAGCAGCCCTGTATGCCCATAATCGCCGGTTTCTCGGCTTTTCCTCGGAAGTTCCTTGCAAGAGGCTGATTATCGTGCCAGACTGGGAAGATGGCAGTTACAGGGGCTGCCGTGAAAGGAGATTCTGCGCGATGTTGATGTTCCGCACTCGTCCGTCTCGGTTCCGCACCTTCATGATCGCCTCGCTGACACTGGCGATGGTGCCACTGGCTCAGTCAGCTCTGGCTCAACGTGGTACGGAGCCACGGCGATCTTCGAATGAGACGGATGCCTTGCCTCGCTATCTCACGGAGCGGGAGCGAGAGATTGTGCGCGAAGCTCCGCTCCACCTGCTGCGCGGTGCGACTGATCCGCCAGAGGGACCAATCGTGTGCCCGCCTGAGTACCACCCGACGCAAGCCATCATCATGTCCTACACGGGCAATGGCTCATGGAAGGACATTCTTGATGCCATGGCGGCCCGCATCACGAACAACGCCAACACTGAAGTGTGGGTTATCTGCCCCAGTTCAGCCGGCGGATGCGCTGCAGAAGTGCAACAGTATATGGTCGGCATCGCCGGTGCGAATGCAGCGAAAGTTAAAATCTATTCTGCTCCGCTGAACTCCATCTGGGTGCGTGACTACGGCCCGCGTTACATCTACGAGGGGAACGTGCGCGCCATTGTCGATCACACTTACAACAGACCTCGCCCGCTCGATAATGCCATTCCTGCATTCATCAGCGGCATCAGGAAGCATGCCTACTACGAGCTTCCACTCGTTCACGGCGGCGGCAACTATCACCTCGACGACGATGGCATCGGCTATTCCACTGTCCTGATTCAGAACGAGAACCCGGGGTTCACCCTACCTCAGATTCGCGGCATCTGGCAGGCGTATCAGAATCTGTTCACCCTGTTCTACGACGCCTTTCCGACGAATGTTGACGCGACTCAGCACATCGACATGTGGATGATTCCGGTGGCGCACAACAAGGTCATCATCAGCGAATGGCCCGCACAGCCGGGCAGCATTCAGGCGCAAATCTGCAACGCCGCTGCCGCTGATTTTGCTTCGCGCGGTTACACGGTGTATCGCACGCCCGCTCGCACCGTCAGTGGCACACACTATACCTATACGAATGCGGTGATCGTCAACAACATCGTGCTCGTTCCTTCATACACAAACAGCACCGCTTCTCAATACAACGCAACCGCATTGGCCGTTTGGCAGCAGGCTCTGCCTGATAAAACAATCTATCAGATCAATTGCCAGGCGATCGTGACTGCAGCAGGCGTCATGCACTGCATTGTCAAGCATGTTCCCGCGCCGCTTGGTGGCGCGAATCCGACGGCTTTTCTGCGCTCGCCGCGTGGCGGCGAATCGCTCAACCCCGGCGACCAGCTCGAAATCCGCTGGAGTTCCGATGATGACATCGGCGTTATCAACGTCGATCTGCACTTGTCCACGGACAGCGGCGCAACATATCCGCATCTGATCGCTCTGGCGACGGCCGACGATGGTTCGTTTGTCTGGACTGTACCCGACCTGCCGACGTCGCAGGCACGGGTGCGCGTTACAGCACGCGATGCAGACGGCAATACCGGCTCGGATGCCAGCCCCGCGAACTTCACAATCACCGGTCAAACATGCGACTTCGCCGACCTGAACTGCGACGGCGCCGTCGATGTGCTTGATCTGCTGATCCTGCTCGGCTCATGGGGATCATGCCCCGGCTGCGATGCAGACCTCAATGGCGACAATGTCGTTGACGTGCTTGATCTCCTGCTTCTCCTTGGAAACTGGGGCTGATCGCCAAGAGCCGGTTGGCTTGAAATGCAGTAAATCTGCGCCCTCGGCGCGATGGTGCTACCATCCGCATCATGTCATGCATCTACTACGCAGCGGCGTGTCAGACGAGCTTCAAGTGTCCAACCGATCGTTCGCAGATCGCAGAACGCACCAAAAGGATGTGTGAGATCGTGGAGTACACGATCGGCGGGTATGAACCGTTTTTCGATGTTCGGTTGCTTGTCTTTCCGGAGTTCGCTCACGCGGCGCCAGTGTATGAAACTGTGAGCAAACTGCGGGAAAAGCTCGCGATTCCAGTCCCCAACGAGCACACGCAGAAGTACGAGTTACTGGCTAGGAAACACGGCTGCTTCATTCAGACCGGCACGTTTATTGAAGTCGATCCCGCGTTTCCTGATGTCGTGTTTAACACAACCGTTCTCATCGGGCCGAACGGTGTTCTGACAAAGTACCGCAAGGTGAATCCGTGGATTCCGTGGGAAGTTCATGCCAGCCCGCATGACATTTCGCCGAGCGAATACAACGCGGAAATGTTCCCTGTTGCGGATACGGAAATCGGACGGCTGGGTGTGGCGATCTGCTATGACTGGCTGTTCCCGGAATCGATTCGGCAGCTCGCTTTCAACGGCGCGGAAGTGCTGATCCGCGTTTCCGCGTACATGGACCCGTGGGGCGCGACGCCGCCGATGGACTGGTGGACGCTCTTCAATCGCGCCCGCGCTGCGGAGAACACAGCCTATGTCGTTGCAGCAAACCAGGGCGCGACGCTCGAAGGCTATCCGCCGTTTTCATGGCCCGGCGGCAGCATGGTGGTTGATTATGACGGTCGCATCCTCGCGCAGGCCGATCCCGGCGAAGGTGAGAAAGTCGTTGTCGCGCCGATCGACATTTCGCGGCTTCGAGCTGAGCGAACAAGGCGAATCGGACACGACACGCGCGCGCATCTCCGGGTTGAAGCGCATCCGTACATGCAGGGGAGTAAGCTCAGACCAGCATCGACAACTGAGCATCCGCTCACGATCGCGGGCATCAAGGAGCGCATTGAAGCCTCGAAGCAGAAGGTAGCTCATCGGACATGAACGAGAACAAGGCCGGCAAGATCATCGTCATACTCGCCGTTGTGTGTGCGGTCATTGTGCCCGCGTTATACGTGGTTATGGTTCCGCGTTCGGAGCCGAAGCCCGCGCCGCTGCCGCCAAGCGCCTTGCAGATTGAGCAGAACAATCGTGGTGTCGGGCTGATGGGTCGCTACGAGTACCGTGAAGCTGCGGAGATATTCCGTGCGCTGGTTGAGGCTCGTCCCGATTGGCTGGATGTGCGAGTCAATCTTGCCATTGCCACGCTCAATCGGCAAGAACCGGGTGACGAAGACGCAGCGATGCAGATGCTTGCAGAGGTTCTGCAGGAAGACCCGAACCATCTGCGGGCGCACTACTGCTCCGGGCTGCTTTATTTGCACGGCGGCGAGCCGGATCGTGCGCTTCCGCATTTCAAACTCGTTGCAGAGCGCGATCCTGCCGATGCTCACGCGGCGTACTACATTGGACAGATTATGGCATCGGAAGATTACGCGGAAGCTCTTGCGTGGTTCAGCCGCGCGATGGAGTTGGATCCGCACCTGCGCAGCGCGCATTACGGCGCATCACAGATGCTTCGCCGACTTGGTCGCGATGAGGACGCCACAGCAATGCTGACAGAGTTCGAACGGCTTCGCACCAACCCACGCGCCTCGCTGGCGGAGTTCGTCTATACGCGAATGGGTCGCAAGGGCGAAGCGATTGCAATCGATATGCCTCTTGCAGGCCGAATGGCTGTGATGCCGCCGGGTGGTTCGATCTTTGCAGATGCTGCGCCACTGCTGACAAATGGAGATGATTTCACGTGGCGCGCGCGCGAATCAGGTCGCGCTGTGTCGATGACCGCGTGTGACATCACAGGCAACGGATTGATCGACATTTTCATCGCAGGCGCACTGGATGAACCGGGGCTGTATAACGCTGTCTGCATCCAGAATGCCGACGCTCCGGGCACGTTTACGCTTGACCCAACACACCCGCTTGCGCGGATTCCACATGTGAACGCTGCTCTCTGGGGCGATTTCGATAACGATGGTCTGACCGATGTGTACCTCTGTCGTCGTGGGCCGAACATGCTGCTTCGGCGAGTGCCTGCTGGCTCGAACGATACGATGTGGGTTGACGTTACCGATGCAACGGGCACATCAGGCGGTGATTTTGATACCGTTGACGGCCTTTTCTTTGATGCGGACCATGATGGCGATCTTGATGTTTTCCTCGTCAACACTGACGGTCCAAATGAACTGCTGAGCAACAATCGGGATGCGTCGCTGCCCACATTCAGGCCGATCGCACAACAGCGGGAAATTGCGGGTATAGGCAGCAACTCCGCCTCACGGCAGGTCATTGCTGCAGACCTCGACGGCGATCGCGATCTGGACATCATCGTCATCAACGAGCAACCGCCGCATGAGGTGTACATCAATGACCGCCTCTGGCAGTATCGCTCAGGCGGAAGCGAGTTCGATGCGATTCGTCAGGCAGAGATTGCTGCGATGGTTGCCGTCGATATGATCGTGGACGGCCAGATCGAACTCTACGGACTGCGCGAGCGACAAGGGCGGGTGCAGCGCGTGCGATGGACGCGAAATGCGGAAGGCGTTTGGCAGGAAATGCTGCAGGCTGATCCGCCTGATTGGAGTGATCGCAAACTCCCTGAAGATCGCGAGCGTGCACTTGCGCTTGCGGTCATGGATGTCAATGGTGATGGGCAGCGAAACGTGCTGTCATTGACAGATCGCGGTGGCGCCGTATGGAATGGGCGGGGGCTGATGCACGGGTTGCACATGGAAGCGGCTGCAGGTTGGGGTGTGATCGTAGTGAGCACGGATCGCGGGCCTTCAGTGGTCGGTCTTCCTGAAGGATCGCAACCAGTCATCTGGCACCCTGGATCAGGACGATATCAGTACGCGACGCTCTCCTTCACCGGCCGTGAGGATGCAGGACATTCGATGCGGTCCAACGCATCGGGAATCGGCACGCACTACGCGGCTCGTTTTGGCTCGCATTGGGTTGCAGGTTCAACCTTGCCCAGTGTGTCAGGCCCCGGTCAGTCTCATCAGCCGCAGGCTGTGGGTGTGGCAGGACATCGGAAAATCGACTTTCTTTCAATCGACTGGTCAGACGGGATTTTTCAGAGTGAGATCGACCTTGCTGTTGGCGAACATCACGTGATTTCCGAAACGCAGCGGCAGCTTTCATCCTGCCCTGTCCTCTTTGTGTGGAATGGTGAAAAGTTCGAGTTCGTCAGCGACGTGCTCGGTGTGGGTGGCATGGGATTCGCGGTTGGGCCAGGCGAGTACGCGCCGTCGCGGCCTTGGGAGCGATTCAAATTCACGGAAGGAGTGCTCCAGCCGAAGCACGGGCGATACATCATCAAACTCGGTGAGCCGATGGAAGAGGCGTGCTATCTCGATTCAGCGAAACTCGTCGCGTATGACCTGCCGCCCGGGTGGTCCATGACTCTGGATGAGCGCATGGGGATTGGTGATCCTGCCCCAACAGGCGCGACACGGTTTTACCAGCGCAGCATGTCGCCAACGCTTGCCGTGAACGAACGCGGTGAAGATGTAACGCAAGCAGTGCAAAGCGCAGACCTTGTGGCTGCTCCTGTTGGAGAATTGGACCTGCGCTTCATTGGTTTGCTCAAGAACGATCACGCCATCACCATCACATTCCCTGAGCCACTTGATTCAGAGCATGGCGATGTGCTGCTCATTGCGGACGGCTGGGTGGAGTATCCATATTCGCAGACGATGTTTGCAGCATGGCAAGCTGGCGCTACGTATCGCGCTCCGACAATCGAAGCGATGAATGCAGAGGGTGAGTGGATTGTTGTGTGGGAACAGGTCGGCTATCCGGCGGGCATGCCCCGCGAGATGTCTGTGCCATTGCCAGCGGATCGGCTGCCACCAGGTACAAGGTTACTTCGCATCACGACCAACCAGGAGATTTACTGGGATCGGTTCTTGATTGCATGGGCCAAAGAATGCCCGGATGCGGTGCGTCGCGAGCTTCCGCTGGTTCGGGCAGAGTTGATGCGCACTGGCTTTGCCCAGCGGCTCGACTTGCCGCAGCGGTTGCCGTACTACGACTACGATCGCAGAGTGCCGCTGTGGGATACGCGACATCAGACCGGGTTCTATACGGAGTTCGGTGATGTGCTGCCACTTATACGAGACCCGAACGGTGCACTGGCCATCTTCGGCCCCGGCGAAGAAGTCCATATGGAGTTCGCTGCATTGAATCAGTCGCCTGATGCCGGTTGGCGGCGGTTCTATGTGCTGGAAACAGAAGGCTGGTGCAAGGACATGGACCTCTTCACGAAGGATGGGGACACGCTGGAGCCGCTCCCTGTACGAGAAGGTGCCGGTTCCTTGCCTAGGCAACTTCACATGATGTTCAATACTCGATTCCGATCAGGCCGATGAATCGGCATCGCATCACCGAAGCCGCTGCATAAAACACGCATAATGCGAATGTCAAGGACTTTTTTCTTGCCATTGACTGTAGTGATCGTGCATACTGGTCGCATTCAATGTAATGGTGATGGCCGGTGATGTTGGACTGTGAAGGAGCAGACAGTTGAAGCGATCGATTGGAACAGAAGGCAGCGGTGGGGTGCCGTTGCGGAAGCGCTATGTACCGGTGGTCGGCCCGAAGCTGAAGCGATTGCTGGGGTTTGTCTTTGCACTGTTCGCACTGCTGGTGGTCAACTCGGTTTACCTCCTCAGCGTTACGGTCGCGGGGGTGCAGTATCAGAACTACTTCTACCTGCTCATGTTCCTGCTGCACCTCGTATTAGGGTTTGTGATCGTCGTTCCTGTGATCGTGTTCGGCATCATTCACATCCGCAACGCACGCAATCGGCCCAACAAGCGGGCGATCCGTGCCGGTTATGCTCTCTTTATTACCGCGATCATTCTGCTGGCCAGTGGCATTGTGCTGACGCGCATTGATGGCGTCATCGTCGTAACCGACGCCACGACGAGATCCATTGCATACTGGGCACATGTGATTACGCCGGTGCTGGCCATCTGGCTCTTTGTCTTGCATCGACTTGCGGGAAGAAAGATCAAGTGGAAGGTCGGCGTGAGCTGGGCAGCCGTCGCTGCGGGGTTTGCAGCCATGATGGTCTGGGTGCATGCACAGGACCCGCGTGCGTGGAACGTGGAAGGCAATCCGGACGGCGATCAGTACTTCCGCCCATCGCTTGCTCGAACGGTCAGTGGCAACTTTATTCCAGAGCGCGTGTTGCACAACGATGCCTACTGCCAGGAATGCCATGCAGATGTTCATGCGAGCTGGGCGACCTCTGTGCATCGTTTCAGTTCGTTCAACAACCCGCCGTACTTCTTTGCAGTGAAGGAGACCCGCGAGTTCTCGATGGAGCAAGACGGCGATGTCAACCGTTCTCGCTGGTGCGCTGGCTGTCACGATCCGGTGCCGTTCTTCTCAGGCAAGTTCAGCGATCCGCACTTCGACATGGTGCACGATCCATCAGCCCACGCGGGAATCACCTGTACGGTGTGCCACTCGATCACGCATGTGAACTCCACGCGAGGCAACGCAGACTACACGATCGACGAACCGATTCACTATCCATTCGCGTTCAGCGAGAACCCGATGCTGGCATGGGTGAACCGACAACTCATCAAGGCCAAACCGGAATTCCACAAGCAGACATTCCTCAAGCCGCTGCACCGGACCACGGAGTTCTGCTCAACCTGTCACAAGGTTCACCTGCCACCTGAGCTTAATGATTACAAGTGGCTGCGCGGGCAGAATCACCATGACTCGTTCTGGTTGTCAGGGGTCTCCGGATATGGCATCGCCAGCTTCTATTACCCGCCCGTTGCGGAAACGAACTGCAATGGATGTCATATGCCCCTGATCCCATCGACGGACTTCGCAGCCAGAATCCGCGACGACTCCGGCATTCTCAAAACGCTCGACCATCGCTTCCCGTCGGCGAACACTGCGATGCCGATTCTGGCGAACATGCCGAATCCCCAAGAGGTCATCAAGGCGCATCAGGAATTTCTTGAAGGCGTCATGCGGGTTGACATCTTCGGCGTGAAGAAGGGTGGCGCCATCGACGGCGAACTCATCGCGCCGTTGCGACCTGATGTGCCGACCTTGACGCCCGGCGAGAGCTATCTGCTGGAGACCGTCATTCGCACCGTCAAGATGGGCCATCACTTCACACAGGGAACGATGGACTCAAACGAAGTGTGGATGGATGTTACGGTCACCAGCGGCGATCGAGTCATCGGTCGCAGTGGCGGTCGTGAGCCGCGGCGCAATGAGACCGATCGCTGGTCGCATTTCGTCAATGCATTTGTGATTGATCGCCACGGCAATCGCATCAATCGCCGCAATCCGCAGGATATTTTCGTGCCCCTTTACAACAACCAGATTCCGCCCGGCGCAGGTATGACGGTGCATTATCTGCTCGATCTGCCTGAAGACGTGACGGAGCCGGTTGTGGTGGATGTGAAGCTGCAATACCGCAAGTTCGATACGGAATACATGGCGCTCGTGCTGGAAGACCCAGACTACTTCAACGATCTGCCGGTTACGACGCTTGCCCATGACACCGTGATTTTCCCCGTTGAGGGGATGAACCCGAGCGCGCCGGTGGCGAACGCACCTTCGGTCATTCCTGAATGGCAGCGATGGAACGACTATGGCATCGGCTTGCTGCTGAAAGAAGGCGCGGGCGAACTGCGCCAGGCGGAGCATGCTTTCCAGCAGGTCGAGCGGCTGGGCAGGCCTGACGGTCCGATTAACCTCGCGCGGGTGTACCTCCGCGAAGGTCGCGTAACGGAAGAAGCTCCCGAGGCTCTTCGCCGCGCTCGTGATTTCAACCCGCCGCCGAATGAATGGTCGCTGCTCTGGTTCACTGCGCTGGTGCACAAGCAGAACGCGCGGCTTGATGAGGCGATTGTTCTGCTGCGACAGATTATCGCGGGCGGCTTCGAGCAGGCGAAGGGGCGCGGTTTCGATTTCTCCAAAGATTACCGCGTGCTCAACGAACTGGGCGCAACGCTGTTTGAGCGAGCGAAGCAGGAGCGAGGCGCGGATCAACGACAGGCTCGTGAAGAGATGCTGCGCGAAGCCGTTACGCTGTTCCAGCGCACGCTTTCCATGGAAATGGAAGACCTTGCGGCGCATTACAACCTTGCGCTCATCTTTGCCGAGTTGGGCGACGAAGAAGCTGCGGAGCGGCACCGCAGGCTGCACGCCACCTACAAACCGGACGACAATGCTCGCGATATAGCCGTCGCAGCGGCACGGATGAAGTATCCGTGGGCGAATCACGCCGCTGAGTCGATTGTGATCTACAACCTGCGTCGTCCGGGTGCGCCGGAACTGCCTGAACTCTCGGAATCGCGAATGGAGGTCGCGCAAAATGACTGACGCGAATCTGCCGCATGGAGCGCATGATGAGGAGATGGTGCCGGTGGACGATGCGGTCATCGGTCGCGCGTTCTTCTGGTCATTGCTTGTGATCGCGATTGCTGGAGCCGTCGGTGTGGGATTCTTTCTGGCGCGGTACTGGAAAGAGGCGCCGTCAGAAGCGGTGCTGCCGAAGGACGCTGGCGAGATTCGCGGTATTGATCGAACGACAGAGGGGGGGGTGATACCTGCCGTTCGTTTCCTCGATGTCGCCGCTGCCGCGGGAATCGATTTCGTGCACTTCAACGGCGCAACCGGCGAAAAGCTGTTGCCGGAAACCATGGGCGGCGGCTGCGCGATCTTTGACTACGACAACGACGGTCATCAGGACGTGCTTCTGGTGGATTCATGGTATTGGCCGCATGATTCCAGGGTTCTCTCGTCTGCAGAGAAACCTGAAGCAAACGGGATGCGCCTGTACCGCAATGATGGGACAGGCAGGTTCAAAGATGTGAGCGTGGAAGTTGGGCTGGGCGTTGGGTTCTACGGCATGGGCGTCGCTGTCGGCGATGTGAATAACGACGGTAACGTTGATGTGTTCTTTACGGCTGTCGGCCCCAATCACTTTTATCGAAACATCGGTGGGAGATTCGTTGAAGCGACGGCGGAAGCAAATCTTGCAGGCGGTGAGCATGAATGGAGCACGAGCGCGGGCTTCTTCGACATGAATCTCAATGGTCTGCTTGATCTATTCGTGTGCAACTACATCCAGTGGTCGCGTGCGATCGACATTGAGCTGAACTTCACCCTGAACGGTCGTGATCGTGCATATGGACCGCCCACCAATTATCGCGGCGCGCAGTCGTATCTCTATCGCAATCAGCTTGATTCACCAGGGGTGTTTGTCGAAGTTGGTGAATCTGCGGGTATTCATGTCAACAACCCCGCCACGGGCCTGCCGATGGGGAAAGCGCTTGCACTGGCATTCGCGGATGTCAACGACGATGGCTTGCTCGACATCTTCATTGCCAACGACACGACGCAGAACTTTCTGTTCGTGAATGGAGCGGAAGGCACGCCGGGGCGCTTCATGGAAATGGGCGCGAGGTCTGGCGTCGCATTCTCGCCTTCAGGTCAATCAACCGGCGCGATGGGTATCGACGCTGCGCATTATCGCAACGATCGTGCACTGGCGGTCGGCATCGGAAACTTCGCGAATGAAATGACGTCTTTCTACGTTTCGCGAACATCCGCGAGTGGTGCGGTGCAGTTTTCTGATGAAGCGATTGGCGAAGGCATTGGCTCACCCACACGCATCAAGCTCTCATTCGGGTTGTTCTTCTTCGATTACGACCTTGACGGTCGGCTCGATCTGTTACAGGCCAACGGGCATCTTGAAGAAGAGATCAATCAGATTCAGTCCTCGCAACACTATGAGCAGCCTGCCCAGCTTTTCTGGAATGCCGGCCCGGCACGGCGTTCGTGCTACGTGGAAGTGCCTGCGGACTCACTGGGCGATCTGTCGCGCCCGATCGTTGGGCGTGGCGCCGCCTATGCTGATTTTGACGGTGATGGTGATCTGGATGTGCTGCTCACACAGATCAGCGGCCCACCGTTGCTGCTTCAAAACGAGCAGAATCTGGGCCACAACTGGCTACGCATCAAACTCATCGGCGATGGCGTAACCGTGAATCGTGATGCGATCGGCGCGATGGTGGAACTGACGGCAGGCGGCATCACGCAACGGCGAATGGTCATGCCGACCAAGAGTTATCTCTCGCAAGTCGAACTGCCTGTTACATTCGGTCTCGGTGAAAACGAGCAGGTCGAATCGCTCCGGATTACGTGGCCCGGCGGGCAGACGCAGCGAGTCGAAGTCCGCGCGGTCAATCGTCTCCTGACGATCCGGCAGCAGCAGGCCGGATGACAAAGGGCGGCCCATAAGCGATGATGCCCGTGTTGGCTCTTTGAGGAGACACGCTGGTGATCATCGTTAACACTGAGACTATTCCGGGCTATGAAGTCGTTGAGCTGCGCGGCCTCGTGCAGGGCAACACCATCCGCGCAAAGCACCTTGGGCGCGATATCGCTGCGTCGCTTAAAAATCTCGTCGGTGGTGAGCTGCGCGGTTATACCGAGCTGCTGACGGAAGCGCGGCGGCAGTCACTCGAACGCATGATGGCGCAGGCGCAGCAGCTTGGCGCCAACGCCATTGTCAACGTGCGATTCACGACCAGCGCGATCACGCAAGGCGCCGCAGAACTCTACGCATACGGCACGGCCGTTACCGTGCGCGCCGTGGAAGCAGAGATTAAAGCGTCACATGTGGACGGCGCAGCAATGTTCCGTAAAGAGAATGTGCCTGATCCCACTCAATTCGGAGGTCAGGGATGACGCTTACGCTTTCGTTGGTCTCGCTTCTCGGTCCATTCCTCGGCATTGTGCTGAGCTGCGCGCTGCCGATGATGCTTGCCATCGTCGGTTTGCTCGTGGGGACGCTCGTTGAGCAGATGCATCTGCAGCGGCTGGATGCGTCGGAGCGGGAACTGTTGACTATCCCACTTACAGATCTGAAGACGCTCCCCCCCGGCTTGGATGGCCGCACCGTTCGCGGGGCAACGATGGTTGCGGGTTCAGTCGTGATTTCTACCGACTATTTCCGCACATTCACATCAACGCTTCGCAAGCTCATCGGCGGAGAGATGCGTTTTTACAATCGCCTGATGATGCGAGGTCGGCGTGAGGCGGTGTGCCGAATGATGGAGCAGGCTCGCCGCCTCAACGCTGTCGCCGTCGTGAACCTTCGCTTGGAATCAAGCAACATTGGCGGGATGTCGAAGAACCCGGCGCCGATGGTTGAAGTGATCGCCTATGGCACAGCAGTGTTCGGCGATGGCGCGCCTCGGCCGCATTCCGGATGACCGGCACACAGCCGTTCAAAGTGAGCGGCGATTATCAGCAGGCATTGAGGTGATGCACGATATTCACGACGAGCCACAGTATCGCGGCCGTTTTCAGCCTGAGGATGCGGATCGGCTGGATGAAGAACCGGCGCGAGCAAGCGGCGTAGTTGATGACGATCGCGGCTGGGAGCGATCGATCGCCGATGAGCCGGGGCTTGCGTGGTCTGGTATCAATCGTGAGACTACGCCCGGCTTTGCGGAGACAGTGCGCCATCGTCGCGAGTCGGGTTCTCGTTCGCGCAACTGGCTGCTGCTCGTGCTGATCGGCCTTCTCACCGGGCCGTTTGCGATCTTCGGGGCGTTTTTCAAATCGCTCGTCGGCGAAAGCGGGTTCGGCTACATGGCCGTTGTAATCATCGGTCCGGTTATTGAAGAGATGTTGAAGGTCGCGGGCATTCTCTGGCTGGTTGAACGACGGCCTTGGGTCGTGCCTTCGGTCGGCGGCATTCTTCTCGTGGGCGTGCTCGGTGCGCTGGGCTTTGCTGCTATTGAGAACGTTATGTATCTCACCGTCTATATTCCCGATCATGGGCCGGCACTGGCACGATGGCGATGGACAGTTTGCGTGGTGATGCACATCGGATGCTCATTCATCGCAGCGAAAGGTGTCGCGGTCATGTGGAAGCGGTCGATGATGTCGGGACAACCGGCTGATGTCTCGGCGGCGTTTCCGTATTTTGTTACCGCCATCGCGATCCACGGCGGGTACAACGCTCTGGCAGTTCTGCTGCATAGTCTTGGTCTCAGCCCGGAATAAGCAGCTTGTTCACGAAGGTCGAAAGTCACAGCGAGAGAAGGAAGGGCAGCATGGATGCGATGATGTTCGGCAGTGAAGAGCCTCGTAAGCGAGTGTCCGGCTTCCCCCTTGCCGCATGGGCTGTCATCGTTGTGATGGTCAGCCTCATCATCGTTGGCAGAACGCTGATGGAGCAATCCGTTCAGCAGGACGGGCCGGGAGAGGACATCATCGGCGTCAAGCTGATGGAAGCCCAGGCCAAGTACATGGTTGCCGCGAACGATCTCAAACGCATGAGCGGCCGCGATTTCGAAATGGTGAAGCGGTCGCTGAATCGCGGCACGGTCTCGCAGCGGCTGCGATTTGTCATTCTGGCAGCGGAACTTCATGGCGAGGAAGAGGCTCGCGCGGTTCTTGATGAACTGGTCGCCAAGACGATTGCCGATGCAGCTCTGACCGGGCGAGAATTGAGTGAAGAGCGCATGAAAGCGATCGAGCTGCTCGAATCACTTTACGCTGCATCGAACGATGACGATGCCGATAGACCTGTCGCGGATCGACTCACGGCTGCTGATCGGGACTGGCTCATCGCCAAGTTCGGTTGGTTCGGCAGACTCGCGCTGACAGACGCCGATCCGCCGGTGAGCAGTGAGCGGCGTGCGGTATTGGCGTCAGCGCAGCGCGTGCTTGTCACGTTCTTCGTTGCACTCGGCGGTGGCTTGACGCTTGGTGTGCTCGGGTTTGTCGGATTGATCGTCCTTGCGGTCTTCGTGATTCGAGGGAACGTGCAAAGCAAACTCGGCCCGTCACTCGGTCCTCATGGTGTGTACGCCGAGACGTTCGCCTTGTGGATCGCGCTCTTTATCGGTTTGCAACTGGTCGCGTTGGGACTGAGCGCACAAGCGCCGGCGTCAGCGCTGATGATCGTCTTTGTCGCGTTTTTCAGCAGTCTGATTGCCATGTTCTGGCCCGTGCTGCGCGGCGTGCCATGGGAGACGGTTCGTCGTGATTGCGGTCTGACGCTTGCGGCCCCCGGATCACGCCCGATGCTTGAGGCACTCATCGGCATCGCGGGGTATGCCATGGCGCTGCCGATTTTGTTTGCTGGCGTGCTGATGACGCTTTTCTTGATTTTCATCCAGGCCGCGCTGGCTGGAACGGAAGGCGATACGTTCGGGTCAACCAGCGGTCCGGCACATCCGATCATTGCAGAGGTGATCGGACCGAACCTGTGGCCCAAGATTCAGGTGCTCATGCTTGCAGCGGTCGCAGCGCCGGTCGTGGAAGAGATCATGTTCCGCGGCGTGTTGTATCGGCACCTGCGCGAGATTAGCCGACAGTGGGGCCTTGTGCTGAGCATCATGGCCAGCACGGCGATCAACTCATTCATTTTCGCAGTCATTCATCCGCAGGGATGGGTTGCGGTACCCGCGCTCATGTCGCTTGCCGTCGCGTTCTGCCTAGCCCGTGAATGGCGGGGCACCGTGGTGGTGCCGATGGTCATGCACGGGGTATCCAACGGCCTCGTGATGACCATGATGATTGTCATTCTGGCCTGATTGGATGAAAAACGTCGATTCCCGCCCCCAATCAAAGAGGGATGAGCCGTCCTGCTGAAAAAGCGCGTGCAATTCCGATTCGGCTTGGGCATAATATGAAAGCCGCCATATGGGCGAGTATCGCGCTCATGTCGAGCGAGAAAAGAGGGCTGCCATGACCGTTCATCTACTTGGCGCGTTGGTGATGATGATGGCTTGCCCTGAAATGTCGTGTGGCGTGACCGCAGGTGGCGCGTCTTCCAAGCTGCCTGAGCGACCGGTCGTCAAAGTGGTCAACGAGCGTGCACTGGATGCAATGTCGTTTTTCGAGCATCTTGTCGCGCGATATCGCGCGCTGGAGAGCTACGAAGATGAGACCAGCATTGTGCAAGTTACCACGCACCTTGGCGAAGAGCGTTCACATCGCGTAGAGACCACTGTCAAATGCGATATCGTGGAAGGGCGCTTGAACGTGCGCACGCCCGTTTCGCAGGTCCGTGGCGGCCTGATGCGAGGGTTGGGGTTGACGCTTCCCATCGCGCCTCAGGAAGTGCAAGGCTCGAAGTCCATGTACGACCTCTGGCTTGCGCCGCATATGGCGATCAAGTTCACCGAGAATCCGCTTTCAGAGTTTCGCGCTGGCGTGCCCGAAGGGTTCACGGCGACTGAGATCGCACCGGTAACGATCGACAACAAACCGATGGTGCATCTTGAACTGAAGAGCGGCGACGGAATGAGCGGCGATTACGCAGCTAAATTCGACCTCTACATCGACCCTGATTCCATGCTCATCGAGCGCATCGAAGGCCAGCAGCGCTTGCCGGACGGCGGCGACTTTCAGACAACAGTGGACATCAAGCCCACGCTTGCGGAAGGTGCAGACTTTGTGCGGCCGACGACAGCACCCACCGCGTCAACCAACCCTTGTGCCGAATCGCAGGCTCCGCAAAAACAGACAGCCGAGCCTGTCGCTGCGCCTCGCCCCGCAATGCCGGCGGGAATGCCTGTTGGTTGAATCACGTAACCGAGAGCGTCGGCTGAACAAATCGGCCAGCAGATGCTACGATCGAAATCTGGCTTGCCAGATTCTTGCACAGCGCATCCAACTCGTCTGAGATCGCTTCGCTGACATCCCAGTTTTTCAATGGCGTCCCCTGATCGGCGTGAGCGCGAAGCTCCATATGGATCGGCACCGCACCGAGAAACGGCAGGTTCATTGCCTGGGCCATGTTTTCAGCTCCGCCGCGACCGAAGATGTCGTACTGCTTGCCGTCATCACCGATGAAGTAGCTCATGTTTTCGACGATGCCAAGCACGTCCACGCCGAGTTGCTGGAACATGCGCACAGCACGGCGGGCATCGTCCTGCGCCACCTTCTGAGGCGTGCAGACGACGACCGCACCGGTGAGTGGAAGTAACTGCGCAAGGGTGAGCGGCACATCGCCCGTGCCGGGCGGCAGGTCGATGATGAGGTAGTCAAGCTCGCCCCAGTCGGTCTGCATGGCAAGTTGCTTGAACGCACCATGCGCCATCGGCCCTCGCCAGATGAGGGCTTTTTCCGGATCAACCAGCTTGCCGATCGTCATGGCCTTGATGCCATGGACTTCAAACGGAAGCAGCGTCTGCCCGCGCGCTGCGGTTGGAATGTCATCCAACCCAAGCATGGTTGCGATGGACGGGCCATAGATATCGCCGTCAAGCAAGGCTGTCTTTGCGCCGAGTCGCGCCAAACCGACGGCAAGGTTGACGGCGATTGTTGACTTGCCCACACCGCCCTTACCCGCGCCGACGGCAATCACATGCTGCACGTTGGGTAGCGGGGTGTTACTGTCGCGCAGTCGCTCGTTGGCCTTGCGCACGTCAGCGGTGAACTCAATGTTGATGGTTGTCGAAGTGATGCCTTCAGTCGCAGCTATGTTCGTGATGGCGCGCTCGACATCCGCCTTGATCTTGTCCTTCATAGGACACGCTGGCGTAGTCAGTTCGATCACGAGGTTGACTTCCACGGAATCGCTGGAGTTCCCTGGCGCGATGCGGACATCTTTCACCATGTTCAGTGTGACAAGGTCTTTGTGCAGATCCGGGTCATGGACCGTCCGGAGAGCGTCATAAACGTGGCGACTTGTGAGGGCCATGCGGGAAAAAACCTTCCGAGAATGCGAAATTGATGAAGAATTCGGGTTGGATCAGCATCATATCCGTTTGGGCGAGCCGATTCTGGCAATGTTCTGCGGTTTGCAGGCGTTGTATGAAGGAATGGGGCATAAACCTACCCGGCAGCAACGCCTGCCTCTGGAGTTCAAGTTATGGTGATGAATCTCACTCGTTTGCGTCCAATCGTCGCTTCCTTCAGCGTAGTGCTTGTTTCCACAGCGTGGGCGGGCGCTCCAACCGATGACAAGTCGGCTCCGAAGGCGCCGGAGCGGCCGCTGCTCTCAGGCCCAACGATTGGCGATGATGAAGGCCGCCCCATGCGTCGAACGCGCCAGGGGGAAATGCAGGCGCCGCGGGCCGGTCAGGCACAGGACAACATTCCACATCGCATGTGGCTGCGTCTGTATCAATCACAGAATCTGGATGATGCACAGCGAGAAGCTGCAATGCTTCGTCTTCAGCAGTTTCAAGCCGACATGATGAAGTTCCAGGAAGAGCATGGCGAATCCTTGCGAGAGCTGCGCATCAAGATGCGCGATGCGAGAGAAAATCCAGAAGCTCTTGGTGAGTTGCGAGCCGCCATGCAGAAGATTGAGAGCAATCTACCCAAGCCAGAACCCGTGCAGCGCGATCTCTGGCGGATTCTTCGACCGGAGCAGCAGCAAGCCATGCAGGCGCGGCTGACCGAGATTCGCGAGGAAATGGCGAAGCGTCGCCAGGCAGAGGTGCAGGCTCGCGATCAGGCTGGCGAACAGCGCCGGCCGTTGCGGGGCGGGTCGGATGCTGCACCTCCTCAGCGTCGTCCGAATGCAGAAGGCGCTCCACGTCCCGGCCGCGCCCAGGAAGGCGCACCGCCGCGCCGACCGAATGCAGAAGGCGCTCCGCGTCCGGGTCGCGCTCCCGAAGGCGCCCCACGCCGCCCCGCTCCGACTGAGAACGATGCACCACAACGTGCGCCTCGCCGCAACCCGCCGCGGGCCGATATCTGATCTCCCGCTCATCCAACCTCAATGAGCATTGTATTTCGCCCATCCGACACACGGGATGGGCGAAGTGCTTTTTGCTCTCAATCGACGGGTAAAAGAGGTCGATTCAGATGCGGTTCAAGCCGTTTGAATGACACGGAGTCGGCACGGAGTGCGACTGCCAATGGATATACTTCGACCATGAACGAGCGCACGTATCACGGCCGCGTCGGTATTCTGCAAAATTGGCTCGCGCCGTATCGTGCTCCATTGTTTGACATGATCGCCGAGCGATGCGAGGGCGGGTTGTCCATTTGCGCGGGTCGCGATTCTGGCGGCAAGGATGTTGATGGGTCCGCGTTACGGAAGGCATCCTATTTCGCGGTTGAAAATCAGGTCATTCTGGGGGGGCGCTTTCAGATGATTCGCCAGAAGGGCGTTCTTCGCTGGCTTGAAGAGTGGAACCCGGATGTGCTCATCAGCAACGCCAACCCTCGGATGATTTCCGTTCGTCAAGCGCGCGCGTGGATGAAACGCCGTCAGCGGCCAGTCATCGGATGGGGGCTTGGGACGATGGCCGTCCTGCCGGGGTTCTTCATGCCGCTCCGCCAAGCGGTTCGTGCACCGTTCGTGCGAGCGTTCGATGGCATTATTGCGTACAGTTCGCGCGCGGCGGATCAATATCACGCGCTCGGTGTGCCGCGCGAACGCATCTTCATCGCATACAACTCAACGACGCGCTGTCCGACTCGGCGACCGCCAGAGAAACCCACACAGTTCACTGGCCGGCCTATAGCAATCTACGTTGGTCAGCTCCTCGCGCAAAAGCGCATCGACATGCTCCTCGCAGCATGTGCGGCACTCCCCGAGCCGATGCAACCAGAACTTTGGATCGTTGGCGAAGGCCCCAGCCGCGCAACGGATGAAATGGAAGCTGCACGGGTGTACCCACGTGCGAAGTTCCTCGGCGGCAAGTTCGGCGATGAGCTTTCCGATCTGCTGTATCAGGCCGACCTTTTCGTGCTGCCGGGCATGGGTGGGCTGGCGATTCAGCAGGCCATGGCGCACGGATTGCCCGTTATCGTCGGTGAAGGGGACGGCACGCAAAGCGATCTGGTTCGCCCTGAAAACGGCTGGAATGTACGCGCGAACGACGTGGACGATCTAACGGACAAGCTTCGCGACGCGCTTTCGGATGCAGTGAGGCTTCGGCAGATGGGGGCCGAGTCGTTCCGAATCGTTGTCGAAGAGATCAATATGGATCGCATGGCGGACACGTTCATTACAGCGGTCAACGCACTTGCACCGATCCCTGTCGGACGTTGACCCCATGAATGAGCTTGGGTAGCCTCTCCGCCCACGCTTGAAACGGATCGAAACGCTTTCAGAACGACGACTTGTAACGCGGGAGCGATGATCTCCCATTCAGGAACTCACCGATGAAAATCTGCTGTGTATGCGGAGCGCGCCCGAACTTCATGAAGATCGCGGCGGTTACGCGGGCGATGCAGCATCACCCGCAGCTTACGCGCACCATCGTGCATACCGGGCAGCATTACGACGAGCGCATGTGCAAGGCGATGTTCGATGACCTCGCCTTGCCGAGACCGGATTTCGATCTTGAGGTCGGCAGCGGCTCCCACGCAGCGCAGACAGCGGAGATCATGAAGCGGTTTGAGCCGATCGCGCTGGAGCATCGGCCCGATCTGGTCGTCGTGGTGGGGGATGTCAACTCGACCATTGCCTGTGCATTGGTGGCGTCCAAGCTGGGCATCGCTGTCGCGCATGTGGAATCCGGCCTGCGCAGCTTTGATCGAGACATGCCAGAGGAGATCAACCGCCTGCTGACGGATGCCATCAGCGACTTGATGTTCGTCAGCGAACCGAGCGGAATGGAGAATCTGGCCAAGGAAGGTGTGCCTGCGGATCGGACGTTCTTCGTCGGCAACGTGATGATCGACACACTCCTGCATCATCGCGAACGTGCCATGCAGTCGGGCGTACTTGACATGCTCGGCCTTGCAGCAAAGGGCTACGGCGTATTGACGTTGCACCGTCCCTCGAATGTTGATGACCCTGCTGTGCTGAGCAAACTGCTGGACGGCGTTGATCACGCGCTCAAATTCATGCAGATTGTGTTTCCGGTGCATCCGCGCACGCGCATTCGCTTTCGCGAGTTCGGATTGGATGATCGGCTGAAGAACATGATCGGCCTCAAGTTGATCGAGCCGGCGGGCTATCTGGATTTTCTTCGTCTTGTCGCAGACGCACGACTGGTGCTCACCGATTCTGGTGGTATTCAGGAGGAAACGACGATTCTCAACGTGCCATGTCTGACCCTTCGCGAAAATACCGAACGCCCCGCAACGATCGACTCCGGCCTCAATCGACTGGTGGGGAGCGATCCTGCGAAGATTCGAGCGGGCATTGATGACGTGCTTGCCGGTCGCATCTCCTTGAAGCGCGTGCCTGAGAAGTGGGATGGCCGTGCCGGTGAACGGATCGTGAACATCATTCTTCAGCAAGGCGCGATGGGTTTTCCGAGACGATGAAGTGCATGTAGCGTGCAGTCGTGTGGCCTCATGAACATCATTCATGTCATTGTGACGCTTGATCCGGCCAAAGGTGGGCCGCCTGCCGTGGTAACTCGTCTGGCAGCGGCGCAGGCTCAGCAAGGGCATAGCGTGTCCATCGTCTCGTACTCAGTATCAGAGCGACGCGCGCAAGTGGACGCGATGCTTCAAGGGGTGCCTGGGATGGCAGCCGTCAATATTGTCGAGGTGGACGGCCGGGGCCGCACCGAGCGATTGTTCGGACGAGGTGTGTCGCAAGCAATTCGTCATCTGATGAGGCCGCAGAGCATTCTTCATCTTCATGGCGTGTGGGAGCCAATGTTGTTGGCTGCTGCTCGAACAGCCAGACGAGCTGGCGTGCCTTATGCGATCACGCCGCATGGCATGCTTGATCCGTGGTCGTTGAGTCAGGGGCGCCTCAAGAAACGTCTTGCACTGCTCCTGGCCTATAGACACATGATTAATCACGCAGCGTTTCTTCACGCGCTAAACGCGGATGAAGAAACGCTTCTCAAGCCTCTGGGATTTCGCAGTCCGGTGCATGTCATTCCAAACGGTGTCTTCATTGAAGAAGTCGAGCCACTGCCGAAAGCCGGAGTCTTTCGAGACATGCATCCCGAATTATCGCATGCTCCGTTCATTTTGTTTCTCAGTCGGCTTCATTATAAAAAAGGGCTTGACTATCTTGCGCATGCGTTTGAGCGAGTTGCAGCGAAGAACGGTTCAATTCGGCTGGTTGTTGCCGGGCCAGACGGTGGCGCTCAAGATGATTTTGTGCAACAGATTGCCCAAGCCAAGCTTACTGATCGCGTGCATGTCATTGGCCCGATTTACGGCCCCAGCAAACTCGGCGCACTTGTTGATGCATCGTGTTTCTGCCTGCCAAGTCGGCAGGAAGGATTCAGTATTGCGATTACCGAAGCGCTTGCGTGTGGCGTCCCTGTCGTGATATCCGATGCATGCCACTTTCCTGAAGTGGCAGAGGCTGGCGCCGGCGAAGTTGTGCCGCTTGATGCCGATGCTGTTGCGCAGGCCTTGCTGACAATCATTGGCGACGAAGCCTTGCGTCGGCGCATGAGCCAGGCAGGACGCGAACTCGTGCGCAGTCGATTCACATGGCCGAAGATCGCCGTCCGCATGGTTCAGTGCTACGAACAATCAGTGCACTGACATGGCCTCAGCGAACGCGGTCATGCAGCTCATCAAAGCATTCCGCCATCGACACCGCTGTGCGCGACCATGGAAACTCTTTGATTCGTAACAGGCCGGCAGCGCGGAGTCGATTCGCGATGCTTTCATCGGTCAGCACCCGCTCAAGTTGTGCAACAAGGCCTTGAAGATCGTCCGGACGCACAAGGAGTGCCGCATTGCCGCACACTTCAGGCATTGCACAGCAATCGGCAACCACCACAGGGGTTCCGAATGTCATGGCTTCAATAGCTGGAATACCAAATGATTCACAGACGCTCATGAGAACAAAGGCACGTCCACCTGCCATGATCTCTGACACGCGCGCATCGCTGATTCGACCCTCAATGATGATGCGATCCCGTATGCCGAGCGAGGCCGCAAGTTGTGCGAGTTCGCCAAGATAGCCAGGTTTTTTGCATCCGCCCGCGATGCGATATCGCAGTTCACGCATTGCGGGGTTTTTAACCAACTCGGCGACAGCGCGGATGACCAAGTCTTGTCGCTTGTATGGGTCTACTTCGCTCACCGTGACAAGTTCCATGGGGCGTGCTCGCCAGTCTGTGAAACCGCCATCTGCGCGCTTGATCCATGACTCCGGCAGACCGTTGGGAAAAACCACACTCCGTTTGGGTTGTATGCCTTGTGCATCACAGACGAGTCGTTCAAGGTAATGGCTGGTCCACCCATACACATCCGCGCGTCGCATAGCTCGCCGATGCTCCCGTCGCTTCAGCATGGCAAGCAAGCGGTCTCGTGCGCCATACCATGCTTCCGGGCGATACGGCCAAGGGTCCTGATTGTGGCTGATCGTTGGCAGCCGCAGACGAGGCAGGATCATGCCGTTCAATTGAAGAACCGAACTCACTTCATTCGCTGCGGTCCATCTGACGAGCTGCCCGTTCTCGAACAGGACTCGTTGGAATCGCTTGGCGGTAGCAGCAGGAGCCCAGAGCAGGTTACAGTTCTCAGGAAGTGCCTCATCGCGAAACCCCATATGCAACGGATGCTGGTCGATGAGGGCTATGGTCATTCGCCATGCTGGTCGGGCGAGTGCAATGTGTCGAAGTAGTTCCCGTGCCACGGTGTATCCGCCGCCGCCGCCGATGGAGAGGCCGTTGATCAGAACGTGGGGGGGCTGCGACATGTATGCTGGAATGGGTTTGCGATGAGATTGCCGAATCGTGCTCAGTTATCGCACTATCGGTTTGAAAGGCGTTCCAACAGGAGCGTACAGCTCGTCTCGGCAAAGGCTTTTACTATACGACAATCTTGAAATGGAGTTCGGACGCTGTTTCTGCCGATTCGGATCGGTCGCCTTGATGAATCGTGTGGCAGTGAAACCGTGGCATGTCTTTGGGTGGTCTTCGCCGAACATCAGCACCTGCTTTGCCGAACAGTTGAGCCACAGTCGTTTGTTTCGGACTCTTTGAATGACGCAATTGTCAGATATGACCCCCAACCCGCCGCCGCGCGGTCCGACATATGGCGCTCGAGCGACCCATGGCATGGCGGCCGCAGGGATGGTGGTCGTCGTGGCGAAGTTGTCGAGCGTGGCCTCGCAGTTCATGCTTGGCTGGCTTCTCTCAAAAAATGATTTCGCTCTTTATGGGCTGGCGATTTCGCTTGGTGCGCTTGTCTCGATTCTTCGAGATGGTGGCACGTCCAAGGTGCTGCTTCAGCGCGGGCCGGAGAACTACTCACATTTGGCGAGGCCTGTGCTGCAGATGTCGCTCGGCTTCAATATTCTCGCGGCTCTCTTGCTCGTTTCATGCGCCACTTCTTTGGCGGATTTATTCGCGACGGAAGACATTGCCGACATTGAGAATCGCCTGCCGCCGCTGATATGGGTGATCGCTGCGTCGCTTCCGATCATGTCGCCGGTGGCGCGGTTGCGTGTTCGTCTCTCGCTCAGCCTGAGATTCGGCGCGATTGCGCGGGTCGATGTGCGATCCGCAATTTTACGTCATAGCTCCATGATTCTGCTTGCGCTGTTGGGTTTCGGCCCGATGAGCTTTGTGCTGCCGTCGCTGATCGTAGCCATCTCAGAGTGGATCATGTTCTCGCGTGCAGCAGCGAATGAGCCGAAGCCTGAACGTGTCAACCTGTCGTGGCCGGTATTCAAGGATCTTTTCGGCGCGTCTAAATGGTTGATGCTCACCGCTTGCATGAGCGCGGTCGTCAACTTCGGCGACAATCTCTCCATCGGTAAGCTGCAGCCTGCGGTTCTCGGTGATTATGTCTTTGCGTTCGGGCTTTCGGCTGCGTTGGGCGCGCTCTTCGGCGACAGTATTCGCTCGGTGCTTATGGCGACATTCGTTCATCTGAAGCACGATCCCGATCGGCACGGGCGCGCATTCATGCAAACCGTTCGTCTGTCCAGTTTCGCACTGACGCCGATCTTTGTGGGAGCCGCGCTGATGGCTCCGCTGCTCATCCAGATCGCCTGGTGGGACGGCCGCTGGATGCACATCAGCCTGATTGTGCAACTTCTCATGCTGAGCCTGGTGATGCGAACATTGACGCCACTCGGCTTGGCGGGAATCGAATCCGTCGGCCGCTGGCGGTTGCTGGCGGGATTGCTTGCGTTGGACGGCGTCGGCACGGTCGCTGTCGCGTCGCTCGCAGCGTGGTATGGCGGGCTGGTTGAGATCGCGATTGCCGTCTCGATCAATCGCGCTGTCATGGGGTTACTGCAATGCATGGTCGCCGCCGGTCTCTCTGGCGTGCGGAATCCTGTAATCAGCGTGCTGGTCGGCGTTGCCCCGCCGTACATTCTCGGCGCTGCAGCCGGAATCGCAGCATTGATGATCGCGAACATGTTGGTAGGGGAAACAATTTGGTTGCATTCGTTTGTTGCGGCCGGATTGTTTGCCATTCTGTTCAGTGCAGGCGCGCTCGCGGGCATGAAGCGCCGTGTTCGAGAGTTGACGCAGCGTATTCAAGCTGTTGTGAAGCGGCGCAGGTAGCATGTGAGGGATATACTGGGCGCTCCATGACGGATCAGCATTCAATCGCTGTTGCTCAGAAGCCGAATAGGCCGATTCGTGTGCTGCTCTGGTCGCCCGGAGGTTCCGGTGAGCACTATCACGGCCCAGGATCGTTCAGCTATCGCTTGTACTCCACAGCAGAGTCGAAGCGATTTGAGATCACGCTCGCGCATGGTTCGCCGACACAAGCTCGGTATTCACTCTTTCGTGAGCAGCATTTGATCCATCCGCTCACGGGTGGTGCATGGCCCACATGGCGATTCTTGCGAAAGGCGGATCGGTGGATAGATAGTCATCACGGCGAGTTCGACATCATGCACGGTCTCGGCGGATTTCATCTGACGGTGGCGCCAGCATTCCGCGCACACAAGAACAATCTCCCGTCTGTCGTCTTCATGACGTTGCATAGGGTTGAGCTGACCGACAAGCCCGGTCTTCGGGGCATGCTTGGGCTGGCCGCCAAACGAAGGGAAATGGTCAAACAGATTGAAGGCGTGATTGCGATGAGTCAGGCGATCTACGATGAACTCATCGAAATCGGCGTCAGCGAAAGCCGAATCGCGAGAATCCCGATGGGCGTGGATACGACGCGCTTTCATCCCCCGCGCAGCGAGCAGGAACGAAGTGAACTTCGCCGGAGCTTCGGCTGGCGCGACTTGCCGACGCTCGTTTTCGTAGGCGGCATCTCATCCCGTAAGCGTCCGCACCTGCTGCTTGAGGCTATCGGGCTGCTCAAAAAAATGAGGCTCGAATGTCAGCTAGCGCTGGTTGGGCCGGATCAGGAGCCGGGCTATTGCGAGCAGATGAAACAGCGTGCGAAAGAACTCGGCATTGAGGATCTGGTGATCTGGTTCGGGTTCTCGTCCGATGTCGCGCCCATTTTCCGCGCGTGTGACTTCTTTGGGCTTCCGTCACTTTCTGAGGGAATGCCTGCTGCGCTTGTTGAAGCGCTCGCCACCGGTTTGCCGTCGATCGTAACCGCGATTTCCGGCACGACGGACCTCGTCGAGAGTGGTGTCAATGGTTGTGTGATTGAGCCGGATGCGCAGCAGATCGCTGATGCACTGGCGGTCTATTTGCGCAATCCGAGCATCACCGCGGCTCACCGTGCAGCAGCGGTCAGCAAGGTGGCTGGACGATTCAGCGCAAGCGCCGTGCTCGGCGCATATGAACGGATGTTCAAGCGAATCATCGCAGGCGGCGATGCAGCGGAGTGATTACGATCGAACAAGGCACGCCAGCGAAGTGCCTTCTATGCGAAAGAATCGCTCATTCTTGCTGCGAGTCGGTATCAGTTCATCGACGGCTTGTGTTACGCCAGCAATGGTCTCATAGTCGTGCCAGACGATGACGCCAGGCCGATTACCGATGAGTTGCATTGCCACCTTGGAGTCGTTGGCGACGTTTTCATAGGCATGACCAGCATCCACGAATACAAAGTCGAT
The DNA here is from genome assembly GCA_035443885.1 of Phycisphaerales bacterium. Classification (GTDB taxonomy): domain Bacteria; phylum Planctomycetota; class Phycisphaerae; order Phycisphaerales; family SM1A02; genus DAOMNO01. The sequence continues at coordinate 134,927 of DAOMNO010000006.1, forward strand.
GCTGCCTGCATAGGGTGAAAAATCAAATTCGAAAGAGTTGCCATATAGTGGTCGAATGCGTCCTTCGACATCCGTGCTGCGGAATCGCTCACCGGACTGCACGCCGCCGGGCAGATTAACGGTGCCGGGGGGCAGGTCCAGCGTGTACACCAAGGTGTCTGGCGATGTGTTCGCTGCAAGATTGAGCGTAGTGCGCCCGTCAAATGTGCCGATCTCAAAGATGCGGTGAGGTTTGAAATGAACAACGAGAGCATTGAGTACGGCCAATTCGAAGGCATTCACATTCCAGTTCGACTGCGAAACTGCGCGAACCGTTACAGGCACGTCGGGTCCGACAAGCTTGCTGATACCGACCTGCGGCAGCAGGGCCTTGCGATCAAAATGGCCCAGGAAATGACAAACCTGCTTGGCGCGAAATCGAGCGACGGGATGCAGCAACCCGACCGTGAAGAGGTACAGGCAGTGCCCGCCTGCGCTGGCAAGCCGCTTGCTGGAAGAGAGAAGAGAACCGAAGGTATGCATGGTGAGCACTGTACCACGGGATTCACCCTGCGATGGCGCTCCCGTCTCATCCTCTGGAGTGCGGCGATTGTTGCCGCGATGCTCTTTGCGCCGGCGGCATTCGCTTCATCACGCGAAAACAACCAGCAATTTCGAGGGCCTTTCCTGCTGGACGACGGCATCACGTTCTTTGTTGTGAACCCGACCGGCAAAGCGTTCAGCGCAGAGTTCCGTTGGCGCGATCGCTGGCGCGAGCATCAGCCGAGACCGTTTCTGATACGCGCATTTGACCCGGACGACCGACTTGTGGTGCGGCATGAGTTTGAAGGCGAACGGGTACCTACACGCAATGTGCCGTGGGAGAACGTTACGCTGGAGATACCCGGCGGACTGCCCGGTGTCTATCAGATTATCGCCTACGGATTCGCGCCAGCAGAGCTTGACATCGCACTAACGCCGCAACTCAGCTTCGGCGTCATGGGGCATCCGGAGTGGCTGGCTTCCAGAGCTGGCCAGATTCAGGAAGCCTATTTTCATGTCCCGCCCGGTTTGGATCGGCTTCATGTGCGCACGCGCGCGGATGTACGCAACATCGTCATTGAGGATGAGCATGGAGCAGCGTTGCTCAACCTGCGCGGTACGAACGCGAGCGGGTCAATCGCAGTAACTGAGCGGGCAGGTCGCATTTGGCGCATCAAAGTCGAAACGACGGGGGAGTATCGCCTCAATTTTGATTGGGCGCCTGTCATCCTGTGTCCTGATCCAGCGACAGCGCGTGCGATTGCCGGCGGTGTAACCGTGCTCGAAGACGGCGTGATCTGCTTTCATCGGTTTCAAGAGAAGGCATGGCGGCTGCTTGAGAAGTATCGCCAACTGCCTGCACGGGCGTTTGATGTTCCAGTCCCCCGATTAATGGATTATGCAGACGCTTGGATTCGCGAGCCACAGCGGAATGTGCTCCTGCTTGGTGCGGCGGGTGTTTTTTCCACGCTGCCGGCGGTGCTGTATGAGCAGAATCTCGACCCGAAGAGTCCGTGGTTCGGCTCGATCAATGTCTGGCGAGATGTGACCAGCGAGCGCAAGCCGCGGCCGCAAAATCCGCACGCGACATACGATCGGCTTGATTCCATCTTCAGGGCCGAAGAACGAGTCGGCGGGCCTGTTTCTGTTGATCGAGCGGGCGGCGGCATTCACATGGGACGTGAAGTCGCACAGTTCGCCGTGCTCTATACGCTCGATGACCCGATCAATCCGTTGTACCGCCACCCCGCGTTGCTCAACCGCATCATCATCGGCGCATTGCAGGACTTGATGATGATTCACAAACACGAACTCCAGATGGCGAGACCGACATCGTTTTCCGGAGGCATGCGTGCGTTCTCACTGGAGCGCCAGTTAGAAACCTATTCGATCATCGCGCCACATCTGCCTGACGATGTGCGAGAACTCTTAACAGAAGGGCTGCGGCGTTTCGTTGATCGAAGTCTCATCGGTGTTCCGGGTGGGACTGTCAACCAATGGGCGGCCATCCCAGTTGGCATCTATGCGTACTACATGGGGAGCAGAGACTCGTACTATCGCGATTGGGCGATGAAACATGTGCAATGGATGGCAACCGGGGTGCATTGGGGACATGGTCAAAAGCCCGCAGGGTATCTCACGGAGTCTGACGGCCCGGATTCCACATACACAGGCATTACGACAACACTGCTGGCGTGGCTTTATCACAGGACCGGCGATGAGCAGGTGCTGGAGATCATTCGACGAGCGTTCTATTTGTTTAACCATACGATTGCGCCCGACCCATTCAATCCTGGCGGGATTGGAGTCGGTGCAACGGATTTCTGCCATCGTACGGCGGGAGACTGGTGGTCGCCGCAAGGCAAAAATGGCGGTCTGATCGCAATGGCAGACATTCTTCCTGAAGCAGGCCTGCGGGAAGGATTGTTTGCGTTTTTTCCCAGGATTCCACGGACGCCTGCAGAGCGACTGCAGGCGGAGCGCCGTCTGCGAGGCATGTTGCACCAGCCATACGTGCCGGAGACGTTCTTTGACCGCAATCGCCATCCTTCGGGTGGGGCGGGGCGCGCATCGTTTTCAGCGTCAAGTTTTCTGCATCTATTCCACTGCTATCCAAAGGATCCAAAGCCTGGCGCACTGCCGATGGTGGAGCAAGATGACTTCACCCGCAACTTCGGCAATGAGTTCTTTGCGATCCGTCGTCCCTCGTATTACGCACTGATCTACGCCGGCGCGCCGATGGGTGAATGGCAGCGAGTGCGTGTGCCGCAAGACCCCGGCGGGTTGTATCCGCGTAATGGTGGCGGCCTGAGCATGTTCTGGTCGCCTTCACTTGGCGCGTCCATCCTCGGCAAGAACTGGAGTACGTATGCGGCTCATACGCTTGTCGCCACCAGTGCAAACGGACGTGTGGATTGGGAAGATTACTGGTCCGTGCGCAACTCGTTCGCGCCCGATTCACTCGGCACGGGTGAGATGAAACTGCAAGTCAGTGGAAAACTTCGCGATCAACCACTGCGCTATGAGAGGTCGTACGTCTTCCATGATGATCGCATTGATGTTGCGCTCACCATCCATGCTGAAGAATCATGCCGACTTGTCGCATTTGAAGAGAGTCTTCCGTTTCGTATCGATCAGCGTGCCATCATGCACGCGGCGCTTGTTGGGGACGATGGGGTGGCACTCACCCCTCAAGTTGGCATGCGGCGGCAAGCTCGCGCGGTCATGCTCCATCATCCGGGTGTCCGCGAAGTGCATGTGGTCGTCTTTGAGGAGCCTCGAGACATCCTGCCTATGCGCCAAGAGGATTCTCGTGATGCTGCGAAGACATGGGGCCGCATTTCGATCAAGCTGCCTTCGACCTGGGAACGGGGCGCATCGCAAACCTTCAGGTCGGCGTACGTTGTCTGTCATCGAAATCAACTTCAAGAAGTGCTGCAGCAGGCAATTGCATGGTTTGCAGACAATCCCAAATAGCTTGGCGAAAAGCCGTTCGGACTCTACGAGGCTCACCCGCTCCTTGTGTGAGGCAGCTTCTTGACCGATATTGACGATAAGTGCCTTAGCGCACAGAAACTTGTCCAAGGCGTCCAAGCCGCGTAAGGTCCGAGAATCGTGGGCTGGTGTGGAATGCCCAGCCAGATGGAGTCGATCGTTCCATGTCGCAGGTACTGACAATTCTCATCATCTTTGCGACCTTGGTCGGAGTAGCCTACGTTCTGTGGCGCCCCCGATGGGCGGTGCTGGTTGTTCTGGTCATGTTCCCACTCATGCAGTTGCTGCAAGCAAACAGCGGTGTGTTGAACCAGAATAAATACCTCATGAATCTCGCGATCGGCTTTCTTGCGGTCTTTGCGCTCATCAGCAAAGTGTTCAAGCGCGAGACGGTCTTCTCCGGATACAACAATCCCGCCACGATTATGGTGTTTGCCCTTTATGGCTGGGCCACCTTGTCTACCCTCTGGTCACCAGCGCAGGGGCCGGCTCTCGACTTTCTGATCGGGGCTGTTCCGTACATCGCGCTGTTTCTGATCGTTACCCCGCTCTTGCTTACCGACTTGGTCGATATGCGGCGCATCTGGATCGGCATGATGGTGCTGGGCACAATCATCGCCATTTCAATCGCTCTCAGTCCGCGCGCCGGGTTCATGGGTGGACGCTTGATGATCGACGTAGGCATGTATGCCGGTCAGGAAGGCGGTCAGCTCAATGCGCTCGCCACAGCGCAGTTTGGCGGAATGCTCATGGTCATTGCCGCACTTGTTCAGTTTGGTAAGGCAGCGTGGCTTCTGAACTGGATTCGTGCGGCGGCATTCATTTCCGGCCTCGGTCTCGCCATTCTGACAGGATCGCGCGGCCAGGTTATTGCCTGCGTGATTGCTGGCATTGTGTGCTACCCATTGGCAAGGCGCGTTCAGAATCCAAAGCAGTTCTTTGCGGTTGCAGCAGGTTTTGGATTCATTGTTGTCGGTGTGTACTTTGCTTTCCGTACATTCATCGGCCACGACAACATCACACGCTGGGATTTGAACCTGATGGCTCAAGGATTTTCCAGCCGCTTTGAGAGCGTGCTAACTCTGATGACAGAGTATCTCGCCAATCCGGGGATGTGGCTTGTCGGACTGGGATCAAACGCATTTTCAACGCTGAGTACAGACGGCTATGTACACAACATGCTGGCGGAAGTCCTCGCCGAGCAGGGGATCATTGGAGCAGTGATCCTCGCCATTCTCCTGTATCACACGGTTGTTGCAGGGCGTCGAGTGTGGTCGCTTTACCGCGATGAGCCTCTTATGCGATCAGTGGTCGCGGTGTTGTGCGCGGTGTGTTTCTATGAGTTCATTCTGACGCTCAAACAGGGGTCATTCCTCGGCTTCCCTGCATTTCTGTACTGGTGCCTGATCTTGTCCAAGCTCTCGAAACACGAAGTAGCCATGGCAGTCGAGTGGCAGCACGAAGAGGTTGCTGAGGGCGAGGACGAAGAGTGGGATGACCAGCGCGAAGTTGCGGTCGCGTACTGATCCGGAAATCTGCTGAAGCGGGCCTCAGTCCTACAGCGTCCTGCATCATTGCTGCCTTCTTGCGCACTGGATGGTTTCACGCCATGCGTGTACGCTACGCCCCTTGCGGAGCGTACGCTGCCGCACATCAGGAGTTGAACCATGGGTGTGATGGACGGCAAACGAGGCCTCATCGTCGGAATCGCCAACGACCACAGTTATGCGTATTTCATCGCGGAATCGTTGATTCGCGAAGGCGCGCAGTGCCTCTTCACCCACCTTCCGGGGGAGCGAATGCAGCGACGATGCGAAAAAGCCATCAACCAGCTTGGCTTGAACGAGCCGTGGCTCGATTCCATGGACGCAGGCTCAGATGAGGACCTTGACCGCGTTTTCAATCGCATCGGCGCGGAGTTTGGCTCTATCGATTTTCTTGTTCACTCCATCGCCTTCGCGGATAAAGACTGGCTGAAGGAAGGCGCGTTTACTGCCACGCCGCGAACAGTCTTTACGCAGGCGCTCGACATCAGTGCATACACCTATATGGCGATGGCAAATCGGGCAGCGCCGCTGATGACCGACGGCGGTTCCATGATCTCAATGAGTTACTACGGCGCGGAGAAAGCCGTACCCGGCTACAACGTGATGGGGGTCGCGAAAGCGGCACTTGAGGCCGCAACGCGATATCTCGCTGCGGAGCTTGGCGAAAAGAACATTCGCGTCAATTCCATCTCAGGCGGCCCGCTGCGAACCATGTCCGCACTTGCAGTGGGGGGGTTCAGTTCCATTCTCGATTGGGTGGAGAAAAAAGCTCCGTTGCGGCGCAACGTAACCGGCCGCGACGTTGGCGACAGCGCGGTCTATCTCCTCAGCGATCTTGCTTCGGGTGTAACCGGCCAGACGTTGCACGTTGATTGCGGCTACAGCGCGATGGGGCTGTAACCATCACACGGAAAGCAGCCGCTCATCGAAGAGCCACGGCTGTGATTTCGCTGCTGCGATATCCGCAGCAGGGACAAGCCGCTCGCGCACAAGCTGGGTGAGTTCATGCAATCCTTCGCCCGTAATGGCGCATACATGTACATCTGCATCATGACGATGCCCAAGGTCCGCCTTGCTCGCCACACGAAGATCAGCCTCGCGTGGCAGGCTCGGCCAGTCATGGCTCGAATCCGTTATCGCGATCAGCGCATCAGCACGCTCAATCAGTGACCGTGCCAGTTTGATTGCTTTGTCTTCAATCGCATCGGCCGTCTCACGAATGCCCGGCGTGTCATGCCAGATGACAGTCAATCCCGCAAGTTCGATGCGCGCAGCCGTGTAGTCGCGCGTCGTACCGGGCATGTCAATAGCAATCGACATCGAACGCCCTAACAGTGCATTGCTCAACGTGCTCTTCCCGACGTTTGGCGGGCCAACCAGAACCACCAGCGGCGGCACAATCAGACGATTAAGCCGATAAGAGCGTGCGAGGTCATCGTCTGTCAGCGTCGGTCGCTGTCGCCACACGCGCGGCTGATGAAGTAACAAGTCAAGCGCAGCAGGGCTTGCAGCATGCGCTATCGTGCGCATCACGATCGCTTCAATCTCATCCGCCGCTTCCGGGTAAAGCGATCTCGCTGAAAGCTCAGACTCATCGCAAGGCGCCGCGCCGAGTTCGATGAGCCGCTCAATCAACCGTTGCATCACACGAGGCCCACCATGCGGCATGAGCTGCGCGGTGTACTCGCTCAGCCGAGCGACCAGCCCGTCATCGATCCCGCCAAGTGTTGCGAGTTTGACACAGCCGATAGGCAGGTCGTCCGCGTCATTACCCACCAGCGAGCGAATGAGCGACAGCACATCGCCCCACAGTTGCACGATGCCGATCGCGCCGGGATGGGGTGCGGTCATGCGCATGAAGTGGCACTGCTGCATGGCGAGGATGGTACTGCTCCGGTGGCTTCAGGGCAGTGAACTGCTTGCTCGCGTGCGGTGGCTCAATAGCCCGGCGCGGCTTTTCGTGTTTCAGCAAAGCTGGCGAGCGAAGGCACATTTGTCTGCCGAGTTGAAGGTCTGGCGGGTGGTGCTATACTCTCCGATTCCTGATGCGGGGTAGAGCAGCCTGGTAGCTCGTCGGGCTCATAACCCGGAGGTCGTGGGTTCGAATCCCACCCCCGCTACTTTTTGGCCGGTTGCAAATCCGACCGGCCCGCCAGTTCACGATGAACGCCGCCGAGAGACCTCGGCGGCGTTTCGCTTTCTCCGCAAGGGTTTAGCGCGTCGTGCCCACAAGGCCGGTGTCTCTGATAGTGGCGCAGCGATAACCGGGCCGCATCGACGGGCGCATCTCGACGGCCGGTTGTGCCCAAAGTCTCTCCGAGTCTCTCCGCGATCGCTGCCGGGGTTATCGCGAAAAAGTCTCTGTTCACGAAGCGCAACCGGTGCCGTCGCACGGCGACACTGCATGGCACCGTGTTCGCACACGCGAAAAACGGGTGAACGAAGCGCGCATGTCGTTGCTGCGCGGCATAGGAGAACAAAGGCGGCGCATCAATGCGTGGCCTTTGACATCTCCTTCCGCAGCACGATGAACACCACACGCAACCCCGAGACGATGACTGTCGCCGAACGCCGTCGGGAAGTCGCGAGCATTCTCGCCAGTGGCCTCGTTCGGACTGTCAGGATCGCCGGAACACGCACATCTTCGGCCCGCGAAAAAGTCTCTGAACATCGCCAAAGTGGCCTTGATCTCTGCGGCGACTTGCCGCTCAGTGTGGCTCCACGGCCCGCCCGTTAGGGCCGCGATTCGATGAACCCCGAACCGAAAGGAGTCACATGCCAACGACGATGGAATCCGAGATCGAAGCCCTGCGCCGCATGACGACGGACGAACTGGCGGATCGCTACGAGGAACTGCACCACCAACCCACACGGACACGGCACCGCGAGTACCTCATCCGGAAGATCGCCTGGCGGATGCAAGCGCTCGTGGAAGGCGACCTCTCCGAACGAGCGCGCAAGCGTGCCGCCGAACTGGCCAACGACGCCGAGGTCCGCGTGATGGCACCGAAGACGCTCATCTGCCCTCCGCAGAACGGTGAGCCCATGACCACCTGCCGCCCGCTCCCGAACGGCGAGCACAATGATCCGCGTCTCCCCGCGCCGGGGTCCGCGATCGTTCGCGAGTACAAGGGTCGCACCATCCGCGTCGTGGTGTTGGGTGACGGCCAGGGCTTCGACTGGAACGGTGATCGCTACCGCACGCTCTCGGCCATCGCCAAGAAGGTCACCGGCAGCCACATCAACGGCTTTCGGTTCTTCCGACTCGGAGGGAAGCGATGAGCCGCAGCCCACGGAAGGAGGCCGCGACAGAGAACGGCCGTGTCTCCGATTGCATTCGGTGCGCGATCTACACCCGCAAGTCGAGTGAAGAGGGTCTCGACCAGGAGTTCAATTCGCTCGACGCGCAGCGCGAGAGCGCCGAGGCGTACATCGCCAGCCAGAAGGCCGAGGGCTGGAATGTGCTGAGCACGCGCTACGACGACGGTGGATTCTCCGGCGGAAGCATGGAGCGGCCGGCGCTCGAACGCCTGCTCCGCGATATCGAAGCCGGCAAGATCGACTGCATCGTCGTCTACAAGGTGGATCGACTCAGCCGGTCGCTGCTCGACTTCGCCCGGATCATGGAGACGTTCGATCGCCACGGCGTCTCGTTCGTCTCCGTAACGCAGCAGTTCAACACCACCCATTCGATGGGCCGGTTGACGCTGAACATCCTGCTCTCGTTCGCCCAGTTCGAGCGCGAGATCATCGGCGAGCGAATCCGGGACAAGATCGCGGCCCAGAAGCGTAAGGGCAAATGGGCCGGCGGTGTGCCGGTCCTCGGATACGACGTTGATCGCAGCGGCCCAAGTCCGCGGCTCGTGGTCAATGCGAAGGAGGCCGCGCGCGTCCGCGAGATCTTCAACCTCTACCTCTCCAAGGGGTCGCTCCTCCCGGTCGTCCACGAACTCGAACGCCGGAGGTGGGCCAACAAGCGCCGCGTGACTAAGACTGGGAAGCAGCTGGGTGGGCGTACCTTCGATAAGGCCACGCTCCATCATTTGCTCATCAATCCGATCTTCACGGGCAAACTCTCACACAAGGGCGTGCTGTACGAGGGCGAGCACCAAGCAATCGTCGATCAGGACGTATTCGATCGCGTGCAGGCGATGCTCAAGCACAACGGCCGCACGGGCGGCATCGAGAACCGCAACAAGTACGGAGCACTTCTCCGCGGCCTGCTGCGGTGCAAGTGCTGCGACAGTGCCATGACGCACACGTTCAGCAGCAGTCGAGGTGGCCAGTTCTATCGCTACTACCGCTGCGTGCGATTGATCAAGAGCGGAAGCGCCCGGTGCCCAGGAGGCACGCTGCCCGCAATGGAGATCGAGCGCCTCGTTGTCGATGAAGTGCGCGGAATGGCGAACGACAAATCGCTGCTCGCGCAAGTGCTTGAACAGGCCCAGGCGAACGTCGCTGGCGAAATCGCAATGCTCTCGAAGGAGCGCGAGGAACTGAACCGCGAGATGGCCCGCTACCACCAGGAACTTCGGCGGCTGGTCACGGATGTCGCAGCGACGAGCGAAGCAACCGCCCGCATAGCCGACCTGCACGAACGTATCAGCGAGGGCGAGCAACGCCGGCCCGCGCTCGACGCCCGGCTCGCCGAACTCGAACGCGAGACGATCAGCCGCGAAGTGGCGGAATCGGCGTTTGCCGACTTCGACGAACTCTGGAACAACCTTGCTCCGCGCGAGCAGGCACGCTTGCTCAATCTGCTGATCTCCGCCGTCGAATACGACGCTGAGAACGGCACCGTCGCGGTCACGTTCCGACCCACGAGTATCAAATCGCTGATCAACAGTCAGTTGGAGGACGCTGCATGACAACCATCACCCGCCGCATCCATTTCACCATCAAAGAGAGTCGCAAGCGTGTTCTTCCCGGCCCACCACGAGAGCCGTCGTCGCCGCAGGGCCGCACCCCGCGTGTTTCGAAGCTCATGGCGTTGGCCATCCGATTCGATCACCTGCTTCTGGCTGGCACGATCCCAAACCTCTCCGAGCTGGCCCGGCTGGCCCGCGTAACGCAGCCGAGAATGACGCAGATCATGAATCTGTTGCACCTCGCGCCGGACATTCAAGAGCAGATTCTTCACCTCCCGCCCGTGGTCGCCGGTCGCGATCTCATCACGGAGCGCGATCTCCGTCAAGTTACCTCCCAACCACTGTGGATGAAGCAGAGATTGGCGTGGAAGGAGTTGGCAGCGAGACATTGGCGCAAGGGGTGAGAGTCACGCAGCTTGAAGAGCGGCTCCACTTGCATATCGCTGCCACACGTATTGATAGACTCGCGTCGCGATCTCCTCTGTTTCGGCCTCGGTGAATGGCGGACGAGGCAGAGATGCGTACAGATTGTCCAGGATGAAGACTCGAACTTCCGCCTGCGTGGTTGCCTTCTTCGTCCAATCCTGCATTCGCAGCAGGACCTCGTTGAGCGACGCCAGCAAATCCCTGCTCGCCTGCTTCAACCGTTCACGCTCTGCCTTTCCGATGTTGTCCTTGAACAGCAGGTCAAACATCGCCAGTTCGTCCTCGCTCAGCCCTTCTTCCGCCGCACGCCGTTGCTCGGCATCCAGGTTGGCGGCAAGCTCCATCAGTTGAGCAAATGTCGCTTCCACCGTCGCCCGATCTTTCTCACGGTTGTAATCGGCAATGATCTCCTGGTACTTCCTGTAATAGTCCATGCGCAGAGGATTCGTCGCAACCATCTGGGCCAGCCGCTGTTCGACGATGTCGCGGATGTCTTGAAGAGCTGTGTGCTTCCGCTTCACTTTCGTCGCAAACTCGTTACGCAGCTTGTCGAAGTCAAGCTGACTCAGATCCACCTTCAGTCCCTCGGTATGGTCAATCCCAGGCGCCGCTGCTCGGATCGCTTCATTCACGATCCGGTGCAGTTCCTTCAAGACCGCAGTCACATCAGCCGTGTCACGCCGCTCCTGGAGCTTCTTGTAAATCGCCTCAATATTGTCGTGGCGCTCGGCGTAGGCCAGCGCGCTCGGCTCCATCAGGAGCGCCTTGAAGCGGATGAAGACCTGGCGCGACATGATCTCGAATCGCCGCTTGGCTTCATCGGATCTGTAGAGTGCATCAACTGCGTCTCGGAGCGCCTCAATTCGTCCGAACCCGCCCGCGCCGGCCAGTCGGCCCGCATCGAATCCTAGGTCCAGCAGGTGCGCCTCGGCAGCCTTGATCGCTTGCAGCAATGCCGCAACCAGGTCCTCGATCGGCGCGACGATGCCACGACCATCACCACCCTCATCATCATCACCGAGCGCATACTGAGCCAACGCCTCGCGCAGGCTCTTGAGCATCCCGTTGTAGTCGACGATGACGCCGCAGTCCTTGCCTGGATACACGCGATTCGCACGGGCGATCGCCTGCATCAAGCTGTGCGCCTTCATTGGCTTGTCAATGTAGAGCGTGGCCAGGCACTCGACATCGAAGCCCGTCAACCACATCGCACAAACGATCGCGATCCGAAACGGGTGATTGGGGTCCTTGAACGCATCATCCACTGCAACGCGCTTGCCGTCCGAGGTCTCAAAGCCAGTCTTCATCGCCACTCGGTGCGGGATGATGTCGAAGCCCCACTTCTCGAAGTCCCGAACCTCGTTCTGCGCTTCGCTGATCACGATCTCAATGATCGTGCTCTCCATCCATTGAATCTGGCTGCGAAGACCTTCGATTTCCTTGGACAATCGCTCGCACTGATCGGAATCCGTAGAGGCCGCCAATTCCGACTCGACTGCGGAAAGGCGCGACCTCGACCGGCCCAGTTTCGCCTGCCAGCGAGGCGCGATTCGCTGGAACATCCGACCACACGTGATCTTGTCGATGCACACCAGCATCGACTTGCCGGTCTGCCAACGCGTTGTGCAGTGCTCGACGAAATCGTCCGCTAGTTTGTCGAGGCGATCGTCGGCGGTGATGACCTCGTAGTCTTTTCCCAACAGGTTCTCGAGCAGGGCCTCCTGATCCGGATCAAGATCTGCCTTCTCGACCGCGTCGGCGATGCGGTCGTTCAGGTCCAGCCGAGCGATGCCCAACTTCTCGCCCCGGTTCTCGTACACCAGCTTCACCGTGGACTTATCCTCCTCGGATCGCTTGAAGTCGTAGCGCGAGACATAGTCGCCAAAGATGCGCCGGGTGAGCTCATCGTGCCTGAAGAGCGGCGTTCCGGTGAAGCCGATGAAGGACGCATTGGGCAGTGCGAGCCGCATGTTGCGTGCGAACCTGCCGGCCTGTGTTCGATGGGCCTCATCCGAAATCACGATGATGTCGTCCCGATCGCTGTAGGGTTCCTGGATCGGCTGGTTGAATTTGTGTATCAGACTGAACACGAACCGGTGATTGGCGCGCAGCATCTCCTGCAGATCTCTGCCTGAGCCCGCGCGCGGCGTTTTGTCATCGGCGACGCCGCAGCCGACGAAGGTGCGCCAGATCTGATCGTCGAGGTCCTCCCGGTCGGTCATCACCACGAATGTGAAGTTGCCAGGCACGGTGCGGCGCACTTTCTCGGCGAAGAACGCCATCGAGTACGACTTGCCGCTGCCTTGTGTGTGCCAGAACACACCAAGCCGCCCAAGGTCGGGATGCGCCCTCTCTACCAGGGGAAGCTCAATCGCTTCAACCTCGCGCACGGCCTCACCAGCGGAAGCAGCAACGATTTCGCCCGTATGCGGGGTTGGCAGCTTGCGCTCCACCACGGCGATACGTCGCACTAGTCGCTTCTCCGGCGGAATCTCCCGCTTCAACGCCTCCTGCCGCAACACCGATTCAACTGCGTTGTTGACGCCGAGCACCTGGTGGTTCCGCGCCACTATCTTGCGCGTGCCGCCGGCCCGGCTGTCATCAAACAGGATGAAGTTCTCGATCAGGTCGAGCAGCCGATCCTTGGCGAGCATACCGTCGAGCAATGCCTCAGCATCGAGTCTTCCTTTGTCCTTCTCGGTGTTTCGCTTCCATTCGACGAAGTGATCCCACTTACTGGTGATCGATCCATACCGCGCTTTGTCGCCGTTGCTCACGACGAGGAAGGCGTTGTGATGGAACGCATGCGCGATGCTGTGCTCATGCAGATAGTCGGTGAGGTTGTCGTCAAATCCCGCGCGGATGTTGCGATACACCGCCTTGAGTTCAATGAACACCAACGGCAGGCCGTTGACGAAGCACACCAGGTCAGCGCGCCGGTTATAGTGCGGCACGCGCACCCCCTGAACCTTCAATTCACGCACGGCCAGAAATCGGTTGTTGTTCACGTTGCGGAAATCGATGACCCGAGCGTGCGCGTGTCGGGTCTCGCCGGCCGCATCGCGCCATTCGACCGGCACGCCGCCACGAATGAAGCCATAGAACTCCCGATTGTGCTGTAACAGGGATCGAGACAAGTCGGTGCGAGTCAGCTTCTCGATGGCTTGCTCATGAACCGCAGGCGGCAGATGAGGATTCAGTCGCTGCACGGCCTCCCGCAAGTCGCGGACCAACACCGCGTCACGCTCGGACGCCCGACCGAGCGTGCCGTTCGGGCCGAAGATCTCATCGTTGTGGGCATAGGTGCTCTCCCACCCATGCGCGCGCTCCAGATGATCCGCAAAGGTCCTTTGCACGAGTCGGTCTTCGCTGTTGATACCGGTAATGGCCATCGCGCCTACTCCGACACCTTCTCATACGACTGCCGGATGACATGCATCGCCGCCCCAATCTGGTCGATGCTGTCGAACCTGAACAGGACTCCGCCGCTTTCCGACGCATTAGCGACGAAAGCCCACTCGGTTGCGTCGGCGGCTCGCCGCGTTGGATCGTCGCACTCCTCAAAATCCAGATTGAGCAAGAGGAGCAACCGAGTTTTGCGCGGAAGCACCTCGACGAAGAACTCAAACACCCGATACGTGACACTCTTGGGGCCGCACAGCTCGATGACATCGTCACCCAACGCGAGTACTTGCGATCGGAGCGCGTCAAACAGCGCCCTGGTGCTGGCGTCAAACTCCAGATTATCGATGCTGTACTTCGCTGCCAGCGCCTTTCGCTCCTCCAGTTCGGCGAGCCGAACTGCCTCCACATCAACTGTGAGCGCCGGCCAGATCGTCACAGCCCTCGCAGCTAGGTCCTTGCCGCGTCGCTCCATCTCTGTCGGCGTCCACCGCGCTTGCTCGCGAATGAACTTGTTCAGCCGCAACGGACTGTCGTTGAACCCTCCCTTGATCGTCTTCTTGTCTGCGAAGGACCGGTCGCTGTATTCGGAGTTGTACGCGGTCAACGTGATGTTGCCGAGTCGATGCAGCCACACTTCTTGGATTGACTTCCAATCCGGTCCCAGCATCTGCTGCCATTCGGGCCGCAGTTCGTCGTTCTGCGGCATGATGTGTTCGATCGTGAAGTTCGTCGTATCGATCTTCTCCTTGCTGTCGTTCTCCAGTCGATCGAGCAGGTAGTGTCGATGCCGCATGTCGTACACATCCCTCGTCTCCAAGCCCTCGCGGAACTCGGCATCCGTCGGAAAGCGCCGTTTCTTGCCCAGACGATGCAGCGCCACCTTGAGGCTCACAAGCGGCGAGTCCTCCTTGATTCGGTACGCCAACGTCGAGAAGATTTGTCCGAGGCTCCGGGTCTGCATGTCGCTGACTGAACGGCGAAACACGTAGCTCTCCAGGATCTCAACGGCAGCAATGAAGTCGCTGAGCGTGAGCGTCTTGGCGCGCGAATAGCAGTCGTACAGGCGCAGAATCGTCGGCGACGCAACTTCGACCAACAGCCGCAGCCTTCGAAACGCCTCCTTCAGTTTCGGTTCATTCTCCTGTCCCAAGCTGAATGCCGCGAAGTACTGCCCGAACCGTTTCAGGTTTGCGAGAATCTCCTCGATGGTGTTGTTCGCCACAACGCCGTGGAAGTATGTGCGGAAGTGCTGATAGATTTCATCAGCCTTGAGCATCTTGCTCGGTCGCAATTGCAGCGCAAGATAGTCGCGGACGAACTTGTCGAAGTCGGTGCGATAGCGAGCGCCGAAGGCGACCTCAATCGGCTGCCAGTAATCCTTGAAGAGGCGCGTCTGCGCCTCCTCGTCCTGCCGCATCAGCACGAAGTTGCGGATCAAGTCGGCCTGCGTCAGGTCGAGCCCCGTCGAGTTCAGGCTCTCGAAGATCATCTGCGGATCGTCCTGCCCGCGCGTGAGTCGGACATCCACTGCGACCAATTTCTTGATGCCGCGATAGACCAATTCCAGATCTACGTCGGCCAATTGATCGCTGAAGAACTCGAAGTTCTCCTCGATTCGCTCGGACGCACCCTTCGGAAAGTCCTTGTTGTCCATCAGAGCCATCAGCGTTTCCTGATCGGCGCGGCGCAGTTGCAGTTTGTACTTTCGATCGCCCTTGCCATGCGTGTTCCGAAGGTAGTAGTCCTCGAGTTCCGCGCGCGATGGCAGTCCGTCATCGTCGCCCGATTGATCGGAATTGTTCTCTTTCGATAGCCGATTGCGCAACGCCGAGAGCAGAATGGCGAGTGTGGTTAGGCGCTGCTGGCCGTCGATCAGCAGCCAGCGCGGAATGTTGGCCGACGTGTCGTCAGCCGCGATGTAGACGACCGAACCGACAAAGTGCGCCTTCGCGTTCGCATCGGAGCCCACTCGCGTGATGTCCTTCCACAACTGCATGCAGTGCTTGGTGCCCCAGCTGTAATCGCGCTGAAAGACCGGCACGATGAATTGCTTCGGACCCTCAAGAAGCTGGGTAAGACGAACGTCCTCGGCCTTCATTGTGGCAGTGCTCCTAGCATCCGCGTGATAGCAGCCAATGCCATGTGCCAACCGCCGCCCTTGTGGAAGGACGAACCGCCCACGGTACATCGACCAACGCAGTTCATATTCTCCGCAGCGCGCATCAGAATGGCACCTCCGGGTCTTCTGGGATGTGAGCCTTTAACATGGCAGCAAGCTCAGCGCCCTCCAGGAACCCTTTGGCGCATCCAGGATGGACAATGACCCTTGACTGCTCCTCGTCTCCCAATTCCATCAGGTCTGCAATCTCTTCTGACCGACGGGAACTGTTCTCGCCGGAGCAGTTGCACACGACAAGAAGTCGCCGCCCCGCGTCCGATCGTACGGCTTGGCTTAGCATTTTGTTGATGTGTAGATCGCCAAACCCGTATCCCAAGCTAACGATCAGTCGCGCTTCAAGTGAATATCGGCGAAACTCATAAGCGTAGAACAAGTACGGGTCCGCCGCCTCCAGTTTGAAATCGCGTCCAAAAATCACTTCCATCTGATCGGCATCGATGCTTTCAATCTGCTCGACCGCGAAGAGCTCCTTCGTTAGATCACTTCGTTTCCAATTTATCGATCCATGCAGCTTGTATAGAGCAATCTGGGGCGGCGGGTTAGGTCCTAGCTCGTCGAATCGCTCCCAATCCCATATGTGCTGAGGCCCATAGCCTCCAAACCCTGTTTCAACTCTCACCCCGTTCGCCGCGAGACGCTCAACGCACAAGTCATAGTTAAGCGAAAACACCGGTAATGGGAAATTCAAATCCTGTTGAAGCGTCACGAGGCCTCGATAATAGTCTCCCTTCGAAGTGTCTTCGGGGCACATCCAACGTTTCAACGCAGCAAGTATCAGACGCCGAAACGATCGCACCCCAGCGAAATCCGGCTTCGCCAATGCGACAAACCGTGAGTTCCACGACGCGATGAATGGATATAGAGGATGATCCTCATTCCGCTCAAGTTCATAGAGCGTGTTAACAAGCGTTTCAATGTTGTAAGTTACCTGATGGTTAAATCTGCCCCGCAGTCCGGCGGAGTAGTAGATTGCACTTTTGACGTGATTGTACAAGTCGGCGAATTGCGTCCAATCCGCGCGGCTGTCGAGGTGTTCCTCGATGCGCCCGATCATGTCACCGGACGTCGGAATGCCGGCTTCGGCGCTCGCACCTGCGCCAAGGAGAATGATGATGTCCTTTGATCGGCTCTTCATGCTCACTCAGGGCTCAGAGAAACCACGGCTTGATGTCCTTCACGGCAGGCAACGGCAGATTGCGTTCATGAAAATCGTGGACCAGATCTGCAACAAGGTGGCAGTAGAAGACTGATACCGGCGTGCTCTTTGCATTGAACCCCCGCCAGTTCGCGCCGGAGAGGTTCACAAGGTCTTGGAGGAGCACTTCATCGGACACTGCCTGTTCGTCGCCGATTCGAAGAATCTGGAGGTGCGTTGGGCCTGGGAACACCTTGTTGACGGTTGTCCTGTCCGGAAAGATCCCTTCGAACCAGACCAAGTACTCTCGTGGCCCCAACTTGGCTCTTGTGGCCTCATACGGCACAAGACTATTGGCATCTCGATTCGTGCCGAAGAATCGGTTCTTCTGATTGACTTTGACAACCGCGAAGCGACACTTGGACTCCTCACTCTTTGCAGCGGCGGCAACCGTCTCTTGGATAGCATCAATCTCCTCGTGCTTCAACTTGAACGACGTGTGAACTACGATGCGAGCAAACTCGCTCGTGTTCACACGAAGGAGCTCCGCAAGATTCCGCCGCACCTGTTCGATGTACCCACCTTGCGTGGCGTCCTCCCCGAGTACCTGTATCTGTTGAAACAGGCCGCTGTTGTCGGTCATCACCGAGAAGGCGAAGTACTTCTCCACCGTCCGCTGGCCATCGACGACCTTTAACTTGTGTGATTGGCTAATGCCAATGATCAGCGATCGATCGCCCGTCGGCCTGACCTTCCACGGCACGCCACCAGCCTTGCAGAAGATCTGCAGAGCCAGATTGGCAATGGCCCACTTGAGCGAGTCTTCATCCTTCAATATGCGAAGCGTGCATACCTGTGTCGCGATTTCGGCGTGCGAAAAAAGGGACTTCTGAACGAGGTAACTGTCATCATCTTCAGGAAGGACAAGTACAGGAACGATGATCGGGAAGTTCTGCCTATCGCGTTGTGCACGCTCAAGTGCATCTTCCAATGATCCCTGGCTCAGATCCGAAAGGATCACTGGGTTGGCATCAAATTCGAGGTCGCACTTGAAAAGCGCCTTGAAGCCAGGAAAGGCGAAGCGGCCCTGTGAAGTGCTTCCTTGCAAGTGCCTTGCCAGGAAACGAGCTGCGTGCCGATCCTTTTCGCGGAACATGAAGAGCAACCGTGGGTTCACGGGAAGGGGTGAAAGCGGGCCGTGATCCCGCAATCCCGTGAACTGGCTTTTGGATTCCTTGTTGCTGGCGAAGACGTACAACTTTGTCTTCAGGCGATCCGCTGGAAGCGCTACTGAATCCGCGTGCAGAGGAAGCGGTTGTCCATCTGGCAGTTTGAGCGAGTTGAACACATCCTGTCGCGCATGCATCATTGTCGCGACGCGCCTGGTGCGATCGACGTAGTAGTCCACGTTCCTGCGGAAGCGGCTATCGAGACTCAGACTCAACTGTTGTACGCGGCGGTCAAACGGCTTGCCCTCACGAAGCCGAAAGTGAAAATCGACCAAGTAACCAAACTGTCGAGTAGCCCGCAAATAGTACGGCTGCACCACCAGCGTTTCATGTCCCTCGTCGTACTCCTTGTCAATGAACACGACCTCTTCGATGAACCGCTTCTTGGGCAACTCGAACTGGCCCTGCGCCAAGACCTTCTTTGTCGTGTCTGCCAGCGCGTGAAAGAGGATGCGGCAAGTCAACCACCGTTGTGTCGACGCTGAGACCTGAAATGGTTCGTATCCCGCTGCCTTGTCAATCGAAACCCAGTAGCGCGACCAATTATCCGTATCGTTGACCGTGTTGGGCAAGGCGTAACCCAAGATGCTTGGCGCGGGTCGCTCTTCATCAGGTGCGGTCTGGGCCCGACGATAGATCGTAAAGTCCGGCAGCGGCCCCGCGATGGGAATGAAGTTCAAGTGGATTTGATATTCATCACCTGCGTTGCCGGGACGACGGCGCGCCGTGTTCATTGGCTGGACTGTCATACAGTCACCTCCCCTGACATCAGGCGCGGCAGCAGCAGGTCGCGGGCGGCCCGCAACTTCTGTATAGAAAATGTGAGCGTCTTCAATTGGCTGACGATGGACTGGACGACATCGTTGAACGAAGTCAGAATGCCTTCGGGTGGCAGCGCAATCTTGTACTGCTGCATCTGCTTCCAATCGGCGCGCGGCATCTTGGAACCCTCCCGCATCGTCTGAGCGGTCACAGCGACGAATGGGTCACTGGAAACAGTCATGAGTACCAATCCATGAACTCGGGGTTCGTTGGCACGAATGATGATGGCATCGGACGACGCCACGCCATCCACGAAAGCGACTCCAACCTTGTGAAAGTACGGACGAATCTTTCCAAACAGAATCTCGCCCTCGCGGAAGCGGTGCTTATTGCTCGTCACCTCCTCGGCCGTGCCCCACTCAGTGAGCGCAATCGATCGTCGCGGCATGTGCTCCAATCCGATGTACGGCGATTCTGGATTGACGGCTTCGGGCTTTACCGACTCTCGAATCTCCTCGCACAAATCGCCAAGCGTGCTCGGCTCCCACCCCTCCGGCACGCCCTTGGTCATGCGGGTGTGCTCGTGGCCGGGGAAACGGAGGCGGACGAACCACTCGCGGTACAGTTGGCGTGCCGCTTCCTCCAACAACGCCATCCGCCGCCGGTTGTTCTCGATCAGGTCGTCGTAGGCCCACAACACCTCCGCAATCCTCGCCTGCTTGTCTCTTCGTGGATTGGGGACTACCAGCGTCGCAAGCTGGCTACCGGCCAGTCCTGCCGCGCCAACCTGCTTGGCGATGGACAGGACATTGGACCGACCGTGATGAGATTGAAAATAGTAAAAGTAGAATCGCGAATCAGCGGCTTCAACATTCAGTCGAGCACGAATTAGGTGCGACTCAAACGTAGTTATGTCAGGCAACCCAATCACGATTGAACATTTGCCGGTACCCTCAATCTTCAACGATGATCGAGCGAAGAGGAGGTCGCCGACTTGCAACGTGGCAACCTCCAGTTCTCGATCATTCAACGGTACGAGTTCCATCGGCTGACCATTGAGGCGATCGAAAGCGAATAGTTCACCCATGTTGACCATGCGATAGCCCGATCCGCGGACGCGCGTTGGTCGTGTCAGGCCGTTGCGAACCGGCTCAGCATAAAGTTCGCCAAATCTGATGGTTGGGTATCCGGTCATACCCCCAACTCCTCGAAGTGCGTCTGAATCGTCGCGGCGAGGTCGATCGCCTCCTTGTTGAGGTCTGCAAGTTCGGTGTGAATGTCGCGGATAGTCTGCTCGAAGTCGAAGTCCTCATCCTCTTCCGCCGGCGCCACGCCGACATAGCGGCCGGGCGTCAGGCTCCAATCGGCAGCTTCAATCTCCTTGCGATCAACGAGTTTCACCAACCCCGGCACCGTCTGAAGTTCCGCCTTGGGGAATCGGTCCTGGAGCCATGCGACCTGCCGATGGAAATAGGCGACGTGCTTGAGTTGCTCGACTGCGGCCTTGCGCTGCTCCTCGAGTTGCTTCACCAGCCGGCCGGTCGCGCGGCGGTCATACGCCTCGGAGACGGCATCGTCGTTTGACAACTCGGCGTCTCCCCCGACAAGCTCGGCGACGCGGGCCGCGAGTTTGTAGATGAGGTCTACCTGCTTGACGAGGCCGCGGGTCGCCTCAGCGATCGGGTCGAACATCTTGCGCGCCTTGTGCTGGACGTCGTTCCTATCCGGCAGCGACTTGGCGTGCTTCTGACTGAAGGCGCGCAGGACTCTCAGCAGGTCCTTCGCGTCGGTTGTGTAGGCGGCGCCCACCTCGGAGAGTTCGGCGACGGCATCCGCGATCGGTGTCTTCCTTTCGTTCTCGAAGTCAGGATGCTTCGCCACGGCCTTCACGAGCGCATCGAACCGAGTCCGCAAGTCCACGACTGTTGCCTCAAAAGGCGCGAGCGCCTCCGGAATGGCATCGCATTCGGCGCAGACGCGGCCGAGGTAGTCCCTCACCAGGCCGAGGAATCGTTCGCGCTGACCGCGATAGAGCCAGATGATGGCTGCGAGGTTCTGCATCTGCTCCGGCGAGAAGTCGTTGATCTTGCGCGTCACCTTGCGGTACACGTTGCGCGCATCGAGCATCAACACCTTGTCCTTGCGGTCGGCGGGCTTGGCACGGTCGAAGTGCCAGAGTTCGCAGGGCACCGAGCGCGTATAAAAGAAGTTGGAGCGGATGGCGATCATGACATCCACATCGCCGGTCTCGACGATCTTCTGGCGGACATCCTTCTCGCCATGCCCGGCGCTGGAGGCCTGGGAGGACATGACGAAGCCGGCGCGGCCCTTGGCGTTCAGGTAACTCCAGAAGTACGAAATCCAGAGGTAGTTTCCGTTGGAAACCTTCTTCTGCTTGTTAACGCCGGGCAGGCCGAAGGGCAGGCGCGGATCGCCTTTGATGCGTTCGGCATCGACGAGATCGACGTTGAAGGGCGGATTGGCCATCAGGAAATCGCAGCCGCCCGGATCGAGCGCCTTTTTCGGGCCAAGATTGTGATCGTCCTGGTAGTAGGTGATGGCCTCGGCAATCTTGCCTTCCAGACCATGCACCGCGAGATTCATCTTCGCGATGCGGATGGTGTCGCGGTTTTTCTCCTGGCCGTAGAAAACGACCTTCTTCGCCGTGTCGCCGCCTTCGTGTTCGATGAAATGGCTGGACTGCACGAACATGCCGCCGGAGCCGCAGGCGGGATCGAACACGGTGCCGTGGTCCGGCTCGATGACGTTAACGATTGTCTGCACGATCGAGGAGGGCGTGAAGAACTCGCCGTTGTCGTGCGCCTTCTGGATGGAGAACTTGGCGAGGAAGTACTCGTAGATTCGGCCGAACACGTCGCCGGTGGCTTGCTTGATCTGTTCGCTGTTGAACAACCGCATCAGGTCTTCGAGAACCTTGGTCTCGAAGATGCCATAGTCCTTGGGAAGCACGTTCAACAACGGCTCGAATTCGGCCTCGATGTCATCCATCGCGTTGGTGATCAGACTTGGCAGATCGACATCGCCTGTCGACGCTTTGTGCATGATCCAGTCGTAGCGGGCGGTTTCGGGGAGATACAGGGAGCGACGAGCGATGTAGTCGTCTGGCCGCACCTTTCGCTTGGGCATCTTTCCACTGGCTTGATCTGCTGCGATTTGACCCTGAGCTGCCTCAAAGCGATTCGCCGCATGGCGGAGGAAGATCACGCCGAGCACGGGCATGAAGTAGTCGCTGGACGTGAGCTTGGAGTTGGCGCGGAGGTTGTCCGCGGCCTCCCAGAGGTCGGCTTCGAGTTTCTCGATGTCCTTGAACGTCTCGTTTGCCATGTGAGTGGAGTGGTCTACTGCCCGCGGCCTTTGCCTGTCGGCAGGTGCATTTGACGCGCCAGCTATGTCCATGTAGAGTAAACACTGAACGATCTGCCGTCAACCTGAGCATCGTATGGCAAAGACCAAGCAAGCATTCGGCACTCTGCTCCGGGAGAAGCGGCTCGCAAAGGGCTACAGCCTCCGGAAGTTCGCCGAGATGGTCGGCGTCAGCCCCACATACCTATCGCTGATCGAGCAGGGGAAGCTAGAGCATCCACCAACGGCAGAACGCGTCCGCGTGATGGCGAAGCTGCTCGGCGAGGACCCCGACCACTGGATCGGCCTTGCGGGCCGCGTGCCTGACGACATGGAGGCGATCATCCGGAACCAGCCGGAGGCCATGCCGGCATTGCTCCGCGCGGCGAAGGGGCTGACGGCGGATGAACTTCGAAAATTGGCTGAACAGCTGAGGAGAAAGAGCGAAGACAAGAAGAAGGAATGATGCGCCGGGCCGTTGCACAGAAAGAACGAGTGCCGTTCCTCACCGAGAAGGTGATCGAGGAGCATGCGCAGTTGCTGCTGCACGAGTGGGCTGCAAAGTGTGGCGAGCTCACGCTGCCTCTCTCGCTCGAAGACATCATCGAGTTGCACCTCGGCTTGACCTACGAGATCGACGATCTCTGTAGCCGATACGGCAAGTCGGACATCCTCGGGGCGATCTGGTTCAACGCGAATATGATCCGCGTCGATCGATCACTTGATCCCCACGAGAATCCCGCCAAGCTCGGGCGGTACAACTACACGCTCGCGCATGAGATCGCCCACTGGCGCCTGCACCGTTCGCATCTCAGGGATGATCCGGCGGCAGCATCCCTGTTCGAGCCGAATGGGGAGCCGGCGTTTGTCTGCCGATCGACAGACAAGCCGCGAGAGGAACGGCAAGCCGACCAGTTCGCTGCGTGCCTATTGATGCCGAGGCGCGAGCTCCGTGACGCATGGCTTCGATGGCGCGGGACGGATGATCCCGTCGTCATTGCTACGCTGCCGATTGGCGATCATCACAGCGATCGCAAAGCCAATGATGAGATGGCGATGGACCGGTTCTGCCGACCGTTGGCGGATCAATTCGGAGTATCGGCGCAGGCGATGCGCATTCGCTTGCAGGCACTGGACCTGCTCGTCAAGGAGCTCGAACCACGACTGTTCTGAGCGGGCCATGCGCCCTCTCTTTTTTCAACCGATCGTTTACCATCCACTGGACAGTTCACAAGAAAGGAGGCCGAAATGGCCAAGCCGTTTGACCCTCGCAAGATTCTGAAACGCATCAACAACTCACTCCTCCGCCCCTTCTTCGATCTGCACGGCGGCCTAGCCGATGTGCCCTGGGACGATCTCCGGGAGACGCAGATCGAGCCAGTCTACACCGCGTGGCAGAACATGCCCGAGGACATGCGCCGTCACGTTCAGGTGATCCTCCACGACATCAACGAGCTCGCCGACGAGCGCGGAATGAAGGTGCTGGTCGAGGAACTCCAGCGGTCGACCCCCGTCAACGTTGACGAGTTCGAGGCGCTCGCTGGCCAGGCGGACCGGGCGATGTGGGCGTATCTCAACGCGCGCACGGCATTCACAATCGCGGCCTACTTCGCCCGCGCCGAGGCGTTGTCGACGGGGCGGTACTGGGTGAAGCGCAACTCGCTGCCGCAGCAGGTGATCGAGGTGACTGATGCCCTCAAAAGCACACTGCAGGAGGACCTGTCGCGGTTCCACTGGGATCGCCAGATGCGCGGCAAGTGCTGCGTCGTCGAGCACTACGTTCGCAGCGGCGGCAGCCAGTACTTCTTCGCGTACCTCGACGATTATCCGGACAAGAAGCTGATCTTCGACGACGAGGGACGCATGGTGCCTCGAGAGGATCGCCACGCGTTCGAGCACGTGTTCGTCTTCCATCCCGGCGACGGATCGCTCGAGATGTTCGCCCGGGGCGGGAAGGCGGTGTACGAACCGCTTCAGCAGATCTTCTGCAAAGCGACGCTCGGACTGGATGTTGATCCCGCCGATCCGCTTCGGCCGGCGTACACGCTGGATCACATGCTCCTCCCGAACCGGCCAATGCCGACAGACCCGAACGACCGCATCGCTTCCGCCATCATCACAAGGGTCCGACTGCAACCCGTCGATGCGGGCGGCGATTACATTGAGCTTGGCCTCGACCCCAATCGCGGCGCACACCACATCGACCAGGCGATCTCGGAGTATCTCAACACGCACCGGCTCACTCCAGAACGGGTTCGGGTGAAGCAGATGTCGTTCAAGCTGACTTTCGCGCCGGATGCCCCTGCGCGTTCGCTCAGCTTCACTGTCGGCTGCCCGAGCACGTGCGATCTCAAGAGCAAGCCGGACGAGCTCCGTGCGATCGGCGAGCGCTGTCTGCGCCTGTGGGAGGTGACCAATGACTGATCCACTCAACGCCATCTGGACCTGCCTGGATGCGCCGGAACCGGTGTTGCCCAATGCAGTCGTTTCATCATGGCCTACTGCCATTCGAGATTGGCTCATCTCCAATCGGATTCTGCGCGAGACGATCGCGGCATCGCACATCGCCTGCCCATGTTGCCACGATGGTCACATGGAGGAGGTACTTGTCGCACCGGGTTCCACGCCGACGCGGCACTTCATTCCGTGTCCTGAAAGTCTCCGGGTGGAGATTGATGCTGGCGATCTCCGTCGTTGGGCGCTGGATGTTGACGCGCTCGCCACAGTCATCGCCGCGACGCTCAATCTGCGAGGCAGGCCCAAAGCCATCGCGCCCGGACGTTTGTGGCGACTGGGTACGACGGCATGGCGAGACGCATCGCGCGAGGTGCTTCTGGCGCGGCGCCTTCAAGCAGATGATCGAGCCAGCGTTGGCGCGCACGTCGGCCGTGAAGGCCGGCCGATCGTGCTGGTGCCGGCGCGCCAGCCGCCGCAGGATGCCTGGCCGGGGCGGCTGCCGGCTTGTGTCTTGCTCGAGCAGATATTCACGTTTGAGGACTCTGGACCGGCTGTCGACGCTCTCCTTCTGCACGACCTTGTGAGTGAAGCGGACCGTCTGCGCGAACAGATCGAGGTAGTGCCGCTTGATCCCAAGGCCAAGAAGCTTGCCGTTCGCCGGCAAGTGAAAGCCGAGATCAAGGGGCACCTCAATGACGATGTGCTCATCGCCGCCCGACTCACACACGGCTCGGTGCGCAGGGCGGCGAAGGCCCTGACGGATCAACTGGGGCGTCCCGTCACCAAGGATCAGATCCAGCGGGCAATCGATCGTTCCGGTGGGCTCGACGCCATCGCTGAAACCGACGACTCCGCTTCCGTCCCCCGTCGCGTCGCGTCGCAACGCCGCGACAGGCAAAAGAAAATTGCAGAACGGCGTTAGACAGCGGTTCTACCGGCACTTCCGCGACACCGCAGACGGGCTTCGGCCCGTCTTTTCATGCGCATACCGCGACACCGGGGCCTGCGTCCGAGGCCGGTCGGCTCATTGCCGGCCAGTCACGGGCGCACCTGTGTTTCCCTCGCGGCGCGTTGTCGCGGCACAGCCCGGATCGTGCGGACCTGTGACTGGTTGGCGAGCCAGACCTCCGGCCTCGGAGGTCACATGCCAGATCGCAACGACATCGTCACGCACCCCTTCACCCGCAAGCTTATCAAGATCAAGGCCAGGCAACTCTGCCGCCGCTCGGACTTCTCAACGTCGGACTACGACGACCTCTGTCAAGAGATGGTCGTCTACCTGCTGAACAAGGCACACCTCTTCGATCCGGAGCGCGGCAACCTTGAGGCGTTCATCACCAACGCCATCAACACGTGGATCGGGCAGGAGCTCAGGTCGCGCGGCCGCGACAAGCGGCGATGCGCCTTCGAGTCGGTGTCGCTAGAGGGAACGACCGTCGAGCTCGAAGGCGAAACCAAAACCCTCTACTCGATCATCGGCGATGCGCACGCTGAACGTCGCATCGGCCGGGAGCGCCGCTCGCCGCTGGAAGCGATCGAGTTGAACGAGGCGGTGCGCCGGGCGTTCGACTCGCTCGAACCGGACGACCAGGAGCTGCTCCTGCACGTGTCCGAGCACGGCGTGGCAAGCGCCGCGAGGGAGTGGAGTCGTCGGCTCAACCGCCCGGTGTCACGTCGGCAAATCACCCGCGCCATGACCCGGATTCGGGCCCGCTTCGAGGAATTGGGCCTCGGGAAGGACTGATTCTGCGCAACCGCTTGATTCACGGCATAGGTGAATCAAAGGAGCACACCACTTTCATGATGACCACTCACTACGCCTTCGATCCTGCCCGCGTGCTGACACGCGAGCCCGCGGATGTGTACCACGCCAAGTCGCGCGAGCACCTCTCTAGCCATGCTCTGCGCGACTTTCGCCGATGCCCGCTGCTCTTCCGCAAGAAGGAACTCGGCCTCATCGTGGAGCCCGATACGACGGCATTTCTCGTTGGGCGCGCAGCGCACGTTCTGATCCTCGAAGGCCGCGAGCGGTACGAAGCCGAGTTTGCGGTGGGCGGGCCGGTCAACCCCAAGACCGGCCTGCCCTTCGGGTCGGCCACGAAGGCGTTCGCCGAATGGGCGGAGCGCATCGGCAAGCCGGTGCTCTCCGACGACCAGGCCGCGCTCATCGAGCAGATGAATGCGAGCGTGAAGAACCACGTCTTCGCCCGCGAGTTGCTTGCACACGGTGTCGCCGAGGGCGTGGTTCGGTGCGAGTACATGAGCCATCGCGCACAGGCGCGGCTCGACTGGATCAATCCGCTGCCCGATCGCGGCATCGTCGATCTCAAGACTGCCGACCGGCTCGACAGCTTCGAGTTCGATATCGAGGCGTACGGCTACCTCGACCAACTTGCGTTCTACCGCGCACTTGTGGCGCAGGCGTCAGGAGTCGTGCTGCCGGTCCACATCATCGCCGTCGAGAAGCGCGAGCCATTCCGCTGCGGCGTCTGGCAGCTCTCGACGCGCGCCCTCAATCGCGCGCAGCGTGAGAACGAAGAAGCGATGTGCGTGCTGACTCGCTGCCGCGAAACCGGCAACTGGCCCACCGGCTTCGAATCGATCCGACTCTACGACCGTCTCTAACCCAATGCACTGGAGCGGGCGGGACTGCGTGTCCCCGGAAGGTCGCATGGAGGCAACTTCCGTTGATTGGACCGCCCGCCCGCTCCGTTCACGATCAACCACCCCCCCAAAGACACGAAAGGAACCGAATGTCACTGAACATCATTCAACGAGGCCGCACACAAGCGCCGCGCCGCGTGCTCCTCTACGGAGTCCACGGCGTCGGCAAGAGCACCTTCGGCGCGATGGCCGAGAAGCCGATCTTCATCCAGACCGAGGAAGGCATCAACGACATTGACGTCGATCGCTTCCCGCTCGCGACGAAGTACGAAGACGTGCTCAGCGCGATCTCCGCGCTCTACTCCGAGGAGCACGACTACCACACCGTCGTCATCGATTCGCTCGATTGGCTCGAGCGCCTGATCTGGGCCGAGGTGTGTGCGAAGCGCGGCGTCGAGTCGATCGAGGACATCGGCTACGCCAAGGGCTACATCTTCGCCCTCGCGCAGTGGCGCGAGATCCTCTCCGGCCTTGACGCGCTGCGGAATGAACGCGACATGCAAGTCGTCCTCATCGCGCACGCCGCGATCGAGAAGTTCGCCAACCCTGAGACCGACACCTACGACCGCTACGCGCCGCGTCTTCAGAAGCAGGCTTCGGCGCTTGTCCAGGAGTGGGCCGACGAGGTGCTCTTCGCCACGTACAAGGTCCACACGAAGACGACGAGCGAGGGCTTCGACCGCAAGCGCACGCAGGGCATTGGCACCGGCGAGCGCATCGTGCGCACGACCGAGCGGCCGGCGCATGTGGCGAAGAACCGACTCAACCTTCCAGAGGAGTTCCCTCTGGACTACCGCATCTTCGCCGCTTTCGTCCGCGGCGAGGACCCACTGGCCACAACCGAAACTCCCGAACCCGCAACTGAGCAAGGAGCCTGAAGCACATGGCAAACCTGAACGGATTCAACGCGCACGAAGTCGATCCGAACGTCGGCTTCGATCCCGTCCCGGCCGGCAAGTACCTGGCCGTCATCACCGCGACCGAGATGAAGCCGACGAAGAATGGTGTCGGCGAGTACCTGCAGGTCGAACTCGAAGTGATCGAGGGCCCATACAAGTCGCGCAAGGTGTGGGATCGCCTGACGCTCAAGCACCCCAATGAGATGACGGTGAAGATCGCGCGCGGCACGCTCTCGGCCATCTGTCGCGCCGTCGGTGTGATGGCACCCAAGGACTCGGTCGAACTCCACAACCTGCCGCTGGTGATCTCGGTCGGCCACAAGAAGCGCGACGACACCGGCGAGCTTACGAACGTCGTCAAGGGTTACTCCAAGCGCGATGGCGCAGCCGCGCGACCTGCGCCAGCAGCCACCACCAACGGGAGCACTCCGCCGTGGAAGCGGTGAACGGCGTGGTGAAACGCACGTGCCTCATCTGCGGCCGCACGACGCGCCACCCCTCGCAAGTGTGCAATCGCTGCATGCAGAGCGATGACGCGGCTGCGCGGCCGGATGAGTCAGTCGTCGAACCACTGGAGGATGACTACTTCGAGGAATCGAACGCTGACAGCGTGTGTTTCGACGATTCGCTCAGGGAGGAGCTGTGTGCATCGGTTTGAGCTGCCGTGGCCGCCCACGGTGAACCACTACTGGAGGCGCGTCGGCCCTCGAACGCTGATCAGCAAAGAGGGCCGACGCTTCCGGTCGCATGTGGCTTCGCTTCTCGCGCTGCGTCGCATCCAGCCACTCTCCGGTCGGCTCGATGTCCGTGTCACACTCCATCCGCCCGATCGCCGGCGAAGAGACCTCGACAACTCAATGAAGGCCCTGCTCGACGCCCTCGAACACGGCGGCGCGTACGGCGATGACTTCCAGATCGAACACCTCGACATCTGGCGCGGCGAAGTCGTGCCCAGCGGCAAGGCCATCGTCCAGATCGGCCAACTCATACGCTCATGAAGACCAACACCAGGCGAATCTACATCGCCGGCCCGATGACCGGCCATGCCGAATACAACTTCCCGGCCTTCCACCGCGCCGCGCGGCGGCTGCAAGAGGCGGGATGGGAAGTGCTCAACCCGGCCGAGAACTTCGGCGGGCGCACCGACCTGCCGCGCACGAGCTACATGCGCGTCGATCTTGCGATGCTCCTTCAGTGCGATGCGGTCGCGCTGCTTGAGGGGTGGCAGAACTCCGCTGGCGCGAAGCTCGAATACCTGCTCGCGCGCGAACTCGGGCTCGACATCATCGACGCGGTGACGCTTGGGCCTTTGGTAAGCAGGCCCGCAGCCGCCGTACAGCTCGATCCGGTCGGGTACGACGAAGAATCCATTCTCGACTGCGCCAAGCGCCTCACGAGCGGAGTCCGCAACAGCGATTACGGGCATCCGGCCGAGGACTTCGATCGCACAGCGCGCATGTGGTCGGGAATCCTGGCAAGCAAGCTGCGCGAAGGCGAGACGATCTCGGCGCTGGATGTGCCGCTGTGCATGATCGCCGTCAAGCTCGCGCGGGAGGCGCACCGCCACAAGCGCGACAACCTCGTGGACATCGCCGGCTACGCGCGCACCGCCGCCATGCTCGTGGGGGAAGAGTGATGCCGACCACTCGGAAACGATCGAAGAACAAGAGCGCGACGATGCTCGCCTTCGGCGATGTGCATATCCCGCATCACAACCCGCGGGCTGTCGAAGTCTTCTGCCGCGCGGCGGAGCGCATCAAGCCCGACCTTGTCATCTGCCTCGGCGACCTGCTCGACTGCGGCCAGTTCTCATCGCACCCGCCGACGTACGGCGTGCCCGAGTCGGACTATGTCGAGGACCTGAAGGTCGCCAACGCGCTGCTCGATCGCATCCAGAAGGTGTGCCGCCGGCTGGTGATGGTCGAGGGCAATCATGAGTACCGTCTCGACCGCTGGGCGGCGGCGACCGCTGAAGGGCGCGGCGCATACTCGATGCTCGCCCCGCGCGCGCAGCTGACGAAGGGGCGATCGTGTTGTACCTACATCCCGTATGGTTCAGCGGACGGGCGCTATCCGCACTACGCGATCAACTCGCGCATCATCGCGGTGCATGGTTGGTCGCACGCGAAGCAGGCGACTCGAAACCATCTCCAGATCAGCCAGGGTAAGAGCGTCATCCACGGCCACACGCACCGTGCGGATTCGCACATGAGCCAGAATATCTGGGACGCTGGCCAGATCATCGAGGCGCGCGGTGCGGGGTGCCTGTGCAAGCCGGTGCCGCTCTACGGCGCAGGTCGCCCCGTCGAATGGGTGAACGCCTTCATCATCGCCTACCTTGGCCGGCGCAGTGACACGCTCTACACCGTGCCGGTCATGGACGATCGCTGCATCCTGCCCGATGGCACGGAGGTGACGGCATGAGCAGCGCACTGGCGACGCCTTCAGCGGCATCGAAGCAGTTCGACTTGCGGCCGTACCAGCGCGAGGCCGTCGATGCAGTGTACGACTTCCTGCGATCGCGCGACGACCATCCGTGCGTCGTGATTCCAACCGGAGGCGGAAAGACGCCGGTGATCGCGACGATCTGCCGCGATGCCGTGAACCTGTGGAACGGCCGCGTCGTGATCCTCGCGCACGTGAAGGAACTGCTGGAGCAGGCGGCGGACAAGCTTCGTGCAATTGCGCCGGACGTGCCTGTCGGCATCTACTCGGCGGGGCTGAGGCGCAAGGACCTTGGCTACGCCGTCACTATCGCCGGCATCCAGTCCATCTATCAGAAGGCCTGCGATCTCGGTCCCGTCGATCTCGTCATCGTTGACGAGGCGCACCTGATCCCGCCTGACGGCGAGGGGATGTACCGGCAGTTCCTGGCGGATGCAAAGGTCGTCAACCCGCACATGCGCGTCATCGCCCTGACCGCGACGCCGTACCGGATGAAGACCGGCACGATCTGTTCCCCTGACACAATGCTCAACGAGATCTGCTTCGAGATCGGCGTCCGCGAACTCATCGTGCAGGGTTGGCTCTCCCCGCTGCGCACGAAGGCCGGCGCAGCGAAGGTGGATACGAGCGAGTTGCACGTCCGCGGCGGCGAGTTCATCGCGGGCGAGGTCGAGGACCTTATGGACACGGACGCGTTGGTCGAAGCCACGTGCGCCGAGATCGTCGGACATACGAAGGATCGGCGCTCCGTGCTCATCTTCACATCCGGCGTTCGCCACGGCGAGCACGTCGTGCGGATGCTGCGCGAGCGGCACGGCGTCGACTGCGGTTTCGTCGAGGGCAACACCCCCGGAAGGGTCCGCGATCACCTCATCGAGCGCTTCAAGGCCGGCGACCTCCGGTTCCTGGCGAACGTCAACGTGCTCACCACCGGCTTCGATGCGCCGAACGTGGACTGTGTGGCGATGCTGCGGCCGACGCTCTCGCCTGGACTGTACTACCAGATGGTTGGGCGTGGGTTCCGAATTCATCCGGGCAAGAACGACTGCCTCGTGCTTGACTTCGGCGGCAACGTCCTGCGCCACGGTCCCGTCGATCAGATCAAGCTGCGTACTCCGGGAACTGGCGATGGCGAAGCGCCCGCGAAAGAGTGCCCCGAGTGCAGCGCCGTCATCGCCGCGGGGTACGCCGTCTGTCCCGAGTGCGGACACGAGTTCCCGCCGCCAGAGCGTGAGAAGCACTCTGCCACGGCGACGGATGCCGGCGTTCTAAGCGGGCAGGTGACGAACACGAAGTACTCCGTGATGGACGTGTTCTACACCGTCCACACGAAGCGCGATGCGCCGCCAGATGCGCCGCGCACGCTGCGCGTCGACTACCAGGTCGGCTTCGGCCACTTCGAGCCGGAGTGGGTGTGCTTCGAGCATCCCCGGAATGGCTACGCACGTCGCAAGGCCGAACAGTGGTGGCGTACCCGCTCGAATGCCCCGGTCCCCGACACCGCCGAAGAGGCGAGCAACCTGGCAAACAACGGCGCTCTCGCGCCGACGACCTCGATCACCGTCCGCAGCGTCACCGGCGAGAAGTTCGCTCGCATCGTCGAGCACGAGATTGGCGAGAAGCCGCCCTGGGACGATGAGGCGGCCGTGATGGCGCAGCCGGTGCCGGCGCGCTACGAGATTCCCGAGGACGACATCCCGTTCTGATCACGGATGACCGCTCCTGCCGCGCCCATCCTGCTCGACGCCGCACTCGCCTATCACGGGGCGGGCCTTTGCGCGCTGCCGGCGCTTCGCCGTGGCGACGAGAAGCGCGTCGCGCTGCGCTCGTGGAAGCAGTTTCAGAAGAAGCGGCCTGACGAGGATGACCTGCGGTCTTGGTTCGGCGCGAATCCTGATGCGATCTGCATCGTCTGCGGCGCGGTCTCCGGCAACCTGGAGATGATCGACTTCGATCTGGCGGGCGAGTTGTTCCCCGCGTGGCGCAGCGCGGTTGAACACGCCGCACGCGGTCTCGTTGATCGGATGGTGATCGAATCGACGCCGTCCGGCGGCCGACACGTCGTCTATCGCTGCGAAGAGCCGGTCTCCGGTAACACGAAACTCGCCCAGAGGCGCATCGCCGCCGACGGTCCTGGCGAAGTCGTCATCGGCACCAAGGCGCATCGTCCTCGCAAAGACGCCTCCGGCGAATGGGCCGTCATCGTGACGACGATCGAGACGCGCGGCGAAGGTGGCATCTTCCTCTGTGCGCCTTCCGCTGGCTACGAGTTGATGCAGGGCGACCTTCGCGCTCCGCCGACCATCACAGCCGACGAGCGCGACGTGCTCCTCGGCTGCGCGTGGGCGCTGAATGAGGTTCCGGCGTCGGTCCACAACGAGACGCCGTCACTCTCATCTTCCGGATGCGCATCACGGCCTGGCGATGACTTCAACCAGCGCGGCGACGTGCGCGAGGTGCTGCGCCGGCACGGCTGGACGCTCCTCCGGCCCGGCGACAACGAGCACTGGTGCCGGCCTGGCAAGCACGGCGGCACGAGTGCGACGCTCAAGGACGGCGTGTTCTACGTCTTCTCGACCAACGCCCCGCCGTTCGAGCCGCACAAGGGTTATCCGCCGTTCTCGGTCTACGCGCTGCTGGAGCATAGCGGCGATTTCACCGCCGCCGCTTCGGCGCTTGCTGCGCAGGGCTATGGCAACAACGAGCCCGCGGGTGACGTGGACCTGTCGAACTTCTGCGCTGCCGCTCCGCGCGCGCCCGCGTCCGTAGCGGACCTGCCGCCCGATCCCGGCCTGCTGCCGGAAGATCTGCTGCGCATCCCCGGCTTCGTCAGCGAGGTGATGGACCACTGCCTCGAAGGCGCGCCGTATCCGAACCACGTGCTGGCCTTCTGCGGCGCGCTCGCGCTGCAGGCGTTCCTCGCCGCGCGCAAGGTGCGCGATCCCGGCGACAACCGCACGAATGTCTACCTGCTCGGCCTCGCGCACTCGTCAGCCGGCAAGGACTGGCCGCGCAAGGTGAACGGTCGGATTCTGCACGAGGTGGACCTCGGGCGCTGCATCGGCGACAAGGTTGCATCCGGCGAAGCCATTCAGGATGCGCTTTTCGCCGACAACGCGGCGCTCTTCCAGACCGACGAGATCGACGGCATGCTCCAGTCGATGAAGGCGTCGAAGGAATCGCACCACGAGGGCATCATGAGCATGCTGCTCACGCTGTACTCGTCGGCGAACACCATCTACCCGATGCGGCGCAAGGCGAACGAGCCGCCGCGCGTCATCAACCAGCCGTGCGTTGTGCTCTTCGGGACCGCGATCCCGAACCACTACTACGCCGCGCTGTCCGAGCGCATGCTCACGAACGGCTTCTTCGCGCGCATGCTGAT
Source organism: Phycisphaerales bacterium (assembly GCA_035443885.1). GTDB lineage: Bacteria > Planctomycetota > Phycisphaerae > Phycisphaerales > SM1A02 > DAOMNO01. Next base: position 169,207 of record DAOMNO010000006.1, read on the forward strand.
CTTCGAGTCCGGCCCGCGCAGCACCGGGCAGGAGCCGTCGATCATCGAGCCACCGAAGCGCATCATCGAGATCGCCCGCTGGTGGGCCGAGCGTCCTCCCGGAAGCGGCGACCTCGCGCCATCCAACCCCACGCCCGCGATCATCGAGCACACCGACGCGGCGAAGCGCCTGCTCGTGGACACGCGGCAGGAAACCGAAGCCGAGTACGCGAAGGCCGAAGCAGCACAGGACGCGGTAGGCACGACCGTGTGGGGCCGCGTGAGCGAGCACGTGCGGAAGCTCTCGCTGCTTCACGCGATCAGCGCGAACCATCTCACACCGTCGATCGACGCCGACGCCGTGCGCTGGGCGACGCGGATCGTCATGCACCAGACCCGGAGGATGCTCTTCATGGCGGCGAGCCACGTCGCGTCGAACGATTTTCACGCCGACTGCCTGCGGCTCATCGGCAAGCTGCGCGAAGCGCCCGGTGGCAAGCTCGCGCACAGCGTGCTGCTAAAGCGGATGAAGATGAAGGCGCGCGACTTCAGGGACCTGATCGAAACGATGGTTCAGCGCGGGGACATCACGTCTGTGCGGACGTCCAGCGGTGGCCGACCCGTCGATGAGTACCAATTGATTGGAGGAGCAGCCGAATGAGACTTCTTTCACCCCAAACTTCACCTTCTTTCACCTCAAAGGTGAAAGAAGTCCCTGATTTGGAGCAGTTCGTTCCCCTTGTTTCACCTTTTTTCACCCCCCGCAGGGTGAAAGAAGTTGGAGGCCCAAACCGCGATAGTGATGTAGAAATAGAGATTCTCTCTCTCTTTCTCTACATCTTTCACCTTTCACCCCTACATGGCGCGCGATGCGCGGATGCGCCCGCGCACGTGTACGCGAGAGACATGGGGGTGAAAGGTGAAAGAAGTCATGGTTCCTTCCCAGCGCAGATCGGCTGGAGAGGCCCGCGGGAACAGCACCCGTTCCAGACAGACTTACTTACGGCTGTCCGAGTTTTGCGCCGGGCCGCCCGGGGCCGCCACGTTGGCCCCGTGGAGGCGTTCGGACCCGATTCCCGCCCAACCGCCGCCCTTCGCCCACGTTTGGCGACGTTCCGCCGTGTCGCGGCCGGCGGGTCTGGTGGCGGGTGCCTACGCCTTGGCCGCACCTCGCGGACACGGCCCAACGTCGTAGCCCAGGGCGGGACCCGCCCTTCGGTGCGGGAGGGGGACCGCCCATGATCCGCAACCCCCGCGTCGGCCAGCGCGTGCAGGTCCACTACGCCAAGCACTACGCCGCGCTCATGCCGCACCACGGCAAGATCGGCACGGTGCGGATCGTCGCGCGCGGACCCCGCCCGCGGAACCATCTCATTGAGTTCGGCGACGGAATGGTCGCTGCGATTCCCGCCGGCAACCTTCGTGTGCCGCCGGCTTCACCAACACCCAAGGAGAGTCACGGATGACCATGAAGATCGAAGCATGGACGCTGGATCGCGTTCGCCCCTACGAGAACAACCCTCGCCTCAACGACGACGCCGTGGACGCCGTCGCCACATCAATCCGCGAGTTCGGATTCCGCCAGCCGATCGTCGTCGATGAGCACGGCGTCATCATCGTCGGACATACCCGTTACAAAGCCGCGCAGAAGCTCGGCCTCGCGACGGTGCCGGTCCATGTCGCCACCGATCTCACGCCAGAGCAGATTCGCGCGTACCGCATCGCAGACAACAAGACCGGCGAACTTGCAGAGTGGAACTACGACCTGCTGCACATCGAAATCAGCGAACTCCAGGATGCGAACATCGACTGGGCCGCGCTGGGCTTCGATGAGGACGCGATGGCGAAGGTGCTCGACGCCGGCGGCGTGAAGCAGGGCAACACCGATCCCGACGAAGTGCCAGAACCGCCGGATGATCCGATCACCCAGCGCGGCGACCTCTGGGTGCTCGGTAACCATCGCCTGCTCTGCGGTGACAGCGGCAGCGACCTTGATGTTGATCGCATGCTCGATGGCAACGTGATTCACCTGGTCAACACCGATCCGCCGTACAACGTGAAGGTCGAGCCGCGCTCGAACAACGCCATCGCCGCCGGCAACTCGTCGTTCACGAAGCAGAACGGCAAGAAGCAGACGCACCACCAGAAGATGGACCTGGCCCGGCATCCGGAGAAATCCAAGCCGACGCACAAGAAGATGCGGGCGAAGGACCGCCCGCTCGAGAACGACTTCGTCACCGACGAGCAGTTCGACGTTCTCCTTCACCAGTGGTTCGGCACGATTGCGCGCGTGCTCGTCCCCGGAAGGAGTTTCTACATCTGGGGCGGCTACGCGAACTGCGCCAACTACCCACCCGTGCTCAAGGCGCTCGACCTCTACTTCTCGCAGGCGATCATCTGGGTCAAGGAGCATCCGGTCCTCACCCGCAAGGACTTCATGGGTAATCACGAGTGGTGTTTCTACGGCTGGAAACTTGGTGCCGCGCACAAGTTCTTCGGGCCGAACAACGCCACGGACGTCTGGCCGATCAAGAAGGTCAATCCGCAGAGCATGGTGCATCTGACGGAGAAGCCGGTCGAGCTCGCCGTGCGCGCCATCCAGTTCTCATCGCGCCCTGGCGAGAACGTGCTTGACCTCTTTGGCGGAAGCGGTTCGACGCTCATCGCGTGCGAGCAGACCGACCGCCACGCGTTCCTGATGGAACTCGATCCGGCGTACTGCGATGTGATCGTGCAGCGCTGGGAGAAGTTCACAGGGCGGAAGGCGGAGCGCGTGCCGCGCGATGGCAATGTGAACGTTGAGGCCGGAGAGAAAGCCCGCGAAGAGCGGGCGGGTGTAGAGGTGGGATCGTGACGCTACTTGCTGTCGAAGATGCCCTCGGGCAGGTCCGGCTGCTTGCTGCCTGGCGATCCTTCCGCCAGCGCGTAGTACTCGATCATCGCATCGGTGGAGACTTGGCCGGGCTTCTGGTTGCCGGGCGACGGGTAACTGATGCGATGCTCCGTGTAGACGCAGCCGCGCTCCTTGAGGAACGCAAGCGCTACAGCGACCTGCGTGCTCGGCAGGCAGGTGCGCTGCACGAGTTTGTCGAGGGTGAGGCCTTCCGCGCCGATCTCGTCGGCGGCGTGGGCGACCTCCTCGAACGATTGCTTCGAGCAGCGGTGCTGGTACGGCTTCCCGCGCTTCGGCACGACCGAGCGCACCAGGTTGCCGGCGCGGTCGACCGAGAATCGCTCGATGTACTCAGGCCTTGGCCGCATGGTCGCCTCCATTCGCGAGCGGCTGGTAGCGCGTTCCGCAGTTCGAGCAGCGGACGATCTCGTCATCGATCCAGACGAGCTGGTCAACGTCGCGTTCGCCGCAGTTCGGACATGCGTCTTCGCGCGGGACAAGGTCGGTGTCGTGTTCATGGTGAATCTGCATGTTGTGTCTCACTTCTTCGCTGCCTTGGTCGCCTCGAAGCGGCCGCGCTCGACCTTGCGGAATCGCGACTCGCTTCCCTTGTCCGCAATCTCGCGGATGATGGCGGCGTAGAGCGTCGCGTGCGGCGTCTTGCCGTTGGTACTCCAACCCGCAGCGATGGCGCGCTGGGCGATCGTCTTCGCGTCGAGCGGCTCCTTGGCCTCGACCAGAACGTTGGCGGCGAGGTCGAGACCGCTCGCTCGCTTCTCCTTGACGGGCCTCGCCGCCTTCGGCTTCTTGCCTCCCGCCAGCGCGGCCTTGGTCTTCGCCGCCCCTTCAGCGCGGGCCCCGTCCGCGCTCATTCGGACCTTGCCGTCCTTCGCAGCCGCCTTGCGGCGGTTGGCCCGCGACGCTTCTGCGAGCGCCTCGCCATCGACGCGAGCGATGCGCTGGTCGATCGCGGCGATCGCCTCCTTGCGGCGCTTCTCGGTGCTCTTGCCCGCGGCCTTCTTGGCGGCCTTCTTTGTGGTGGTCTTCTTCGCGTTGGACTTCTTCTTGGACATCGATGTTCTCCTTGTGAAACGGAGTTGCGTGAACCTGCCGGGCACCGCGCCCGGCCAGGGCCGTTGCGCTCCGCAGAGCGCTCCGGCGCTGGCCGCTCACGGCTTGCCGTACCAGGTCGCCAGCGCTTCTCGCACTTCGGCCTCGTCGGAGCCGGTCGCTTCCGCGATCGCCTTGACGAGCGTCGCGTCGAGCGCCTGCACGGCGAGCATCGGGTCGTTCTTCGCATCGGCGAGTTCGACGGCGAAACGGATGGCGTCGATGAATTGCTGTCGCATGGGTGTGGTCCTTTCGTGGTTGGTTCCGGGGGTGGTCAGCAACCGGCGACGCGCTCGATCTCGTTGAGCACGTCGTGGATCATGGAGTTCGTCGCGTTGGCGCGGCCCTTGCGGTCGGTGCCGTACACGAGCTTGGCGACCTCGCAGGCCTTCTCGAACCGCGCTTCGCGCGGCTCGTCTTCGCGCACTTCGCAAACGATGCGGTTGCCGCAGGTCACAAGCGCGCCGCGCTCGATGCGCAGGATCTCGATGTCGTCGGTGCCGCCCGTTCCGCGGTCGGCCTCGATGGTGATCTGTTTGATGAGCATGTTTCTGGTCTCCGTTGCGACCCGCGGACCATTCCGCAGGCGTGGTGACCATCAGGGCGTGGGCTTCGCCAGACAGCAAGGCGAATCCACGCCATGTGGGCAACTTTCTGCGGAGGGCGGCGGACATGGCTGAACATGCGCCTAGCAACGGGCTAACAGACGGCGATGCTTCTGGACGACTTGGGAGGGCCGCGTCTTCGGAGGACAGCCACCGATTGAACCCGGCGGCCATACCTATCTCCTATGCCGCGCAGATGCTGACGCGCGCAGCGGGTCGGCAGATCACCGAAGAAATGCTGCGTGCCGACATCGATGCCGGCGCGCCGATGAATGCCGACGGCACCCTCAACCTCGTGCACTACACCGCATGGCTGGTGAAGGAGGTGTCGCGCCGTGGCGATTGACCCGCGCAAGCTCAAGCCGTCGGAACTCTGCCGTCTGCTCAACTCCACGCCGCTCGGCGAGGTGATCAGCGAACGCCAGCTGCATCGGCACCGAACGCGCGCCGGTTACCGCATTGGCGATGGCCGAACGGTCGACCTGTTGCGCTACGCCGCGTGGCTGGCGTCGGAGCGCCATGCGCCGAAGGCGGAGCCGAAGGACGAGGGACTGACCGGCTACGACGCCGAGCGCGAGCGCCAGCGTGCCCGCGCCGCAGCGCTGTCCCACTCCGGCCGCGACATCGGCGAGCTGCCTCAGGTTGCAAACTCCGAGCGCAAGGCGATGACCTCACGCTCGTTCCAAGCGTTCTGCGAGACGTACTTCTCGCAGACGTTCGCGCTTCCGTGGTCGGACGACCACCTGAAGGTCATTGCGAAGATCGAGCAGGCGGTGCTCGAAGGCGGTCTGTTCGCAATGGCGATGCCTCGCGGATCGGGAAAGACATCGCTGTGCGAGACTGCCTGTCTCTGGGCGATCCTAATCGGGGCGCGGGAGTTCGTCTGCCTGATCGGAAGCGACGAAGAGCACGCCGCCTCGATGCTCGACTCGATCAAGGCGGAACTGGAGAACAACGATTTGCTCCTTGAGGACTTCCCAGAGGCGGTGTACCCGATCCGCTGCCTCGAAGGCATCCACCAGCGCGCGGCCGGGCAACTCTACCAGGGCAGGCAGACACACATCGGCTGGACGGCGAAGGAGATCGTGCTGCCGACCATGCCTGATTCACCGGCAAGCGGCGCAATCATCCGTGTCGCCGGCATCACCGGTCGCATTCGCGGCATGAAGCACAAGCGCGTGGACGGCACATCCGCCCGGCCGTCTCTCGTACTCATCGACGACCCGCAGACGGACGAGTCGGCGCGTTCGCCTTCGCAGTGCGCCACGCGAGAGCGCATCCTCGCCGGCGCGATCCTCGGCCTGGCCGGGCCCGGCAAGAAGATCGCGGGCCTCATGACGCTCACAGTCGTGCGGCCGGATGACATGGCCGATCGCATTCTCGATCGCGAGAAGCACCCGCAGTGGCAGGGCGAGCGCACGAAGATGGTGTACTCGTTCCCGACCGACGAGGCGCTGTGGGCGAAGTACGCCGAGATCAGGGCCGAAGGTCTGCGCAACGACGAGGGCATCGCTGCGGCGACACAGTTCTATCGCAAGCATCGCAGGCAGATGGATGCCGGCGCGGTGATCGCATGGCCGCAGCGGTTCAATCACGATGAACTTTCGGCCATTCAGCACGCGATGAACCTGAAACTCCAGGACGAGCACGCGTTCTGGGCCGAGTATCAGAACGAGCCGCTGCCTGAGCAGACGGCCGATGACGAATTGCTCACCGCAGACCAGATCGCATCGAAGACGAACGGGATGAAGCGCGGGGAGGTGCCGATCGGGGCGAGCCATCTCACGATGTTCATTGACGTGCAGGGCAAGCTGCTCTACTGGACCATCGCCGCGTGGGAAGATGACTTCACCGGATACGTGGTTGACTACGGCACGTTCCCCGACCAGAAACAGCCCCCCGGAAGTTACTTCACACTGCGCGATGCGCGGCGGACACTCGCGGCAGCGTTCCCGCGGACCGGCCAGGAGGGTGCGATCTACGCTGGGCTCGAGGCGCTGACGAACGCGCAGCTTGCGCGGGAGTTCCGTCGTGACGACGGTGCGATGCTGAAGGTCGACCGGTGTCTCATCGACGCGAACTGGGGGACGTCATCGGACGTGGTGTACCAGTTCTGTCGGCAATCGTCTCACGCGGCGCTGCTCATACCGAGCCACGGCCGGTACGTCGGCGCTTCGAGCATCCCGTTCGCAGAGTACAAGCGCAAGCGCGGCGATCGGATCGGTCACAACTGGCGCGTGCCGAACGTGCAAGGCAAGCGCGCAGTGAGGCACGTGCTGTTCGATGCGAATTACTGGAAATCCTTCATCCACGCGCGATTCCTAGTGGCGACGGGCGATCCTGGATGTCTCTCGCTGTTTGGCCGCAACGCCGAAACGCATCGGCTGCTCGCCGAGCACCTGACCAGCGAGTATCGCGTGCAGACGGAAGGTCGCGGCCGCGTCGTGGACGAGTGGAAGCTCCGCCTCGCTGGCTCAGACAACCATTGGCTCGACTGTCTGGTCGGCGCGGCGGTCGCGGCGTCGATGCAGGGGGCGGTGCTGTTCGGGACTGACGCGAAGCCGCCGGCTCCACGCAAGCGCTTGCGGCTCTCGGCGCTACAGGGGAGGGTCCGGTGAACCGCACCGTCCAAGCGAAGGCTGAAGAGCATCGGGGAATTGCTTGCTCCCAATGCGGTTGCGGCCATTTCCGTGTGATCTACACGCGCCGCGCGCTGGGTGGACAGATCGTGCGGCGGCGGGAATGTCGACATTGTGGGCGACGAGTCACGACGACTGAGCGCGTTCAGTGACGCGCAACCAAAGTGGTCGCGTGTTAGGCCTTCTTGAGCTTTGCTTGGAGCTTCTCGCGTCGCTTGAGGAACCACTCATTGGAAACGCGCTCGCATGCGAGATCTAGAACCCGCATCTCGCTCTCAATGTCCTTGCGCTTTCCATAGAGGATCGCGAGCCGACGATAGGTGAAGGGCGTATCCGCTCCTTGTGCGAGAAGTCCTTCGTAGACTTTGATCGCCTCGTCGACACGGCCTTCCTTCTCCAGCGACTGCCCTTTCTCGTTGCCTTCGGCCATCGCGGCGTATTGACGATGATCAACTTGAAGCTCAAGCTCAAGGAGGCGGAACTCAACCTCGTCCAACCCGTGCAACGTCAGGAACGGGAAGCGTTGCCGCATCCGCTTCAGCTCATCGAGTTTGTCGCGCGCGACCTGAATCCGACTCATCTTCGTGTCCGGGTTCTTCGTCGTGCCGGCAATCTGGATTGACTCATTGACCACCCTCACCATCCCTTCAGCCGACTGCGCGATGACCTGGATGTCACGCTGGCTCCATCCCGTCGCATTCGCGCCACGTCTGCTCGTCGCCGAATAGCCAGGCCGCGTTGGACGGCGAGTCGACCTCGGCTTGCCACCGAAAAGCGCCTTGATGAATTGTGCCAGTAGGCCCATGGTCGTTGCTCCAAAGTGCAGCGGCGAATGTCCACATGTGGAACATTCTCATTGTAAACGATCTCCACAGCGCGCATTCCATGAATCTGCGGCATAGGTGACATGTAGCGGACCTCGCATTTCTTGCGAACCGCGACAGTCTCTATGCCCAACGACCTCGATCAAGCAATTCGCGACAACGCCTCAGGGCCTGCCAAGGCCTCCGGCGATTCCGGCAGCGTTGAGCAGCACAAGCTGGGTGACCAGATCGAGGCCGATCGCTACCTCGAATCGAAGAAGGCCGCGCGCGGCAAGGGCGTCGGCGTAAAGTTCGCCAAACTCGTTCCACCGGGGGCCGAATGCTGAAGCGACTTCTGTCCATGTGGCCGAGCAAGCCCGCGAAGGCCGCTGCGCCGAAGCACGGCCTGCGGATCATTCCGGGGGTCCGCGCCAAGTTCGACTCGGCGCAGACGAACGCGGACAACCGGCGGCATTGGGCGAGTGCCGACGGGCTTTCGCCGAACGCGGCGATCAATCCCGAAGTGCGGCGCGTGCTTCGCAACCGCGCCCGCTACGAGGTCGCCAACAACTCCTACGCCAAGGGCATCGTGCTCACGCTCGCCAACGATGCGATTGGCACCGGACCACGTCTGCAGATTCTCACCGACGACTCCGAGGCCAACGATCGCGTCGAGCATGCCTTCGAGCGCTGGGCGCAGGCGGTCGATCTGCCGGAGAAGCTCCGCACGATGCGCATGGCCCGCGCCGAATCGGGCGAAGCCTTCGCCATCCTCACGAACAACCCGCACGTCGACTCGCCCATCAAGCTCGATGTCAAGCTGATCGAGCCCGACCAGGTGACGACGCCGAACCTGCGCATGGCGAAGTCCGACGAAGTCGATGGCATCGTCTTCGACAAGTACGGCAATCCAGTCGCGTACAACGTGCTGCGCCATCATCCTGGCGACGCCGGCGCATGGTCGCACAACTTTGGTGACTTCGACACGATTCCGTCCGAGTCGATGGTGCACTACTTCCGCGCCGATCGGCCCGGCCAGTGGCGCGGCATTCCGGACATCACGCCTGCGCTGCCCCTGTTCGCACAGCTTCGGCGCTACACGCTCGCCGTCATCGCCGCCGCCGAAACCGCAGCGGACTTCGCGGCCGTCATCTACACCGATGCGCCGGCCAACGGCGAAGCCGATCCGCTCGAACCGATGGACATGGTCGAACTGGAGAAACGCCTCGCCACGGTTCTTCCCGGCGGTTGGAAACTCGGCCAGGTTCACGCCGAGCAGCCCGCAACGACCTACGCCGAGTTCAAGCGAGAGATTCTCAACGAGATCGCGCGCTGTCTGAACATGCCGTTCAACGTCGCGGCCGGCAACTCGTCGGGCTACAACTACGCATCGGGTAGGCTCGATCACCAGACATACTTCAAGAGCATCCGCGTCGAGCAGAACCACCTGCAGACGGCGGTGCTGGATCGAATCCTGCGCGCCTGGCTACACGAGGCAGTGCTCATCGAAGGCCTGCTGCCGCAGTCTATGCGGCGCGTTGATTCATTCGTACCGCACTCGTGGTTCTGGGACGGCGTCGAGCACGTCGATCCGGCGAAGGAAGCGAACGCGCAGGCGACGCGGCTGTCGAATCACACCACCACGCTCGCAACGGAGTTCGCGCGCCAAGGGCGGGACTGGGAAGAGGAATTGAAACAGCGCGCCAAGGAAGTCGCGCTGATGAAACAACTCGGCTTGTCGCCTGCACAGGCGCAGCCAGATGCATCGACTCACAAGGACGAAGAGGATGCCGCAGAAGAACAAGGCGCCACAGCAGTCTCGCGCTGACAACACGCCCCCCCCGAAGACGCTCTGCCTCACCGCAGAAGCGCCGATTGAGATCGAAGCCGCTGCGCAATCAACAGAAGGCGAACCGATCAAGCTCCCACGCTTCCGAATGGTCGCGTACACCGGCGGCGCAATGCGCCTCGCCAGCTGGCGATTCCCTGTGATCGTCGATCTCGCGGGTCTCGCGGTCCCCTCGCAGAAGCGGCCGATCCGCTTCATTCACGATCCCGCCGCAGGCGTTGGCCACACCGACACGATCCGCATCGAAGGCGGACAACTCATCGCCAAGGGCGTCGTTTCACGCGACACGCCTGCTGCGCGTGAAGTCGTCGCATCCTCGAAGAACGGTTTCCCCTGGCAGGCATCGATCGGCGCGAGCGTCGAGGAATTCGAGTTCGTCAAGGAGAACCAGAAGGTGCTCGTCAACGGCCGCGAGCACGCCGGGCCGCTCAACGTGGTCCGCAGGTCCACGCTCGGCGAGATCAGCTTCGTCGATCTCGGCGCGGACGGCCACACCACAGTCAACGTCGCGGCCAAAGCCGCAGGAAGTTCGCCAAGCAAGGAGACCAACGTCATGGATGACGTGATCAAGAACGACGACAACACAAAGGATGCCGCGACGAACGACACGCCCGCACCCGTGCAGGCCGCTTCCGTCGTGAATGACATCCGCGCACAGGCCGCAGCGGAGACGGAGCGCATCGCTGCGATCCGCAAGCTGTGCAATCCCTCCGTGGGCGTGACGTACACCGAAGTCGAAGCGCAGGCGATTCGTGAGGGCTGGGACGCGACCAAGTGCGAACTCGAAATCCTGCGCGCAAGCCGCCCGAAGGTCAATGGCGCACCCGCCGCGCACGTCCCTGACAACACCGTCAACGGCCTCGTGCTCGAAGCCGCGTGCATGCTCACTGCCGGACTCGAAGACCTCGACAAGCAGTACGAGGAGAAGGCCCTCGATCTTGCCGCGAAGAAGTTCCGCGGCGGCATCGGCCTGCAGGAACTGCTACTCGAAGCCGCGTGGGCCAACGGCTACACCGGCCGCAACTTCCGCGACAGCCGCGCTGTCCTCAAGTTCGCCTTCAAACCAGACATCGCGGCAGGATTCTCCACGATCGACATCGGCGGCATTCTCTCCAACGTCGCCAACAAGTTCCTGCTCGAGGGCTTCTTCAGCGTCGAGCGCACCTGGCGAAACATCACGGCCGTCCGCAACGTCAGCGACTTCAAGACCGTCACGTCTTACCGCCTGATCGGCAAGGACCAGTACGAGATCGTCGCGCCCGGCGGCGAACTCAAGCACGGCACACTCGGCGAAGAGCAGTACACCAACAAGGCCGACACCTACGGCCTGCTACTTTCGATCGACCGCCGCGACGTCATCAACGACGACCTCGGTGCGATCACCACCGTCCCCCGCAAGCTCGGTCGCGGCTCGGGCCTCAAGATCAACGACGTCTTCTGGACGATCTTCCTGAACAACTCCGGGGGCGCGTTCTTCGCTGCCGGCAACAAGAACTACATCACCGGCGCGGACACGGCCCTCTCCATCGACGGACTCACCAAGGCCGAGGTCGCATTCATGGACCAGGTCGACTCGGACGGCAAGCCGATCGGCATCATGCCACAGGTCGTCCTCGTGCCCACGGCTCTGTCCGCGATCGGCACGCAGCTCCACAAGTCGCTCGAATTGCGCGACACCACGAGCAACGTGAAGTACCCGGTCGCCAACCCGCACCAGGGCAAGTTCCGCGTCGAGGTGAGCCGCTACCTCTCCAACAGCCAGTACGCCGGCAATTCGAGCAAGGCGTGGTACCTGCTCGCCGACCCGACCGACCTGCCCGTGATCGAGGTCGCGTTCCTCAACGGCCAGGAGTCGCCGACGATCGAGACCGCCGAAGCGGACTTCAACGTCCTCGGCGTGCAGATGCGCGGTTACCACGACTTCGGCGTCAACCTCCAGGACCCGCGCGGCGGCGTCAAGAGCAAGGGCGAGGCGTGATCCGCCCCCCGCAAGTGACGCGGCACTGAAACACAAGGATCACTGAGTTGGCGAAAGGACTCGACATGCCCAAGGCAATCTTCATTCACGATGGCAGCGCAATCGACTACACCCCCGCCTCGAACGTACAGGCGGGCGGTGTGGTCGTGCAGGGTGAACTCGTCGGCGTTGCCAAGCAACCGATCGCGGCAAGCGCGCTCGGCGCGCTGGCCGTTGCCGGCGTCTTCGACTTCCCGAAAGTGACCGGCGGCGGTTCTGCGATCGGCGCGGGCATCAACGTGTACTGGGACGCGACGAACGGTGTGGCCACGACCGACGCCGATGGCGGCGCGAACAAGCACCTCGGCAAGACCGTTCGCGCGGCCGGTGACGACGCCGAGACGGTGCGCGTGCGCCTGAACCAGTAACCCCCCCTGAAGAGACAGGAGAGGAACACGCACGATGCCTGACATGCTCGCACAAGGTTCGGCCTGGCTTGAAGATCAGCGGCATGCGCACATGACGCGGCCGGTGGTCTACGAGCGCGGCGGCGAGACGATCGAGGTCCTCGCGACCATTGGGCGCACGCTCTTCGAGGTCGTGGATGCTTCCGGCGGCATCATGCAGAAGCTCGAATCACGCGACTTCCTCGTGCGCACGGTGGACCTGATCCTCGGCGGACGCCCGGCACTCCCCAAGCCCGCTGACCGCATTCGGGAGACCAACGGCGAGCAGGTCTTCGTGTACGAGGTCATGACACCTCTCGGCGGCAACGAGCCGCCCTTTAGGTACAGCGACCCGAACCGGCGCACGTTGCGCATTCACACGAAACACATTGGCACGGAGGCCATCGCGTCTTGACCGCCAGCACGAACACGAACGGCTCGAAGATCAACGGCACGCACAAGTGGGCCGCGATCATCGTCACGGTGGTCCTGGCGCTTCTCGCGATCACCGTGCAATGGGGCGTCGTCACCACGAAGCTCGACCACGTCGAGAAGCGGCTGGATGAATTGATCCTCGAAGCGCGGGCGATGCGGGCCGAATACCAGTCGATTGAACGTCGCGTGTCATTCCTCGAAGGCCGTTCATCTGGCGGCGCGCCTTCAACTGGCGGGAGGCAGAACCCATGAGCACGATCACACAAGTCGCTGACGCGATCGCGTCCGCTCTCAACGACGGCGCGTTCTCACAAGAGTTCACAGCCCAGCGCCTGTACCAACCGTCGTTCGAATTGGCCGACCTTGAGACGCTGCGCGTGAGCGTGGTGCCGAAGTCAGTGACGGTGACGAACGCCAGCCGCACGCACGCATTCCTCGACTGCGCCATCGATATCGGCGTGCAGAAGAAGCTCTCGCCAGGAAGCGAATCCGAGACGGATGCGGAGATCGATGCGCTGCTGGCCTTGGCCGAGGAGATCGCCGACCACCTGCGCCAGAAGCGCCTGGAGGCGATGCCCGAAGCAGCGTGGCTCTCGCTCGAGCACGAGCCGATCTTCGCACCCGAGCACCTCGACCAGCATCGGCAGTTCACGAGCGTGCTCACGGTCACGTATCGCGTGCGGAAATGAGAACACATGCCATCGAACAACTCCATCATCCGCAGGGTCAACCTCATCACCACGCACCGGCCTCTGTCGACAGTGAGCCTGATCGGCAACTTCACCGTCCGAGTGCCCGCCAACGCCACGGGCATCTTTCTTCAGACGGACGACAAGGTGACGGAGATCGCCTTGGAACGCAGCCAGCAGTTCACGCTCGAGGGCGTCGATCTCGCGGACATCAGCGCACGCGGCGCTGTCACCGACTTCCTGATCGTGATCGGTTCGAGCAGGTTCACGCACCAATGAGCATCGGCCTCGCCAAATCCCGCTCGCAGATGGCCCGCGGCTTCTTCGACCGCAAGCGCGTGAAGAACGCGATGGACAAGGCTACCCTCCGCGCAATGCGAAAGGGCGGCGCGCAGGTGCGGCTCGTCGCCCGCAGATCGATCCGCCGGCGCAAAGGCACATCGCGCCCCGGAAGTCCGCCGCACAGTCAGACCGGCATCCTTCGCGAGAGCATCTACTTCGCGTGGGACGGCCGCAAGCGATCGGTTGTCATCGGCCCCGCGCGACTCAACAAGCCGGCTCCTGCAGGCCCGGCACGCACCACGGCGGAACTGCTGGAAAAGGGCGGCCGCGTTCGCCGCCAGCGAAAGCGCAAGCGCCGAGTGCTGCATTACCGCGCGCGCCCGTACATGGGTCCCGCGCTTCAGAAGGTCAAGGACAAACTGCCCAGCAAATGGGCCAACTCGGTTCGTTAAGGAGCACACACAATGGGCGTCAAGCTCGGCATGGAAGCCAAGCTGTATTTCAAGACAGGAGGCGTCGGAGGCGCCGGCTCATGGAGCGAGCTGACGAACGTCCGCGACGTCACGCTCAACCTCGAAACCGGCGAAGCGGATGCGAGCACGCGCGGCAACAACGGCTGGCGCGCCACCGTCTCGACCCTGAAGGAAGGCTCGATCGAGTTCGAGATGGTGTGGGACACGGCCGACGCCGGCTTTACCGCCATCCGCACGGCGTATTTCAGCAATGCCGCCATCGGCTTCCGCATCCTCGACGGCGAAAATCCGGGGGATGGCCAAGGGCTGGAAGCGGACTTCATGATCACGAACTTCAGCCGCTCCGAGCCGCTGGAGGAAGTGATCACAGTCTCCGTCACGGCCAAACCCACGTACTCGGACACACCACCTTCATGGATCGGCGGCTAACCCCCGGAAGACACGATGAAGACCTTTACTGACAATGCGGGTCGCACATGGACGGTCGCCATCAATATCGACGCGGTCAAGCGCGTGCGATCGCTGCTCAACGTCGATCTGCTTGACATCACCGACGGCAAGCTCGTGAAACGGCTGATCAGTGATCCGGTTCTGCTGTGCGATGTGATCTACGTCGTCTGCCGTCCGGAAGCCGAGACCAAGAACGTGAGCGATGAGGACTTCGGCCGCGCGATGGCCGGCGATGCGATCGAGCACGCGACCACGGCGCTGCTGGATGAACTCGTAAATTTTTCCCCGAACCAGCGGGACCGCAAGAGCGCCCAGCGGGTGCTGCAGAAGACCTGGCAGGTGATGGACCGGGCGCGCGACTTGGTGGAGCGGAAGATCGACAGCGAACTCGATCAAGTCGCCGAACGGGCGCTAGCGAATGCTGGTCTCTCACCTGGCGACTCGCAGGAATCCTCGGAATCGACCCCGGCCCACTGACCTTGCGCGAACTTCTCGCGATGGGCGAAGCTCGCCTGCGCGAGAGGTGGTCACGCACATCCGCACTCATGGCACTCATCGCCAACGTCCATCGCGACCGCAAGAAGAGCAAGGCGCTCAAGCCGAGCGACTTCGATCCCTTTGCCGCAAGCAAGACCAAGCTGAAGGAGAAGGCCGACGTGTCGATCCTGAAGACGATCTTCGTTGACGGCGCGCAGGCCGTTCGCAAGGTCGCGCCTCTCTTGCTGCTCGCATTCGTCCTCGCCGGCTGCGCCTCCGCGAAACTCACCATCGACCGCAGCCAGAAGGCGATCGAGGAGCATGCGGCCGAGACGGTCACAGAGATTGACGCGGCTATCGAGACCGGCGAAGTCGGCGAACGTGCAGTGCCACATCTGGAACGCGCGAAGGATAACCAGTACGCGATCCAGCGCGAGGTCACAGTGACACGCCGCGCACTGCACGGCGTCGATGACCGCACGCCGTGGTGGGCGCGCCTGGCGAGCAACGCGGTGCTCGCGGCACTCTTCATCGCGATCGCGATCGTGCTCTGGCAGAGCGGCGTCGGCTTCCTCATGCGGCGCATCGCCTACGCCATCGGCCTGTTCATTCCGCGCGGCACGCGCGCAAGCGCCGCCCTCGATGCCGAAGCGATCGTGCAGCGGCGCGCCAGCCAGCCTCAGCGCGAGGCGATCGCGGCGCGCCGCGCAGCCGACCCCGCATACGAGTGCGAGTTCCTCCGGCAGAAGCGCCGCGCCGAGGACCGGTTCAACCACAAGGGATTCATCACGAACATGGAGGTTCACACATGAAGCCCCCCCACAAGCCCGCCATTCGGCGTGGCCAGTTCATTCAAGTCCCCAATCTGCCGCCGTACCAGCATCCGCGAGCTGCGCCCGACTACATCGCCACGCACGGCGAAGTCCGCGTCGGCCGCTCGTGGATCGAGGCCGATCTGCTGTTCACCCGGACAGAGGTCCGCCGCGCGCTGCGACGCGCTCTGCGCAATCGCGAGGACGTTCCGCGCCGGCAGCGCGCTTCGCTGCTCGAGCGCATCGACCGGTTCTTCCTGGGGCAAGGGCGGAGGACCTCGTAAACAGTGGCCAGCCAGAAGGGCATTCGAGCGGGCGCCGCCTACGTCGAGCTCTTCGCCGACAACTCGCGCCTCATGCGCGGTCTGAAGCGCGCCGAGAAGCGCTTGAAGGCCTTCGGTTCCGCCATGCGCAGCGTGGGCACGCGGATCGCGGCGATCGGATCGGCCGTGCTGGCGCCCATGCTCGGCGCGGTGAAGGTCTTCGCTTCCGCAGGCGATGAGCTCAACAAGATGAGTGCTCGCACGGGCGTGTCGGTCGAAGCGCTCTCGGAGCTCGGCTTTGCCGCCGAGCAGTCGGGTGCGGACCTGGCCACGCTGGGTACGGGTATCCGCACCATGCAGCGCACGCTTAACGATGCCGAGCGGGGATTGTCGACCGCGACCGATGCGCTTGGTGAACTGGGTCTTACGGTGGATCATTTCCGGGGGCTCTCGCCCGAGGAGCAATTCAAACTCCTGGCAGAGCGGATCAGCAAGGTCGAAGACCCGACGAAGCGCGCGGCTCTGGCCATGCAGATCTTCGGCCGCGCGGGGTTTGGGCTCCTGCCGCTGCTCAACGCCGGTGCATCGGGCATTGAGGAACTCCAGCGGCAGGCGCGTGCGCTGGGATTGACGATCTCCACCGAGGCGGCGGCGGACGCGGCCTACCTCACCGACACGCTCAACATCCTCTGGCGCGTCCTCAAGCAGGGCGTGTTCCTCGTCGGCTCGGCCCTCGCTCCGCTGATCGCGGAACTCGCGCAGCGCATCACCCGCGCGGCCGTCGTCGTCAGCGACTGGATCAAGCAGAACAAGGCGCTCATCGTCACCGCGTTCAAGGTCGCGGCGGCCGTCGTCGCGGCGGGCTTCGCGCTCATCGCCATGGGCCTGCTCGTCTCGGGGCTCGGCGCGGCGGTGGGCGTCCTGGCGTCGGTGCTCGGCGCGATCGGAGCCGGCGTGGCGCTGCTCGCCAAACTGCTGCTCGCGCTGCTTTCGCCGATCGGACTGGTGATCGCCGGCGTGACGGCGCTGGGTGCGTATCTGATTCACACAAGCGGTGTGGGGGCCGAGGCGCTGCGATGGCTGGCGGATCGCTTCCGCGAATTGCGTGAGACGGCGTCGAAGGCGATCGAAGGCATCGCGGCGGCGCTGGCCGCAGGCGACATCTCGCTTGCGGCGAAGATCCTCTGGCTGACACTCAAGATGGAATGGCAGCGCGGCGTCGGCGCGCTCTCCAGCGCGTGGGCCGGCTTCAAGGCGTTCTTCGTCAACATCGCCCACCAGATGTTCTACGGCGCGCTCGCGGCTGGCGAAATCCTCTGGCACGGCTTGGAGGTCGCGTGGATCGAGACGACCGCATTCCTCAGTAAGGCGTGGACGAACTTCACAAGCACGTTCCGCTCGGCATGGAACACGGCGGTGACGTGGGTCGAGAAGCGCATTCACGATCTGTGGGGTCTGCTCGACCGCGACTACGACGCAGAGGCGGCGAAGCAACTGGCCGACCAGATGCTCTCGGTGGAGAAGGACGCGATCGAGCGGCAGCGGACGCAGGACCTCGATCAGCGCGAGCAGAAGCGCCAGCGAGATCGCAAGCGAGCGGCGGAGCAGCACGAGGGCACGCTCGGCGTCATCGGCGAGGAGTACGAGCGCGCGAAGGAGCGGCTGGACGACGAGTACGGCCGGAAGATGCGCGAGTCGGAGGAGGCGCTGGCCGAGGCGCGGCGCGAATGGGAGGAGGCGATTGCGGAGGCACTGCGCAAGCGCAATGAGATGGAAGCGTCGGAAGATGGCGTCGGCACGCCGCGACGGTTGCTGTCCGACCTCGATGAGCAGATCGAAGGCATCGGCGATGCGCTGGATCGCGCTGCGAAGCGCATCGAAGTCAAGGGCACGTTCAACGCCGCCGCCGTGCAGGGATTGGCGACTGGCGCGAACTCGTCCGCCGAGCGTGCGGCGAAGGCGAGCGAGCTGACAGCGAAGAACACGAAACGTCTGGTTGACATGCAGCGCACCGGCGTCGGAGGCGCGGCGTTCGTGTGACCTAAAGGCATCGTAATGAGCATCGTCGTCGAGGAAAAGTTCAACAGCAGGCCTTCGATCGCCGGCCAGGGCGCGCAGGTGGAACTGCTCTACACCGTGCGCGGCACGAGCAGCGATCTCGCCGCGAAAGTCGCGCTGATCAGCGCCACGCCCGATGAGTACGACGGGCTCCAGCGCAAGAGCGTCGAAATCGAGCCGGTAGGGCTCTCCGGGGGCGGGGGCGGCGGTGAGCCGAACGTGTGGGACGGCGTGGTGCGCTACGGGCCGTATGAACTCTCGCCGACGACCGGTGAGAGCACGTTCAACTTCGACACCGGCGGCGGCTCGCAGCACATCACGCAGTCGCTCGGCACGATGGGCGTGTACGCCGCCCCTGGAACGACTGCGCCGCACTTCGGCGGTGCGATCGGCGCGACGGCCGATGGCGTGGATGGCGTTGATATCACCGTGCCCGTCTACAACTTCGCCGAGACCCACTACGTCCCGGCTTCGCTTGTGACGCTCGGCTACCGCGCGACGCTGTTCAATCTCACTGGCAAGTTGAACAACGCGCCGTTCAAGGGGCTGGACACCGGCGAGTGCCTGTTCCTCGGCGCATCCGGATCGAAGCGCGGCCTTGAGGACTGGGAGATCACGTTCCGCTTCGCCGGCAGTCCAAACCGCAGCGGTCTCGTCGTCGGCAGCATCACCGGCATCTTCAAGGGCGGCTGGGAGTATCTCTGGGTGCGCTACGCCGACATGGAAGACGCGGCGGCGAAGATGCTCGTCAAGCGGCCGATCGCGGTGTACGTCGAGCGCGTGTACGACTCGGGCAACTTCAGCGCGCTGGGAATCGGGACGTAGCGCATGGGAGATTCGTTCAGAAAGGTCCAGCGTGGCGATCCGCTTCGCATTCCTGCGGAGGCGTTCAACGCGTTCATTGACGCGGCACGTGCTCATCGTGCCGGCCAGCACGATGTCGATGGTGCCTCCGGTGGCGACGGCCGCTGGAATGCCGGCGTCGTTCTCGTGCGCAACGAGAGCGGCCAGGCACGCGAGCGATTCCAGGTTCTCGCCATCGACGGGCCGATGTTCAACCCCGAGAACGCGCTTGAGGGCTTCAAGAATCGAGTCGTGCTCAAGGCGACGACGCCCGGCAACGACGATGCCAGCAGGTTTGTCATCCTGCTGGAGCCGCTGGCGGTCAATGCCATCGGCATGGCGTGCGTCAGCGGCGTCTGTCCCGTCAAGGTGGATATAAAGGATGAGAAGCACGACTTCGCGGACGTGAGGAGCGGTCAGGCCGGCCATCTCACCAGCAACTCCGGCGGCGGCGGTGCCCAGATGATCTGGAAGGAATCCAAAACCGGCGTTAGGTGGGCGGTGGTGCGCCTGAGCAACCGCAATGACGTGTTTCCCGCCGAGGTCACCGGCCACAGTACGGCCCCTATGGGAGATCCGCAGTGGGGTCAGCACGCATGGAAGGAAGTGCAGTGGAACGAGGAGGAGGCGGAGTGGGAGCATCTTGAAGGTGGGCGCACCGGCGCGGTTGGCACGAACAAAGCCGCTCGCGAGGTCGGCGGACGCCCTGCGCTGCGCGATGGCGTGATCGTTCTCATGCACCACGTCGCGGGCCGCTACTTCTTTAGCGCCGATGGCGGCCCCGTGCTCGAATTGCCGCTGCAGGGCAACCAGTCGAATACTCGCACCCTTTTGGACCTCGATGATGAAGAGGCGCTGCAGAACGGGTACTGGTTCGACCGCGACCACGTCCACAACGGCGGGCCGCTCAATCGCCACGACGACAGCGTTGATCCGCATGGTGAGCACATCAAGGCCTTCAGCGGCGCGGTCGTCTTCCGCGTCACTTATGCGGAGGTTG
>DAOMNO010000007.1:0-185234 GCA_035443885.1 Phycisphaerales bacterium
GCGGCGCCGCAGTGCGGGCGAAGGCGTGCGAATCGGCAAAGACGCTGCGGGAAGAACTGCTCGGCGAGGAGTGATCGCCCACAGTGCGTCTGGAACGTTCGCCCCAGCGACCGGCCCATACGGCCGGTCGCTGTGCTTCAATCACCGCCAAGCAGGGGCATACTGGCCGTGTTTAAGCACGAAACATGGCTGCTTGGTGCCTGATGGTTACGCACACGATCCGGTGGCTGTTGCGGAACTAGGTGGACCGGCTACACTGCGTGCTGGATCGCGGTGTCCGTCATGTGAGGGTTCGCTGGTTCAGCCAGCGGCCACCACAGGGACTGAAAAGGGAAGGCGGTGAAAAGCCGCCGCGGACGCGCCGCCGTAACGGGCCTTCCGAGCCTGTTTCCTCTTCTTCCAGGAAGAGGGACCATCACTCGGAACCCGCATCCAGCAAGCCACTGCCGGAGCCTGCAACGGGCTTGGGCGGGAAGGCGGATGCGGGAGCAGCCCGGAGCCGGAAGACCTGCCGCGATCGTTGGCGTAGCCCTCGCGCAAAGGGATATGTTCGCCACGAGACGGGGTTCGGCTGCGGCATTGCTTCCACCGCACCGGCGTGACGCACATGGGCGCGAGAGCTTTTTTCCACTCACCCGGAAGCCGCTCCGCGCGCATCGGAGCGACAAAGAAAGGCTCGTGCTCCATGAATCGTTCTGTTTTGGTTTTCGTTCCGTGCGCGGTGTTTGCCGCGCTCTCCGCTGTTGCATCTGCAGACACTCCCTACGCCACGGCGATCGCTTCGTACAACCCCGGCTCGAATGCGGTGCCTGGCTATACCGCCCCCGCCGCTGCGCTCGGCTGGCCGACTCGCTTTACCGGCGTCGGCATCTGGCCCGGCGTGGTCAGCGCGTTCAACGCGCCGTGGATGACCGATGAGATCGTCTCAATCGGCGCTGGCGGTCATCTGACGGTGCAGTTCGACTCGCCGATCGTCGATCACCCGGCACATCCCTTTGGCATTGATCTGCTGATCTTCAGCAACGCATGGTTCATAGACAGCGACTATCCGAACGGAAACGTCAGCGGACTGTTCATCGATGGTGAGGCGATTGTTGAGGTGAGCGATGACGGCAAGAACTGGATTCCTGTTTCGTGGGTGAGTGAGCAGGGACTTTTTCCGACCATCGGCTATGTCGATGCGCATCCATACGCGACCACGCCTGGGCGCATGCCGACTGACTTCACGCTGCCGGTCGATCCTTCCCTCACGATGGACGACTTCTACTCGTTGAACCACGATGACGTGGTTGAGTTATACGCCGGTTCGGGCGGTGGGTTTGGCGTTGACATCCGCAGCGCGGGACTTTCAGAAGTTCACTTTGTGCGCGTGCGCGTGGCTGAAGGCGCGAAGACGGCGTTTGAAGTGGATGCCTTCGTGAAAGTGAAGCCTCTGTCCATCGTGGGCGACCTGAACAATGACGGCTCTGTCGATGTGCTCGACTTGCTCATCCTGCTCGGCGCATGGGGCGATTGCCCCGCATCTCCTCCCCCCGGCAGAGGGGCCGGGGGCGAGGGGTGCCCCGCTGACCTGAACAACAGCGGCGCCGTCGATGTGCAGGATTTGCTCATCCTGCTTTCCAACTGGGGCTGATGCCTGTTTTGCGGAGCGTTTGCGCCATGAATCGCCGCGGATGGACCATCACGGAAATGCTGGTTGCCATCGCTGTCGTCGCGCTGTTGACAGGGCTGCTTATGCCAGCCCTGTCCAGCGCGCGCGCAGTGGGGCGAAGTACGCAGTGCCAAAGCAATCTCCGCCAGATATCGATCGCGCTGCAAAGCTATGCCAACCTCTATGACTGCTTTCCGACGGCGATTCGATACGACAACACGGGCGGCGTATTCAAGCAGATCGCATGGGATTGGGTTTCAACGCCTGCTGACGGCGTCATTTCGCCCGGCCCGCTGTGGACGTTCACAAACAATCCCGATCGCGTGATGCAGTGCCCGGCGTACTTTGGGCATTCCAATACCGCATCAGACCAGTTCACCGGCTACAACTACAACACGACATATGTTGGCGGCGAAGCAATGTCCGTCGTGCCGGGATGGGATGTCGTGCGACGAGGCGTGCGCCCCGCACAATGTCGTCGCGCTTCGACATGTGCTGCCTTCGGTTGCGGCGGCTATGCAGCGGGCGCAAACAAATTCATGCGCGCTCCGCTGAACAGTGAACAGCGGCCGCTCAGTCTCATTTACTCCGGCGGGCAGGCATTCCGTCACTTGAAGATGACGCACGTCGCTTACCTTGATGGGCATGTTGGAATCGTGCAGCGTCCTTGGGAAGGCGAGCTGGCGAATACAACTCTGCTGAACCAGAACATGCGGTTCCCCGACAACGGTTTTCTCTCCAATGATGATTCCATGTACGACCCACGGTGAGCAATATGTCGATCGATCGCTGTATCTGTTTCAATACAACCTTCGCCGACCTGAAGCAGAGCGAAGCAGCGCATCGCGAGGGTGCGACATGCACATCGAAACTGCTTGAATGCGGCCACGGCTGCGGCTTGTGCCTGCCGTACATCGAAGCCATGCGACACACGGGGCGAACCGTATTTGAGGTGAACGACGCAGCGGTAGCCGTCAATCACGCGTGAGCATTGTGATGAGCGGGTGCGGCTGCACTTCCGTACCAGTACGACGAACATCATGTTCACCCCGATTCTCCGAAGTGCTCAATACTTCGAGTTTTGTACAAATCTTGTTCTCACAACGTGAGAGCAATCCGCCAAAATGGCGGCGTGCGTTGCGCATGAGCCAAGGCCCGACGCTCCACCGTTCGCTGGTTCCTGCTTGCTCAGACGATTACGATGCTGCTGTGCCCCTTCCCGACTATGCCGACGCTTTGGCCGCTGCATTGACAGCCGCTTCTCCACTTGCGCGTGTGGAAGTCGTCGAACTGTCGCACGCCGTCGGTCGCGTGCTTGGCGCACCCGTGGTCGCGGATCGCGCCCTGCCGCCGTTCAATCGCGCGATGATGGACGGCTATGCGTTACGAGCAGCGGAGTTTGGCACAATCGACGCCTGGCCTGTTGTGGCTGTCATCTCTGCGGGAACGCCCGCCGATGTCCTCGTCCCGCCCGGTGCATGTGTGGCTATCGCCACGGGTGCTCCCCTGCCTGATGAGCTCGACACTGTCATTCAGCACGAGGTCAGCGATCGCGGCGATCTTGACGGTCAACCAGTCCGGTTCAACATCGCATCCATCACCCCTGGGGCTTCTGTCCACCCGCGAGGCAGTGACGCCAAGCAGGGCGATGTCATCATTCCGGCGGGCGTCGTATTACAACCGCACCACCTCGGCATTGCTGCAAGCGTTGGCGCGACGCGCTTGACCGTCGCTGCAAAGCCTCGCATTGTGATTCTCACATCGGGCGATGAAGTCGTTTCACCCGCAAGCGACGCGCTACCGCATCAGATACGCAACTCCAATGGTCTGATGCTTGCATCGCTCCTTGAGCAATGCGGCGGTTCCGTCGTCGCTCATCATCATGTGCTCGACGAACTCAATGCGACGATTCGCGCTGTCGGAGATGCAATCTGCACAGCAGACCTCATCATCACCGTGGGCGGCGTGAGCGCGGGCGAGCGAGACCACTTCCCTGCTGCATTCGATGAACATCGTATCGAGCGTGCGATCCATGGTGCGATGATCCAGCCAGGCCGACCGATCTTTGTCGGCTGTGTCAACAACACCGACGGCGCGCTCTCGCCCACCGTCATCGCTTTGCCTGGCAATCCGGTTTCCGCGCTGGCGTGCGCGTGCCTCTTTGCATGGCCCATCCTGCGACTCATGCTGGGGCTTGATCCCTCGTTGCCGTGGCGTCGCGTTGCACTTCGCGAAGCGCTCAAACCCAACGCGCATCGGCGTGCATTTCGACCCGCGATTCTGAATGCAGATGGCACTGCCACCGTCCCGAACTGGTCCGGCTCAGGCGACCTGTGCCACACCACCCCGACCAGCGGCTTGCTTGAGCTGCCCGTACAAGCTGATGCCGTGGAACCGGGAACTGAACTCCGATTTCTGCCGTGGCCATGATGCACACCATCCGCTGTCATGTCTTGCTCTTCGCCCAACTCCGAGAGTCACTCGGCGTTGATCGGTTCGAGATTGAACTGCCTGAGAGCACAACCGTTCGAGATGCGTTAGAACGGCTTGCTGCCATCCATGAGCCAATCGCAGCGATGCGCGGCAAACTGGCCGTCGCCATCGACGATCGCTATGCACCCATGACTGAAATGTTGCGCGATGGTGCCGAGATCGCGATCATCCCGCCTGTCAGCGGCGGGTGATGCTCACGCCCGGCAATCTCAACTCCGCCCGAATTGTTTCTCAAGCTCACGCAGGCTCAATCGCAGACTGGTCGGCCTGCCGTGCGGGCAGTTGCTCGATCGTTCGATCGTTTCGCGATAGCGGAGCAGGTCTGCAAGCTCATCCGCCGTAAGCGAATCACCCGCCTTCACCGCTGCCTTGCACGCCATCATGTCAAGCACTTCGTGCAGGGCCGCTTCAGGGTTATCGTTCAGGCCATCATTTGCAGCACGATCAAGCAGTTCGCTCATGAATGTGATGGGATCGACATTCCGCTCGAAGAGCAGGCTCGTGAAGGCGTGTATTGCAACCGCTGTTGGCCCGATCGGCTCCGCCTCGATCCCGATTCGCTCCAAGAGCGGCTTCAGCTCTTCCAGCGAATCAACCTGGGAGCGATCGGCTTCAACCGTCGCTGGCATCAGCAAGCGTTGCGATTCAAGATTCGTCTGACCGATGCGCGCTTTCAGCTTCTCGAACATCACGCGCTCATGCAGCGCGTGTTGGTCAATGATGACGATGCCCTGATCATCCTGCGTTACGATGTAGCTGGAATGGACCTGCAACACGTGCGATACGGGCTTTGCTTCAACATTCGGCAGGCGGTCTGAAACATCATCTGCAAATCGATTGCCGGGCAACACTTCGCCGCCCTCGCGAGCGAGAATCTCCGGCGCTTCTTCTGCCAACGCTTGTTTGACTTCACTGTACACAAAGCCCTTCTGCGCCGGGTTCAAGCTGCGGAAATATTCCACAAACTCCGGCGCGCCACCCGCTGACACACCTTGCATGCCGCTGCTGAACTCCGGGCGAGGCGACGCGGGAAGTGCGAGCGGCGGCAGATCATGTCCGCCGGTCCAGCTTCGCGCCATGTCAAATCGAGGCGTCAAATCCGCTTCCTTGAGCGCATTGCGCACGGCGGTGAGCACGGCTCCGTGCACCTGCGTCTGATTGCGAAAACGCACTTCCGCCTTCGCAGGATGCACATTGACATCCACCTGTGCGGGGTCAATCCGCATGAACAGCACGATCGTCGGAAAACGTCCCGGCTCGATCAGACCGCGATACGCCTCCTTCATTGCATGCGCGATGGAGCGATCGTTAATCATGCGGCCGTTGAGAAACACGCGCTGATGCTTGGCGGTGCCTCGTGCGATATCAGGCGTGCCAGCCAGACCCCATAGCCCGATGCCTCGCTCTTCGACATTGAACTCGATAAGTTGACTTTCCAGCTCTGTGCCAAGGATTTCCAGAGCGCGACGCCTCGGCGATTGATCGGGCGGCAGATCAAGCGTCTGACGATTGTCGATCCGAAGCGTGAATCCGATCGACGGGTGCGCCAGCGCGAGGTTGTGCACCACCTCGCTGACACGCCCGGTTTCAGTTTGATCCGCGCGCAGAAACTTTCGGCGGGCCGGGGTATTGAAGAACAAATTGCGGACAGTAACCGTCGTGCCCACCGGGCCCGATGCAGGCCGTGCTTCACGCACATCGTCACCTTCAATCTCCAGCAGGCCCGCGCCATCCTGCTCACGTGTGCGCGAGAGGATCGACATGCGGCTGACCGAAGCGATTGACGCCAACGCTTCACCTCGAAAGCCCATCGTCGCAATCGCATCCAGATCATCCTGCGATTCAATTTTGCTGGTGGCGTGCGGCGCGACGGCAAGAGGAAGCTCGTCGAATGGAATGCCGCCGCCGTTGTCTGCGATGCGAATCAATTCCTTACCGCCGACTTCTATTGCCACATCAATGCGGGTCGCACCCGCATCAATGGCATTCTCCACACACTCCTTGACCACGCTGGCTGGCCGCTCAATCACTTCGCCCGCAGCGATCTGGTTCACAAGCAGAGTTGGCAGGCGGCGGATCGGCATACTTCAGAGCAGTCAAAAAACGTCAACGCACCAATACGTCACAATCTAAAGAATGAGGCCATCAACATGGTATCGCATGGCTGAAAAGAACGATGCCGCGGAAAAGGTCGGCTATCCGGGTCTCCTAGATTCCGCATTCGCGCGCTGATTCGACCTTCGAGCCTCCAGCGATTTGACGTGCCATGACTGAGACTTCATCACAATCGGCATGACGCGACCTCTGCCGAACGCGCGCGGCGTAATCTTCAGGATCACCGACGCCTGCTCCCGCTTGTATTGCGCGAGGTCGATCAGCCGCGTGAACTGGCAAACAATCGCTTCTTCAATGCCGCTCTCTTCAATAATCGAGTCCACAGACTGCTCGCGTTCGATGTATCGCTCAATGATTTCATCCAGCACGGGATACGGGGGCAGGGTGTCCTGATCGGTCTGATTCGGTCGCAGTTCTGCAGAGGGCGGCTTCGTGATTGATGCCTGCGGAATCGGCGGCTGCGTAAAACCGAGTTCATGATGATGATGGTTGATCCATTGCGACAACGCATACACGCGCGTCTTCGTGAGATCACCCAGCGGCGAAATCGCGCCGCACATGTCGCCGTACAGCGTGCTGTAGCCCGCTGCGATCTCTGACTTGTTGCTGGTCGATATCAACAGACTGCGAGGCGTCGCGTTCGAGATCGCCATCAGGATCAACCCGCGCAGCCGCGCCTGCAGGTTTTCATCTGCAAGTGTGCCGTTCACGTTACCAATCGCTTCATCAAGCGTGCCCTGCATCACTTCGTGTGCAAGGTGAATCGGAATCTCGCACGACTGCGCGCCGGCCAGATTCCTGACCAAGTCACGAGCATCGCTTACCGAGCCAGGTGATGAATACCGCGAAGGCATCAGCACACCAAGGATGTTGTGCGCGCCCAGCGCAGCCGCCGCAATAACAGCAACCAGAGCGGAATCAATCCCGCCAGAGAGGCCGATCACCGCTCTTTCATTGCCGGTCTTGCGGAAGTAATCGCGCACGCCGAGCACCAGCGCGTGATACGCCTCGTCCATCGAATCGACTTCGACAGTTTCGCCTTGATTCAGCGATGGGCCGAGATGAACAATCTCAACCGCCTGCTCGAATGCGGAAAGCATCGTGATGATCTCACCTTGCGCGTTGAGCACAGCAGAGCGGCCGTCGAAGATCAGATCATCGTTCGCGCCAACCTGATTCACGGTGACGACCGGCGCACGAAGACTTCTCGCCGCCTCGCGCACCTGCTCGATGTGCCTGCCGAACTTGCCAACGACAAACGGACTTGCGTTGAGCGCGATCAGCAGGTCGCATCCATCCTTCGCCAGCATGCGCACCGGCTCAATCGGATAGTTCGCCTTCGCCGCCACATCGTCCGCATGCCAAAGGTCTTCGCACACCAGCACGCCAACGCGCATGCCGTCGATGGTCAGCACAAGCGACTTCTCCGCCGGGCCGGGGTCGAAATAGCGATCCTCATCGAAGACGTCGTAACCGGGCAGCAGGCGTTTGTCATACACCGCGATCACGTCGCCCTGATGACACACGCTGACACTGTTCCTCATGCCGCGCAGCCCGCCTGCACACCGCCGAGGGTGCCCGATGAGCACGTACGCATCCCCCACCTCGCGCGCAATCTCACGCACGGTGAGTTCACACGATTCGACGACATCCTCGCGAAACAGCAGATCGCGCGGCGGGTACCCGATCAAAGACAGTTCGCTGGTAACGACCAGGCGCGCCCCGGCTCGCTTCGCTTCGGCGATCGCCGCCCGTATGAGGGCAGCATTGCCAGCAATGTCGCCGACGATCGGATTCAGTTGCGCCAAGGCAATCCGCATGAGGCGGATTGTAGAGCCGCCAGCCCGACAAAGCGGGCCGGGATGCGATCAATACACGACCGCGTGTGCAGACTCAATGGCCTCAATCACCTGCCGCACGCTGAAAGGCTTGCGCAGGGCCGAATCGAAACCCTGGTGGCGGAGCTGGGCCACCTGCCCGTCCGTCAGCTTGCTGCTCATGGCGATCACCTTCACCATCTGCAAATCATCGCTCGACTGCAAGGCTTTGGTAATCGACTTGAGATCGTTCTCAACCATGTGAATATCGAGGAGCACCACATGCGGGCGGTATCGCTCGCACTCGATGCCCGCTGCGAACGCGCTGCTTGAGGCACGAACCTCGTAGCTCGTCTGCTCGGAGAGTACCGACTGCAGCGTGTTGACCACATCCTCATCGCGATCGACGATCAGCACGCGCGTGTTGCCGCTCATCAAACCGTCCATCGGAATGCCGTGGCTCTTCATGAATTTCATCAGGCTCGACACGGGAATGCGTCGATCCTTCGAGCCGGGAATTCGATAGCCGCGAAGCTGGCCGGAATCGAACCACTTGCTCACCGTGCGCGATGCGACGTTGCAGATCCTGGCAACCTCGCCGGTGGTGAGAACATCTTTCTCGGAGAAGTTCATTCGAGACCCTCGCAGTTCAACCAATCAGGACGGATAACGCATCCGGCGCAGCCCATCCGTGGCGCGCCAACGCTTCGATCGGTCCAATCCGAACGCGAGTTGACACGAGGGAAACCGCAGACCGCGCAAAAGCTGAAATCAGTTGGATTTATGGGGTCGTCAAGGGGCGAATAACCAGCCCGATCACCGCGCGCTGCGTGCGTCTTCAAGCAGCGCGTCCACATCCGCTGCGTCGGTGTTGAAGCTGCACATCAGCCGCGAAAGCCGCCACTCCGGCTCGCCAAACCCGTAATAACCATGCCCCGCCGCACGCAGCGCGCGGTCCACCCGATCAGGCAGCGTAACGAACACTGCATTCGCATCCACCGCGAAACGAGGCGCCAGGCCCATCGCTGCCAACCCTTCGCCCAGCCGCTTCGCCATCGCGTTGGCATGGCGTGCATGTCGCAGCCACGCGCCGCCCGCCAGCGTCGCCGCGAACGGTGCGCTTACAAACCGATGCTTGCTCAGCAAGTGGCCCGTACCCTTGCGATGAAACGGAAAGACCTCGCACGCCCGCTTGCACACGACGCCATCTCCCTGCGGGAAAAATAACACCGCCTCGCCGAACGCAAGGCCGTTCTTCGTCCCGCCAAAGGACAGCGCATCCAGGCCTGCATCCACCGTCAACTCGCGCGGATGGCACCCCAACGCCGCCACCGCATTCGCGAAC
Organism: Phycisphaerales bacterium; assembly: GCA_035443885.1. GTDB lineage: Bacteria > Planctomycetota > Phycisphaerae > Phycisphaerales > SM1A02 > DAOMNO01. Next base: position 9,422 of record DAOMNO010000007.1, read on the forward strand.
CGTGCCCCATCCATATGCACGCGATACCCCGCATCATGCGCCATCGTGCACAGCGCACGCACTTCCGCGGGTGAATACACCGTGCCAAACTCCGTCGTATTCGAGATTGTCAGCACGCCCGGCTGGGCCTGATGCACATCGCCCCGTGACTTCGACGCCGCACGCGCCAGGTCCTCAGGCGTAATCTTCGAGCCTTCATCACGGGGGTGAATCTGCACCGTGCGGCAGTGCGTCAGCCGCTCCGGTGCGGTCGATTCATCATCGTTGTAATGGCTGTGCGCATGGCAAAGCACCTGCTCCCACGGCTGAGTGAGCGAAGCGATCGCCAGCGTATTCGCTGCGGTCCCCGTCGCGACAAAGAACACGCCCGTACCCTCGCCGAACACTGCTTTGAACGCATCCACCGCCCGTGCGGTCCACGCATCATCGCCGTACCCGATCACATGTGAGTGATCGTTGGCATCCTGAATCGCCTGCATGGCTTCCGGACACAGACCTGCGTTGTTGTCGCTGCGAAACGTGCGCATCTGCGAAGTGAAACGTCAAAACGTCGAAACGTCAAAAACGTAGCATGAAGCAGGATGGCTTTCGCCTCACAATGGAGCGTGCGGCCGGTGTGTTTCGCCTTTGATGTTTGAACGTTTCAGCGTTCTCATGCAGCAAGCGGCCTCGCGCCGCTTCCTCCGCCGAACGTGCTGAACTGGAGCAGATCGCGCCATGTAACGATGCCGCGAGGCTGCATCTCCTCATCCACCACCGGCAGGCAGGACACACGCTCGCGAAGCAGCGTCGCAGCCGCCTCACTCAGATCCGTATCCTCATGCACCACAACCGGCCTGCGGCTCATCACCTGATGAGCGCGACGTTGCAGTGTATTCCGATCCTGCGACCGCTCCATCAGCGGGTTGCCGATGAACGGACTGATCGTCTTCAGCAGGTCGCGATCAGAAATCACGCCGACCACGTGCCCCCCCTCCACCACGATGAGATGATGAAAGCGGCTGGCCAGAAAGATCGCGCGGATCGATTCCAGCGTGTCATCCAGCGATACCGTTACCACATCAGGCGTCATCACATCGCGAACAAGCATGGCGGCCTCCTGTGCCCAAGCCGGGCGAGATCGCTGCGCACGTTATCGGCGCAATACACTCCCGGCTTAAGCAGCAGATTCCGCTCAACCATTCACTCAACGAACGCCCCGCATCGTCGCTGCATTCCCAGAAAGAGCGAAGCATGATTCACCGCGAAGCACACAGAGAGCGCGGAGAAGAGAAAAGCACGGCCATCAAGACACAGACATCACGCGCCGCACAACGCACGCTTCACGATTTCCGGGGGGGTGCCATGCTTCATCGCGCAGCGTGAAGCATGAGGCATGATGCATGAAGCATGAGAACACGCATCGTTTCGGTTCATGCTTCGCCCGGTGGGACGAAGCATGGCACCCGTCGCACTGTAATGTGCGCCACTACATACGCATCGTGAGATTCGATTCCGCTCAACCATTCACTCAACGAACGCTCCGCTTCGTCGCTGCATTCCCGGAACAGGCAGAAAGTTCAGTGGTCAGATGTCAGTTCGCAGAGGTCAGGTGCAGCGTGCTGCCGAGCGGAGCGAGACACCCCGCGAGAAAGAGAAACGGGAGCCCTTGCTCGACGACGAGGTCCGGCGGGGTCGCGTCGTTCGACGAGGCGCACTTCGGCGGAAGTATCGGCGGCGACCTGCGCCAGTGTTTCCTGCGCACCGTAAGGTTCGCCGAAAGGACACACGATCCCCTCGTATGCGCTGCGCGCCATCCCGAACTGCATTCGTACATCACGCAGCGGCGGGAAGCATGAACGGGCCGCCGCCGCGCGCAGAAAGAAACCGGCTCCCGCACCGCCGAAGCGTTGCGAGAGCCGGGTAGGGGTTGATGACGACTTTCATGCAGTCGTTTACGGGCACGGTCCCCATGCGCCGAGCAGGATCAGCAGGTCCTGCACGTCCACGCTGCCGCTGTTGTCAAGGTCCGCAGCGCAGCCGTTGCACGGTCCCCATGCGCCGAGCAGGATCAGCAAGTCCTGCACGTCCACGGCGCCGCTGTTGTCAAGGTCGCCAGCGCACGCAGGCGTAACGTCTTCGCATTCGAAGTCCGTCATGCTGATGCGCAGGTTATCGACCTGCCAGCCGCGGAAGTTGTTCAGAATGCCGTCCACGGTGTCGAAGTGCCAGCGAAGCTGGACGGTCGAACCGGCGTGGGCGGTTACGTTGAACTGCGCGGTCGTCCATGCGTTGGGCGAAGAGCTGAGTTGCGTCTGCGGCTGGCCGACGATGTTGAATCGCGCGCGGTCGTATGAAGTGGATGACTCCGTCTGCAGCGTGTAGCAGAAGGTGAGCATGACGGTGCCGCCCGCCGGAACTGCGGGAATCGAGATCGGCGCGGAAACCATTTCGCCGCTGTTGGTGCCACCTGTTTCATAGTTGCACGAACCGACCTGACCGTAGTAAGCCCACTGATTGTCATCACAGGGGTTGCTGACGGCGCATGCTGTGGTGAAGTTCCACAGCCCGGTGGTGGTCCAGCCCGCAGGCTGGCCTGAAGCAAAGTCCTCGTGATAGAACTCGACGGTTACAAAGTCGCCGACGATCGCGCTGTGAAGCACGGACGGCGCGCCGGCCGGATGCGTGCGAACGCTGCCGCCGTCGCCTTCCACCTGCACATAAAACTCCGGCGTGCTGCTGCACTGTGCCGGGGGCAGCGTGGCGGTGTAGAACTCGCCACCTGCGTGCACAAGCTGCGCAGTGTTGAACGCGCCGCCGTCATATCGGTAGAAGAGCTTCGCCGAGCCGGGCACCAGTTGCTCCTGCCCTTCGACGACGCGCACAGTGAAGGATGTTGCAACACCTGGATCGATGAGCGTCGGCGCGCCGTTGGGCAGCGTGATGCCGATGCCGCACATGGACTGCGCCATGAGCACGGCTTCAACGGCGTCAACCATGCCCCAGCCGTAGGCGTTGTCCTTGCCGGGTGTGCCGAGATCGAATGCCGTGTCGTAGATGATCTGCTTGACGTCTTCGTGCGTGAGAATGGGGCATGCTTCGAGCATGAGTGCCATCACACCGTTGACGTGAGGCGAGGCCATGGATGTGCCGCTGAGATTGCCGTAGCTACCGTTGCCGAGTGCCGAACGAATGGTTACGCCCGGCGCTGCGATATCCGGCTTGATGGCTGCCTGACCGCTCTGGGTGCAGAAGGTCGGGCCGCGCGATGAACTGCTGGCGATCGGCCAGTTGGAATCATGCGGGCTGACGGAAGCCACCGCCATGGAGCGATACTCATCAGTCGCACGGTCTGCCGGGCGGCGAAGCGTCGTCGCGCCGGGGCCTTCATTGCCTGCGGAGAAAAGTTGAATCGTGCCGGCCGCTTCGCTGTTGTCGATGAAGCTCCAGAACGTCTGATCGCAGTTCGGGTAGCCGTGGCCGGTGGTTACGCCCCACGAGTTGGAGCACACGTGAGGCACATCGAAGCTGGTGCCGGGGTTGCCGTCCGGGTTCACCATCCACTGGAATGAGAGAATTGCGTCCGCAACGGTCTGGGCGATGCTCACGCGATCAATGACGGCCGCGTGAATCCACTCCGCGCCCGGTGCAACGCCGATCTGTTCGCCCGGCAGGCCGCCGCAGACGGTGCCCATCGTGTGCGAGCCGTGATTGCCGAAGGACTGCGGGAAGGTGGTGTTGGTCACAGGATCAAACCACGCCCACTGCGGGTTGCCAGCATAGGCGGGGTGATGACCGCGCCATCGGCTGCCAAGCGCTTCGTGCGTGCCTGCGACGCCTGTATCAAGCGACGCAACGAGAATGCCATTGCCTGTGAAGCCCATCGCCCACACTTCCGGCGCGCGAACGGCATGAACGCCGGGCGTGATGGTGCTGCCGCCTGCAACAGCGCCTTCTTCCACCGGGCCGCCGCGTGGCTGCTCCGGCTCTTCTTCTGCGACCAATTCGATGGGCAGGTTGAAGAAGATGTGGCCGATGTCCTCACGAAGAGAGAGTTCGAAAATCGCAGCGGGCTTGGCGTCCACGCGAATCACGTTGGCGATCCAGTAGGCGTCGAACCGCTCAACCGAGCCTGCGGTCTTCATCCCGCCGAGCTGCGCGAGCAACGCGGGCTGCGTGGCTTCTGCGGTCTCCATGAGCAGACGAATGACGCTTTCGTTGCGCTCCGGCCGCTCGGCGCGAGCCGCGCGAAGAGCCGCGTTCAGCGCGGGGATGTCCGCCTGCTCTTTCATGTACACGAGGGTCGAGATGATGTCGTCGGCGCCCGCGGTGGCGAGGATGTCTTCCAGGCCCAGGTCAATCACGCCGAATGTTCGCTTGGGTGCCGTCAACGAAACGTCCGGCATGACGGACGTGCCGCCCACCGACCGTTGAACAGAAGCCGTGCGGGACACATCACCGATGGACGCAGCAGACAGGCCGATCATCGTCGCCACTGCTGCTGCACTGATCACCAATCTCTTCATGTTGGAACTCACTTCTTCGGTTTACAAAGACAAAAATGCGGGTGCGCGCATGCGCAATCCCGCTTCGCGGTCCATCGCTGACGCGATGGGTTGTTCTTGGAATGTCGCTCGAACTCACCCTTCATCCAGCGCCTTCATACCCCGGCGCAGACAACCATAGAGCCGCCTCTGCGACTCGTCTCGTTCCGAAGACTACACGCCAGCCTGTGGAACTCCAAGAGGGAAATCTGCAATTCTGACGTATTGACAAGGCTGCATGGTTATCGGCACGGCCCCCAGGCAGCAAGCAGGATGAGCAGGTCGAGCACGTCAACAGCGTTGTCGCCGTTCAAGTCCGCCGGGCAGAATCCCCCGCACTTGCCCCATGAGCTGAGCAAGGTAAGCAGGTCCTGCACATCAACAGACTGGTCGCCGTTCAGGTCTGCAAGGCAAGGCGCGGGGCCGGTTTTGCCGGGCCACGCAGCGATCGCGTTCGGCCCGATGCCTTGTGTATCCACGATGGGGCCGTTCTGCGTGAGCGATCCGTTGGCGTTGAGTGTGAACGAGTACACGCCGCGAATGCCATCGAAGATGGTGTCGCGATCAGGCACGAAGAGCAGATCGCCCATGATGGTGAGGTCGCCGAGGCTGCCCTGCACACCGACATCAAAGAAGAAGCCGGTCGGCGTGAGCGCGCCGGTGGAAGGATGAATAGAGAACGTGCGCACGGTGGCATCCGTGCCGTGCCCAGCGATCGCATACGCGTTGTCACTTGAAACGACAACCTGCTTGGGTGACGAACCGGGTGAGGTGTAAGGTGAGCCGGGCTGCACCGTCAACATGCCGGTGTTGGGATCAATGTCGTAGCCGATGATCGCCTTGCCGCCGCTGCTGATGCCCCCGCCTGCGTACAGCCAACGCCCGTTCGGCGATGTGCCGAGGCCGAGGGGATATGTGCCGCCCGTGCCAACGGTCTGCACGAAGTCGAGTGTGCCGCCTGGATTCACCTTGAACGACGAAATGGACGCGCCGCCGAGTGAGTTCTGTGGGAAGAGATACTGACCCGATGCGTGCAGCGCGAGTGAGCTGGTGAAGCTGCCCGTCGGCTCGAAGTCCGTCAGCGTCAGCTCTGCTTCTTCCCATGCATAGTGATACACGCGCACGCGATTCGTGCCGCTGCTGCGCGTTTCTGTTACCGCGATATGTTCATCATCAAGCCAGACGATTGACATCGGCGTGCGCGGAATGTTGAACGCGCCTTGCTGAACGATTGTCGCATCCGTGTTCACCGACATAATCGTCATGCGGCCCGGCATGGAATCCGCCGAAGCATGACCGATGGCGAGATGCCGCCCATCCGGGCTGATCGCAATGCTGTAGCAGTTTGTGCCCCAGTCGGGATTACTTGTATTCGGCGCGGTCCCTGTAACCAGCTTCTGCACAAAAGTGAGCGAACCGTCGGGATTGACGAGCATCGACGTAACGCTGCCTTCAAGGTTGCCGTTGTTGGCGACGAAGATCGCAGGGTTCTTCGATTGCGCTGAAGCGGCCGCGCAAAGCGACATGGAAGCGGCAAGTGCGATGAACTGACGTGGCATGGTCTTTCACTCCTCGCTGAACATGATGAAGTGCGGCGTTTCCGCACGCCTTCAGTAGAAAGCCCATCGCACAAAATGTCAATGTTTTTCGGCCAAATCATGCCTGGCGCGATCGTCAGCCGCCGCGCGGACCCGGCTTGCGTCCGATCGTGAGCGATGTGAGCGAGTGGCGACGCTTCGCCGCCTCGAACCCGCCCGGCCCGTCGTAATCCAGCGCGAGCTTGGCGTCCTCGCTCATCTTCTCAGGCGACCACGGCGGGCTGAACACCAGCTTCACCTCTGCATCCGCCACGCCCGGCAGTTCACGCACCTTCGCACGCACGCTGTTCGGCAATGCTTCCGCCACCGGGCAGTTCGGCGTCGTCAGCGTCATCGTAATCACCACCCTCACGCGAGCTGCATCGGCTTCCTCAATCGCGATATCGTAGATCAAACCGAGATCGTAAATGTTGACGGGAATCTCCGGGTCTTTGATCGTCCGAACGGCATCGACAACAGCTTGGCGCAAGTCGTGAGACATCGTGAACCTTATTTTGCGTGCTTCGCTGCAAGCTCGCGCACGCGCGCGACCATTGAGTGCAGACCGTTGCGGCGGGTCGGGCTGAGGTGCTCAAGTAATCCCAGTCGCTTGAACAATGCCGGCGCATCGAACGCGACGGCTTCGCGCACCGGCTTGCCGTCATATGCCGCCAGCAGAATTGCGATCAGTCCGTTCACGATGGCCGCATCCGACCGCGCGATTACGCGCAGGATTCTTTCGCTGCCCCCATCTCGCGCGCTCGCCTCGGTCCACACCTTCATCCATACTTGCGACTGACAGCCGTGTACGAAGTTCTCCTCGGTCTTGTCTTCCTCTCGCATCGGCAGCAGTCGCTTCTCCAGGTCTAGCAGATAGGCGTACCGCTCCTCCCACTCATCGAAGAACTCGAACGTCTCAATGATGCGATCGAGTTCAAGTGTATTGCTCGCTGGTATCACTTTCCTGTAACGAACGATTTCACCACTCAGTTTGTGGATCTCACTCATGCGGCGCACCTTGAGCAGTCCGTTCACCAGCGCTTCAACTTCTTCGCGTGTGCTATAAGCGCCGAGCGTCGCTCGCATCGTCGCGTTCAGACCGAACCGCTTCATCAGCGGCTCTGTGCAATGATGACCAACGCGAACGGCGATGCCTTCCTGGTCAAGTTGCACCGCAGCGGTGTACGCATCAATACCATCCAGAACAAAGCTCATCACGCCGGCGCGATCCTTCGCGCGACCGATCAGCCGAAGGCCGGGAATCTGATCGAGCATCGCAATGCCTTCCTGCAGAAGCTGATGCTCGTGTGCGCCGATGCCCTCCACCCCGACGCGATTGAGAAACTCCGCCGCCGCTGCAAAGCCGATCGCACCTGCAATGTTCGGCGTGCCCGCCTCAAAGCGGAACGGCACATCGTTGTAGATCGTCTTTTCGAATGAGACGGATTTGATCATGTCGCCGCCGCCCTGATACGGCGGCATGGCGTCGAGCAGTTCCTTCCGGCCAAACAATGCGCCGATGCCAGTGGGACCGTACATCTTGTGTGCGCTGACCGCGTAGAAATCCACGTCAAGATCGCGCACATCAACCTTCATGTGCGAGGTCGCCTGTGCGCCATCCACCACGAACACCGCGGCGGGAGCGCGCTTGCGCGCGATGGCGACCATCTGCCTGATCGGGTTGATCGTGCCGAGCGCGTTCGAAACGTGAACAACCGAAATGATCTTCGTCTTCTCGCTCAGCAGTTGTTCATACGCATCGAGTGCAATCTCGCCGTCGTCCGTGATCGGGATGACTTTGAGCGAAGCGCCGGTTTGCTCGCACACGAGCTGCCAGGGCACGATATTGGAGTGATGCTCCATCGTGGAGATGAGTACCTCATCACCGGAGTGAAGATGCGCCACGCCGTAGGACGATGCGACAAGGTTGATCGCTTCTGTCGCGCCGCGTGTGAACACGATCTCATTCGCATCGGATGCGTTCAGGAACCTCGCGATGGTAATGCGAGATCGCTCGAATGCGTCCGTTGCGCGCTGGCTCAAGGTATGTACCCCGCGATGCACATTGGCATTGTCTCGCTCGTAAAAGCGATCCATCGCTTCAAGTACGCAGCGGGGCTTCTGCGTGGTGGCGGCAGAATCGAGATACACCAGCGGCTTGCCGTTGACGGACTGATGCAGCGCGGGGAACTCTTCCCGCAGGCGATGCACGTCCAGTGCCTGCTGCCCGCCCTGCTGAGTCTTCGCCGCAATCGTGCTCATGTTCTATTCTTCGCGTGCTGCGCGTTTCGCACCACACGAATCTCCGTCGCCATGCGCCCAATCAGATGTCCATCGATTCGCGCACGGTCGTGCCCTGCGGCAATCGGCTGAACAGTTCGCCTTCCAGATACGTCTTGATCGGCTCCAGCGTCATGCGTTCCAGACTCTCTTCGGCGAAAGCGTGGATCAACATGCCTCGCGCCGCCGCCTCTGAAAGGCCGCGAGCGCGCAGATAGAACACCGCGTTTTCATCAACCTGGCCGATCGTCGCACCGTGCGTGCACTTCACATCGTCCGCATAAATCTCAAGCTGCGGATGTGTATTCGCCCTGCACTTGTCGGTCAGCAGCAGGTTTGCGTTGCTCTGCTTCGCGTCCGTTTTCTGCGCATCTTTCGCCACGATGATGCGTCCGCTGAACACCGCGGTGGATTCATCGCTCAGCACGCCTTTGTAGAACTGCCTGCTGTCGCAGTTCGGCTTGGCATGAACCACCTGCATGTGATTGTCCACGTGCTGCCTGCCCCGCGTGAGGTACAAGCCGTTGAGCAGGCTTTCACAGTGCTCACCGTCCAGCACCGGCACGATGTTGTTCCGCACCAGTGCGCCGCCCAGCAGCACGGAATGCGATGCGAAGTTGCTCGACGCCTTCTGATCGATCCGCAGCGTGGAAATGTTGATCGCCTTCGCGCTTTCACGCTCTAGCAGGTAATGCACCGCGTGAGCGTGCTCACCCACCACCATTTCCGTAACCGCATTGGTGAAGTACGCCGTGTCTGTCAGTGCGACGTAATCCTCAATGATCGTCGCCTGCGCGTTCTCGCCGATGATGATGAGATTGCGCGGGCTGGTCATGCTCATGCCACTGCCGTTAGCCTCATCCGCAGCCGTAACATTCAGCACGTGAATCGGCTGGTCAACAACCGTTCCTTTCGGCACGAACACGAACAGCCCATCGCCCAGCATTGCCGTGTTCAGCGCGGTGAACGCATCGTGCTCCGCATCGGCGTGTTTGCCGAGTTGAGCCTTGACAAGTTCACCATGCGACGCGATCGCTTCACGCAGCGGCAGCACCATCACGCCCTTCGGCATCGATTCGATCGAAGTCAACGACGGCGCGCAAATGCCGTTGACGAACACGATCCGGCTGCCTGCAAGGCCTGGTATGTCAAACTGGGCGAGGTCTTCCGCAGAAACATCCGCTGTCTCTTCCGCAACACGAAACTCCGTCTGCGCCAGCGTTTCGACATTCGTCAGCCGCCACTCCTCCTGGCGGCGCGTAGGTACGCCAAGTGATGCAAACCGCGCCGCGGCACGCCGGGCCAGTTCATTCAGCCACGCCGGGCGACCGGCGCGATCCGGCTCGGCAACGAAGTCGGAGAGTCGAATCATGTGTGTTTCAGTCAACCGCGTCATGTGAAAACGTCATCTCCAAGCATGAGCCTAGAAAACTCACCTCGCCAGCACGGCTTCAGATTCAATCCAGCCGTAACCCTTCTCTTCCAGTTCCAGCGCGAGCTCCTTGCCGCCCGTCCGCACGATGCGGCCGTCAACAAGCACGTGAACGAAGTCCGGCACGATGTAGTTGAGCAGACGCTGATAGTGCGTGATGACCAGGAACGCGCGGCCCTTGTCGCGCATCGCGTTCACGCCCTGTGAGACGATGCGCAGTGCATCGATGTCGAGGCCGGAGTCCGTCTCATCCAGTACGCACAGCTTCGGCTCCAGCACGGCCATCTGGAAGATCTCATGGCGCTTCTTCTCCCCGCCGGAAAATCCTTCGTTGACGTTGCGCTTGAGCAGCTCATCGTCGATCTCGACGAGCTTCGTCTTCTCGCGGAAGAGCTTGACGAGTTCCATCGCATCCATCTCCGGCTCGCCTCGCCCCTTGCGGATGGCGTTGACGGCGGCCTTCAGGAACTGCGTGGTGCGCACGCCGGGAATCTCGACCGGATACTGGAACGCCAGGAAGATGCCCGCGATGGCGCGTTCGTCCGGCCCCATTTCGAGCAGGTCCTGCCCGAAGAACGTGATCGAACCTTCGGTAACCTCGAACTCCTCGCGGCCAGCCAGCACCTGCGCGAGCGTGCTCTTGCCGGAGCCGTTCGGCCCCATGATGGAGTGAACTTCACCGGCGTTGATGGTGAGGTCAAGGCCGCGCAGGATTTCCTGCCCGTCGATGTTCGCATGCAAGTTTCTGATTTCAAGCATTGGTGTGGTCATTGTCGTTGATGTTGTGTGTTGTCGTGTTTCAGGTTCAACCCACGCTGCCTTCGAGTGAGATCGACAGCAGCTTGTCCGCCTCGACGGCGAATTCCATCGGCAGCTCCTTCAGCACTTCCTTGCAGAAGCCGTTGACGATGAGCGAGACGGCGTCCTCTTCCGAAATGCCCCGCTGCGTGCAGTAGAAAATCTGGTCCTCGCCGATCTTGCTCGTGGTGGCCTCGTGCTCGACCTGGGCGGTGGAGTTGCCGACTTCGATGTACGGGAACGTGTGCGCGCCGCACTTGTCGCCCATGAGCAGCGAGTCGCATTGCGTGTAGTTGCGCGCGTTCGTCGCGCCGCGAAGCACCTTCACCTGGCCTCGATAGGTGTTCTGTCCGAAGCCGGCAGAGATGCCCTTGCTCACGATGTAGCTGCGCGTGTTCTTGCCGATGTGAATCATCTTCGTGCCGGTGTCGGCCTGCTGACGGTTCGCCGTCAGTGCGACGGAATAGAACTCGCCGATGGAGTTCTCGCCGCGCAGCACGCAGGACGGATATTTCCACGTAATCGCCGAGCCGGTTTCCACCTGCGTCCACGAGATGCGGCTGTTGCGGCCACGGCATTCGCCCCGCTTCGTCACGAAGTTGTAGATGCCGCCCTTGCCGTTTTCATCGCCGGGGTACCAGTTTTGAATTGTCGAATACTTGATCGTGGCGTCATCCAGCGCAATCAGTTCAACCACCGCTGCGTGAAGCTGGTTCTCATCGCGCTGCGGAGCAGTGCAGCCTTCAAGGTAGCTCACGGATGAGCCTTCCTCTGCAACAATCAGCGTGCGCTCAAACTGCCCCGTGTTCATCGCGTTGATGCGGAAGTACGTGGACAGTTCCATCGGGCACGCGACTCCCTTCGGAATGAACACGAACGATCCGTCGGAAAACACCGCGCTGTTGAGGGCGGCGAAGTAGTTGTCGTTCGTCGGCACGACGGAGCCGAGGTACTTCTTCACCAGCTCCGGATGCTCGCGCACCGCTTCGCTCATCGAGCAGAAGATGATGCCGTGCTTGGCAAGCTCTTCCTTGAACGTCGTCGCCACGGAGACGGAGTCGAATACGGCATCAACCGCAACGCCTGCGAGCATTTTCTGCTCTTCAAGAGGAATGCCGAGCTTTTCATACGTGCGCAGCAGTTCAGGATCAACTTCATCCAAGCTGTTCAACGTGGCCTTGCGCTTCGGGGCGGAGTAATAGATGATGTCCTGATAGTTGATCTCAGGAAACGTAACGTTCTGCCACGCGGGCATCTCCATCGTGAGCCAATGCCGATACGCCTTCAAGCGCCATTCGAGCATCCACGCAGGCTCGCCCTTCGTCTCCGAGATGAAGCGGATCACATCCTCGTTCAAGCCAGGCGGCAGCGATTCGGCTTCGATGTCGGTAACAAAGCCATGCTTGTAGCCCTTGCCGGTGAACTCGTTAATCGTCTGGGTCGTTGCGGTCGTCATGGGAACGGGTGGGAAAGTGAATATTGAGCGTGTGGCGGTCGTGATGCTGTGTTACCTCGCCCCCAGCATGGCGTGTGACTTTGTAACGAACGTATTGAATCCATCCATTTCGCGCGGCACTTCATCGCGGGCAATCTGCGCGAGCGTAACACGGCTGAGCAGATCGCGCACAAGACCATGTACATGCTGCACCGGCCTGCGGATCATGCATGATCCTTCGAGATCGCAGTGATGCCGCTCGCCGCCGCTTGCGGCCCTTCGGCGTTCACGGTCTTCCTCTGACATGCAGCACAAGGTGAGCCGCATCGGCCCTTCCATCGCTTCAATCAGGTCGATAACCGTGATCCGCTCCGGCGTGCGGGCGAGTGCATAGCCGCCCTGCTGGCCGCGCGTCGAACTGACAAGCCCTTCCTGCGTGAGCTGCTTCAAGATGTTCCGCAGAACGGGCAGTGGCAGGCTGAGCCGATCCGCCAGATCACGAGCACTCACGCGCTCGGCCAGCCGGGCCATTGCAGCCAAGGCCACCAAGGCGTAATCCGTCTTGCGCGTCAACGCGAACATGCGGCAAATCCTGCTCCACAGCCCCACCATGGGGCGAAGGGGCCGGATAATAGCACCGCTTCAGGCCCATATCTATGGTCTTTGAAACTTTTTTAGAAAGATTCTAAAGATATGTCTTCCGGTGATAGACCCACCATTCCACCATCAGAAGAGCCAGCACGAAGCCAATCGCCCACGGCCAAAGCGGTTTGTACCGCACCCCGCCGCCCAGTTTCCCTTCCACCCGCTCCAAGCCGATCTGCAACGTGGGATTCATCGCAATCAGCCCTTCTGTCTCGCTGAGCAGGTTCACCGCGAAGGCGCGGGACTGTCTGCCCGCCATCGCAGGGTCGTTCCAACTCAGCATGTGCGGCCCAGCGAATCTCGTCGGACCCCAACTGAACTGCAAAGGATCGCTCGGCGTCAACCGCTCAATCGTGCCGTCAGGCGTCATGAGTTGCACATCGGTCGCGTTGATCGGCAGTCGCGCGGTGATCGCTTCGCCCGGCTTGAGGCCCTGGCTGGTTAACCCTTCGCCAATGTGGCCGAGGTACTCAACCGCGTTGCTCACGAAGTTCACAAAGCCGCGCTGCAAAGGCCATGTGCTGTCCACAGGCGTGAACGTGCAGTGAATCACATGTAGCGGCCCGCGCGAGAGCGCGATGATCGCAGGCCCTCTGCTCCCTTCCGCAATCACCTGCACATCATCCGCAGGCTGAAGCAGGCGGAAGCCATCGATGATGAGATCATCCAGCGTAACAAAGCGGAATACGGGATGCTCCGCCTTGTTCGCCAGTATGAGCTGCCGCTCACCGGCACCGTAGTCGTTGAGTCCCGCCAATGGCGGCGTCGGACCGAAACTCAGATACCGCCCTGCGGGCATTTTCCCTTCAGGCGGCGCGTAGTTCTCAAACACGATCACATCGAACTGTTCAAGCAGCCCCGCATCCGCCAGCCGCTCATACTCCTCTGGCTCGATGACCTCGATTCGCTCCAGTTGCAAACTCTCCAGAGCCATGCGCGTTACACGCAGGCGACTTGGCCCATCAACCAGCGCAATGCGAAGGCGCTTCGCTGGCGGCACGACAATCTGCGCGACATTGTCCGCCATCAGGTGATCCTGCCGCAGATTCGCGACCTCAATCACCGCATCGCGCGGCTGCTCAAACGGCACGAACACCACGTTGTTCCGACCCGGAATGAGTGCGTCCGTGCTGGGGTCAATCGTCGCGGGGCCGATCGATACCTCGCGAATACCGCGTGCCGTGCCGTTCACAGAAAGCTGCACATCACAGATCACTTCCGTGCGATTGAAGTTCAACAGCGAAGCGAAGACCTCAACCGCGCTGGGCCGATCGTATGGACGTTCAACAGAAACCGACACGATGGCGACGTTGTCCGGCTCAAGTGTACCGATCGCGCGGTATGTCATGCTCTCGCCGCGAAGGACGTGGTCCGTGATATCTGCGATGCGCCCGTCGCTGAAGAGTTCGAGATGCGCCGGCTCGCCGATCGGTCTCGCTTCACCCATCTCATCGACGACGTTCGTCGTGTACGCGCGAGCCAGCTTCAGCGCTTCGTCAATCCGCGTCTCGCCGTGCGTCGGCTGGATGCGGTCGATCGCTGCGATGAGCTGCTGCCGAACGTTGGTGAACCGCGCGACGACTTCCGCGCGATCGGAGAAGGCGACGATCATGGTCTCGCCCGGCGCGCCGCCGAAGAGACCGCCGCCATACATCGCCTCAATGCGCTCTCGCGCCAAACGCTTCGCTTCTTCGAGGCGCGTGAAGCCATTCGGCAGGTCGGTCGCGGTCATCGACGCCGAGTTATCGATCAGAAGCACCGTCCTGCCGCCTTTCAGTTCACCCGCCTGCACCTGTGGCTGCGCGACGGAAAGGCCGAGCAGAACAAGCGCGAGGAGTTGCAGGAAGAGCAGAATGTTTCGGCGCAACCGCTGAAACGGCGCGTTCGCCTGCAAGTCCTCAATCGACCGTTTCCACAACAGCGTGCACGCGATCGGCTGCGTTCGCCTTCGCAGCTTGAGGAAATACAGAAACACCAGAGGCGGGATCAGAGCCGCCCCCAGCAGGAAGCCCGTCAGCGGAGTCAACCACGTCATGCGCGCCCCCGATATGAAACGACGTTGCTCATCGCAGCAGCCCCCTCTTTCTGAGATAATCGAGCAGCAGCGCAGAGAGGTCTGTCGCCGTGTCGATCGTGATGTGCATCATGCCGCGTCGTACGCAGAAGTCGCGCAGCTTGCCGCAGTAGGCATCCAGATTCTCCTTGTATCGCCTGAGCAGCGCGGGGCTGACTGTAACTTCCGCAATGTCGTCGTCCTCGATGTCCGTCAATCGCAGATCACCTGCCAAGCCCGCCTTGCCGGGGTCGATTTCCTCTGGAGCGAGCGTCTGAATGCAGAAGGTGTCGAACCCGCCGCCACCGAGGTAACGCAGGCCCTTTTCGTACCCTTCCTTGAACATGAAGTCGGAGAGAACGACCATGACGCCCTTGCCCTGCCGCGTGAGCGCGAGGCCTCGCATGGAATCTTCGAAGTTGCTTGATCCGCCCGGCTCCAGCTTGAGCAGCCACGAACCCATTTCCTGCGTGCGGCGAAGACCTCGCAGATTCGGCAGCGGCCTCAAACCTTCCTCTGAAAACGCAAACAGCGACACGCGATTGTGGTTCACCAGACCGATGTAGCCAAGTGCCATCGCCAGTCGCTGGCAAAAAACGAACTTGCTTGGATTGCCCCAGTCCATCGAACGGCTGGTGTCGATGGCCAGCACAAGCGACAGGTCTTCTTCTTCCATGAACATCTTGATGAACAGCTTGTCTAGCCGCGCATAGACATTCCAATCGACGAATCGCAGATCGTCGCCATGCGCATACTGGCGGTAATCCGCGAACTCGACGCTCACGCCTTTTTTCTTGCTTCGTCGCTCGCCTTGGAGTTTGCCGGCAAAGATTTTGCGCGACATGACATCCACCTGATCAAGCTTCGCCATGAGGACGGAATCGATCAGCTCGTCGATGCGCTTCGGCCGGGGAGAAGTTGTCGCTCCAAACGTCGCCATCGCACCTCACTACGAAAAGGATTCACCACGGAGTGCCACAGAGAGCCACGGAGAGCAAGTATAAAAAACACAGACAGACAACCTGCATGTCATGTTAGAGCACTCTGCGAACAACGCCATCAAGGAGTCGTCGAACATTGAAGTTGATGAGGAGGCCGACGCGAAGTCCAGACAAACGAAGATAGGTGTTCAACTGCGCCTCATGAAGAGGCGAAAGCTCGTCAACAGGTTTGACTTCCACGACCACTTTGTCTTCGACGACAACATCAATCCGATAGCCGCAATCCAGCTTGTAGCCGTCATAGACAACGGATGCTTCAACCTGTTGTCTGCATGCCACTCCCTGCCGTTGCAACTCAAACACGAGGCACGCCTCATACGCAGATTCCAGCAGGCCGGGGCCGAGCGCGCGATGGACTGCAATCGCAGCGCCAATGACCGCATCCTTCGTCTCCGCGTGAAGCAAAGGCTTCGTTCCGGCGTGTGCTCGCGTCATCGCGCTCCCCCTTTTCCATCTCCGTGGCTCTCTGTGGCACTCTGTGGTGAATCCTCTCGCGGAACAAACGCAATCAACCGCCGGATGATCTCATCGCTGCTGATGCCGTCCGATTCCGCTTCAAAGCTGCGGATGATTCGGTGGCGCAGCGCGGCCGGAGCAAGCGAATGAACATCGCGGATCGATACGGCGTATCGCCCTTCGATCATCGCCTTCACCTTCGCCGCTGCGACGATCGCCTGCGCCCCGCGGGGGCTGACGCCCACGTGAACGTATCGTGCCAGCTTCGGGTCGGCATGCGCCCCGTTGGGATGCGTCGCCAGCACGAGGCGCACCGCATAATCCTGCACGTGCGGCGCGATGATAATCCGCCTCGCCAGCCGCTGTGCTGCAAGAATGAACGGCCCGTCCAGAACCGGCTCAACTTTCGGCTGCGCACTGCGCGTCGTGCGCTGGATGATCGTGTTCATCTCCTGCCGTGTTGTATAAGGCACTGCGATCTTGAAGATGAAGCGGTCAAGCTGCGCTTCCGGCAGCGGATACGTGCCTTCCTGTTCGATCGGGTTCTGTGTCGCCATCACGAAGAACGGCAACGTGAGTTTGTGCGTCTGCCCCGCCACGGTGATGGACCGTTCCTGCATCGCTTCCAGCAGGGCGGCCTGGCTCTTGGGCGTGGCGCGGTTGATTTCATCCGCCAGCACCAATTGATGAAAGATCGGGCCGGGTCTGAATGAAAACTCACGGTGGCCCGTCTTTTCGTCTTCAATCACGATCGCCGTACCCGTGATGTCCGCGGGCATGAGGTCGGGCGTGAACTGAATGCGCGCATAAGGCAGCGTGAGCGTCTTCCCCAAGGTTGAAACCAGCAGCGTCTTCCCCAGCCCCGGCACGCCTTCCAACAGCACGTGACCATTGGCGAACAGCGCCATCAGCGTCTGTTCGACAATCTCATGCTGGCCGACGATCACCTTGCCGATCTCCGCGCGCAAACGTTCATACACACTGCGGAACGCATCGCAGCAGCGGCGCACTTCATCAACCGTCTCCGTGCGCGGCGTAATCGCGGGCAGATTCAGTTGTACAGCATCAGGTTGGGCAGCGAATGTTGACACGGCGATGACGTTGACTCGTTTTTTTCAGATTCCTGAGAACTGCTTGATGGCTCAACACTGGCCAGGACGAACAACCAGTGCAGGGCAAACCCGGATCACAACCGCGTTCAATGCATCATCACTGATCTTTCTTCTCTTCGCCCTCGCCATGTGCTCGACGCTTGGCCCTGAGCAATCGCGAAGTGTGCGGCCCTTCGTCCTGCGGTTGATCTTTCTTCGGTGCCTCTCGCTTCACATCCGCAGGCTTCTGCGTCATGTCCTTCGGCGTTTCGGAGCCGACATCAATCGCTATCGCCTTGTCGCCTTCACCAGCCTCGAAGCGCGCACTGCGCGTCGCGGTCTTTGCCTTTACGGTCGTCGCGGCGATGCTGCCTTCGCGGCGATGCGCCACCTGCTCGCGCGTCTTCTTCCACGCAGCCACGGTGCCATCCGTCGCTTCGCCTCGTCTGCCGAGCGCGCGGCTCCACAGGCTCCGCAACCAGATGGGATCGACCGCCAACCGCCGCGCCGCCACATCGATGAGGAACAGCGTCGCAGCGATGATCGCGAGCAAGTCCCAGATCGCCTTGGGACTTTTCGGCACGGGCAGGTTGCCGCGATAGAACAGGTCCAGCAGTTCCGGGTTCGTCGCGCGCAGCACGCGACCGTTGGTCATCGCCGCCACCTGTTCCAACAGTGCCGCGTTGTGCGTAACGGAACGGAACTCCTGCGCGTAAGGCAGCGTGATCGCCGCTTGCAGGTTGCCCTGCGCCGCTTCACCACCGCCGGGCGTCGTGTAGTTCACATTCACAAGATAGGAGCCGGGATCACTCGTGCGGAACTCGCCCCGATATCGACCCGGTCCGGTCTGCTGCAGCGAAAGAGGCATGGCGTTGCTGTTTGGGTCCAGCACAACAGCGCGCGTCTGCAGGAAATTCAGGAACGACGCATCGCCTTCCAGCGCTTCAACTTCCACGATGGCGGTGTCGCCTTCCTGTCGCGTCGTAACGATCATATTTGTCGGTGAGCTGGGCCGCATCACCCATCGTATCGACTGCGCCCAGAACGCCTGGAACTGGTTCCAGCTCACCCACTGCGTGCCCCAGCGGCCCATGAGGTCCGATGTATACGCGATCGACTTGCCGAGTCCATAGTTCCAGTGCGCGTAGATCGGGTCGTCGCCTTCCTGCGTGCGATGGACGATCGGCGTTTGCGTCAGCCCTTCACGGAACGTCGTAAGCACGTAGCCGCGAATGCCGGGTACAGCGCCGAAGCCTTCAGTCGGTCCCGGCAATCTGCTGACGACCTGAGGCGAGAACTCGCCTTCCTGAATCAGCGAGCGCGACACCATCTGCGCTTCCTTGATGAAGATCTGCGGAAGCTGGTTCGGATTGATGACGTGATAGAACCGGCCGCCGGTCTGGTCCGCAATCGCCTGCATTCGATCGCGATCGAACTGGCTGCCGTGACCAATGACCATCACGGTCGTTACGGTAATCTTCGCTGCTTTATAGCGCGCGATGAGGTCCGCCGTGGGTGGCGAAGGGTCGCCATCTGAAATAATGATCGCGTGCTTCTGCCCCGCCTGTAGCGGCAGCAACCCCTGATAGGCCAGCTCCATTGAGTCGTTGAAGGTCGGCATGTCGCCGATGGTCATCGTCTTCGCCGCAGCGAGCGCGCCTTCTTTGTTACCAGCCTCCATGGGAAAAACCCATGATGAGCCGCTGATGCCCGCCCGCGCACCCCAGTTGTATTCCACAATACCGACGTAATCGAGACGGCTGAGCGCTTCGATCGCAGCGATCGCCACCCGCTGACCCCAGAAATTGCCCTGAGGCATTTCACACGAGTGCATGATGAGCGCCAGCGCGCCGCGCGGCATCTGGCGCGTCTGAGGCGGGTCGAGCTTCACCGGCAGCACCTTCGATGTTTCCGATTCAATCCACCCGCCCGCACCAAACGATTCCGGCCCGCCGAGCATCACCAGGCCGCCGCCTAGATCATGAACATACGCATGCAACATGCGGTCCTGATCATCAAGCAACGCCCAGCGCGGCACGTTCGCCAGCACAATCGCGTCATAGCCGCTCAGAAACACCAGGCCATCGCCCAATGCTTCAGGCGGCCTGCGATCCGCAGCAATGCCCGCAGCGGTCATCGCTCGTATCAACATCTCCGAATCCGCCTCGCCCATATCGATCACGAGTACGCGACCCTCGCCGCCCACAAACGTTACTGCCAGAGCTTTATTGTTCTGCACGATCGTGTCGTCTTCAGGTGTATCTGGCTCGAAGACCGCTTCAAACTGCGCGGGGCCGTGCTGATCGAGACGAAGCGAAATCGGTATCACTTCAACGCCCGGCTTCAGCGTTACGCGACGACCGTGTCCTGGCTGGTCCGGCGAGAGATCGAGCGGCTCGCCGTTCATGCGCAGATACACCGTACCGGACGACTCGCCTTTACTGCGCAGCGCGAGACGAAGGTTGACCGTCTGCCCCAGCCTCGCACGAGCTGGAGCGCTCAGCCGCTCGAAGATCACTTCGCGCGAATGGTCGTACTCCAGGATCATGACATCAATGGGAATGTTGTTCGCTTTGGCGAGTTCCGCCACGGCACGCAAGGAGTCTTCCGTCTCGTTGCCGTCTGAAACAAGCAGGAAGCGATTGGCGGTGTCGTCCGGCGCGATCGCCATGGCGAGCCGCAGGCCGGCTGCAAGATTCGTCGCCGTGCGATCACCTTCAAGGTCGCCCGCCGTGAGCACGGAGTAATGATCCGGCATTGCGGTGATCGTCGCTTCCCTCGCCACGGTAACACACGCCAGTCGATCTTCCGGCTGCCGCGCGCCCGGCACAGCGACCGCCTGATTGAGCAGATCGAGCGCAGAATCCTTCAGCGGCTGAGGAATGGAAAAGCTGCGATCCAGAATGACCGTTACCGTGATGCCCTCACCCCGCTTCTCCCAGTTCGGGTGCGTCAACGCGGTCGTCAAAAGGAGAATGACGATGAGCCGTAGCGTGAAAGCGAGCAGAGCCTTGACCTTCGCCTGCGAAGCGATCCCCCGCCGCGCAATAAGGAACGCGGGAATGATGAGCAGCAGCAGCACCAGCCACCCGGGCTGCTCGAACTGGAGAGGGAAGTCAGACATGGCTACGTGGAACGCTTCTTCATCATTCGTGAAATCCGCTGATCCTTTCCGTCGCAGGGCATCTTAAGGCGTTCTGATGACCTGCACACGATTGTTTCCGGAATCCAACACGAAAGTTGTCTGTTCATCACCATCCACACCCCACGGAAAACGAAGCTCGCCCTCACGGAAGCCCAGCCGACCCCACACACCGAGCGGCTGCCCCTGCGCGGAAAACTTCTGGATGCGCGCGTTATGAAACTCGCACACCAGCATCGCGCCGTCCGGCAGCAGCATGATGTCATAAGGAAACCCAAGCTGCCCGTGGCCTCGCCCCGCTCCCCCGAAGATGCGCAGCACGTTCCCCTGCGGGTCCGTTACCACAATACGATGATTGCACGCATCCGCGATGTACAGCTCCGTCAGGTCATCATTGAACACTATCGACTGCGGCCTGTTGTACTGGCCATGCTCGACGCCGAAGGTGCCGAACTCAAAGAGATAATTCGCATCCGCATCAAAGACCTGAATGCGATCGTGTCCGCCGTACTCCGCAACATAAAGCCTGCCCTCAGGCCCGAACGCGACATGCGTGGTGTAGATGAACTGGCCCGGCCCCTCGCCGTATTCACCGAACCGCATCAGCTCATTGCCTTCACTGTCGAAGACCACCACGCGGAAGTAGTGCGTATCCGCAACAAACACGCGTCCGTCCGGCGAGACGCTCAACCCCACCGGCTTGCCAAGCTGCCATTCAGGCATCTGCCACGCGAGATGAGGCGTGCCGTCAAACCCGTATCGCTGAATGCGTGCGCTCTTATCCACGATGTAAATGAACTTGCGTTCGCGATCGACCGCAATCGCTCGCGGATAATGAAACTGCCCGAGCGCATGGCCCGCCGAGCCGAAGATATATCGCGTGCGCAGCGGTTCGGGATTCTCCGCATCGCTACGGCCGCAGCCGAAAAGCATGGCAAACGCGAGGATGATAACAATCAGCCGCATATGAACCACTTGCCAGACACTGAACGACAACACCTCACCGCAACGCGACACTTTTCACCGCACGTCGCGCGCTGCTCCACAGCACAATCGCGCCGAACGAAGCCAGTAACGCAACACCCATAAATGCCGCCGTCGCAATCATCACCGTCTGCGGCCTCTGGTAGTGCATGTCGTTCAGGATACTCGGCGTGATGAGATCGAACCCCGGCGGGCGCACCTGCGCCGTGACCGGTATCTCCGCCAATGACATCGTCATCACGATGGCGAACGTCGCACCGCCCGCTGCGAGCAGTCGAGGCCATGTCGCCAGCAGCAGGCCGCCTAGTCGCTCCGCGCCGTCCATCGCTCGCATCTCCACCAATGCTCGCGGCTCCTGCAGCGCGATCCACCTGCCGAGCAACGCCGCCAGAAAACCGAACCTCGCTAGATGGCCGATCACCAGCACCGCCGGCGTGAGATACACCCCATCCGCCAGCCATCCGCGATTGTACGCAACCGTCAGTGCGGAACCGATCATCGTTCCGGGCACCGCAGCGGCGATCATCCACCCCACCGCCTGCACATGCGCCGCGCTGCGCACCCACGCGCGGCGGTCCTGCCACATCCACGCCAGCCCGGCGGCGATCACTGACGCCAACACGCCGCAGATCATCGCCACGACCATCGTGTTGCCCATACCGCGCCCATAAAAGGTCGTGAACTCACTCAGTTGCTCACCCAAGGTGCGCCCACCTGCTGCGCTGCGCATGTTTCTCGCCAGCAGCACAATGGGAATGCCCACAGAAAACAACCACAAAAGTGCGGTAAAGAGCAGCACACCAACACGGCTGCGACCATCGCGCGTGAATCGGGCCGAAGCGATCTCCGCCGGTCTCATCGACAGCAGCATCCACACGATGAGGGCGCCAAGCACCGTGAGCGCGGTGGCTGGCGCCGCGGCGGTCAACACTTCGCGAGGTGTTGCACCAAGAGCTTCGATCGCGCGCAGCTCGTTACCGAAGGTGAAGATTTCAGCAAGATCGAACACCGTCGTGTTGCTGAACGCCGCAAGGAAAGCGATCAGCCCGCCGAGCAGCAAACCGCGCCCGTCGCAGCGGATTTTGTCGAGCAATCGCGTCAGCGGTCGCGCGGCATCAAGCAGAAGCATCTCTTCACGCTGGACAGGCGTATTCGCTACGAAGCCTGCGACACACCAGCTCACGATCGGCCATGACCAGCACAGCAGGCCCGCCAGCAGTGTGGCGTGCCGCACCGTCTGCACCTGTTGATGCTCCAGTGCCCAGCGAAACAACCACGAATCCGCAGGCCACGCCTGCCACCACGCAAAGAACACAACATACGCAGGCAGACAGATCGGCACGAGCAGCAGCGTTGCGAGCAAAAGCCACAATCCGCTCGAACGACGTGTGGAGCTGCGCGCCAGCGCGCGGCCAAGCAGACGACCGGGCAGCCAGCCGAGCAGCATCGCGCCGATCGCCACCATGCCCGACCACGTGATGCTCACGATGAGCAGTTGCGCAAGCGTGGAATGCGATATCGTTGAGGGATTCTTGAATAAATCATCCGAAGCAACGATGAGTTCCACGCAAGCCATCGCAGGCCAGCCGATCGCTGCGAGCCAGATCACCAACGCCGACGACGAGATGATCCACGCGCTGCCTTTCATCATTCACCAGAAGAGTTCAACGCGAAGGCCCGCAGAGTGGGCACTGAACGTCAACCAACGCACACTCACTCGTCCCCACGCTGCCCTTCCCGCAGCACGCGCATTGCCTCATCCACCGCTTCCACACGCACCGCAGCGGCGCGGCGGAAATCAATCGCCAGCGGGTTCGGCACGGCTCGATGCGGATATTTCTCCGCCAATCCGCGGCGAATCGGCACATTGCCCGAAACAGATTCCGCAAGCATTCGCTCGACACGCTCCGAGAGCAGAAAATCGATCAGCTTCGCCGCAGCATCCGGGTTCGGCCCGCCTTTCACGCGCGCAACCGTATTCGGGATCAGCAACGTGCCCGTGCCCGGGTCATCATGCCTGCTGTGGCGGGCATAGATAAGATCGACCTTCATCCCCTGCGCCTGAGCCGCCCACACATCATCCGTATCCGTCATGCCGAAGTCGGCTTCGCCATTGGCGACAGCGCGCACCACGCCCGCGTTGCCGCTGGCGAGCAGGCGCGTTTCATTCTCTGCAAGGCCGAGCAGAAACGCAGAGTAAATACCGGGCTGATACTCACGATCCCAATACGCCTTCATCGCCCCGAAGTGCCCGCCAGTCGTGCCGAAGCGCGGGTCGGCCATGACGACTCGCCCCTTGTACGTGCTTCGCGAGAGGTCCATCCATGTCTCAGGCAGGTCTTCATCAGGCACGCGGCCAGGTGCGAAAACGATCACCCTGCCGCGCGCTGCAAAGCCGTACCACAACCCGTTTGGATCACGAAACGTCGCAGGCCAATCCTTCGTCGTGTCTGAATGATGCGCTTCAAGCACGCCTTCGTCAGCGAGGTCGAGCGTCATGAAAATCTCAGAAGACCAGAACACATCCGCCTGCGGTTTGCCTGATGCGTACTCCGCGCGAAGGCGTTCGACCAGCCCGGTCGTCTTCTTCGCTTCAGTATCGCCCGTAAAGCGCACGCGAATGCCGGTCTCTTCCTGAAACGCTGTGATAACTTCTCTCGCAACGTATTCATCTGCGGAAGCGTACAGCACAACATACTGCTGCTCGCTGCGCCCGCAGCCGAACAGTAGAAACGAAAGGATGAACAGCGAGAGGAAACATCCAAAACGGAATGCGGGGGTGGCGTTCACGGAATGAGTCTCGAAAAACCGTCTGCGAGAAGGTTACGCGATGAAACAGCAAGCCGAAATGCCAGACGTGGACGCATCGCCGTTGAAGGTCTTACTCGTCCTTTTTCTCCGGCACGGGCGGAGCCTTGGCGCGTTCCGCCTCAATCGCCCTCGTCTGCTTCTCCAGTTCGCCGAAGTAATGCTTCTGCGCATCGTGATATCGCCTTGGCAGTTGATCTTCAACCAGAGCCTGCTCAATGCCTTCGACGATCTTCGCGACGATCTGGCTCGCGCTGACGCGCGATTCGCCGACAGTCTGCGGCCCATCGACCAGCATTCGCGCGATGATGTCGCCCTCGCCGGTTTCGCCTTCAGCTCTCACCTCGCGCGTGCGCGTGGGTGACGGCGCCATCGGGCGATCGCCCGAGCCGATGCCGTGATTCATGCCCATCCCCTGCGACATGCTCATGGCCATCGAAAGACTGAGATTCTGACCGAGCCCCTGGCAGCTGCCCTGGCACTGGCCCTGCGCCAGCCGCGCCTGTTGCAGCATCATCTGCATCTGCTCAAGCTGGCTGAGCTGCTGGCCAAGTTGTCCTGCCTGACCCATTTGGCCCGCCTGCAGCCCCGCTGCCATGTTCATGCACGCCTGGCCAAGGCCTTTGCACATTTCGCTTGCAGCCTGCTGCGCCTGCGCCATCTGCTGAAGCTGCTGCTTTTGCTGGTCGTTCAGGTTTTCGCTGTTCTGAATCGCCTGCTGGAGAGCTTCAGGGTTCTGCGCGAGCTGCGGATCAAGGCCCGCATTCTTGAGCGCGTTCTCCAGCTCCTGCTGCTGCTCCGCCAGCTTCTGAAGCTGCTCCGCAATGTCCTGCAGTTGCTCAATGAGCTGCTGCTTCTCCGCTTCGCTCATTTCGCCGCTTTCAATCTTCTCCATCAAGGTCTTGAGCGCATCCTGCGCGCCCTTGAAGTCGCCCTTGCTCATCGCCTCAGCGAGTTCCTTGCCGGGCCCGCTGTCGGGCGGCTTAAGCTGCTTCATGGCGCGCTCAATGGCATTGACCGTCTTGCCCCGCTCCCCGCTGATGATTTCTTCCAGCCGCTCATTGAGGTCACTGACTCGCTTGATCGCATCCCGCCGCACCTGCTCAGGCGTGCGCAGCGCATCGCGATCAGTCGGCTCCTGCGTGAGGTCGCCGAGCAGATCGGCAAGTTCCTGGCTCAGTTGCGGCTGCTCGCGAATGGCCTGCACCACCGCATCCAACGTCTGCGCCACTTCAATCTTCGTCTGCTGCACTTCAGGCGAAAGCTGCTCTTCGCGCGCGAAGACATCAAGCGGTTGCACAAAAGAAAGCATCACGGCCACGCACGCCAGCACCGGCGCGACCCACCAGTTGCGCGGCGGCTCTACCACGAACCGCCTCTTCGCCAGTTCATGGTTCCGCGGATCGCGCGCGGCCTGCACCGCATCTTCCACCGCCGCCCGCGCGAACGGATCATCATCACCTGCAACATTCAGCGCGGTTGACAGCTTTTCACGAAGGTCTAGTCGCTCATCAACAAGCATCGCCACGGCCAGCTCAGCCTTGCGCGATTTCGCCCAAAACACAATCGCAGCGACCACCGCAGCGACACCCAGAACCGGCCCGGCGATCCACCACGGCACAAAGGACGCGCCCGGCAGGCGATCGGCAATCATCAACGCCAGCGCCGCCGCAGCCGCGATCGATGCCGTCAAATGCAGTTGCTGCAGAAACGACGACGTTTCCAGCCGTGCTGACGCAACCTTCAAGAGCGACCTGATCTCATTCATACCGTGCTCCTTCGGCATCCGATTGCCCGCTATCCACCGTATCATTGTTCGCAGCTTCGTCGCAATCCTTTCCGGCGGCACACAAAAGCCGGATTTTCTCTCACGAGGAAGAACGATGACCAGAGGCGCACGATTTCCGCATCTTCTGCTTTTCTGCACGATTCTCGCCGCAGGATTCAGCCTGTACAGGCCGGTCGCCGCTCAAACCCCCGGACTGGAGACCGAAAACGCTCGACTCGCTGCGGAACTGGCCGAGACAAAAAAGAAGCTCGACGCAGCCAACAAGCGCATCGCTGAGCTTGAACAGGAAGTGGCCAGACTGAATCGCAGGCTCGCCGGGCAGGCCGCTAATCAGGGCACCGTTGCTGATGAAGAAGCGACTATTGACGAAACCGATCCCGCCGCCAGCCCGCGAGCTCTCTTCAACGCGCTTGTGAAAAGCTACGAAGAGGCGACCGAAGGCCTCACGCTGGGCGCAACCGGCCCCGCAGGTGAACGGGAACGAACGCAATATCTTCGCGCGCTCAGGCAATGGCGCGCTTCGGCAAATCGCCAGCTTCGCGCGCCCATCGCCTGGCATGTGCGCGTCATCGACGCAGAATATCGCGGCCGATCGCACGTGGCGACGCTCGTCGCCGTCGATCCCGTCAACGGCGTCGAACTTGGCGAGTCATTCCAGATCATCATGCCACCCGCTTCATCGCGAAGATACGAGCAGCTTCGTGCGAGAGGCGAGATTGGCGTGTTGGTGCTGCGCGGCGTGCTGATTCCCGATGTTCGCATCAACGAAGATCGCCGCGAAGCAGGTATCTTCAACAGACCGAAACTCATCGGGCCATACGCGGAGTTTTTCTTCAGTGTCGAAGCGCGCACACTGCTGCCTGCTGCAGAAGACAGCGAGCAGAAGTCGCCCGCCGAATGATGAAACCTGCGATGTTGTCGATAACGTTGCCGCTGCCCGGCATCGCATCAGACATTTTCAGCTTCCAGCACTTTTCGGACAGCCTTCCTCGCCTGCGCCAAGTCCATGTTCAGCTTGGCGCCTGCTGCGTGGACGTGCCCCCCGCCGCCAAACTGATGCGCAATGTCGTTTACATTCCAGAAGTCGTCCTTCGCGCTGCCCGGCAGTGGCGGCTTGGATCGAAAACTCACCTTCGTCAAGCCCGGCTCATTCTGCGAAAGCAGCACCGACACGCGCACCGTGCCGACGAGCAGAGGCATGTTGACGATGCCCGTCATCTCTTCGGCGCGGCCACCGGTTTCCTGAAAATCCTCAAGCGAAAGCGACATCATCGCCACCGCGCCATCGCGTAGATACTCAAGCGAGGCCAGCGCTCGCCCTTCGAGCGCGAGCCGCTCCGGGCGGTGCGTTTCCTCAACGATCTGATACAGGCGCGATTTATCCACCCCGTGCCGCAGCAGCCGCGCCGCAGCCGTGAACACTTCAGCATCAGCGTTGCCGTACCGAAACCAACCGGTATCCGTGGCCAAGCCCAAGAACAGCGCTTCCGCGACGCTGCCGACGCCGCCGGTGATTTCACAACCCATTTCATCCAGCAAAGGCAGAACCAGTTGGGTGGTGGAAGCGCACGTCATGTCGATCAGCCGCATGGCCGCCATGTCATCGCCTCTTGCGTGATGGTCGATGCCGATGATGCGGTCCCGTCTTGCGCGCAGCCACGCTTCGAGCGGCTCAAGCTGCGCCCACGCGCCGGTGTCCACCACAATGATGAGGTCGTAGTCATCCTTGGGCGGCGCGTTTTCCACTCGCTTCAGCTTCGAGTGTTCTGCAACGCTTGCCAAGTTCGGCTCCAGCGGCCCCATCACGAAGAGATCGACTCGTTTGCCTTTCGCCGCCAGCGCGCGCTCCAGCGCGAGCATGGAGCCGAGCGCATCGCCATCCACCTTGACGTGAGACGTAACCGCTATCGTGCGTGCTCCAAGAATCCGCTGCGCGACTTCGCGCATGGTGGCGTTCGAAACGTATTCGCCCGCTGCGTGGGAAACGCTCATGCGTTCGCGCTCCATGTTGCCGCCTCGCGAACATCGCGATGCAGTTGTTCGATCAGCAGTCGGACTTCGGTGTACATCAGTTGATCGCGCAGCCAGCGGTGGAATCGAAGGGAAAGCGTCCAGCCGTACTCGCCGACGCCCGCATCGCCATCGTACCCGATGAGATACGCCTCACAAACGCGCTGCCTGCCGTGGAAGGTCGGCTTGACACCCACGCTAATGGCTGCGGGAAAGATTCGACCATCGGGCATCTCGCCCTCACCTGCGTAAATGCCGTCTGCGGGGAGCAGTTGATCGCCGTGGTCAAGGTTCGCCGTGGGGAAGCCGAGCGTTCTTCCGCGCTGGTCGCCACGTACGACTGGTGCGCGCAGTTCATACGGCCTGCCGAGCAGTCGCTGCGCATCATGCACCCGTCCACGCGCGAGCAGCCAGCGTATCATCGTGCTGCTAGCTGCAACGATGGTCTGATCCGTCAGCACGGCGCACGCCTGTTCAATCACCACGGTGCGATAGCCGAACTCGCGCTCAAGTTCGACGAGCGTAGCCACAGAACCGGCACGCCGCGCGCCAAATCGAAAGTCCGGCCCCTCGACAATCACCGCGGGCTGATGCGCTTCCACAATCTTCGCAATGAACTCGCGCGGGCTTTGGCTGAGAAAGTCCCGCGTCGGTACGATCGCCTCGACGTGATCCGCGCCGGCTTCCTTCAGCCACTGCGCCCGCTGATCCCATCGGCTGAGCCTTGCAGGGGTTTCGTCGGGCCTGAGGACGGAAATCGGGTGAGGATCGAACGACAACACCGCGACGCGGCCGCCCGGCGCTGGCCCCACGGCTGAACGCGCCGCCTGAACCAGCGCGACGTGCCCCAGATGTGCGCCGTCAAAGTTGCCGACGGTCAGCGCGGTTGCCCGCGATTTGGAGCCTGTTTCCGCCATATCAACGCCACAATAAGCCGATTCCCGCTCCGCGGCCAGCGGTATGAACCCTGCACGCGCTCGTCATGGTCGGCTATACTGCCGACCCTTGAAAGACCAGTTCTGGAGCACCACGTGGCCAAGACTTTCCGCTGTTCGATCGTAACCCCCACCCGCTCGATTCTCGACGAGAACGTAACCTATGCCTCATTCCCTGCGTGGGACGGACAGCAGGGCGTTATGGCTGGGCAGTCTCCGCTGCTCACCCGGCTCGGCATCGGCTCGCTTCGGCTGGACTTCCCTGAAGGCGGCAGCAGGTGGTTCCTGATCGAGAACGGCTTCGCGCAGGTGCAGGGCGACAAGCTCGCACTCCTCACCGACGTGGCCACACCCGCTGAAACACTCAGCCTGCAGGAAGCTGAAGCGGAACTCGCTGAAGCCAACGCGCGCGTTACACAATCAGGCGCCGATCGCGCACAGGTGGAGCGCGATCAACAGCGCGCCTTTGCGAAGCGAACACTCGCGACGGAAGCCGCCGCACGCGGCCACGCCCTCTAACGCGCCGCGCACGTTTCCCCGCGCACGCTGCGCACAGTCGGAATCCCGTGGAATCCAACCTCCAACTTCCCGAAGACACGCTCGCAGCCTCGGGCCGCGTTGAGGAACTGTGCGCCGATCAACCGCTGGCCGCCCGCGTGGAAGCAATCCTGCTTTCAACCGACCGGCCCATGAGCGAAGCAAAGCTTGCGGAAGCGATCGGTCTGGCTTCCAAGGGTGCGACAGTGACCATCACCGGCGCAATCAACGAGCTCAACCAGCAGTATGAACAGAGCGGGCGATCGTTCCGCGCAGAACGGCTCGCTGGCGGGTGGCAGTTGCTCACGCTGCGAATGTTCGGCCCGCTGCTCGCGCGTCTGCATCAGGTCAAGCAATCGACGAAACTCAGTCAGGCCGCCATTGAAACGCTCGCCATCGTTGCATATCGCCAACCCATCATGCGTGCAGAGATCGAAGCGATTCGAGGCGTCGCCAGCGGCGAAATGCTGCGCAGCCTGATGGAGCGGCGACTGGTCAAGATCGTCGGCCGCGCGGAAGAACTTGGTCGGCCAATGCTCTACGGCACCACCGGTGAGTTCCTCAAAGTGTTCGGTCTGGCGAATGTGAACGACCTGCCTGAAGTCAAAGGTCTTGCCCCACTTACGCCCGCTACCCCAGCACCCGCACCGAAAAAGCCGCGCAGCCAGTCTGCCGACGATGAAACGTCGGACAACATCCCGCCGGTGCCGGACCCGTTCAAGACGTGATTCTGCTGGGGCTTCACGCATCTGGGGGCAGGGTGGCAACGTATCATCAGTGCAATGACTTTCACGTTTCACACCCGGAGATACTGTTCCATGCGTTGTGTCGTTCTTCTCGTCGCGCTCACAGTGATGGCCACATTCCTCAGTGGATGCGAAACGACGTACGTGCTGCGCGGTCGCGTGATTGAAGGTATGCCGCCCGGCATTCACGCGATGCCCGCTGCTCAGCTCGCAGGCGAAGCTCCACCCGTCGCGCGAGCGACGGTTAACATCTACCGTGATCCGAATCGGCTGAACAAATCGCTCGTCGCGAACGGCTTGACCGGACCGGACGGCTCATTCGCCATTCCGATTCACGCGTTCGGCGCAGGTTGGATGGATGAGATGTGGCTTGTTGAAGTTCTGCACGGCCAGTACCAGGGCGCCGAAACCATTCTTATGCTTCCGCCTGATACCAAGCGCACCCAACTGCTCATCATGCTCGCACCGGGGAGAGGCGTTTCACCCGCAGCCAGTCCGCACAGCGAAAATCTGCTCGAAGAATCACGGCGCTACTGGTAGCGCCCCGGCATCACGCCGCTTTCATTCCTGTCATCCATGCAGCGACGCTATCACCTGCACATCCCCGCCATCGTCTATGGCATCATGGTGATTCTCGTCGCGCTGGCGGCGATGAGCGGCCAGAACAATCTCCTCTTCTGGATTTTCGGCGTCATGTTCGCCGGACTCATTCTCTCCGGCATGCTCTCCGGCATGATGATGCTGGGTCTCACCGTCAGGCGGCTTGACCCGCAGCACGGCGCGGTCGGCGAGCCGCTGCTCGTACAGTACGAAGTTCGAAACACGAATCGCTTTCTGCCTGCGTTCAACATTCACATCGAGGAGCGCCGAGTCGCCGTCAAAGATGGCGACAGCGCAGCACGAGGATGGAGCGACCTGATGGCGTCGCCCGACGCTGCAGGCGCATGGGTCATGCACATCGCGCCGCGAGACAGCGCACACGGCGAAGCAGCATACTGGCCCATCGCACGAGGTGAAGCGAGATTCGACCGCATCCGAATCTGGACGACTTTCCCCTTTGGCCTCATCAAAAAGTCCATCACCATCAGTCAGCCGCAGCACACGCTGATCTTCCCTCGCTTATATGAGCTTCGGCCGGACGTGTTGCGCGCCGCCTCACCGCCCGCTGCACTGGGCCACAAAACAACCAGCCGCCCCGGCGTGGGCGACGACTATTACGGCCTGCGCGAACATCGATCAGGCGACAGCGTGCGCAACATCGCGTGGAAGCGCAGTGCGATGCTGGATCAGCTCGTCGCTGTTGAGCGTTCGATGCCCAGCCCGCCCCGCCTGCGGGTGATTCTGAACCTGACGACGCCCACAGCGCAGCTGCGCGTGGGAACCCCGAAAGCCGCCACAAAGAACGCACAACTCGCCGCTGCACGCGAAGCGGAGGAACAGGCGATCAGCCTTGCAGCTTCCCTGCTGCACGCAGCGCATCACGCGGGTTACGAAATCGGCATGACGGTGCTGGGTTTCGACATGCCCGCCATCGCCATGAGACGAAGCCATTGGCACCTCAGGCGCATTCTCTCCGCGCTCGCGGGCATCAATCTGGATGCAACGCGTCGCCCGCCGATTGCAGGCTCCGTTGCCGATGCGGAGCGTGCTGCTCTCATCATCGTGCATCCTGATCGCGTCGATCCGTCAGCCAGTCGGCCGGATGCAGTTCACTTCACATCGGCGCAGCTCTCCACGCTGGCGGTGAAACCGCTCGGCTGGAGCATCACAACGCCCCAGCAGGATTCGCAGGAAGCCCCGCCCACGGAACACCGCAGTCTGCGCGCCGTGGCGCAATCCGCGCTGCGCAGCCGCCATGCTGAGAGCGCGCGATCAACCACTCGCGGGGGTGCTGCATGAGACTGCTCCGCAGTTTCCCCATTCTCTGCTTCACACTGGTGCTGCTCAGCATCGTCGGTCTCTGCATCGCCCAGAACAGCGTGGGTATGTTGCTTATGGCGGGCGCACTCGCAGCGATCAGTTGGTATGTCACGGAAGGTCCGCGAGGTCGCTCACTCCCCCGCTGGGTGTCGAACGTGCTCGTGATCGCCGTCTCGCTCAACGTGGTCGTCGAGTTGATGCAGGATCACCACGACGTGCTGGGTGTGCTCAGCCGCTTCGCGCTCTGGCTCACACTCATCAAGCTCTATGAGCGTCGCTCGCCGCGCGATCACGCGCACCTGCTTGCGCTCAGCCTGCTACTCATGCTTACGGGGGCGCTTTCCAGCGCGGACCTGCTTTTCGGCATCGTGCTGCTGGCCTACGCCATCCTGGGGCTGTATGTGCTGCTGCTCTTCCAGCTTTATGCCTCGTATGAAAACGCCCGTGAAGAGCGTTCACGCAATATGCCTGCGGAGTATCGCCTCGCGCCGCCCGCAAAACCGATCCTCGGCCCGCAGGCTGGAACGCACTTCCGCGCCTTGACTGGCGCGGTCGCCGTCAGCGGCATGATGCTCAGCGTCATCATCTTCGCCGTGTTCCCGCGCGGCATCGGCGAAGGCATGCTCAAGGAAGTCGTGCCCCGTAAAGAGAGCATGCAGCAGCGCGCTGCGTTCTCGCCTGAGATCAATCTCATGCACGGCAGCCGAATCACGGAGTCTCGCCGCGCCGTCATGAGCGTGCAGTTGCTCGATCACCTCGACCGGCCAATGCGCATGGCGAACCCACTGCTGCTGCGCGGTGCCGCACTTAATCACTACGACGGTCGTGGCCGGTGGCGCGCCGGACAAAATGAAACACGCTCGCTCATCACGCTGGCAGACAAACTGCTGCCACTGGTGGAATTCGACTACGCTTCTCCGACGGTCATTCGCCAGGTCTTCGATCCTCTGTTCGACAGCTCCGTGCTTTTCTCCGCATTCACGCCCATTGCCGTCGAAACCGGCCGCGATTCCGAGCTCCTGCTGGACCGCGCGACACACACGATCACCCGCGTCAAGTGGGGCGGCTCAGGTCGCGGGCGGGCGTACACCATCTACGGCGAGCAGGAACCCAGCGATGACGTGCTCGATATGCTCGCGCCGACAGAAGCCCTCGGCATTCGCGGCTCACCGGGCAATGCTGCCATCCTCAATCTCGCGCGCGAGCTGCTGACCAATGCCGGGCAGCCAATATCGCCTCCCGGCGCGCGGCGAGGCAGCGCGCTGCATGACGACGAAGCCGTCTGGGCGTGGAACGCCACTGCCGCTCGTGTGTTCATGAACTATCTGCATTCGCCTGCGTTCCGCTACACCACCGACCTGAGCGACGTAACGCTCAATCCAGATCGCGACCCGGTCGAAGCGTTTCTTCTCGACATCAAGCGAGGCCACTGTGAATACTTCGCTTCCGCGATGGCGCTGCTCTGCCGCCATGTGCGTATACCGGCGCGTGTGGTGACGGGTTACGTGGCGTATGAGTACGACGACGTGGCGCAGCATTACATCGTGCTGGAATCAAATGCACACGCATGGGTTGAAGTGCGCACGGGCCGCAACCGCTGGACAACCTTCGACCCCACACCTGAGAACATTCTTCGCGATATTCACCAGCCGCAGGCCCCTTCCACCGCTCGCCTGCGCTGGCTCTATGACCGCTTCGACGGCGCATGGAGCCGCACCATCGTCGGGTTCGATGACGCAGCCCAGCGTCAGCTTGCGCAGCGAACGTGGGAATCCACCATGACGGAGCGCGTGCAAGGAACGATCGCAGCCATCGCCGACTGGATCGACCGCATCAACCACGCATTTTTCTTCGGCCCGCGAGGTTATGTATACATGGCGATTGTCGGTGCACTACTCATCGTCTGCGTCGTCATCTTCATCAAAATCCTCAAGCGAACAAGACTCATCCGAAGCAAGCTGAGGCTTGAGCGCGTCAGAGGAAGCGACCAGCAACGGCTCATCCGTCAGCTTGGCTTCTATCTCGACATGCTCACACTGCTCGACCGCGCGAAGCTGCCGAAGCCTGCGTGGCAGCCACCGATCAACTTCGCCGCTCAGGTTGCTTCAAGCGGTCGGCCCGGCGCCTCACGCGCTGCGCAACTTATGCGAGAACTTTCGTCTTTGTTCTATGAAGCTCGTTACGGCGGCCGCCCGCTGACGGCGGAGCAGGTCGCCGAGAGCCGCACACTCCTCGCGCAGCTTGCTGAATCACTCAATCTCAAACCGTGAATGCCCGCGAACCATCACCTTCGATTGCCGAGATGTGGGAGTTTCTCCCGCATGACCCCGCTCGGTCCGCAGCACAGATCGAAGGCGTCCGCGCGCTGCTGCACGCGAACACACCACAAACCGTTCTCGATCTCGGCTGCGGTACAGGTCGCCTGCTCACGCCGCTGGCACAAGCCGGCCATCGTGTCATCGGCATCGACGCCAGCCAAGGCGCTGTGAATGCCTGTCGCGAGGCTTCGCCCAGCGCAACGCTCATTCAGGGCGATTTTCTTGCCGAGCCGTGGCCCTTACCTGCCCACGGTGCGGATGCCATTCTCTGTCTCGGCAACACGTTCATGACCATCGCCGATCTGGATGCGGCCATCGCGCTGCTTTCGCGCGTGGCAGCTTCTCTCGCGCCGTGCGGCGTATTCCTGCTGGACGATCTGCCGCACGATCTCTGGCCTGAGGTTACCGAAGGCAACTGGCAATCCGGCGTCAGCGAGCACCCGGACGAAGAAGACACGCTCATGCAGATGGTCTGGCATCCACATGACTCGGTGTTCACCATTCGCACAGGCGATCGCGTGGATGAAACCTGCTGGACACTTACGCCGGATGACCGCCTGCTTCGATTGTGGACCAGCAGCGCACTCGCACTCGCAGCGCGTCTGGCGGGATTATCGGAGCCGGAACACGATGAATCGCATGGCCTGCTCGTTTTCCGCAGCATGAAACGCGACACGTAAGCCGCTGCACGACCGCTTCTGTGCGATCGCCTTCAAGCCCCCTGATTCCCATGCCGATATCGACCGACACCGCGACGGCGTCCTCACTGTCGATTGGAGAAAGGGAACCCGTGCCAGCCAACCGATCACGCACGCTTGAATGGCGCCGCTGTCTGCGGCAAATCTGCGACCGCAACGGCGCGATCGAGATTGCTGTGGCCAAGGCGGCTCCGTTTGCGTCCAGTGCGGACCTTTCCAGCGGCACGCCAAGCCCGCAACTCGTGTGGCGCGTTCACATCCTGGATGTGATGGACAGCGAGATCATCGTCGAGAGGCCGACCGCCATGGGACAGGAAATCCCACTCAAGCCGGGGGTCGCCCTCGTCGGCATTCTGTCGATCGGCCAGAATCGCTGGGTCTTCCGCACCGTCAACATGGGCGAAACCGATCACCCGATCAGCCAGCATCACGGCGGGAACCGCATCATGCCCGCGCTGCGATTGCTGATGCCCGATTCTGTCGAACGCTGCCAGCGACGAAGCTATTACCGCGTGGACACCAACGCGGGGTCACTCAATCTGCCGAGCGTTGAAGTGTGGCCTTTGCTCGATCCGCAATCCGTCGTACTCGCCGAGCGCGCCGCCGAGATGCGGCTGCATATCGCGAACTGCACCGATGCTGGCGATGACCATGGCACAACACCTGAGCACAACGCCTCGATCGAAATCATGCCTGAAGTCGGACCGAAGTTCCGCGCCACGTTGCTCAACATCGGCGGCGGCGGCATCGGCCTGCTCGT
The DNA here is from genome assembly GCA_035443885.1 of Phycisphaerales bacterium. GTDB lineage: Bacteria > Planctomycetota > Phycisphaerae > Phycisphaerales > SM1A02 > DAOMNO01. Next base: position 45,360 of record DAOMNO010000007.1, read on the forward strand.
GGAACCGGAAGACGCGCATCTCCTCGGTCGGCATCGCCTGCTCTGGATGCGCTTTGCATTGCCGCCTGATCTTGATGTGCCCATCTGCGCCACCGGCAAGGTCGTGCATACGCATATGGAATCAAGCCATCAGGTGTATGTCGGCGCTGCGTTCGATTTCACGTTCAACCCGGCGCACCAGCGATGCGTGGTCGATCAAATCTGCCGATACATCGCACTCCAGCAGCGCGAGCAGCTTGAGCGGCTGCACGCCGATGGCTCACTGCGCGAAAGCGCATAACGCCCTGCGGCCCGCTCACATCTTCTGCATCATCAGTTGACCTGCCCCTGCAAGCGCGAGTCGCAGCACTTCCGTTTTATCGAGGCTCTCGCGATACTCCGCAGCGGGGTTGGAGTCTGCCACCACGCCGCCACCCGCACCGTAATCAAGCACGCCTTCCAGCGCATCCCACTGTACGCAGCCGTCGATGGTGCGTCGGCTGCCTGTCATTGCGATGGTTCGAATCGCCACGTTGAGCGAAACGCTGCCCGCATCACTGATGAATCCAATCGCACCACAGTATGGCCCCCGCTGCACTGGCTCGATTTCATCAATGATCTGCATCGCGCGAATCTTGGGCGCACCGGTAACCGACCCCGGCGGAAACGTCGCTCGCAGCAGATCAGCAACACACACATCCCGCCTCAACGTGCCTGACACCTCGCTCACACCGTGATGCACCGTGGGATGCGATTCAATCTCGCGTGGCTTGGCGACGCGAATCGAGCCATATTCACACACGCGGCCGAGATCGTTCCGCATCAGGTCGGTAATCATGTGAAGCTCCGCAGCGTCCTTCGCGGAGGTAACCAGTGCCGCCGGGTCCGCTTCGCCTCGCAGTGTTCCCTTGATCGGCCTTGTTACCACACGGCGCGACGCCCCTTCAACTTCAAGAAACAGCTCCGGACTCATCGACACCACGCATCGGCCTTCGGGCAGTTCGAGATACGCGCCATACCGCGCCCGGCTGACGGCGAACGCTGCCTGTGCCAATGCGCGGGTCGATCCTGCAAAGTTCGCGCTGAACCGCTGCGTGATGTTGGCTTGAAAGATGTCGCCTTGTGCGATGAGTTCAACCGTGCGAGCGACGGCTGCCATGTACGCATCAGGTGTTGTCGCGCTTGAGAGTGCGCCAGCACTCCACGCGGGTTCACGAGCATTCATCTCGATCATCAATGCAAGCTGCGCCGCTTTCGACCGGTCCCCCGCGAGGCTCCACCGCCTGTGAACGTGATCGAACACCAGTGCCGCATCACATCGTCCCATCGCCAGAAGGGGCCAGTGTCGATCGTCGATGGCATGGCCTTGCTGCGCAGTCGGCTCCATCACCCGGCCGAGTTCATAGGCAATCAATCCGATCCACCCGGCTTGAAACGGAGATTCACCGGGTGAGCGAGACGACACGGTCGTTTGAGAATGTCGTTCAAGAATGGCGAACAGTTCGTTCACCTCGTCGGGCGTTCTCGCGGTCAGCCAGGAATCTGGCGAAGCGAGGATTGACCACCGTGCCCAGCGTTCCAAAGCAGCGTTCTGCGATGCCCCAACCGTGGAAATCGCCGCTCCGCCCGTACCGGAGTGGAGCATCAGGAGCGGCCGATCGACCGGCCAGCCCAAGGCTGCTGCAACCGGATCAAGAGGGAGATGCAGGTTTGGATGCAGTTCGCACGCCGTCATGCAGCGCGATGATAGACCGAATGAAAGAAATAAGGGAAAGCGCACCGACCATGCCCGCGCGAAGCCGTTCGCGGGGTTAAACTGCTCCATTCCGCCCATTGACCGCACGTTTGACAAGGATTTTCCGCATCATGCCCACGCTCAGCCCCGTGAAGAAGAAAAAAAAGCGTTCCGCCAACAGCAAGACGAAATCTCAATCATCAAGCCGCGCTGGTAAATCATCCAGCGTGAAGATGGTGTATGGCTTCGGCACCGGACCGAAAGGCGGCGCAGAGGGCGACGGCTCCATGCGCGAACTGCTCGGCGGCAAAGGCGCGGGCCTCGCGGAGATGGTCCGCATCGGTCTGCCCGTACCGCCCGGTTTCACCATCACCACCGACGCCTGCGCGGAGTATTACACGCAGGGCCGCAAATGGCCGCGTGGGTTGGAAAAGGAAGTGCGCGAGCAACTCGCACGACTTGAAAAGACCGCGAAGAAGAAACTCGGCGATCCGAAGAACCCACTGCTCGTGTCCGTTCGTTCCGGCGCAGCTCGCTCCATGCCGGGCATGATGGAGACGATCCTCAACCTCGGCTTGAACGATGTCAGCGTGGAAGGCCTGGCGAAGGCGACCAACAACCCGCGCTTCGCGTGGGATTCCTACCGCCGGTTCATTCAGATGTATTCCACAGTCGTCGTCGGTCTGAGCAAGGACATCCTCGAAGAGAAACTGCACAACCTCAAGCACGGTCTCGGCATTCTGAACGACACCGACATCCCCGCGGAGATGCTTCGTCAGCTCTGCACCGAGTTCAAGGATTTCTTCGAAAGCGAAACCGGACGCGAGTTCCCGCAGAATCCGTGGGATCAGCTCGCCGGTGCGATCAGCGCTGTCTTCGACTCGTGGAACGCGGAGAAAGCGCTGACCTACCGCCGCGTCGAGAAGATCGAAGGCCTCAATGGCACGGGCGTCAACGTGCAGATGATGGTGTTCGGCAACTACGGCGACGACAGCGGCACGGGTGTCTGCTTCACACGCGATCCTTCCACGGGTGAAAATGTCTTCTACGGCGATCTGCTCATCAACGCGCAGGGCGAAGACGTGGTCGCGGGCATTCGCACACCGATTCACCTCAGCGAGCTGGCGTCAAAGATGCCCGAAGCGTGGGATCAGCTTAACGCCGTGCGCGTGCTGCTGGAAACGCACTACAAGGAAATGCAGGACCTGGAGTTCACCGTGGAGCGTGGCACGCTCTACATGCTGCAATGCAGGACAGGTAAGCGTGCGCCAGGTGCCGCATTCCGCATCGCGGTTGAGCAAGCGACCAAGCCCCTGCTCACCAAAGCACAGGCCGATCGACTGGTGAAAAAGAAATATCTCTCACGTCGTGATGCGAAAGCCGCGCTCAAGCCCGTCATCACCAAGGACGAAGCGATCATGCGCATGACGACGTTCGACATCGAGCGTCTGTTCTATCCAATCATCAATCCGTCCATCAGCCGCGATGAACTCGCCGCCAAGAAGCTCGCGACAGGCGTCAACGCCGTACCCGGCGCTGCGTCGGGTGAAGTCGTTTTTACCGCACACGAGGCGGAAGCTCTTGCCGCGAAGGGCCGCAAAGTCGTGCTCGTGCGCAAGGAAACGTCGCCTGAGGATGTGGGCGGCATGCACGCTGCGGTGGGCATTCTCACGCAAACCGGCGGCAAGACCTCGCACGCTGCCGTTGTCGCGCGCGGCTGGGGCAAGTGCTGCATCGTCGGCTGCGGTGCACTCGCGATTGACTACAAGAACCGATCCATGAGTGTCAACGGCACGACTATTAAGCAGGGCGATTCCATCACGCTCGACGGCTCCGAGGGCGTCGTCTATCTCGGCGCGATGGAACTCGTGAAGCCTGAACTGCCGCAGGAGTATCACACGCTGATGCAGTGGGCAGATAAGCGCCGCACCTTGCGCGTGCGCACAAACGCGGACACGCCGCAGGACGCTGCGAACGCGATCCGCCTCGGCGCAGAGGGCATCGGCCTCACGCGAACGGAGCATATGTTCTTTGAGACGGAAGAACGCCGCCTCGCCATGCAGCGCATGATCATTGCGGACACGGAGATCGAACGCCGCGCCGCACTGGAGCAATTGCTCCCCTTCCAGCGGGATGACTTCATCGGCATCTTCCAGGCGATGGACGGCAGGCCCGTCACCATTCGCCTCATCGATCCGCCGCTCCATGAGTTCGTGCCACACGAAGAGCAGAAGCAGCGCGATCTTGCTGCCAAAGTTGGCGTGAGCTATGAGAAAGTGCGCGAGCGCGTGGAGCAGCTTCACGAAATGAACCCGATGCTCGGCCATCGCGGCTGCCGACTCTGCATCACGTATCCTGAAATTCTGGAGATGCAGGTCCGCGCGATCATTGAGGCCGCCGTAACCATCCACAAATCGGGCAAAAAGGTACTGCCGGAGATCATGATCCCGCTCACCATCGACCGGAAGGAGCTTCGCCTGCTCACCGACGCGACACGTCGCGTGGCAGAGGATGTGCTGAAGGTCGCCGGCGTGAAGGTGCCGTATCTGGTCGGCACGATGATCGAAACGCCGCGCGCTGCGCTGCTTGCGGATCAGATCGCGGATGTCGCTGAGTTCTTCAGCTTCGGCACGAACGACCTCACGCAGATGACGATGGGCCTCTCGCGCGACGATGCGGGCCGCTTCCTGCCGGACTATGTGGACCGCACGAAGGCCGCCATCTTCAAAGACGACCCGTTCCAAAGCCTCGACCAGGAAGGTGTAGGCCTCCTGATGAAATGGGCCATCGAGAAGGGCCGGAAGAGCCGCAAGGGTCTGAAGATCGGCATCTGCGGCGAGCACGGCGGCGAAGCGGAGTCCGTCAAGTTCTGCCACGCACTCGGCATGGAGTACGTCTCCTGCTCGCCGTATCGCGTGCCAATCGCGCGACTTTCTGCGGCACAGGCTGCGATTGCGGACTAACTTGCAAAACCGCTTTTATGGCTGAAAAACAACGATTCCGCCCGGACAGATGAATGTCCGGGCTTTTTTTCGCGCCTTTTCCGCACGGCATGGAATAGGCTGTGATTCTGGCGGGTCATCCTGAGTAGGGCCGCCGCCCCAGGAGGTTTGTCATGCGCATGTTTCTTTCGCTCGGCTGCGTCGTCCTCGCTTCGATCGTCCTTGGCGGGTGCACCAAGTCCGTTCACTTCAGTTCAGGCTTTCACGGCGCTCGCTTCGGCGCGTACGGCCCGGCACATTGCGAGCCAGCCTACGTTCACCACCACACCTACCAGACGCATCACGTCCACCATGTGCATCACGGCTCACACACGCACGTGAAGCATTATTCGACGACGTGGTCATCGCCAAGCTGCCCGCCCCAGCCATCGTATGGCCACTGGGGCCATCACAGCCATAAGCGCTCGCACTATCCGAGGTATCGCAGCCCGAAATGCCGGTATTGATGCGAGGCAACGTCGGTAGAGAAACATCACCCACACACCATTACGAGCTGACGATTCGCACAGTGCGACTCAGTGATGGAGCATCGCTTCGACGCGGTGAAACAGCACGTTGTTCTCAAGGTGAATGTGCGCCATAGTCTGCCGTTCAAGACGGTCGAGGCCTGCAAGCATCTGGCGGTACAAGTTGCACGCATCTGGCGTCGCTTCATAGCCATTGGTGAGGGTGTGAAGCGTGCTCAGCGCAACTGCGGCGTCATCGTGATCATCATAGAGAACCTTGATCGCCTGCGTTACGTCGCCCACAGTTCCGCCGGCAGCCAGCGCACGAATGGCGGGGAACGCATGATCCTCTTCTAGGGCCAAATGCTCTTCCATCTCCGCACGCAAACCGCGGAAGACACGTTGCACCTCAGCGAGTTCAGGATGCTGCGCCTGATGCACCTGAACCACGGTTGCGATGATGTCGTCAAGCCTGGGCAGCAGAATGCGCAGTTCCGCGTGATAGACATCGACGATATGGTCGATGAGTTCATTCACATTTGCCTCGGCCCAGTTGATTGTCGGACCATCGGCTGCGCGACCGCCCACCACGGCGAGCGCGTCAAGCAGACGGCGCGGATTGACCTTCTTCGCTACCGCAGCTTCCCCCAGCGGCATCTCGCCGCCACAGCAGTAGTCGATGCCGATGAGATCGAAGATTCTCGCTGCATCAGGCTGTTCGGTGACGATCCTGCCGACGGGCGTCTGCTCGTTCCATGCGGAAAACGCATTGGCGCTATGGGAAGAATGCTGAACGCTCGTCGTCGAGCAGGCGCCGAGGCAAAGAGCGAGCAGCGAGAAGGCGATGAGTGGCGCATAGGTCATGAGCGGTTTCCTGATGCATTTCCTTGTGAGAGGGCTGTTCCGGGAAATAAAGGATATGTGCATCCGATTGTAGGCAATATGAACCCGGCCAGTCAACCGCTGCCCCCGCCCACGGCTGCGGTCGAGCCCGAGGCTCGCCGTCGCCTTGTCACATCGTGAGCCTGATGCTTCGCATGAAGATTGTCGTGATCGATTACTGATGGGCTATCTACGGCCATAGGCGAGCAGGCGGAGGCCGTTAAGGACAACCAGCACCGTGCTGCCTTCGTGGGCTATCACGCCGATCGGCAGGGGCAGGCGGAAGCCCAGCGCAGCGATGACCATGACGATAATGACCGCCATCGCAAAGATGATGTTCTGCATGATGACTCGCCGTGCGTGTTGACTGATGGCGATCGCAAACGGAATACGATCGAGTTGATCGCCCATGAGGACGACATCCGCGGTTTCCATGGCGACATCCGTGCCGGCCGCACCCATCGCCATACCGACGGAGGCCGCTGCGAGGGCGGGGGCATCGTTGACGCCATCACCGACCATTGCGACGGGACCGGTTTCGGCAAGTTCTCGAATGACGCGAACCTTATCGGCTGGCATCAGTTCCGCATGAACTTCATCAATGCCCGCTTCGCGCGCAATGGCGCCTGCAACGCGGTCATTGTCTCCCGTCAACATCACAACACGCTCAATGCCAGTTGCACGGAGACGGCGGATCACTTCTGTGGCATCGGTGCGAAGAACGTCAGCAATCGCAATCACGCCGAGTGCTTCACCCGTATGGTCATCATCGTCGATCCGCGCAGCAATGACGCTGGTTTTACCCTCGCTCTGCAAGGCGTGCATCTGCTCTCGAATGGTGTCCATGCCACGAAGGTTGAATGCTTCGTAGTACCGCAGATTGCCGACGGCGATGCGACGCTCACCCACTTGCGCGCTTGCGCCCTTGCCGGAGACGGATTGGAAGTCGCGACAAGATTCATATTCGATGCCGCGACGGATCGCGAAATCCACAACGGCCTGAGCGAGCGGATGCTCTGAACGTGATTCGACCGCCGCAGTCAGTCGCAGGAGTTCTCGCGCATCGTCAGTGAGATCATCTGCAACACCAAGCCGCTGACCGCTGGCGACGACGACATCGGTAACGCGCGGCTTCCCCTCAGTAAGCGTGCCGGTCTTGTCGAGAGCGAGGACACGAACGGCAGCAGTTCGCTCAAGATGCGCACCACCCTTGAACAGCACGCCGCGACGTGCCGCTCCGCCGATCGCGGAGAGAATCGCGGCGGGCGTCGAGATAATCAGCGCACACGGCGACGCAACAACCATGACCGTGATCGCGCGATAGAACGAAGAACCAAAGTCGTGATCAAGCAGCCATGGCGGCAGCGCGATCAGCAGGATCGTGAAGCAGATGACGCTGAGCGCGTACCACTGGCTGAACCGATCGAGAAACCGCTGCGTCTTTGCTTTTTCGCTCTGGGCCTGTTCCACCATCGCAATGAGGCGGGCAATGGTCGAATCGCGCGCCAGCCGCGTTACCTTGATCTCTAATCCACCCGTTTGATTGACCGTCGCGGCAAAGACTTCGCGGCCAGCGCCTTTTGATACAGGGATCGATTCGCCGGTGAGTGAAGATTCGTCGATCGAGCTTTCGCCTTCAGTAATTACGCCGTCGAGCGGAATCGACTCGCCCGGCCGCACGATGACAATGTCGCCGAGTTCAAGCTGCTCAATCGGCAGCATCTGCACCTGATCGCCTCGCCGGGTGAGGGCCTGCGAGGGCCGCAGTTTCATCAGTGCGTGGATTGCCCGGCGCGTGCGGTGCATCGCGTAGGTCTGCAGCACGTTCGAGAGCGAAAAGAGAAAGAGCAGCAGTGCGCCTTCGAACGGGCTGCCGACGTATGCTGCACCGAGTGCAGCAAGCAGCATGAGCAGATCAACATCAATCGTCCATTGCCGCAGCGACTGCCATGCGGCCTGTACCGCGAACATGCCGCCCGTGAGGTACGCGATGAGAAAACTCAACGCGGCAAGCCAGCCCGGCGCATCAAGCGTCTCCGTAACCTTGCCGAGGATCATGCAGATGAACGTAATGATGACGAAGATGAAGGCAAGCCGATTGCCGGTGAGAAGATATCGCACCCACCCGCCAAGTCCCGGTGTACGCACATCCTCTTCTACCGGCGTGTACGGCTGAACCGGCGCACCTGCCTCGCGCACTCGGCTGAGCAGTTCCTCCTCCGGCAGGACGGTCGTATCAAACGTCACACTCATCAGGCCGGCGTTGAAGCTCGCGGTCGCGCGCCGGACACCTTCGATGCGCTCGGCCTTCTTCTCCAGGTGCATCGCAGCCGCTTCGCACGCCCTGCCGCGCAACCGCAACGGCGTCCGGTGAAAACGCTGCTCCAGTTCGGGTCGCAGCCGACGCGCAAGCCTGGTGATTTCCTCATCACTGATTTGGTTCGGATCAAACTCGATGTTGATGAGACGCTTCTGTCGATCGACCGAAACGTCGAACACCCCCTCGCGATCAGCGATGGACTTCATTGCATCAGCATCAGCGTGAAGCCGCGGCATGTCCCTGGAATCATCCGATGCCTGTGCCATGAGAATCAGCGTAACACGATCAGGCCAGTCCAGCCGCCCGCAGAGGTGGTCCAGTCAGAAGTGAGACTGTGTCGCAATATCGGTGCAACTCCTTGAATCAAGGCAATTTCCCCGTGGGTCATCACCCCCCCATGCCGAACAATGCTCTGAAGGGTCCGATCGCATTGTTGCACACCGCTTGAAGGGGCCACACATCATGCTCAAGAAACTCATCATTCGTGTTCTGCTCGTCGCAGCCGTCCTCTTCATCGCCATTCAGTTCGTGCCTGTGGATCGCAGCAATCCGCCCGTAACGGGGACGGTCGATGCCCCGGTGCCTGTGATGCACGTGCTGCGCACATCGTGCTTTGACTGCCATTCCAATGAGACGCATTGGCCTTGGTACAGCTATGTCGCGCCGGTCTCATGGCTTGTGGCGCGTGATGTGCGCGAGGGACGTGAGGAATTGAACTTCTCGCACTGGGATCGTTATGACCCGCAGAAGCGAGCGAAGATCGCGGAAGAAAGTTACGAGGAAGTCGCGGAAGGCAAGATGCCGATGTGGATCTATACCGCGATTCACCGGGATGCGCGCGTGACGGATGAGGAGCTGGCGCTGCTCCGAGAGTGGGCGCAGTCGATGGAAGGTGCGCACTGAAAACCCATCGCTTTGCACGCCGCCAACATCAGGGTGAGCCACTCTTTGATGTGGCGATACGTGACACGCAATCCGCGTTATCCGCTGTCAGCACGCCCCGAGTCGGAGCTTGCAAGCGACACGCGTCGCACGGACGCCCGGCAGCCACATGACGATCGCGGCTTGTGCCGTTTCGGCCAGCCCCTGGCAATGAAAAGACCCTCGCCAGCGCGAGGGTCCTTTGTGATGGGAAGCGAGGCGGACGGGACTCGAACCCGCAACCACCGGATCGACAGTCCGGGACTCTAACCAATTGAGCTACCGCCCCTTTTCAGGGTGCCCGGCAGGGGTCGAACCTCTGCCAGAACGGGGAAATGTAGCACCGACGGGGCGGTTGTTCAAGCCCCTTGAAACCGCATCGCCATCGATTCCACCCCCATAGCCCCCCGCTGGAGCAATCACTTCGCGTCAATCCAGTTCTCCGACCACGCCGCCTCCGCCTTCAGCGGCACGCGCAGGGCCATCGCAGCCTCCATCTGCTCCACCACAAACTTCGTCGCCTCATCTGCCTGCTGCGCGGGAGCCTCGAACACCAGTTCGTCGTGAATCTGCAACACCATCTTCACCGCGGGGAAACGCGCCGGCATGGCGCGGTGCAGGTCGATCATCGCCAGCTTGATGAGGTCTGCAGCGCTGCCCTGCACGACGGAGTTGATCGCCATGCGCTCACCGAGCTGCTTCTGCTGCGGGTTGCGTGCGTGAATCTGCGGAATAGCGCGGCGGCGTTTCAGCATGGTCTCCACATAGCCCTTCGATTTCGCCATGTCGATGCACTGCGCGAGGAACGCATCGATGCGATTGAAACGTGCTTTGTAATCGTGAATGATGCGTGCAGCTTCCTCCACACTCGTACCCGCACCGAGCCGCCTGGCCAAGCCGTACGCGGTAATGCCATAGACAATCCCGAAGTTCACCATCTTCGCGCTGTTGCGTTGGGTTGAAGTAACACGATCGAGCGGGATGCCATACACCTCGGCCGCGACGGCGGTGTGAATATCCTGCCCCTGTTCGAAGGCTTCGATCAGTGCGGGGTCTTCCGACAGGTGCGCGAGGATGCGCAGCTCAATCTGCGAATAGTCTGCCGTGATGAGCACGTTGCCCGGCTCCGCAACGAACGCCCTGCGAATTTCGCGGCCAACTTCCGTGCGGATGGGAATGTTCTGCAGGTTGGGGTCTGATGAACTCAGGCGACCCGTCGCAGCGACCGTCTGGTTGAAGCTCGCGTGTACACGCTTCGTTTCAGGATTAATCGCTTCCTTCAGCGCGACGAGATACGTGTTCACCAGCTTCGTCAACTGGCGATACTCCACGATCAATCGCGGCAGATCACTCTCCACCGCTTCATCCGCAGCGAGTTTCTCCAAGACTTCAACATCTGTGGACGGGCCGGTCTTTCCTCGCTTGAGCGGCTTGATGCCGAGGCCGGGCGGTTCCTGATCGGGCTTGTTGAACAGCACGGCCGCAAGCTGCTTGGGTGAATCCGGATTGAACGGAAATGGAGCCGCATTGGAGATTTCCCGCCTCAGCGTGTTGATTCGCTTCGCAAGATTCTCACGCTGACGATCAAGTTCATCGGGATCAACGCGGATGCCGTTCCATTCCAGTTCCGCCAGCACTTCCACCAGCGGCATCTCAAGATTCTCGAACAGATCGGTCAGGCCCATCGCCTTGATCTGCGGCGCGAGCACATCATGCAGCCGCAGCGTGATGTCTGCGTCTTCAGCAGCATAGGGCACTGCCATTGAAAGCGGCGCTTCATCGAATCGCCTTTGCTGCTTGCCCTTGCCGATCAGTGCGTCGATCGGAATGCACGTATGGTTGAGCAGCGCAAGCGCGAGCACATCCATGCGATGGCTGGAGCGTGAAGCATCGATAACGTAGCTGGCGATCATCGTGTCAAAGCCGCGAAAGCCAACGTTCTTCGCTGTAGATGCCGGCGCGATGCGCACACCATGCCTTCGCAGCACATTGAGATCGAACTTCAGGTTGTGACCGATCTTCAGCGTACTCCCATCTTCCAGAATCGGGCGCAGCCGGTCGATGACGGTCGCTGTGTCCAGATGCGTCTGCGGCTCAGGCGATCGCACCGGAATGTAGTACGCCTCGTGAGTCTTCAGTGCGATGCTGATGCCGCACAAGTTCGCGCTGACGGGTGAAAGCGAATCCGTTTCGGTGTCGATCGCGAACCGCTCGCATGAGCGCAATCGCTTGATGAGCGCATCAAGCTGCTTGAGCGTGGAAACGCAGTGATAGTCGCCGGGATCAGTTGGCGTAAACAATAAAGTCGCCGTCTCGCCGGTTTGTGCTTGTTCCTCTTGCGGTTCAGTTCCGCCGAAGAGTGAGTCTGCGAAACCGTCTGTCGTGCGGTTTGCCGCAAGCGCGGGCTGGGAATCGCGTCGCGATGCTGCAGATTGCGCGGGTGTGCCGATCGGCGCACCAGTGATCTTCGCGAGCTCATCAGGAAAGCGATTGAAACCAAGTTCACGAAACACCGCGAGCATTGCTTCCGTGGGAAGTCTGGCCACATCCACACGCGCCCGCTCCAGATCGAACTCAATCGGCAGATCGTCCTTCAGCGTAACAAGCTGCTTCGAGATATTCAGCACATCCCCCGCAGCGTGAAGGTTCTCGCGTTGCTTGCCTTTCAGTTCATCCTGATGTGCGAGCAGATTCTCAAGCGAGCCGTACTTGAGAATAAGCTGTGAAGCGGTTTTCGGTCCGATGCCTTGCACACCGGGAATGTTGTCCGATGTATCACCCATTAGCGCGAGGATGTCGCGCACGTGTTGCGGCTGGACACCTTCCACGCCGAACACATCCGCCGCCGTAACCGACGAATCCTTATGTACGTCGAACAACTCAACTCGATCATTCAGAAGCTGTGTGAGGTCTTTGTCTTTTGAGACAATGCGAATCTTCAGGTTCGGCTGTTCGCGTTTGAGACGCTTGACAATGGATGCGATCACGTCGTCCGCTTCGACAGTCTCCTCACCGAAGACCGGAATCCCCATCAGCTCCATCACCTTCAGGCATCGATCAATCTGCGGGCGCAGCTCTTCCGGCGGTTCCTCACGGTGCGCCTTGTACGCAGGATAAATCTCGCTGCGGAAGGTTTCCTTATCGCCTGAAACGTCGATGACGACGGCGAGATAGTCCGGCTTGTATTCGCGCAACAGTTTGAGCAACATGCCGACGTAGCCGTATGTCATGTTCGTCGGCTCGCCGGTGACGGGGCTGGTCATTCGCGTGCGGATGGCGAAGTACGCGCGGAAGAACTGCGCGTGCCCGTCGATGAGATACAAGGTCTTCACTGCCGACTCAGCCATGCTGTGCAGTGTAGCCGCGAGGCGAAGCGGCATGCGTCTGCTCCAATTTCCGCAGCACCATCATGTGAGGCGAAACCAGCAGAGGCCTCAATGTGCGCTGCAGGCCGCCCTGCCACCCCTGCCATCGCTTCGGGGCACGGTAGGTCGTCGCGGATGCAATCTCGAACCCTGTACGACGAGCGCGTTCTTCCAATCCTCTGCCCGTGAAAAACCACAGATGTCCGCGAAAGTAGCCGAGCCTCAGCCCACTCAGCGCGCGAAAGATCGGCAATAGCGGCGCGGCACTCACATTGCACGTTACATATGCCACGCCGCCCGGCTCCAGACATCGCCACACTTCCGCCAGCACCGCATCCGGCTGCGCAACGTGATCGATCATGTTCGCCAGCACTGCGTGCGTGAACGCGCCGTCCGCGAACGGCAGCCGCTCGCCCATCGTGCACGCCCAGCGAACATCGCCATGCACGAGCATGCCGTGCCTGCTCAACTCAACCGCCAGCGGCTCAGCGGCGCACTTCACGGCTGCATCGAAATAGTGAATTTCCGCGTGGCCTGCCGTGCCAATCTGAAGCACGCGGCTGCTCGGTTCTATCGGCCGATGTGGCTGGACACGAGATGTGATCGTCCTCACCCCGTTGCGATACATCGCTTCGCGCTTCTGTGGCGTCGATTCGTCCTGTTTCCAGAACTGCATCTCATACCGCTGCGCTTCCGCCCAGCGGCGAGGGGCTTCATCGCGAAAATCCGCGACGCCGCCCACAATCGGAAACTCTCGTCTGCATGTGGCGCATTGCAGCGAATCACCCTGCTCAAGGAGCGGCGCGTGATCGACCGGGCACACGAACGACATCGCAATCGCCTGTGACGAAGTTGGCTCGATGCAGGTCGTCAACAAAGGCTCCATCGCAGCTACCCCGCTGCGTGTGACGGGTTGGAGACGGTTCGGTCGTACAAATCTCGCAGCGCCGCAATGTACGCCTCGCCAGGCGTTTCACGCCGCCGCGCCATCACAGCATGCATCACGTCTGTAAACTTCTCAAAGCGATACGTGCGCTCACCTTCGTCCGTGATCCACGCGAACCGCTTCGTGTACGCAGGGGGCGGCGTACTGCTTGCGATCATCGCACCGGTGCCCAACACCGTGCCGGTCATGATGCGTGTATTGATGGCGAACTTCACATGATCGCCCACGATCGCCCCGAGGAACGTCAGCCCGGTGCGCTGGCGCGGCCCATCGGGTTCAAGGCGCATCGGGACTTCGCCGTAGGTGTTGAGCAGGTTGGAGTTGGTTGTTCCCGCACCGAAGTTCACCCATTTGCCCACCCATGAATCGCCGAGATGACCGTCATGCGCCTTGTTGGCGCAGCCTTGAAAGATGGTCGCGCCAACTTCGCCGCCCACTTTGCAGTTCGGCCCGATGACCGTGTTCGCCTTGATAAGAGCACGATCAATGACCGTTGAATCCGGCCCGACGGCGCACGGCCCGCACAGCACTGCATTCGGGCGAATGACCGCACGCTCCTGTACGACGATGGGGCCGTGTGTGGCGTCAAACACGACGCCAGGAAACACCTTCGCCGTAACGTGCAGCTCAATCGGATGATCGCCGACGGAATTCACCGTCGTAGCGGGCACGCGCGCATCAAGCATGCGCGTTTCTAAAATATCGCGCGTAACAATCTTCCATGCCAGCGAGAGAATGTCCCACGGATGGCGATACAGCACGCGCTCCGTGTGCGCGATGCGCTCGATGCGCTCGTGCAGTTCGCCCGTTTCAAGAAAATACTGCGCATCGGACCGGCGCATGACCGCTGCGATCACATCGCCCGTCTCCGCTTCCACCAGTGCCTGACCCGGTTCCGGGGTGAGCTTCGCATCCGGCAGTGACCAACGACCGTTGACCAGATACAACACTTCATCATCCGTCGGAAACTCGTTCACTGGCGCGTCCGCTCGTTCCGCGACCATTGCGCGGAGTCGCGTCGGCACCCAGTAGGCTGCAAGTGTCTTGGGCCGGTGCGCTGCCAGCCGCCGTGCGGTGGTCAACATGCCTGTGCGCAGCTCGAAGCTCGCGCGCAGATCGGTCATGGGACCGAACCGCCCGCGGTCGTCATCGAAGATGATCATCCGCCGCATGAAAATACTGTAACACGGGCGCCGGTTTCAGGTGTGAGGCCGTGCGTTGGAAGGCGCCACCTGCACCGCACGGGACAGGAACACGACGCACACAGCGGTTATCTCCACAGCGCGCGGCGGTGGTGGCCGGGCTGGAAGCCCCACAAAGGCGTTGTCAGCAGAAGCACCCAGCCGAGCGGCACACCAAGCAGCGCGGTGTACACGCCGATGCCAAGCTGGCGCATCAGCTCCCGCGCGGGCGAGCCGTGCATGAAATACTCCGTCGGTTCGCCATACCACGAACGAATGACGAAGACCATGATGATGACTAATCCTGCTGCGAAGGTGGCAGCGAAGCTCAGCGCGCCGATCGTAATCGCCCGCTGGCGGAACACCATCGTGCGAAGCTGCAGCAGAAGCAGCCCCGCGAACACATAACCCAGCGCGTGCGGCCCGATGACATACACGCTCGGTGCGACATCGCCCTGACTGAGCGGGTGCATGAGGTCCATCATCACGCCCAGCGTGAGCGCTGCAAACATCGCCGCAAGCCGCGTGGCGAACATGCAGATGTACACCAGCAGGCAGATCACAATGTTCGGCCCAATACCCGCAACAGCGGGCAGCGTGAACACACCCATGAAGCCGCCGTCCAGTGCGAGCATGATGAACGCGAAGATGATGAAGATCGTCCATCTCATCGCGATGCACCTCGCTCTGATCCGCCGGGCATCTCGACACGCAGCGTAACGCTCGCCAGTTCGTTCACCTGATAGCGCGGCCTGACGATGATGGTGTTCTTGAGAGGCTGGCTGTCATTTCGGCTGACCGACTCAACAACGCCGATGACGGATGCCGACGCTGAAACAGGCCACGCGGTATCGCTCAGACGAACGACATCACCCTGCGCAACGGGGTGAATATGTTCGACATGGCCCACCAGCGTGCCATCCGCGCGGGGCGTGAGCAGCACGCGCGGGGCAGATGCGGCGGATGCTGCTGGCATATCACGGGGGAGTATGATGCCTCGAACGTCGGGATAGGCGCCAAGCGGCAACAGTTCGCTCGCCAGCGGACTGACATCGGTAACGCGGCCCAGCAGATGATCGCCGCCATAGACGGCGACCGTGCCGACTGTAACGCCATGCCGCGCCCCGCGATTGAGTTGAACGGACGCCCATGGGCCACGCGCATCGCGACGGGTGATGCTCGCCACCATGCGTTGAATGGGCACGCCCAGAATCTCAGGCGGCACCTGCTGCAATTGGGTGATCTGTTCCTCAAGCTCCGCCACACGAAGCTGCTCCGCGCGATACAGCCGCTCGTAGATATCGCGCTGTTCAAGCAGACTGCGCTCGACATCGCTGGACGCGCCAGTTCGATCCGTCGGCGGCCTGAGCCATGTCGCCACGGAAACGCCCGCGTGGCCGAACGGCGTGAACGGCACATTCACGATGCGAGCGATGTCGCGCGTCCAGCCGAGCCACCGCGACGGCGCAAAGGCGAGCGCGATGATGATCGCCATCGCGACGAAAAACACCCGCTGCGGCCTGTTGAAGTGGCGTGACATGAAACGCTAAAACGTCCAACCGTCGAAACGTCCGAACATCGAAAGAGATCGGTCTGAGCGTAGCCGAATGATCTTGGCGCCGCCTGCAAGAACGAACGATTGCATCATCGCACCGAAGCGCGAGGCTTGACTTTGACGTTGAGAGGTTACGACGTTTGGACGTTTCCCGTGCATCACACGTCATCCATGTCGGATTCCATGGTGGCTTTCCATTCCTCGAGGTTTTCGAGGTAAATGCTCGTGCCGCGAGCCACACATGTCATGGGATCATCCGCGATGCGCACATCCAGCCCGGTGGCGTTGGCGATGACCACGTCCAGCCCGCGCAGCAGCGCACCGCCGCCCGCAAGGCAGATGCCGTTGTCCACAAGGTCGGCTGCGAGTTCCGGTTCGGCCCGCTCCAGCGTGCGTTTCACCGTCTCAATGATCGCGCTGACCGGCTCCTGCAAGGCTTCGCGTATTTCCTCGCTGGTAACAACCGTTTTGCGCGGCAGGCCGGAGACGTTGTCCCGGCCGCGCACTTCCATGTTCTGCGGCTCGCCAACAGGCGCAGCGGAACCGATGTCGATCTTGATGCGCTCCGCCGTCTGCTCGCCGATTGTCAGGTTGTATGCCTTCTTCATGTGGTTGATGATCGCTTCATCCAGATCATCACCCGCGACGCGCACGGATTCACATGTAGCGATGTCGGCCAGACTCATAATGGCGACTTCTGTTGTGCCGCCGCCGATATCGACAATCATCGACGCCGTCGGCTCGACGATGGGCAGGCCCGCGCCGATACCCGCCGCCATCGGCTCTTCAACCAGATAAACGCGCCGCGCACCGGCGCGCTCTGCGGAATCCAGCACGGCGCGCTTCTCCACCGCGGTGATACCCGAAGGCACTGCGATCACGACGCGCGGCCCAAAGATGCGGCTGCGGCCATTCACCTTGCGGATGAAATAGCTCAGCATCGCCTCGGTGATTTCAAAGTCGCTGATGACGCCGTCCTTCAGGGGACGAATCGCCGAAATGCTGCCGGGCGTCTTGCCCAACATTTCCTTGGCCGCCCAGCCGACGGCGGTGCCGTTGTTAAGAACGCGGTTGGTGCCTCGCTTGACGGCGACGACCGACGGCTCGTTGAGCACGATGCCTTCGCCTCGCACGCAAACGAGCGTGTTGCACGTTCCCAGGTCGATTCCCATATCGACGCTGAACCAGCCTAGGAGACTATCCAGAAACACTAATAATCACTCCATTCGGGGGATGAGATGAGCCTGAGTGTAGGCGATCGTCAGGATTATGGGAATCTGGGGAAACCCGTCGGAAACGGTTCGCCAACCCGGAATCGGCAAAAGGCGGGGCTTGCGATGAATAACAACGCCGGCCAATCGAGGCCGGCGTTGCCAAAATCAGAAGTGAAGGCGGGGCCGCTCAGCGGGACTCGACCAGCTTGAGCATGCCGCCACTACCGCCGCGATCTGCTGCGGAGTGGTCGATGTTCTTGAGGGCCATCAGCGAGACGCCTGCGACCAGCACCACAAATGCAGCGCAAAGCAGGCCGGTATAGACATCAAGCTCTCCCCCGCTTCGTCGGACTGGTGCGTTGAACTGGCTCATGGGAACTCCGGGCAGATGGAATGCGTGTGCTCAGCGTCGAGGGTTTGGCGATCAATCGCGACCGGCGTAGGACTGAACGATGTCGCCGATATCCACGAGACCTCGTGACGGATGCTCCAGTGTAACCACGCCGGTGGCGCGGTTGATGTCCACGGAGATGATCCGCAGATTGCCGAGGAACTCAGCGCCACGGCCGATCGTCATCGTCCAGCCTTCCTTCACGCCATCGCGGGAGCCGGCGTTGATTTCAGCAAGCACCTGATCTGCGCTGCGGCGAACATTCAGAATCGTGGTGGTCAGGTTGCGATCAGGCGTGATGCCCAGCGCGACGGGGGCATCGCTCAGCGTGCCGAAGCGAGCCACGTAATCGCTCACGCGGCTGCGGGTCTGCGCAAGCTGCTCGTTCATGCGCTGCAACTCTTCCTGCAAGGCACGGCGGGCGGCGATTGCCACCTCAAGCTGGCTCTGGGCATCGCGAAGTGCCTCATCCAACTGCACCTTCTGCTGCTCGGCGACCATGAAGTCGCGACGAACAACGCGAAGCTCTTCAACCAGACTCGCCGTCAACTGCGTGGCTGATTCCACCGTGGCGGCAATGCGCTGCAACTCCGCCTGTGTCGCGGCACGACCAGACTCCGCCGAAGCGAGACGCGCCTCAAGCTGACGGATCTCTGCCAGAGCCGCATTGCGGGCCGCAAGATTGGCTGCGCTTTCCCGACGAAGCTCGTCGAGCTGCGCGTTCAGGCGGACTTCCGCAGCAGCGAACTGTGCGCTGCGGCTGTTCGCCAGTTCCTTCGCGACCATTTCCTGCGACGATGATCGCTGATACATCGCCTTGTAGCTGTTCTCGTTGTGGGCATACACCACGACGAGCGGTACGAGGAACACAGCCAGAAGCGAGACAAGCACGATGAAGATTTTGGTCAAGACATGCACGGTCAGAGTCCTCGCATCGAGAAACGGGCGTCGATCTCGCCGACACACTCACGCGGCCTTTGCCACTGCTGAGGGCCGAAAAACCGATGATCCGTCGGGCGGTTTCAGCAAACGAGCACCCAACGGGGTGCAGCGTTGGTTTGTACCTTGACGCAGCATTCGTGTCAACGCCAAGGAGGGTTCCCCGGCGATTTCCACGGCTGGAGGCCACATGGTCGCCAGGCCCGGCCTAGGGCGATCCACAACATACTGGATGCTCGCTTTTTGCAGACTTTCAGATTTCTCAACAGCAAAGCACGCCGCGCAGCAAAAGCCCCTTGAATCAGGCCAAGCGGCCGCCGCCCGCCGCTCACCACTGCGATAAACGCTCTGGAGCCGTGCTCTGGAGAATCCCCCCCGCTGCGTGAACCTGAACCAGCGGGTTGTCGTCAGTCAGCAGCCGGGTGAGGGCCGCACCCGCAGACTGGCCGGGAATCGCGCCAAGCGTCATCGCCGCCTGTGCCCGAAGCTGAAAGTCCTGATGGGCGACATAAGAGAGAGGCACGTCCACTGGAGCCTGCCCGAAGTCGATTTCTGCCAGCGCGCGGGTCGCCGCCATTCTGATTTCCGCAGGGAGCTGCATGCGGCCTTCGCGGGTCGCAAAGTCGAGCAACGTGGGCGCGGCACGCTCGTCGCGAAGCTTGCCGACGATCTGGCAGGCCAGCGCGACCAGTTCGCCCTGTTCCGCAGCGGGCGCGAACAGCGCAGCTCGAATCACTTCCATCTGACGCTCATTGCCAAGGCGCACCATCGCTTCCGCGATCTGCAGGTCCGTGATCTTCACGCGAGCTGGCGCCACGCGGCCGGAGCCTTGCCCCGCCGCACTTCGCAACAGCGGCACCGCAGACGGATTGCCAAGTTCACCCAGAATCATGGCGACATTGGCTTTCACTTCCATATCGCCGCTCTGGATCATGGTGGCCAGGGGCGTCAGATCGACCTGCTCCCCGCACTTGCGCAGCGCGAAGATCGCCGCCGCCTGCACAGAAGGCGACTCATCACGCAGCAGCGGCACGAGCAACGCCGCCGTCTCGGTCAGTTTGAATCGCCCGACGGTCATCGCAGCCACGAAGCGCACGCCGCGGTTGGGATCGCCCAGCCCGCGCCGCACGATCGGCTCCATCACCTCGCGAGGGGCATGATGCAAGGCTTCAATCGCATGCGCACGAAGCAGTGCGTTCGTCGATTCCGCAGCCTGCTCCAGCAGACCAATCGCAGCGCGACGAAGCTCCGGGCTGGATCGCGCGCCAGGATCAACCGTCAACGGCGGCGTCGCCGACGCACCAAGCGTAACGCCACCGCTCAGGTTGCTACCTCGCCCACCGATGACGGACTGCTCCTTCGTACTCCATTCCCCCATGCCCAGGCCAGATTGCTTGCCGCCTTGCTCGCACCCGCCGAGCCAGAGAGCCAGACCAGCACACGCCACGACTGCTGAAAATCGGTTCATCATGTCCTTACCTCAATGGGTCGGCCGGAGTTCTGCCATCCGTTGGAAGATTCCTCACGATTCCGTTTGAGCGCGACGCAAAACCCGTGCACTGCGCCATGTCGCAACTGCCCAACACGCAATCAGCAGGGTGAGCGAGAAACACAGCCAGCCCCAAACATCACGAATGATAGCGTACGGCGCGATGCGGGCATCGAATCGGGGTGTTACCGTCAGCACATCCGCGCGCATCGGCTCGCCGTAACGCCCGCTGCCGATCGCATCCGTGATGCGCCCCATGGAGTCGATCGCCATGCTCACGCCGGAATTAGCGGCACGCACCATCGGCACGCGATTTTCGATCGCGCGAAACCGGCTGACCTGCGCGTGCTGCACGCGGCCCGGCGCAAACCAGCCGAACCACGCATCGTTTGTCAGGTTCACCAGCGCACTGGCGCGCTTCTCGCCTCGGTCATACACCAGCCCCCTGCACACCCACGCCATCGTCGCCTCGAAGCAGATTGGCGTCGCCAGTGAAACCTCGCCCCGCAGCTCGTTCGCCGCGACAACCAGCGGATGCATGGAACCGCCACGATCTAGATTGAACTTCATGCCGCTCGCGCCGAAACTCAGCATCTTCTGCTCAAGCCAGGGCCAGCGCGAGATATAAGGCATCGTCTCGCCGAAAGGAGTGAGAAACACCTTGTCATATCGCTGCTTCGGCACGCCGTTCTGAATCAAGTACGCAGCGTTGTATCTCGCATCCGAATCGAGCAGGCGGGCGTGGTCATCGTCCTCTTCGTAACGAAGCCCCACCGCCGCGGCACTGCCCACGAGCATCGGCACACCGCTGCGCTCCACAAGCAGCTCGATGTTGCGCGTGAAGTGATCGAGCGGAAACAGATTCTCCCTCACCAGAAACGCGACCGATTCCGGCTCGAAACCAAAGCCCGGCAGCATCGTTTCAGGCCATACCATCACTTCCACACGTTCGCCCTGATCGCGCGCTGCGAGCAGCCCGTTCACCGTCAACTCGATGAACGAATCGAAATGCTCAAGCTGCTCCTGGGGCGATGAACGCATCTTGTTGTTCTGCGGCAGATTCGTCTGCACGATGAGCATCGTCGGGCCATCGCTCAGCATGTCAGGCTGAGAAAGCCGCCACGCACCGTAACCTGCATTCACCGCCAGCACGCCAGCAACCAGCGCTGCGCTGCGCCACGCGCGGCCGACGCCATCATGCAGCACCGCCACAGTTGCGCCTGCCGTCATCGCTGCGAGAAAGCTGATGAAATACGCACCAAAGAGGTCTGCACTCTGCGCGAGGATCGGCGCTTCAACCAGCGGATGGCCGACGAGATACCACGGGTATCCATCAAACGCGATCTCGCCTCGCAGAAACTCGATACCGACCCACAGCACAGGCACCGACAGAGCCAGCGGCACGCTGCCCAGCCGAGGATGGCGGCTCACCCATCGCAGCAACAGCACAAAGATCGTGGGATAGACCGACAGAATGAGCGCGTACGGCACATAACCGGGCACCGTAACCTGCACCAGCCAGCGACCGATCCACAGCCACATCACAAGCTGCGTGATGAACACCGATACAGCCGCCCATCGCGCTGAGGGTGCGAGAAGCGCCAGCCACGCCAGCGGCACAACCGCAAAGAACGCGAGAGGCCACAGCCCCGCCTCGGCGTGAACATCTGGAAACGCCAGCGCAAAGAGCAGCGCGTGCACAAGGCCGAGCAGAGGAGTTCGTGCATCACAACGTCGAGGCTTCAACAGGTATGACCTTCACAGGCGTTTGGGCATCCATCATGTGATGAACGTGCGCCGATTCTAGAGCAATCGCCGAACTCCTGCGTGATCGATTCGCCTCGCACGCCTGTTACCGCGTGCGGTTCGGCAAACTCATCGCATCTCGATCATTCGGCGGAGTCGCCACAAGCTGCTCGAAATCCGCGATCGACAGCAGGTTCGTGCTGCCGTCCGCGAAGAGCACCGCCACGGCGTAATGCGAGGCGTACATCGCGCGGTCATACCCGATGACAACCTGTACCGCATCCGCAGCGTCTTCAAGCTCCGACCTTTGCAAGAGCAGCCAGTAGTCCCCTCCGCCGTCTGGAACAGGGCCGAACGGCGACTGCGTCATCTCAACCGTTATGTAGTTGTTCGCGACGAGGTTCTCGAAGGTCGGCTGTTGATCCGGGAAGTCCTGAACGAACTGCGTTTGCGCCATTTCAAGGCTCTGGAGTTGAATCATGCTCTTCATGCTTTGCGCGGCCTGTCTCGCCTGCCCAAGCGCGGGCAGCATGATGCCGCCCATCAGCAGCAGGCCGAAGCATGACAACGCAAGCAGAACGATCACCACGATGGAAATGATCAGCGCGGTCTGGCCGTTCGTCAGGCCTCTTCGGTGGATTCGTCTTCGCATGATGTCCTCCACAAGGGTTGCGATGCGAGTTGATCTGCAAAGTGATTGGCCGAAAAGCGCCTGTTATTTCATCATCGCGGGCTTCTTCATCGCCGCGTTGCCCTTCTCCCAGTCCGCAAGGAACGCGGCCAGCCCCTTGTCAGTCAGCGGATGCTGCATCATCTGCTGAATCACCTTGAACGGCACGGTCGCCACGTCCGCACCGATGAGCGCGGACTGCACGAGATGCACCGGATGGCGAATTGACGCTGCGAGAATCTTCGTATCGAAGCCGTAGTTGTCGTAGATCGTTCGTATCTGCTGGATGATCTCCATGCCGTCGCCACCCACATCATCGACGCGCCCTACGAACGGACTCACCAGAAACGCACCGGCTTTCGCAACGAGCATGGCCTGCAGCGGCTGGAAGCACAGCGTCATGTTCACTTTCACGCCACGATCCGCCAGCGTCTTGCACGCCTTCAACCCTTCAACAATGCAGGGCAGCTTGATGACGATGTTGTCAGCGATCGCGATCAGCGGCTCCGCTTCCTCAATCATCTCATCATGCGTAAGCGAAACGACTTCCGCAGAGACGGGGCCTTTCACAATCTCACAGATTTCGTGCATGCGATCGTGAAAGTCCACGCCTTCCTTCGCAACGAGGCTGGGGTTCGTGGTTACGCCGTCCAGCACGCCCATGTCATGCGCCTGACGGATTTCATCAAGATTGGCGGTGTCGATATAAAGTTCCATGCGGGCATTGTAGAAGCGAACACTTCCACCGGGGTTCGCCCCGCCGGCGACCTGAGCCGATCGATACGAAACCCGCGGGAAATCTGCCCTTCCCGAAACATTTTCCTCGCTCGGGCGGGACTGGCGGTAGGTTGAAGTGCCGTTCTCGCAGCGTTCAGCCGCTCACCTCTTTTGCCGAGAGGTTCCAAGATTGGGGTTCGTGCGTTCAAAACAATCCGTCCAGCATTCGGTTCATCGCGCCGTGTACCAGTCGATCCATCGCCCGCAGCGGACGTTTGGCCGTGCGTGGCGTGCTTCGCTCGTCGGCGTCGCAGCGAGAGATGCCGCCGCCAACCTCAACCGACCCCAGTTACTGGCCGACCCGATCACCACGATGCGCCCTCCGGAAAGAGAGGGGACCCGGACATCGATTCGCCCGACCTCACGCTGCTGGCCCTGCAAGAAAAACCGGCTGGATTCGCCGCCGAGCCGTGTTTTTTCATACGCGGCACCGTTGCGTGAGCGTCTTGCTTGTGGCCATTTGGGGCAGGCCGCAGGCTTATCCTGCCTAAAAACTGTACCTGTCCAAGTCCTTGCCGAACACCGGCAAGCATTGACATCACGCCCCCACACTTTTACAGTATCCGACTCGTGATTTCGCCCCCGCGCGTGCGTCGGGCGACCCATCCGGCCGTTGATGCAGCGTTTGGATCGCCCCGGCGGCTTGTGTCAGGGCCGTACCGATCCAGACTGATCCAGACGAAGGTTGACCCATGCCCGTTCCCGCATTTCGTACCTCTCCCAGCCGCAAGCGCAAGCGTCGCGCGCATCATGCCTTGAAGGCCACACAATCGGTGCTCTGCGCAAACTGCGGGAATGCCAAGCGTCCTCATGCCGCCTGCACGTCGTGCGGGTATGTGCGACCTGGCTTGCAGATCAAGACTGACGGAGACGAGTGATCCATGCGGATCGGCGTCGATGTCATGGGGGGCGATAACGCCCCCGCCGCGATTCTGGAAGGCGCGCTCGGCGCGCTGGCTCATCTTTCACCCGATGATGAACTCGTCCTCGCGGGTGATTCTGCCGTCATCAACCCCGCTGTTGCGGCACTCACGTCGAATCCGAACGGCGCTGCGATCACCGTGGTGCATACGTCACAGTCAATCGGCATGGATGAATCGCCTGTCGAAGCTGTTCGCAGCAAGCCTGATTCGTCCATGGCGGTGCTGGCGAGAATGGCGAGCCGCAAAGCCGACAATCCGCTCGACATCTTCATCTCTGCAGGTAACACCGGCGCACAAGTTACCGCAGCGCAGATGTACATGAGGCGATTGCAGCACGTGCATCGGCCCGGCATCGCGGTCGTTGTGCCTACCTTCTCAGGCCCCGTCGTTCTCATTGACGTAGGCGCCAACATCGAGCCGAAGCCCCACCACCTCGCCCAATACGGCGTGATGGGCGGCATCTACGCCCGCAGGATTCTCGGCATCGAGAATCCGCGCGTCGCGCTCATGAACGTCGGCGGCGAAGAGCAGAAAGGCACTGCTGATCTCAAGCAGGCACGAGACATCCTGCGCACTACGCCGGATGTCAACTTCACCGGATACATCGAAGGCCGCGCGGTGTTCAACGGCGAAGCTGATGTGGTCATCACGGACGGCATCGTCGGCAACGTCATGATCAAACTCGCGGAAGGGCTGTCCGAAGGAATCTTCAAGGCCATCGCGCGGGAACTGAAGGCGCACGACCCCGAACTCGCCATGCGGCTTGGTCCGGTCGTCAAGAAGATTTACGCCGACCACGATTATCACGAATACGGCGGCGCGCCGCTGCTCGGCGTCAACGGCGGGTGCATCATCTGCCACGGCTCCAGCGTCGCGCGAACCATGACCAACGCTGTGCTTCGCGCCAAGCAGTTCAGTGAGTCGGGCGTCAACGAAGCCATCGTCGAGAAACTCTCCACGATGGAGGAAGCGCCGGCGTGATCGTGCGCCGTCGCGCCGACTATGCGGCCCGGCGAACAGCGCGATCAAACACCCCAGCATCACCCGTTCTGACAACACGCACGCAGGAGCCTCATGCCGACAGCCGATGCCCGACAGCACAGTCCCGGGAAATCCGCCTTCGGCGTGCGCATCGCAGGTTCCGGCTCGGCGGTGCCGGATCGTGTGCTGCGCAATGCAGACTTCGAAAAAATGTTCGACACATCGGACGAGTGGATCGTCCAGCGAACGGGCATCCACGAGCGCCGCGTCTGCACGCCGGGCGTTGAAAGCAACTACACGCTGTCGCTCAAGGCCATTCAACGTGCGCTCGACAACGCGGGCATGAAGGGTAGCGATCTCGACCTCATCATTCTTGCGTCCGTCACGACGGAGATGACGTGTCCCTCCAACGCCTGTCGAATCGCCAGGGAACTCGGCGCCGCCCCCGCTGCTGCGTTCGACCTCGTCGCAGCGTGCAGCGGCTTTGTGTACGCGCTCAACGTTGCGGACTCGCTGATTCGCAGCGGGCGGCATCGCGCCGTCGGCGTCATCGGTTGCGACACCATGAGCACCGCCGTCGATTACACCGATCGATCCGTGTCCATTCTCTTCGGCGACGCTGCAGGCTCTGTCATTCTCGTCCGCGATGACGAAGACCCCACCGTAGGCTGCCAGTACCAGTTGCTGCAAGCCGACGCAGCAACATGGGAATCGCTCTACATCCCTCGCAAACAACAGGACGTGCCTGCAAGCGATCGCGATAATCCCATTCAACTCGGCTGTTTGCGCATGAACGGCCGCGAAGTGTTCCGATTCGCCGTTACCAAGTTCCGCGAAGTGATTGAGGACGCGCTCACGAAGACCGGTTTAACGGTGAACGACATCAGCCAATTCGTGTGTCACCAGTCGAACATTCGCATCATCGAAGCTGCCAAAGAGAAAATCGGCCTGCCGGACGACAAAGTGCACGTCAACATTGATCGCTTTGGCAACTGCTCCGCAGGCTCTGTCGGCTTATGCTTCGATCAGCTCTGGCAGGCAGGGAAAATCAAGCGGGGCGACAACGTCGTGCTCGTTGCATTCGGCGGCGGTCTGACGTGGGCCAGCAGCGTCTGGAAAATCTGATCGCGCGGCTCACCGGTCCGCGAGCCGCGGCCTGAGCAGGTCGAGCAGGATGACCAGTTGCGAAAGCCCGGTAAACGCAAGCCACAACGAACCCGCCGCGACGATGCCGTAGGTAAAGCCGGGGTGCAGCCGCGCAAGCCACCACGAAGCGATATCCACCAGCAACGCCAGCCCGCTGACCCCGACGAGCGCGCCGATCAATCGCCGAGACCAGCTTGTGAACACAAGCAGCAGGAATGTCATACCGCTGATGGTGGCGAGGCTCAGCGCGTGCGTGTGCGTTGTTACGATCAGGATGTCGATCGACGGCGGATCAATCTTCAGCGGCAATGAAAGGCGACTCACGTCATCCCAGTAATCCAGCGGAATCGTGCGAGCAATGACATGCTTGTCCGCAGCGCGGCGAGCGTGACAGACCAGACAATGATCCGCAATGATTTCCGCAGGGGCCATCTCGCCAAGATCAAGATCGTCGTACATCTGCGCGATTCGATCGCCTTTCAGCCAGTCGATGAGTGCTGCCCGCTCCGCTACGGGAAGTCCTTCCGGGTGCCCGCGTTCCATGGATCGCAGCAGCGGCGCAGGCGCATCAATGCCGTGATAGGAACCGATGAGGTCCGTCATCGACACGCCGGGTTGCCCATCGCGCTTGCCGTGATGCACGCGCACATACGCTGCGCTGGCGATCAAGCCGCCGATGAGCGTCAGCACGATGCCCGCCACGCCGAGCCGAGCGAAGAAGCCGAGTTGTCGAAGTCGGAAAGTGGTCATGGTTGATTCCGCACAAGATCGGGCCGAATTCTTCCTCACGACCCGCGCAGCACCTGCGGGTCGATTTTGATTTCGTGCCCGCTGACAACCGCCTGATGCGAGAGGATGCCGATCACCGTTGCGCGGTAGCCCATCTCCGCTGTCGTTACAATCGGCTGACTCTCAATCACGCTCTTGAGGAAACTGTTGATGCAGTAATACAGCGGCGGGTCAGGCAGGCCGACGCCTTCCTGCAGTTTGCCTTGCGCTGCAAGCTGCGTGGCATCTGCGATCAGCGTGATGCCTTCATCGTTATGGAACTGCTGGCGATTGGCATACACCTCCCACCCCTGCGTCGGTGCGTCCGCTTCCTTGAACATCCAACCAGCGTTCCATGCGAGCTTGATGGCTGCGTTCGAGCCGTGAAAAATCTCATTGCGGCCTTCAAACGAGTTGCCGAGTGTCGCCATGTATTGCAAACGTGCGCCGTCCTCCCACACGAGATCGCAGTGCACGGTGTCTGCAATCGTGCGGCCATCATCGTACAGCCGCACCGCACCGGAACCGCGCACAGCCACCGGATCGCGATCGGTGTACCACGAGAATACGTCGAACTGCTGCGTGCCGACTTCGCCAGGCAGGCCGATCGATACCGCATCATCCAGCTTCCAGTTCGTCTCGCGATCGCGCGCGGGGTCCGCCGACGGCACCCGCCATGAGTTCTTCTGATGCGACTGGCCGCGCATGGCGATCAAGTCTCGCACAGAGTCGGAACGGAAGAAGGTGCGAGCAAGCTGATAAATCGGGTTGGTGCGTCCTTCAAGCCCGCACGCAAAGAGAGACTTCGCATTGCGAGCAGCGCGCATGATCGCTGCTGCATCGTCAATCGTGTGCGCGAGCGGCGTTTCGCAATACACATGCTTTCCCGCTGCGAGGCAATCCTGAACGATCTGCCGATGCGTATGTGTGGGCGTGGCAATGAACACCGCCTGCACATCGCGCGCCTTCTCCAGCATTTCCGTATGACTCTCATACGTCTGTGCGTCCTGCGTGCGCCTCGCGCCAGCGCTCAGACGGCGAGAATCGTTGTCGCAGATCGCAACGATTCTCGCTGCACTCAACCGCTGCAGTTCCGCCAGATGCAATCGCCCCTGCCGACCCACGCCGATGACTGCAACCGGCAGCGCGGATGCCGAAGCGCCAAGCCGCACCGCTGCGGGGAGAGCTTCGGGGGAAAGTGCAAACGCTGCGAGTGTGCCCGCGGTGGTGGTGAGAAACGATCGACGATCCATGCCGCTCATGCGACTGCCTCCATGCGCGTTCCCGCGCGGTGTTCATCTGAAAAATGCTCGACCCATCCCGTGCCGATTCGCATGACACTGCGAATCGATTCAGGCATGGCGCCCGGCCTTGCTCCTGTTACCACCAGCGCGGTGGACCATGCATCCGCGACAGCCGCGCTCGATGAAATCACCGCTGCACAGATTGCACCGACGGCCGCATCCTTTGTGCGCGGATCAACCACATGACCGATGGCTGCGCCATCGCGCTCAATCACGCGCCCACGCGGCGCGGAGACGGACATCGCCTCATCACACAAGATCACATCTCGCGGCTCCACGTCATCGTGAACCCGCACGCGCCAACCGCCATTCCCGCTGCTTTCAAACGGGCAACCGATGGCAACGACCGTACTCGTGCCGCCGTGCAGCAGCGCGCAGTCAATGCCCGCTTCGCGAAGAATCTCCGCGGCTCGGTCCAATGCGTATCCCTTCGCAATCGCGCCGAGATCCATCGCCACCCCCGGTTGTGTGAACCTCATCGTGCAAGCTGCGTCATCGAGTTCGATGAGATTCATGCCGATCGGATGAACCCCATCAAGCTGCAGCGATCCCCCCTTCCGAAACCCCAAGGTATGCATCAGCGGTGCGATGGTGATGTCGAACGCGCCGTCAGAATCGCACCAGACATCACGCGCCAGCGCAAGCAGATCGAACGTCTCACGATCCACCGCGACCGGACCGGGAAACCCGTGCCGATTGAGATGCGACACGATGCTCGCCCGACTGAAACAGCTCAATCGTGCATGCAGGTCTTCAACCTCAATGATGGCCTGCTCACCCGCTGCACGAAGGCGCACCTCATCATCGCCGACGAGGACAAACTCGAAGCGCGTACCCATCGAGAACGTCGCCAGACGGATGAGCCGCCGCCGCGCGTTCACGCCCGGCTTGCCTTCATCGTCTGCGGGTCGAAGCGGAACGCGCAACCTTCCCACATCGACCGGCTGGCAAGATCGACGACCACCATCACCTTTGTGCCGAACTCGATGTCGCTTGAAGGCGCCTGGCCTGATCGGATGGATTGCAGCCACTCGATGCGATGCTGCTCCTGATCGTTACCGATGTCCGGGCACTCGATCGTCTCCTGATCGATTTCATCGCTGTAGATGCGCTCTGGCCGGACCACGCAATGCCTGCTGCCGAGATAGATGTTCGCCTTGTGGCCTCGGATGAGCGTCTCCAACCCGACTTCATTGCATGTGGAACCGGCAACCTGCATGATATGGCCGTTCTCAAACTCAACCGTCAGATTCACCTGATCGTGGTTCTCCATCGCCTTATCAACGATGTGCGAGCCGGAGCCGGTCACGCGCACGGGCCAACCGGCATCAACCGCCAGCATGAGTGGCGTGAGCACGTGCACCAGCAGATCGCCGATGATGCCCGTCGAGAACTTCTTGTACCGTCTCCAGCGGTTGAGTACATAAGGATCCCACGGATGCGGCCCGATCGGACCCAACCATGCTTCCCAATCCACATCCACACCCGGCTTCCACTTCGGGTCAACGTGGTAGTAGTTCCACTCGCCCGTCTTGGAGTTTCTGCAGTAGCTTGTCTGGCTGAACGTTACCGGCCCGATCGCACCCGCACGAATCAGTTTGCGTGCTTCGTGATAGCGTGGCAGGCGCATCATCTGTGTGCCCACCTGGAACATGATCTGCGGGTTCGCGCGAACATGACGCCGAAGCTCAAGAGCTTCATCCAGATGAAGCGTCATCGGCTTTTCGAGATAAATGTGCTTGCCCGCAGCCACCGCATCGATCGCCATCTTGGCGTGCCAGTGTTCGGGCGAAGCGATGAGCACGCCGTGAATGTCTTCACGCGCGAGCAGTTCGCGGTAATCGACGTACTGGTCGACTTTCACGCCTTCCTGCCGGGAGCAGATTTCGTAGCCTTTGCGGCGATTCTCATGCCAGCAGTCGGCGACGGCGACGATCTGCACGTTCTCCCCGCCGCTGCCCGACACACTCGCAAGCCGAATGATGGAATCGCAGTGGCCGCGTCCCATGCCACCGGTGCCAATCACGCCGAGGCGAATCGTCTCATTCCTTCCCAATGGCAGAACGGGTGCCGCGATGATGGGCTTGAGCGACGCTGCTGCTGCGCTGGATGCGACCGCGCTCAGGCCCGCTGCGGCGCCGGTGAGCGCTGCGGCCTTGGCGAGAAAGCTGCGGCGTGAAGCATCGACGATTGCTGCGTCGCTGTGATGGTGCGGCTCAGCGTTGGGATGGGTGCAATCGGACATAAGCTTGCTCCTGGCAGGTGTTGGCATGAGCGTACCGCAATTCCGCCGCTGCACAAGGGGAAAACCCTCTGATTGCCTGCAAAGCCACGCAACGGCGACGAATCGACGGCCCGCGACACGACATCCTTTCCGACGATACGATTCGACGTGCCGCGGGCCTGTGGCGGAATCGGCAGACGCAGCGGACTTAAAATCCGCTGGAGGTTCAACCCTCCGTGTGGGTTCGAGTCCCACCAGGCCCATTCTTGCCGGGTAGTTGGTCATTCGTCTTCATCATTGCGTTCTTGAGTTTCATGCCGGACCGTTCCGCACCTCAATCTAGCACCGATGCATCGCTCGACGCCCGCGCAATGATCGCGGAGTTTCAGCGAAGCGGCCTCACACGCGAAGACGCCAAACGAAACGTCGCCAAAGCTCTTGATGACCCCGCCATCGTGCAGCGATGGGCCGAGTGGACCAACCTGCCGGATCGCGATGAGCTGCGCTTACGGCTTGAAGTCATCGCCCGTGCGAATACATGGAACGAAGCCTTCGCGCCGTTCATCACGTTCTTCTTCCGTGCATCCGTCGCAGACCTTTATCAGCCCGCTGCTGTTGCATTGGGGCGGCATCTTCATCGCTCGCCCAAGCTGCGCGAGTATCTCGCTGCCTATGCCAGGCATCGCAACGTGAACCTCACCAAGCCAATTCCGTTGAGCGGCAATCGCACAAATCGACGGTTCATCATCGCCCTTGCCGCAGCCGCTGCCCAGCCGGAATGCGATCTCACGCTGGTTCGTCAACCGCTGCCCGTGGAGCCGAAACCCGGCGGAGGCGGTCGTCTCGCGCTGCCGAATAGCGCACCAGACCTGGCAATCCTCATTTTCGCGCTCGACCTGATGGTGCAGTCAATGCCAAGCGATGCATCGGTTCGCACTTTGGCTGCGGACGCACTCGAACGTGTGCCCTGCCTGTCCGCGCGGCTTGTCGGTCGCACCGTCGTGCAACGATACGGTTCACTGCTTGTGCACGTGGGCGGTGAACGCACCGCGACAGACTGGCTGCGCATGCTCGACATGCAGATGCGCGAGCTGCGTGAATGCGAAAGCAATCCGTTCGCGTCGCGCGTAGCGGGACTGATTCGGCTCGACGATGTGATGCGCACCGCGTCGCTGCTGGCCGAGCCGTGGCCCGCGCACATCATGGATGCTGTACGCACGATCGCAGAGCCGCTCGAAAGGCGATACTGCATCGCCCGCCTCATCACGTGGTGGAAGCGCGAACGGCATGAGCGGCCGGAGTGGTACACCGCCGCCCTGAACGAAGTCATTGCATCCGCTTCCCATCAGCCGGTTCACTCCGGCAGCGTTCTCACACCCGAAGTCGTCATGCTGTGGCTTGAAGCGGCGCTCGCTGAAGCGCACACGGTGCACCCGCGCTTCTTCGCTAGCGGCAAGCCCATTGCGCGACTCGACCTGCTGGACAAGCTCCTCGCACAGATTGCAACATCACATGTCTGGCTCTCGGCGGATGAATCAACTCGTGCGTTGCTCACGGTGCTGCTGATCGATCAGTCTCAGCACCTGCACGCAGGACAGGAACAGGTCGAAGCTCTGCTTCGAAGACGCGGCATCGACATCCCGGATGACGCCATGGCGCCGACGCTTGTTTCGGAAGTGAGCGGAGCGCCAAATGCGATCACGACCACGGTGCTCTTGCGCGTGCTGACATGGGAAAAGCCTGGCGCGGAAGACCTCTTTGATGCTCGCACATTGCACCGCATTGATGACCCGCGTGTCCTGCTCGCGCTCCTGCCCACTCGCCGCAGGAGCGATGTGCTTTCCATCGTGGCCGACGCCATGGAACATCAGATTCGCTGGCGATTGCGGCGAGACCCCGACTTCTCGCTTGAAACCTTCCTGTATCACGCGCTGGTGCGCCAGCCGCACGCAGCGTTCTTTGAAGCCTTGCGCACGGTCAGTGAGGGGCGAACGTATCAGCGAACCGACGGTACGGAAGTTGATGTGCTCACGC
Organism: Phycisphaerales bacterium; assembly: GCA_035443885.1. Classification (GTDB taxonomy): domain Bacteria; phylum Planctomycetota; class Phycisphaerae; order Phycisphaerales; family SM1A02; genus DAOMNO01. The sequence goes on from DAOMNO010000007.1 coordinate 78,298, forward strand.
TCATCAATCGCCTCGCGCAGGAAGCGGCGTGGAACCCCAACGATCCGATGCCCTCTCCATGTGCGCAGGATATTTCTCTCTGCCGATCCATGACGCGACTGCGCGAAGGTCTTGCCGCACTGTTGCAACAGGAAGCCGATCTTCGCTCGCGGCTGGTGCGACTGTTCGATCTCATCGGTGAGCCATCACCGGATCGCGTCGCTCGCGCTGGAACAGTCATCGAGCTGCTTGAGCAATTCTCTCATGCAGATGAACCGCTGCTGCAGGACGGCTACCCCGCGTGGAGCGACGTCACGCTTGCCCAGCTTGAACATGAACTCATCAGCACGCTTGCTCGCCTGCGCGCACTCTCGCACGCGGTACTGCCGGACGACTGGTCGCGCATCGATGATTCGCGTGAAGCTCTCACCACGCTTCGCGCCATGCTGGACGAGCTCCTGCCGCGACTCGCTCGTTTGCTGCCGCATGTCGAAGCGACGCTGCTACTTGATATTCGCGCTTCGCTGCATCGCGAACTCTTCCACTGGGCGGAACTGCTCGACCACGCAACGGAAGCGTGGCCTGATTCATCTCTGCGCCTGCACGGGTTCGACGCTCGTGCGTTCAACGCTGTGATGACCGCGATCGGTGAGGTAGATCATCAAATCGTCCGGCGTCATCTCTTCCTCGTGCTATGGAAGTCGATGCGTCATGCTGCGTGGGAGACCGACCTGGCCAGCCGTGCGTATGAGCTGCAGCGCGACGCGCTCGATGCTCTGCTCGCACATCCACTCTGGATCGGCGGCCACAAGGAAGATGCCGATGTCTTGCATGATGCTGCCTCACGAACATGGGCGGAACTGGCGCAGCACGCGATGGAACGAAACGAGGAAATGCGGGTTACAGAACTCGTCGAAGGCACCGCCTACAGCGAGATTCGCCGCCGCTCGGCTGCGGCGGATGCCTTACGCACTGCTCGCACATGGTGCTACGACCGCTACATCATCAGGCCTACGGTAACGATCGCGTCCGATCTTGATGTGCTCGACGAGCGACAAGGGCACGGCAGGCGAGGCGTCTTCGCGCCGTTCCTCGCGCATTATTCCGCCGTATGGATTTCGCTCATGGTCGGCGCGATTCTCATGCTCGATTTTGGCGACGCATGGAAAGGCATGGCCGAGATCGGCGACGTGCGAGGCATCATCATCACCTTCATCCTCGGCATCGGCGGAGCGTTCGGCTACATCTACTGGAATCTCAGGCAGAAGAGCCGACTCAGCCCTGGCGAGTCCGTCGTGCAGTTTCGCCTGTCGCATCTCCGCCGTGCCGCCGTATTTGCAATGGTCTGCCTGCTGTATTCGTTCTCAGCAACATCGCTGCTCTGGCTGCTGCTCTCGCGCACGGATGAGGTTATTCACGGCGCGGGTGCGATCGGCCACATCATCGTCTGGTCCGGCTTTGCGATGTTCGTTGGCGTGTTCTTCGGCCTGATCGCGGGCGAAACGTAATCGCTGCTGATTCAAAACGAAAAGCGCTCCGAGCAGGACTCGAACCTGCGACCTGCGGTTTAGAAGACCGCTGCTCTATCCAGCTGAGCTACCGGAGCGTGAATGACATGCCGCGTGCCTGCGGCTTCGCTCGCCATTCTAGGGTTGGAGCCGCCCGCAAGGGCTGTGTACCCTGTGGTCACCCGGCCCGCAGCGTGCGGATCGCATCGGCGTAATCATTCGTGTTGAAAATCGCCGATGCCGCCACGAGCACATCGAAACCCGCGGCCCTGCAATCAGCCGCCGTGTGCGCATTCACGCCGCCATCCACCTGCAACCGCTGCTCGGGCCTGAGCAGCGGCTTGATGCGCCTCGCCTTCTCCAGCGCGGATGGAATGAACTTCTGGCCGGAGAAGCCGGGGTTGACGCTCATCACCAGAATCAGCTCGAAGTGCGACAGATGCGGCAGTACACGATCGACTTCCGTGGGCGGATTGATCGCCAGTCCCGCGCTCATCCCCGCCGTGTGAACGGCTTCCGCCAGCGGAGCGGGATCGCTCTCCGCTTCGATATGAAACGTGAAGTGGTCCGCGCCAGCCTCGGCAAACGGATGCACAAACATCGCGGGATCCGTCACCATCAAGTGAACATCAAGAAACGCATCCGGTAAGGCGCGCCGAAGGCATGCACACAGCGCAGGCCCCATCGTCAGATTCGGCACAAAGTGGCCGTCCATCACGTCCAGATGCAGAAGGTCTGCGCCGGCTTCCAGCGCATCACCAGCGTCGTCGCCCATCGCTGCGAAATCAGCAGAGAGAATCGACGCGGCGACCAGCGGCGCGGATGGTGGCGAAGAAAACAGACGGGATCGGCGAGTCATCTGCACAAGGATACACCGGAAACCGGACGGCAAAAAGAAACGCGGCGTCGAGTTACTCGACGCCGCGCAGGGCTTCTCTCAAATCAACCGATCAGTTCAGCCGAGCCTCACGCTGTTCCGCGCTCTGATACTCGCGGAGAACACGCTCCAGATTTGCCTTCCGATTGGGGGCGGCGATCATCCACGCGCGACGCTGAAGGCTGATGGCCTCACTGACGTTGCCTGCGTGGAAGTTCACAAGAGCCTGGTGCGCCAGCATCCGGTGATCGTTCGAGCCTGCAATACGGGCTGCGAGATTCACCGCCTGCATGGCAACTTCAAGATCGCGCTTCTCCGCGGGAATCTTCGGGTCCGAAGCGATCTGCACGGCCAACGCGGCCAGCAGGCCGGCGTCATCCGCATACTCCACCATCAAACGGCGGGCATAGCGATATGCCTCTTCCTGATCGTCCATGTCAATCAGCAGAATCTCAAACTTCATCAAAGCGAACGGGGAAAACGCCTTGGGATCGACCGCAATCAGATCATCCAGCAGTTTGTTCGCAAGCTGCCAGTTACGAACCTTGCGATGGCTTTCGATCTCGCGAAGGACAGGCAATGCCTCTTTGTAGAGCTTGGCATCGAACCGGCCGCCGACAACCAGCGCGAGGACTGTGTCGAAATCCGGGTCGTGCGGGTTGCCGATGTACTGAATCTTGCCTTGGCGATCGACAATGAAGGATGCAGGGATGCCGCGCAGACCCGCGGGATCGAACCAGTAACCCTTCATTCGGTCTTCGCTGTCCCACGCGATGTGGTAGCCGATTTGATCGCCGCGCTGACGGACGAAGTTCGTAACGGTGTCCTTCTCGCGATCGGTGCTGATGCCGAGGATGATGAGGCCATCGTCCGCGTACTGCTTCTGCAGTTTGGTCAGGTGCGGAATCGCACGCACGCAGGGCCCGCACCATGTAGCCCAGAACTCGATCACATAGACGTTGCCCGGCTCGATGGTGAAGGCATCACCCTTGATCCAATGCTCAACCTGGAACCGAGGAGCATTGCTCCCGACAGCGACCTGGTTGGCCTGTGCCATCGCGCCGCCGGTCAGAGCAAGGCTCGCCGCCACGACAAACAGATTCTTCAGCTTCATAAACGCGCTCCCTGATGGGAAAAATGGAACAAATTGCCTGCGGCGCGATCACCGCCCGCCATGTGTGTATAAACCATACCACGAACCGCTTATTCCGGCGAAATATTTCCGGGCGAAATTACTGCTCATCCAGCAGGGCAACCGTCTCAAATGCCTTGCCTTCCAGCATCTCAAGGCTCGCTCCGCCGCCTGTGGAGACATGGCTGAATCGGTCCGCAAAGCCAAAATGCTCCACTGCCGCTGCAGAATCACCCCCACCGACGATGCTAACTGCCCCCCTCGCTGTCGCTTGGCCGATCGCCTCTGCGATCTGGCGCGTGCCTACGTCAAAAGGTGGCGTCTCAAACACACCCATCGGGCCATTCCAGACTACCGTTTTCGCCTTCCGCAGCTCCTCAACGTACTGCGCCACGGTTTCCGGTCCGATATCCAGTCCCATCCAACCGTCTGGAATTGACTCCTTCGTTACCTGCACAGGCGTCATGCGTGTGATCTGCTTGCCGCATACATGGTCCTGCGGCAGGATCAGATTGGTTGCGCTGGCGTTGGCCTGATCGAGAATCGCCTGCGCCTTCTGCAACATGCCAAGTTGCACGAGGCTGGAGCCGACCTCAAAGCCGAGCGCCTTGATGAATGTGTACGCCATCGCCCCGCCGATGAGAATCGTGTCCACCTTGCCGAGCAGATTCTGAATCGCTCCGAGCTTGTCGGACACCTTCGCCCCGCCGAGCACTGCCACAAAAGGCCGCGTCGGGTTGCTGATCGCCTCGCCGAGATACTTCAGCTCCTTCTGCAACAGGAACCCAGCGACGCGCGGCTTGCCAGCCATTGCCTTGGGCACCGCAAGCATGGAAGCATCGTGCCGATGCGCTGTGCCGAAAGCGTCGTTGCAGTAGATGTCGCCGAACGCTGCCAGCTTGCTGGCGAAGGCCGCATCGCCTTTCTGCTCCGCACTGTGGAACCGCAGGTTCTCCAGCACGACGATCTCGCCGTCCTTAAGCGATTCCACCGCCTGCTTCGCCCCGGCGCCGACGCAATCGTCGTCAGCGAAGCTCACCTTCACGCCCGGCAGCAACTCGCCGAGTCGATCCGCAGCGGGCTTGAGGCTGAATGCAAGCTCGAAGCCTTTGCCTTCCGGCCTGCCGAGATGGCTCATCAGAATCAAACGCCCGCCACGCTCGATGACGGACTTAATGCTCGGCAGCGCCTCGCGAATGCGGCGGTCATCCGTAATCCCGCCGGATGAATCCAGCGGCACGTTGAAGTCAACGCGCATGAGGACTCGCTTGGAACGAACATCAACCTTATCGATAGTCTTCTTGGGCATGGCGTCTCTTGCTGATGGGGGTTCGCGAATGAAGAACCGCATCATATGGAGACGCCGTTGGTGCGGCTACTCTCGCTGAAGTTCGCATCCGGCGCGCTTCATCATCCCGCCCGCGCCGGTTACGGACGGAGAAGTCGCGTCCACAGCAGCCATGTGCCTAGGGCGAGTGCCAGCCACCAGAGCAGGCCGCCAATCATCAGGCTGAGTAAAGCGGCGACGGAGTTGATGAGCGCGAGGACGCCTTTACGGAAAGCCTCGCCAAGCGACTCGCGCAGGTGATCAAGCATGCCCGATTCTGTAGGCGGCGCGGGCATATCGGAGGCGGGGCGGAGAAAGACCAGCACCGCCGCGAACGCCACCTGTCGCGTTAATCGCTGCTGCTGGCCCGTGAATTGCTCGATTCGCAACCGAACACCATCGAGCTGGCGGCGAACCTCCATCACTTCGCCAAGCGGCGCTTCGGCGCGCGTGTCGAGCAGTTTGAGCAGTTCCTGCTCGATGCGCTTCTCATTCCGCAGTCGCGCATCGAGATCGACCATCTGCATCGTGACATCCTCGCCTGCGATCTTCTCGCTGACGACTGCGCCAAGTTGGCGCAGCTCATTGAGCACATCAGGAAGTCGCGCTGCCTCGACGCGCAGCGTGAGGGTGCCGCGCAGTGTGTGCGGCTCGCTGCCCGTGAGGGAGGAATCATCGATGAATTCGCCACGCGCCGCGCTGATGATGTGCTGAACCTTGATGAACGAGGCGCGCACGTCAACGACTTCAAGCTCGATCGTCGCCTTGCGGATGATCTGGCGAGCTTCGGCTGCGGATGCGCCTTGATCGGACGGCACCCGTGCCGGATACCCATCACTTGCCGACGAGCCACCCCCGCCGCCACCGACTCCTTCAGCTTCACTCAAGTCGATCCGATTCGCCGGTGGCTTAGAAGCAGGGCTCATCAAAACTTGCGAACTTCGCGCGTACCGGGTCGCGTTACCGCGAGAAGATTCCGCCACGAGCACGATCGCGATGGCGGAGAGAAGCATCAATGAGGCCGCGAGCGCCGCCACGCGCCAGTTCCGGCGAAGTCGCATCACGAACGGCTCCACATCGCCCCCCGCCCTCTTCGATTCGGCCAGCGCGCTTCGCCACAGGTCGCCGGTGTCGCCCTGCCATTCGGTGAGCGATGCGATCTCTCGTTCCAGATTGTCGCGTTGCGGATCGTTCATGAGACCATCTCCGATGCCAGGCGTTCGCGCACCAGCGTGACCGCTGCATGCAGTCGCGATTTCACCGTCCCCACGGGAATCTCAAGTATCGAGGAAACCTGTTCATGCGTGAGGCCGTGATGGTGACAGAGCAGCAGCACCTCCCGTTTGTCCTCGTCAAGCAGTGCTACGGCCTCCGCAATCGGCGGCGGCGCTTCGGCGCTTCGTTCACTGAGTGTGCCCAAAGCATCTGCCGAAGTATGCGACGCTTCTTCTGACCTATCGTGCGGCACTGATTCACGAGGATGCGGTAGAGCCATGTCCGAAACGCGCTCGCCTGACGGAAGCCGCCTGCGTAACGAATGACCCGCAACCAGGTCTCCTGCACCGCATCGCGTGCGGACTCCCGGTCGCGGCCGAGCAGGCCGAGCGCCACGCCGAGCAGCGACCTCTCACAGCGACGGGCAAGTTCGGCCAGTGCGGCCCCATCGCCACCACGGAAATTCGAAAGCAGGATCTCATCCGGCAGGTGTTCCATGGTGTCACCGCTGGATTAGACCTTGGCAGCACGCAGCGCGCTCGCGCAATCTCAGAAAATGTCTTCCGCCGGCATATCCACGAGATCAATGCCATACCAATTCTTTTTTCCGCGCCGAATCAAGATTGTGTGTGGTTCGAGGATGTATCGATCCTCGACAACCGCCATTGGGTCAGTTATCTGCACGCCACTGGCAGCAATGGCCCCTTGCTGGATGAACTCTCTCGCTTGGCGCTTTGATTGAGCCACCTCGGTTTCGACGAGTAAATCCACGAAACTCTGACCTATGACTTGTTCTCGCGATAGTTGTTTATGAGGTATGTCCGCCAAGATTTGGTGAAGAATAGCTGCGCCTAACCCGCGCACATCGCCTGAAAACAGCGCTGCGGTGGCCGCCTCGACATGGCGCAAGTTGTCTTCGCCGTGGATCATGCGCGTCATCGTGCGCGCCAGCTCGCGCTGGGCGTTGCGCTCATGCGGGGCTCGCTCGTGTTGCGATGCGATGCCCTCAATCTCTTCCCGGCCCTTCATCGTGAACCACTTGAGGAACGGGATGACATCCTGATCGTCCACGTTGATCCAGTATTGATAAAACGCATACGGGCTGGTGCGGTCGGGCGAGAGCCACACCGCGCCTTTCTCCGTCTTGCCGATCTTCTTGCCATCCGCGCGCTTCACCAATACGGAAGTGACACCGAAGGCCTGATCCGGCCCGAACTCCCTGCGGATGAGGTCGATGCCTGCGACGATGTTGCCGAACTGATCGCTGCCCGCCGTCTGCACCGTGCAGTTATGCGTTCGCTTGAGATGGAGGAAGTCGTAGGCCTGCAAAATCATGTAGCTGAACTCGGTGTAGCTGATGCCCTGCTCGCGGCCGTGCAACCGCTCCTTCACCGAATCCTTCTGAATCATCACGTTGACGGAGAAGTGCTTGCCGACATCGCGCAGCACGTCGATGAACTTGAGATCGCAAAGCCAGTCTGCGTTGTTCACCATCACCGCCGCGTTGGGATTGCGCGGATCGAAGTCCAACAGTCGCTCCATAATCTTGCGCTGACCTGCGACGTTCGCTTCGACCTGTTCGCGCGTGAGGAGTTGCCGCTCGGCGTCCTTGCCTGAGGGATCGCCGATGAGTCCCGTTCCGCCGCCGATGAGGACGATGGGCTTGTGCCCGGCCTGCTGCCAGTGCATCAGGAGCTTGGCCTGAATGAGGTGGCCGATGGTAAGGCTGTCCGCCGTGGGATCGAAGCCGCAGTATGCGACGCGACCTGGCGCGGCAAGATGTGCCTCCAGCTCGCGCTCGGCGGTTTTCTGATGCAGCAGGCCGCGCCAGGCGAGTTCCTGAATGAAATCAATGCGTGTGGAAGTGGTGCTCATATGAAGCCAATGCTTGGGTGAACGCCCTACAGTATCACGTTGTCTTGCGAATGGAACAAATCACATCCCACTCAGCCACACCCCGGAACGATGAGGAGATGCACGATGCAGAGAACGACCTTGACCCACGATGAAAGCATGATGGCCGATGAAACACCCGTGATGCCCCGTAGAACCGCGCTGGCCTCGCTGGGACTTGGCGCTGCGGCGCTGGCCGGTGCCGTTGGCGGTGTCGGCGTGGCCTTCGCACAGGATCGGCGACCCAATGAGTCCCCGCTTCCCGTGCAGCCGCAACTGACGCACAAGGACTTCGGCTGGGACCCCGACACGGGCCGCTTTGTACTCCCTGCGCTGCCATACCCCGCAAACGCGCTGGAGCCGCACATCGACGCGCAGACGATGGAGCTGCATCACGGCAGGCATCATCTTTCCTATGTCAACGGCTTGAATGCAGCGCTCGATCGTTTGAAAGAAATCCGCGAAGGCAAGCGCGACGCCAGCGAAGTCAAGCATTGGTCGCGTGAACTGGCGTTCCACGGCTCAGGCCATGTGCTGCACGTTCAGTTCTGGCGCGTGATGGCTCCGCCTGATCGCGGCGGAGGCGGCAGGCCGCAAGGCGCGATCGCCGAACGCATCAACCGCGACTTCGGCTCGTTCGAGGGTTTCACCAAACACTTCAAGGCCGCGGCGGGAAGCGTGGAAGGCGGCGGCTGGGCGATTCTCACACTGGATTACCTCAGCGGCCAACTGCTCATTCAACAGGCGGAGAAGCATCAGGACCTCACTATCTGGGGCGCGATTCCCCTGCTGCCCATCGACGTATGGGAACATGCCTACTACCTCAAGTATCAGAACCGGCGAGGCGAGTACGTCGATGCGTTCATGAACGTCGTCAACTGGAGCGAAGTAAACCGCACGTATGTTGCGGTTACGTCCGCCCACTCCGGCGGCCATTGAATCGTCGCATCATCGGCAATCATAAAGAAACGCCGCTCGGCAATATGAGCGGCGTTTTCATTGCATCAGGGTTTGATCTGAACGACGATTCAGTGTGTCGCATATCGCGACTGTCGCCAACTTGCCACCTCCTCGCGCACGGCCCCGCGCATAAACCAGATGATGAAGAAAGCGGGCAACGCGAGAATAAAAAGGTAGCTCAGGCAGGTTGTGCCCACAGCAAAGATCTGCATAAAGTTCTCGAAACCTGCGGGAATCTGACCATCGCCCTCTTCAAGCGTCGCGGCCATCTGCTCTGACTGGAGCTGCATCGCCGGCACAAAGCACGCCAATTCAAAGATGATCTTGGTGACCGCCCACACCATGCACAGTGTTGCAGCCCATGCGGCTCGCTTGAGCAGTCCCGCGCTCGCTGTAATCAGCATCACCGCAAGCAGCATCGTGCCGATCTGACTGATGATCGTGAAGAGCATCCAGTCCTTGAGCACCAGAAGATGCCCTGCGTCATCTTCACCAGTCATCTCGATGAGCCATTCGACGAAGAACAAGCTGCCAAGGCCCATGCAGCCGCCGAGAATGCTCAGGATTCCCATGACAAGACCGATGACGCCAACAAAGATCGGCCAGCTTGATCGCTTTGCCGCAGGCGGTGCGCTCTGCATCGGCGGCAAGCTGCTTACTGCGTAGTCTTCGTTCATGGCATCTCCTTGTAATCAGAACTGACGTAGGAATCGTGCGTCGTTCTCGTACAACCAGCGAATGTCTGCGATGCCGTACTTGCGCATCGCGATGCGCTCGATGCCCAAGCCGAATGCGAAGCCGGTCCACTCTTCGGGGTCGTAGCCCACGGCTTCAAAGACGTTCGGATCAACCATGCCACAACCGCCGAGTTCGACCCACTGGTACTGCCCCTTGATTTTCATCTTCATGTCCACCTCTGCGGAAGGCTCGGTGAACGGAAAGAAGCTGGGGCGCATGCGCACTTCCGCGCCTTCGCCGAAGTACGCGCGAGCAAACTGAAACAGCGTCGTCTTCAGATCGACCATCGACACATGGCGATCGACGTACAGACCCTCAATCTGATGGAACATCGAGTAATGCGTCGCATCATGTGTATCCGGTCGATACACGCGACCGACGGCGACGACCTTCAATGGCGGCTTCACCTTTTCCATCGTGCGAATCTGCACGGTGGATGTTTGCGTGCGCAGCAACAGGAGCGGCTGCGCTGCGTCGCTGCCGGCGTGGGGCTTCGCACCTTGCAAATAAAAGTTGTCGATTGGATCGCGTGCGGGATGATCCGCAGGAATGTTGAGCGCGTTGAAGTTATGCCATTCGTCTTCAAGTTCCGGGCCGGATGCGACTGAGAAGCCCATTCGCGCGAACACCTCGGTGATTTCGTCAATGGTGCGGCTCAGCACATGACGGCGACCTTCGCCCACTGGCAGGCCCGGCTCCGTTACGTCGATCACCGGCCCACGCGGCCGCACTGCTGCGAGAGACGCCTCGCGGGCTGCGTAACCGCTTTCCAGCGCGTTCTTGACCTCATTCAGCCGCTTGCCGACGGCGGGCTTTTCTGCGGGGGGGACATCCTTGAGCTGAGGCATGAGAGCCTTGAGAAGCCCCTTCGTACCGAGATATCGGATGCGCCACGCCTCAAGCGATGCAGCATCCGTGGCTGCGTCAAGCTGGGCAAGACCCTCGCGTTCGATCGTGTCGATTTGATCGAGCATATGGATGCGAAGTGTACCGAATGTCGATTCCGCCGCGGCCCGCCTCTCAACCGCATGGCATTTCCAACAGGATTTTCTCACAAAAATTGCACGCTTTAGACTTCGATCAAACCCGATTTGGCCCTACATTAGAGTCCCGATCAGCTTGCACGCCCTGCCTGCGACTCACCAACCGAACCACAACAACGGAACCGCCGCATGAACTCGAAACTCGTCTTTGGAATCCTTTGCACGGCCGGGCTCTGTCTCGGCCTGACTCATCTGACCGCCAGCGGCGCATCGGATCCGCTGCGACACCGCACTGCAACGCCCGATACAGGCATCACCTTTGCCGAGCGCGCGGTCATGATGGAAGTATCCGGCGGGAACGACGGCGGCATCGCTGCCCCCGGACCAGACGTGGTCCTCAGCGATATCCAGAGCGTTGCCAGCTATGGTCCCGTCGGCCAGATTCGCGCCTACTCCATCGGCAGCCATACGTGCAACATCGGCACGCAAAGCCTGTTGTGGGTGAACAACGGCACGCCCGCCCTCGCCATGAACCTCTACAGGCTTCACAACGGACGCCTGATGCAGATCGGCATGTCGTGGGGCAAGCACGCATGTTGCGTTGCCAACAGCAACGCACCAGCGATCTGCGGCATGACGTGTTCAGCCGGCGGCTTCGGCCTGCGTGTCGGCTGCCTCGACGTGTACACCGCAACGTGGAACGCTGGGCAGGCTCGTCTCGGCCCGCGCTCAGGCATCAACCCGTACACCGGCGCGTTCTCGCCGCTGAGCGGCACAGGAGCCAACGCGGTTGATCGTCGCTTGCAGGTGCATGAGTCCGATCTGAGCACGACGAACTTCCCCGGCGCACTCTTTTTCACTGAAGGCGTCTATGTCGGCAGCGACGACGCTGCTGCGGGCAACTGGCTCAACAACGCCTCATACAGGCGCGTTGGCTTCAGTGGCTTCACGATGAACCTGCCCGGCGGGGCTGCCATGCACGCCACCCTTCCCGCCATCTATGCATGGCAGGCCTATGGCAACGGCATCGGCCAGCCTGATAACACCGTCGAGATCATCACCGTCGATCACCCAACCGAGGGTCGCTACTTCGTCGGCTCCAAAGTGAGCGACAACGGCAACGGAACCTGGCGATATGAATACGCCGTCTTCAACCTCAACTCTGACCTTTCCGCAGGGGGCTTCGCGGTTGATCTGCCAAATGGCGTGAAGGTTAACAACGTCGGCTTCCACAGCCCGCCGTATCACTCCGGCGAACCATACAGCAACGCATTCTGGACCAACTCCGTCGGATCAGGCAGCGTGAGTTGGAACAGCCCGCAGACCTTCGGGCAGAATCCCAACACAAACGCGCTGCGATGGGGCACCATGTACAACTACTGGTTCGATGCTGACCAGCCGCCCACGCAAGGCTCAGGCTCGCTCAGCATGTTCAAGCCCACGCTCACCGGCACCCTCACCTTCACGGTGCCTGTGCCCACCGAACCTGTCGTGCCATGCCCGGCAGATTTCGATGACAGCGGCACGGTGGATGTGCTCGACCTGCTCTTCCTGCTCGGCGAGTGGGGCGAGTGCAAGGGCTGCGACGCTGACCTTGATGGCAGCGGCACCGTTGATGTGCTTGATCTGCTGATCCTGCTCGGCGAGTGGGGGCCGTGCCCGGAGTAAGTCTCTGCTGTTTCGACTGAACGCACGAAGCGACCGGCTCTTTGGGCCGGTCGCTTTGCTTCTACGACCCAAGACCGATGGAGACATACTTGGTCGAGAGATACTCTTCGATGCCCTGCCTGCCGCCCTCGCGACCGAAGCCTGACTGCTTGACGCCGCCGAACGGTGCCTGCGCTGTGGACGGCATGCCGTCGTTGGCCCCGACGACGCCGCAATCGAGAGCTTCAGCAACGCGAATCAGCCGGCTGGCATCGCGCGTGTAGAAATACGACGCCAAGCCGTAAGGCGAGTCGTTCGCTAGCTCGATCGCCTCGCGCTCTTCACTGAACCGCAGCAGCGGCGCCACGGGGCCGAACGTTTCTTCATGGCAGACGAGCATGTCGCGCGAAACGTTTTCCAACACGGTTGGCATGTAAAAACGCTTCGCAAAGCCGGGCACATCCGCCAAACGGCCGCCGGTCCGCACTGATGCGCCCCGCGAAAGCGCATCCTCAACGTGCCGCTGCACCTTCTCAACGGCTGCGTCATCGATCAATGGACCGATTTGCACGTTCGGCTGATCGCCCGGCCCGACGCGGAGCGACGCCGCAGCGTGCGCGAGTTTGCTTGCAAATGCATCGTACACGCGCTCATGCACAAGGAATCGATTGGCGCACACGCACGTCTGCCCGCCGTTGCGAAACTTGGACGCCATCGCGCCTGCAACCGCTGCATCGAGGTCCGCATCCTCAAACACAATGAACGGCGCATGACCGCCGAGTTCGAGCGACAACCGCTTGATCTGTGGCGCAGCCAGCGCCATCAGTTTGCGGCCAACTTCGGTTGATCCGGTGAATGACACCTTGCGCACCGACTGATGCGCGAAAATTGCTTGGCCGATGGATTCTGCATCGCCCGTAATGACGTTGACGACGCCCGGCGGGAAACCAGCTTCCATGGCCAGCTCCATCAGAGCGATCGCGGAGAGCGGCGTCTGCTCCGCGGGCTTGATGACCATCGTGCAGCCCGCGGCCAGCGCGGGACCGAGTTTGCGCGTGATCATCGCAGATGGAAAGTTCCACGGCGTAATCGCAGCGCACACCCCCACCGGCTGCTGCATGATGAGAATGCGCTTGCCGGGCGACGATGCGGGAATCATCTCCCCGCGAACACGCACGCCTTCCCCTGCGCTCCACTCCAGAAAAGACGCCGCATAGAGAATCTCACCGTTCGCTTCTGCCAATGGCTTGCCTTGTTCCCGTGTGAGGATCGCTGCGAGTCGATCTGCATCGCGTCGCATGATTCCGGCGAAGCGAGTAAGCATCGCTGCACGTTCGGCAGCGGTTGTGCTGCGCCATGCAGGAAAGGCGTCGGCTGCTGCTTCGATCGCGCGGTTCGTCTCGGCGTGGCTGCAGTTGGGCACTCGCGCAACTTCCGCATCCGTGGCGGGATTTCGCACGATGATTTCAGCACCTGTGTCAGCGCTGATCCACTGATTGTTGATGCCGTTGCGAGTCTGCATGAGCGTGAAGTCCGGCGTTGGAGAATCTCTCACTTCCCCCAGCGTCGCCAGAGGATGAACGTGAGATCATCGGGCTTGCTCGGCTCGCCGTCCACCTGTGAGATCATTCGCTGGCGCGCAAGGGTTGCCAAACTCTCCGCAGCCCGTTGAAGCGGACCCTTGCGGGTCAGTTCCACAATCTCGTGCGTATGCAGGTTGTCCGACAAACCGTCGCTGGCAATCAAAAGCGTATCGCGCGATGTCTCGCCGAGCATGATCGTCGGACCGATATCAATCCGCATCTCAGGTGAGCCGACCATGTTGGAAACGAGATGACGATCCTCGTGATGCATGGCCTCGCGCTCCGCCAGCAGGCCGGACTCCACAGCGTAACCGACTGGCGAATGCGACATGGTCTGCAGCTTGATTCGGCCTCGATTGCCAATCAGCATGATGAACGAGTCGCCAACGTGATATGGTCGAATCGAGTCTCGTTGTATCTCCACGACGGCAAGCGTTGTTGCCGCGCCCACACCGATATCCGTTACCGCGCGATTGGCGTCCTCAAAGCCGGTGAGAATCGCATCGCGAAGCGAAGAGCCTGAGCCGTTGTTGCCGCTCGATTCGTGCTGCGCTTTCGCAGTCTGCACCGCTTCGTTGATGGCCTGCACAGCAAGACTCGCCGCCATGGCGCCACAAGGCTGGCCGCCCATACCGTCCGCAACGGCCAACACGCTGCGATATTCATCGACTGGAATCAGGAGCGCGGCATCTTCGCATGGACGGGGTTCCTCACCCTGCGCCGGTGCTGGCGAGGAATAGATCGCAGCATCGCCGCGATTGAGCGGCACGATCATCGCTTCGTTCATGTTCTGCCGCAGGATGAACGTCGCCTCTGCGCTTTGGACCGCATCAAACTCTGGCGACGACCTTTCCATGCGTTCAACCACTTTCAATCGCTGCGGCGCACCACGGGCAGAATGACCAGAACTCCGTCAGCACGCCGTGGCCGCACTCCGTGCAGGGCGATGACCGTTCGCCCGCCGTGAGGCCCGCCGTCCGACCCGCGGGGGGCGGAATCGGCCACGACCGCTTCGTTTTCTGTCGGCACCACGGGCAGTATCGCATGAACGGCATGAGCGCCTTTCGATCGCACGATGCGTTTGTGCAACGGGCGACGTATCGCTTGTCGGTGAACTGCCTGGTTGATTTCGGCCCCACCGCAGCACCGTAGCACCACGGGCAATAGCGCCAATCGAGCTTCAAGCCTCGCTTGCATCGCGGGCAGGCACATGGGAACTTCGTCTCGTCCCGGTGCTTGTCGCGTTCCGCACCGCACCATGGGCACGCCTGCATGACTTCCGCCACCGGCTCGCCGCAATGTTCGCACGTCGAGCGCACATCAAGAGCCTTGCGGTATCGACGCAGGAACTCGCGAATGCGCACCGTGCGCCAGCTTCGCACCGAACGAACATGGCCATTTTTCGTGACGCGCAACCGAGTTCGGCCACGTGCAAGCGCACCGCCCTTGATGGCGCGGCTCTTCACCTTGCGGAATGCTGCGAGCATCTTTCCCGCGTCGGAGAAGCGATCGCGGTGATCGACGGACATCGCCCTGCGAATGATCGCGATGAGTTGCGGATGAATCGTTCGCTTCAGCCGCTCATAGCCCTGCGGGGGCCATTCGAATGGCCATTCAGGAAGCACACCAGCAAACATGCGGTACAAAATCAACCCGAGCGCAAAGACATCGGAGCGAAGCGAAGGTTTGCCCATCGCCTGCTCCGGTGCGATGTAGCCCACCGTGCCCGCGCCGGATGCAGCGACAGTCCGCTGCGCCACCTTGGCGATACCGAAGTCCGCCAGACGCAGACGATCTTTCTCAAAGAGAATGAAGTTGTCAGGCTTCACATCCAGATGCATGATCTTGCGTGCGTGTGCGAACGCGACCGCTTCCAGCATCTGCTCCGCAAACGATATTGCGCTGCGCAGCGAAAGCCGCTTCGATAAACGATCGCCCAACGTGGAGCCGCCCAGTGGATACACGATCACAAACTGATCGTTGATATAACCCGCATTCTTGATGGGCAGAATGTTGGGGTGATCGAGCGGCGCAGTCACGCGCACTTCCTTGCGGAAGCTTTCCAGCGCGCTCTTGCTCACCAGATGCGGATGCGGAATCTTAAGCGCAACGGGAATCCCCTCGATGGTGTCCGTCGCTTGATACACAGTCGCGAAGCCGCCCTCTGCAAGGCGCTTCTCGATGCGATACTTTCCAAGCTTCTGGCGAACCCTGACCAACCGATCACGCTCCTCAAAATTGCACTGCGAAAGGCGAACATACACGATACGCGAGGTCGCGCTTCACTGCGCCGGGCGCGATCCGATACCATCCGACCGTGGCTCATTCGCCTTCAGCGCATTATCCCGGCCAAGGGCCGCACGAACTCCAGCCGCCGTCCCCGACGGTCGTGCTCAGGCATGAACTGCCGGACGGCTCAGCCCATTGGGACTGGATGATCGCCCCCGCTGTTGAGGGGACTGCCCCGCTCATCACATTCAGGCTGAATGACAGGCCTGACAGCCACAATCCGAAAGAACTGGCTGCGACTCGCCTGCCGGACCACCGGCGGCTGTATCTCAACTATGAAGGCCCGATTTCAGGTGATCGAGGTCATGTCCGTCGCGTCCGTGCTGGCATGATCGTGGGCGGCTTCCTCGGCCCCACACGCGGCGAGTTGCGCATCCACTGGGCAGCCCCCGCCGAAGCCGCCACCGTAAGGCTGACCCTTGAAAACAGCGATCAATGGCGGATCGCCGTACTCGCCTGCGAGGCCCTTTTGGAGTAAGGTTGTTTCAGGAACGCATGATTCGTGCCTTCCCGAACCTCGAATCCGGCTCAACAAGGGGTGACGCATGACCAGCGACCACGAAGGATTCGCCAGCAGCAAGATTCGCCATTCCAACCCCGGATTTGGCGAGCCACCGACGAAACCTGAAACGCCAGCGGAACCGGACCCGCTTCCCGTTGCGGAATCACTGGGCCCGCGAAACGTCGGCAAGCTCATCACAGCGTTCGGCAAGGACGTGCGCCATGAAGACGAATGGAAGCGCACGCCGAACACCACCGGCTCCGGCGCCATTCACGTCAAAACATTCCATAGCAAACTGACGGACGATGCCCTCTCCTACATGGATCAGTCGATCAATGAATGGCTTGATGCGCATCCCCAGTACGAAGTCAAGTTTGTAACAACGTCTGTCGGCACACTGACCGGCAAGCTCAAAGAACCCCACCTGATCTGTCAGGTATGGGTGTAAGAGACGTCAAACCTGTATGCCCATCTTTCACATCTCCCTCGCGCAGTGGTCGCTGCATCGCATGATCTTCAGCGGCGAGCTGCATCCGCTCGACTTCCCGCGATTCTCAATCGAAGCTTTTGGCATTAATGCCGTCGAGTTCGTCAACCGCTGTTTCAAGGATCACTACGCTGACGATGACCTCAGCTATCTGCCTGAGCTGAAGTCTCGATGCGACGACCTCGGCGCAAGACCCCTGCTCTACATGATCGACAAGCAAGGCGACATCGGTCACCCTGACGAGCGGCAGCGTCGCAGGGCCGTTGAGAATCACTACAAATGGGTGGAAGCCGTCAAGTTCCTCGGCGGGCATTCGATTCGCGTCAATGCACGCTCAGAAGGAACGCCGATTGAACAACGGGCACTGGTGGTTGATGGCTTGCGACGGCTGTGCGAGTTCGCTGAGCCGTATGGCATCAACGTGCTTGTGGAGAATCACGGCGGGCTTTCATCCAATGGCGCGTGGCTCGCTTCCGTCATGCGAGAAGTGAACCATCCTCGCTGCGGCACGCTGCCTGACTTCGGCAACTTCTTCCTCAATGCAGAATGGACCGAATGGTACGATCGCTATCGGGGCGTGTCTGAGTTGATGCCGTTCGCGAAGGCAGTGAGCGCGAAAAGCAACGATTTCGCGCCGGCTCGCGCCGGCTCCGGTCTGCCCGACGAAGAGACCAGCACGGATTACCGCAGAATGATGCGCATTGTGCTCGACGCAGGCTATCAGGGCTATGTTGGCATCGAATACGAAGGCAAGACGCTCAGCGATGTCGAAGGCGTTCGCGCGACAAAAGCTCTGCTGGAGTGTATTCGAGACGAGTTTGAAGCGAACTGAGCCGCTGCGCACTTGACGCCATCACGCCCGCCGCTCGGTGAATCCTTCAGGCTGGCTGATGTGATCCTGCTGCTTCCGCTGCATTTCCCGCTTCATCTGAGCGCGCATGATGTGATCGGTGAAGCGAGGGAACATGGTCATGACACCCGCCACTGTTCGCACAATCCGGCTGGTCCATACTTCTGCAACCGGCTTCCTTAAGCACCGCACCACGGCACGTGCGACCCGTTCCGGCGGCTGAGTGAAGAGTCGCGGGCTGTGCTCGGGAATCATGCGAGGCCGCGATATACGCCCACCCCGCCGTGCTGAGACTTCAAAGAACTCCGTCGTGGTCGTAACGGGCATCACGCTGGACACTTCAATGCCGTGCTGCCGAAGCTCCGCTCGCATACTCCAGCACACCTGGCACTGAGCGGCTTTCGTCGCAGCATAATGCCCGTGCAGTGGCAGCGAGAAGCGCGCCAGACAGCTCGAACACATGAGCAGGTGTCCTGGCTTGCCTTCGCGAATCAAACGCCGAGCCGCCTTCTGAAGCAGATCAACCGATGAAAAGAAGTTCGTCTCGAACATCTCGCGCAGGGCATCCGTCGAAAATTCCGTCATGGCGGATTCCGAGCCGTACCCCGCGTTGGCAAAGACCGCATCGAACCTGCCGAACTCACCTTCCGCTGCGTTCAACAATCGATCAGAGTTAGTTGAATCCGAAACATCACCCACGATGGCCACTGCGCGCCGGCCGAGCGAACGAACCTGCTCGCTGACGGCGTCCAGTCGATCCGCCCGCCTCGCGTTCAGGACGACATCCATCCCCGCGCGAGCGCACTCGATGGCGGTCGCAGCGCCAATGCCGGAGCTTGCACCAGTGATGATGATGACCTTGTCTGTGAGATCGCGCATAAGCAAAGAAACCGAACGGCACGCCGCCAACCGGGCGAAGGTTCTCGGCGCATTCAGTGTAACCGCCTGACGACCTCTCGGCTTCAGCTTCGCAAGAACGCGCCTGTCTTAACGTGCTGTGAACAACACCACACCCGCCAGTACAAGGCAGACCGCAAGCATCTTCTGCCATGTAATTTCTTCCTGCAGCACGATCATGCCCAGCATGACGGCGGTGGCGGGCGCGACGGTGAACGCGATGGGCTTCACCTTGCTCACCTCGCCGAGGCTGATCGCGCTGTAGAAAAAGATCATCCCCAGCGCGCCCGCGACCAAGCCGGAGCCGAGAATGAGTTTGAGCAAAACCGGCGTCTCAACCCTTATCCACTCGCGAGGCTCCGCGCGATTGATATGCACAACAAGATAGTACGCCAGCCAAAGGACAGGCAGCGCAACGGTCGATCGCACCGCGATGGCCGTGATCGGACCGATTTTGCCAGTGTGCAGCACGCTCTTGGTGAACAGTTCACCGATGCCCCAGCATAACCCCGCCAGCAATGCAAACACGACTGCTTTCACACCTGCACCTCGATGTCATCGCCCACGATGCGCACGGCATAGGTCATCAGGTCTTCCGTCGCAGGCGGGCCGGTGCATTCGCCGGTGCGAATGTTGAACGTGGCGAAGTGCAGCGGACACACGACTTCATCACCTGAAATGTCGCCATCGCATAATGAAGCCTCTGCATGGGTACAGGATTCCTGCGTGGCGAAGTATTCGCCAGCCAGATTGTAAATCGCGATGCGATGACCCTTCAGTTTGACGCATGTCATGCGCCCCGGGGGCACATCCGCCTTCTTTGCTGCCTTGAGATACGTCGTCATGCGCGAATGATACCCCGCATGTCGCAGCCGCGGTTTCACACTCAAACCTGAAGAACGCCCGTTTTGAACTCGCCCTCAATCGGGAATGTGCTGGCGATCTGCAGCGCGCTGATGAGTTCGTCTCGTGTCTTCTCCGGCTCGATGATGCGATCCACCCAGCCGCGGGCGGCTCCGTAGCGGATGTCCTGCTGCTCGGTGTAGCTCGCCTTGATCGCATCAAAAACCTGCTTGCGCACTGTTTCGTCGATCTTTTCACCTCGCCGCTCTCGCGCTGCAAGATCGATCTGCGCCAGCGTTCCCGCAGCTTGAGCCGCGCCCATCACCGCACACTTTGCACCGGGCCACGCGAGCGTCAGCAGCGGGTCAAACGCCCTGCCACACATGGCGTAGTTGCCTGCACCGTATGAGTGCCCCACGATGAGGGTGATCTTCGGCACGATGCAGTTACTCATCGCGTTCACCATCTTCGCACCGGAACGAATGATGCCGCCCTGCTCGCTGTCGCGACCGACCATAAAGCCTGTCGTGTCGTTGATGAAGATAAGCGGAATCTTCTTCTGGTTGCAGTCCATGATGAAGCGTGCGGCTTTGTCTGCCGAGTCGTCGTAAATAACTGCGGGCATGTTCATCGCCTGCGATGGGCCAGCCTTGCCGCCGGGCATCTTGCGGCTGGTCAACTTACGCTGATTCGCAACGATGCCGCACGGCCTGCCGCCGATGCGCGCGTAGGCGCATACGAGCGATTTCCCGAACTCCGCCTTGTATTCGTTGAATGACTCGTCATCCACAATGCACTCAAGCAGTTCGACCATGTCGTACTGCTTGGTCGATTCCATCTGATAAATCGCGTAGATGTCTTCCCCCTTGCGCTTCGGCTTCACGGCCTCATAAGGTGGCTCACCGATCGGATGCACGGACATATCCGCATGAACCAGCGCGCGAAGCCGCTTGATGCACGCTTCGTCATCCGGCTCGCGGAAATCGATGGTGCCGCTGATTTCCGCGTGCATTTGCGCGCCGCCAAGCTCTTCACTGGAAACTTCCTGCCCGATGGCGGCCTTCACGAGCGCGGGGCCGGCAAGATACAAACCGGAGCCTTCCGTCATCAGCAG
Organism: Phycisphaerales bacterium; assembly: GCA_035443885.1. Classification (GTDB taxonomy): domain Bacteria; phylum Planctomycetota; class Phycisphaerae; order Phycisphaerales; family SM1A02; genus DAOMNO01. Next base: position 99,122 of record DAOMNO010000007.1, read on the forward strand.
CGTGTCGCACAGCACGGGCAGGTAGCCGCCGCCTGCGACGCAGTTGCCCATGATGGCGGAAATCTGCGTGATGCCCTTTGCGCTGAGTACGGCATTGTTGCGGAAGATTCTGCCGAAGTCGTCGGTGTCGGGGAAAACGTCTTCCTGCAATGGGAGAAAGACGCCTGCGGAATCAACGAGATACAGCAAGGGCAGCCGGGCGCGCTCGGCGATCATCTGCGCCCGGATGATCTTCTTGCATGTCATCGGAAAAAACGCGCCGGCCTTCACCGTCGCGTCGTTGGCGATAATCATGCACAGTTTGCCACCCACAGGCGCGATGGTCGTAACCACACCTGCGGACGGCGCGCCGCCATGCTCCATGTACATATTCCACGCAGCGAACAGGCCACACTCAAACTGCGCCGCGCCGGAATCGACGAGTTTGTCGATGCGCTCGCGCGCCGTCAGGCGGCCGTGGCGATGCTGCCGCTCAATGCCTTTCGGCCCACCGCCGAGACGAATCTCCGCGGCCTGCTTGTTGAACTCGGCAGTCGCCTCGCGAAGATTCGCGGGCGATGCGGATGGCTTGGTTGCTGTCTTACTCGCACTCATGGTCGGGCGATTCCAGATGCCTTCGAGGATTCCAAGCTCGGCAGAATAGCGGGTTTCCGACGCGTCGGGCGGCGTTTTCGCCGGGTTCGAGAGTCGCGGCCCGGCCCGGCTGGGGTATGATTGCACGAAAGCTGTCGCCTGAAAGGGGTCACCCATGCTCGGCGCACTCACGATTCAGCGTTTGCTGCTCAAGATGAAGGAAGTCGGAGCCTCCGACCTTCACATCAAGATTGGCTCCCCACCCGTCCTGCGTATCGCTTCCGTGCTCCAGCGTGTGGATGCGCCGGACCTGGAAGCCAACGACACCCGACAACTCCTGTTGCCGATCATCCCCGCGCATCTGGCGGATCGCGTGGATGCGGACGGAGGCGTGGACTTTTCACATCACGAGGGGTCAAACGAGCGATTCCGCTGCAGCGTGTTTCGGTCGGGCGGTGGATTCCACGCGGCCATTCGCCGCGTCAATCCGGAGATTCCCAGTTTCAAAGACCTTCACCTGCCGCCTGTGTATGAGCAGCTTTCGCATCACACACACGAAGGCCTCATCGTCATCTGCGGCGTAACGGGCAGCGGCAAGTCGTCCACGCTTGCTGCGATGATCGAATACATCAACAACAACGAAGCGTGCAACATCATCACCATCGAAGACCCGGTGGAGTATCTGTTCAGGCCAAAGCGGTCGTTCATCTCGCAGCGCGAGATCGGCATTGACGTGCCGGACTTCCCTCGCGCGCTGCGCGCCGGCGTGCGCCAGGATCCGGACATTCTGATGATCGGCGAGCTGCGCGACCGCGAAACCATGCTTGCAGGCATTCAAGCAGCTGAAACCGGACACGTCGTCTTCTGCACGCTGCACACCGCGGACACGATGCAGTCGTTCGCTCGCATTCTGGAGTTCTTCCCCAGCCATGAACACAACTTCATCCGATCCAGTCTTGCAGCGGGCCTGCAGGCCGTGTGCGCGCAAAGGCTGCTGCCCTCTGTGCGGCCCGGCGTGGCGCGCGTTCCCGCGACGGAAGTTCTGCTGAACAACTCCACCGTGGCGGACAAAATCCGCGAAGGAGAAGATGAAGACCTTCCCGCCATCATGGCCGGCTCAGCCCATGAAGGCATGCACTCGTTCACTGACAGCCTCGCTCGACTCGTGGAAGAAGAATATGTGGACCTGAAAACAGCGGAGCGCTATGCGCCGAATGCAGAAGCTCTGCGCTCGCGCGTGCGAGGCATTCAGGTCAAGGCGGATGTGCTGGTGTCGCGAAAGCGATAAACGCGCGGCATCGCTCACCTCGCAAGCTGGTCGAACCCTGTCAGTCCGAGCGGCTCCTTCGTAAAAAATGGCTCTGCAGCATAGGTGGCAATGCGACTGCCGAAGTAGATGTTCGCTGCGTCGATCCACTCGACAATCCTGCGATTTTTTTCAGGCACGACAAACTGCGACGCATAGGCAACAATCGCATCGCGCTTGCGCTGCTCGAAGCCCGTGATGTCCATCACAAAACTCGGATCCGCCACCCAGCGCAGATGCGTGCAGTAGTAGTAGAAAAACCATCGCGGATAGACCGGTTCGCCCGGCAGATTGATCTTCGTCAGCTTGGCGTCGAAACGCGCATCCTCCGCGATGCGCGTCGTTGCAACGTGATCCGGATGCGCATCGTGAAAATACGGCGCGAACACCATATCCGTGCGATGCTCGCGCATCACGCCCGCAACAAGGTGGCGGGATTTGATGGAATGCTCGACCGAACGATTGGGCAGATCAAGCGTACGACGCGAGACGCCGAGGATCGCAGCAGCCGCGGTAGATTCCTTGGCGCGCGTCACGGGATCGCCATGCGGCGTCGGCTCGCCGTCGGTCATGTCCAGCAGCAGCACGTTATGCCCCTGCGAAGCAAGGCGCGCGATCGTGCCACCCATACCAAGTTCCTGATCGTCTGGATGCGGGCCGATGACGAGAATGTTGAGAGGTCGGGATTCGCCTGACATGGGGACAAGTGTATCCGCGCTGCTCAGATCGCACGTCATCGCGACCGCCCCGAGTAATAAGCGCGCTCACGACACAGCTCGTACGCGATCAATCCGGGGCTTTCGGCCATGCGCCGACTGAAACGCCGACTCTATTCGTTCCCTGATCTGAGATTCATGACCGGGCGGGCAGAGCACAATGGCGCATCCCCCGAACCCACCGCCGGTCATCCGTGCACCATACACGAGACCACTTTCTCGAAGCTCACGGGCGGCATCAACGATCGTATCCAATTCAGCGCAGCTCACCTGATACAGCTCTCGCAACGATTGATGGCCTGCAAAAAGGATTTCCCCTAGCCGATCGAATGAACGCTCTTGAAGGGCTTGCGCGGCATCAAGCGTGCGCTGATTCTCCTGAACGACATGCAAGGCGCATCGTCTTTCTTCATCCGTCAGACTGGCGCGATGCAGAGCATCCATGGTCGCATCACGCAGGGATGACACGTGAAGCTTCATCGCGGCTTGCTCGCACGTCCGCCGACGCACCGCATACTCGCTGCCCGCAAGTGCATGTTTCACACCTGTATCAACGACGAGGAAGGCGAGACTACCCGACGACGGCAGCGGGATGCGCTCGGCGTGATTCGTCTGGCAGTCCAGGAGCAGCGCGTGCGAGGACTGTTGTGAAGCCTCAGCGTGCGCGATGGCAGACGTGAGCATATCCATGATGCCGCACGGTGTGCCGACGCTTTCATGCTCTGCGCGCTGGCAAAGCAGAGCCGTCTCCATCGGCGAGAGACTGATGCCAATAGCTGACGCCAGCAGATTGCACATCGCAACTTTAATCGCCGCACTGCTGGCCAGCCCCGCGCCGATCGGGATGGAACTCGCCAGCACGAGATCAATGTTCGGCAGCACATGCCCCCGCTTGATGAACTGCGCCGCCACGCCAAGCAGATGAGGCGCGAAGTGGTCGCTTGAATCCGTTGCAACCGTACTGATGAACGCGTGGATTGATGCCTGCTGTGTGAGATCGAGCTGAATGGTCTCGTTCAGATCTGCTGCGTGAAGGCGCGAGAGATTTGTTGCAGCAGGCGCGGCTGCGATGGCTGCGTAACGGTCGATGGCCATGGGCAGCGCGAAGCCGAGGTTGTAGTCGGTGTGCTCGCCGATCAGATTAATGCGCCCCGGCGCACCTGTCCTCCAGCGAGGCTTGCACGCGAAGCGGGACGCGAAGTCATATGCGGCGCGCGCCGATGGATCCATTCGTGCATTGTCGCACGTTTCCCTGCATAAAGCCGCTCGACCAAACAACGAGATTTGTACAAAACTCGAAGTATTGAAACCACAGAGGTTTGCTCGTCGATGGCATATGGCCCGCTCTGGCTGGACGCGATCACTCGATTCCCACTGCACTGTTGATTGTGTGCCAAACCCGCTACGATTCTCCCGCTTGAAGCGAACTGCCATCACACTTCTGTTGTTCGTGCTCGTTGCACTTTTTGCTGCGTTCATCGCGACGCTGCTTCTCACGAACAGACCGCCAGATTCCCCGCCTCAGCCGCAGCTGCCCGAAGTCAAGCCATCCCTCGCTGGCTGGCATGCACTGCACATCGCATCCCAATCAGGCGATGTCGCTGCCATTCAGCACGAACTGGCCAGAGGCACAGCGGTTGATCTCGCGCTTGATGACGCTGAGAACGGTCTGGCTGGTGTTACACCATTGATGCTCGCAGCGGGGTTCGGCGGCGCGGCTGCGACGGACGAACTTCTCCGCGCGGGAGCCTCGACATCACTCAAAGATGCAGAGGGCGGTACGGCATTACATTGGGCGGTGCAGTTCGGCGATGACCCCACCTGTGCGCTGCTCATCACCGCTGCAAAGGAACTCAACCTTACTGACGAAGGCCATTCCACTCCGCTGCATGTTGCCGTTACACAAGGGCGGCTGGAGATCGCTCGGCTGCTGCTGCAAGCCGGTGCATCAGTCGATCCGCAGGACCGGGCAGGCATGACGCCGCTGATGCATGCGGCGCGGCGTGGCGATCTGCCCATGATGGAAATGCTCCTCGAGCACGGCGCGAATCCGCAAGCCGTCGCCTCACCGCAGGTGGGCGGCTTCGGCTGGACCGCGCTGCACTCCGCGGCTCGAAGTGAATGCGAACTCTGTCTCCAGCGGCTGCTGGAACTTGGCACTGATATCGAAGCGGTGGACTGGCAAGGTTCGACGCCGCTTTTGATGGCCACGGGCTACGGCCCGACTTCCGCAGTTGAGTTTCTCATCGCACAAGGCGCGAACGTCAACCATGCGGACACTTCCGGCCTGACGGCTCTCTTGCATGCCGTCATGCGACAGGAAGAAAGCAAGCTTGTCGCGCTGCTAGAAGCTGGAGCCAATGTCGAAGTACGCAATCACGTCGGCTTGTCACCCCTGATGCTCGCAGCGATGTACGGCCGCGCGCGACTGGTGATGCATTTGATCGACGCCGGTGCAGATGTTCACGCGACGGACCCCAATGGGTACGCGCCAATTCACTGGGCGGCGCATTACGGGGATGCCGCTTCGATCACACAACTCGTGCGAGCCGGAGCGGATGTCAATCGCTTCGCCCGGCCGCTTGTCGTGGACGTTCCTGAAGCCACCCAACCTTCAACAATCGACACGGGCGTTACCGCCCTGATGCTCGCAGCCATGAACTATCCACCTGAAGGTGGCCAAAAGGTTCGCGCACTGATCGCAGGTGGTGCAAACGTCAACACGTCGGACGCACAAGGTCTCACCGCGCTGATGATGGCATCAACGATGGATGTCGATGCGGTCAACGCTCTGATTGAGGCAGGAGCTTCCTTGGAGATGCGGACGATTGAGGGCCAAACCGCGCTCATGTGGGCCGCTGCGCTGGGCCAGCCGGAGATCGTCGTCGTCCTCTTGAACGCAGGAGCGGATCGTACCGCACGGGACCACGAAGGCCGCACCGCAGCGGACTACGCCGCCCTTCGTGAAGATGACACCGCCGACGCGGTGCTGGCCGTCCTCGCAGGCGACTGACCCATCCGCGGCAGCCAGCCAACCGGGAACCCAAGAACCGGCTCCATCCCGTATCATCCGCGGACTGGCTAAACAAAAATCGAACACAATCTGAACTCTGTTCACGATCTGTCATTCTGCCTGAAGCTTGGCAGACATGACGCACCTCGTCTCCTCCACTGAATCCTCGCTTGGCACCGCTCGCACGAGAAACCGCTCCCGCCCCCGGTCCGCTGCAACAACTGCGAAAGGGTAACGCGCGCCGTGAGCACTCTGCATGGCTCAACGGCATTTTCGCGGGCATCTGCCTCTACCTCTTCCTCTGCGCCATCAACATCATGGGCGACGGGCTGGGGATGCTCGGCAAGAGCGGGGAGTGGATTCACCGCTTCCTCGCCCACGGCGACAATCCGTTCATCGCGCTGATGGGCTCGGTCATCATCACGGCCGCCGTGCAAAGCTCTTCGTTCACCACGGCGTTGATCGTTACACTCGTTGCCGCCGGGCAGCTTGATATGGAAGCCGCCGTGTACGCCATCATGGGAGCGAACATCGGCACATCCGTTACGGGCATCATCGTTTCGCTCGGCAACATTCGCATCAAGCGCCAGTTTCGCAAGGCGTTCACTGCGGCGCTGATGCACGACATCTTCAATCTACTTACAGTCGCCCTGCTCTTTCCGCTGGAATGGATCAGCGGTTTGTGGCACAAGGACGGATGGGGATGGCTTACCCGTTCAGCCATGTGGGCGGCGGATTCGCTGGGCATCCCGGAGACGGCGAATCCGAACTCGCCGATCAAAGTCATCGCCCGGCCGATGGTCATGCTGTTCCGCTGGGTTGGTGAACTTGTGATGCCCACGCCGATGGCAGCCGGACTCGCGATCGCCATTGCGGGCCTCGTTCTGCTGATGGTTTCACTTATCTTCATGGTGAAGAACCTGAAAGGCGCATTGTTGCGGCGGGTGGAAGGACTGTTCCGTACATACTTCTTCCGCAATGACGGCACGTCGTATGTGGTTGGCGTCGTTACGACGATTCTTGTTCAGTCCAGCTCAATTACAACAAGCCTGATCGTGCCCCTCGCCGGCGCAGGCGTCGTCAAGATGCCTCGCGTGTTTGCGTTCATGCTGGGCGCAAACCTCGGCACGACGATCACCGGCGTCATCGCCGCCACCGCACACCCCGCCGCGGCAGCCGTCACCGTGGCGATCTTTCACGTTACGTTCAACCTGATCGGCACGCTCATCTGGTATCCGCTCCGCCGCGTACCGATGGGCCTCGCGCAGTGGTATGGCACGCTGGCTTCTGAATCCAAGCGATATGCTTTTCTGTTCCTGATTCTGGTGTTCGTCGTCGTGCCGCTCGTCGGCGTCATCGTGACGGAAATCTTCATCGAACGATAGCGGTTCCGGTTTCGGAACTGGAGCTCCCATGCTGAGAAAACTCTTCACCGCTCTTGTAACTTCCGGCGATCCGCTGGACCAGGCCTTCTCGCAGCTTGTCGAGATGCTGGATCATGCGCAGTGGATGTTCATTCGCGCCAATCAGGTGCTGGCAGGGAATCTTCCCGCGGAAGATGTCCGCGATTCGCTGTACCGTCGCGATCAGTCGATCAACGAGCTGGAGCGATCGATTCGCCGCAAGATTCTCCGACATCTCACCATCAATCCCGGTGACGACGTGGCGGCGTGTCTCGCGCTGATGAGCGTCGCCAAAGACGCCGAACGCATCGGCGATTACTGCAAGAACGTCTTCGAAGTCGGCCGCTTCTATAAAGAAGGCTTCCACATCGCGGAGTTCCACGATCGGCTTGAACAGGTGCGGCAGCGCACGCGCGACCTCTTCCCCGCTGTGGCGGATGCCTTCCGCAACTCGGATGCAAAGAAGGCCCATGCCGCGATCGAAATCGCCACCGCCATCGGCGATGAATGCGATGAGATCATCGAAAGCCTGCTGAAGGATGACATCGCCATGGAGACGCACGAAGCCGTCGCGTACTCACTGCTGGCGAGGCACTACAAGCGCGTCGCATCGCACCTGTCGAACATTTCCACAGCAGTGATCGGCAAACTCGATGATCTGGACTTCAAACAGGAGCCGCAGTAACGTTCATGCGGCCGCCAGTGCAGCGCGCAACATGAAGGTTGCCGTGTAGAAATAGATGAGCAATCCGGTTACATCCACCAGCGTGGCAACGAACGGCGCGGAACTGGTTGCCGGATCAAGGCCGATGCGCCTGAGAAGAAATGGCAACATGCTGCCAACTAGCGATCCCCACACCACCACGCCGATGAGCGAGATCGCCACCGTAAAGGCGATTCGGATATACACATCGCCGTAGTCATACAGCCCGGCCCAGTGCCAGCCCGCCACTCGTGCGAGACCGATGACCGCGAGAAACAAGCCGAGACAGAGCGCGACCATGACTTCGCGGCGAAGGACACGCCACCAGTCGCGCAGCGTAACGTCATTCAGCGCGATGGCGCGAATGACCAGGCTGGTCGCCTGCGAACCACTGTTGCCGCCGCTGGAAATGATGAGCGGAATGAAGATGACGAGCGCCGCGACAATCTGCAACTGAGTCTCGAACGTCTCCATCACGCTGGCCGTCAACATCTGACCGACGAAGAGAATCGCCAGCCAGCCGCCTCGTTTGCGGAACATCTCCCAGAGTGAAACGTCGAGATACGGCTCCGTGAGCGGCGCGACGGCGGCGATCTTCTGGAAGTCTTCCGTTACTTCCTCTTCCGCCACGTCTGCAACGTCGTCGAACGTCACGATGCCGACCATCACGTTTGCGCGATCGACAACCGGAAGCACCGGCACGTCATATCGCTCCATCGCGCGCACAGCCTCTTCGCGATCATCAAAGGCATTGAGCGACACGACCTGCTCGTCCATCAACGTGCGAATGGACGAATCAGGATCGGCCATCACCAGATGGCGCAGTTTGATTTCGTCAAGCAGATGCCTGTCATCATCCACAACGTAGATGGTGTAGAGGATTTCCGCATCCTTGCCGAAATGACGGATGTGGTTGAGAGCCTGCTGCACGGTCCAGTCAGGTTTGATCGACACATACTCAGGCGTCATGATTCGGCCGACCGACTCGGGCGGATAGCCGAGGATGATCTGCGTATTGCGGCGTTCCTGCGGGCGCATCTGTTCCAGCAGTCGCGCTGCAAGCTGGCCAGGCATCTCATCGAACAATTCCGCGCGGTCGTCCGGGTCCATCTCATTAAACATCTGAACGAGTTGCTCGTTCGTCAGTTCGTCGAGAAGCTGATTCTGCTGATCGGACGGCAGGAAGGTGAACACATCTGCAGCTTTTTCGCGCGGCAGCAAGCGAAACACCACCGCGCGGCTGGTAGGCTTCAGTTCCGTCAGCAGGTCTGCGACTTCCGCCGCGTACAACTCTTCGAGCGCAGTGCGAGCCTCATGCGTGCGTTTCTGCGCAAGCATGTCTTCAATATCCGGCGCCATCAGGACGCTCATCCTGGGCTTCTCACGATTCTCCGGCTGGTCGTGGAGATCGATATCTGCGGACATAACACGCTCCGTTGCTGCTGAGTTTGAGAAGCGAGCATCTTAGCCGGGAAGCATGCCCGAATGCCGCACAATACGGCATTTACAAACCACCTTTGTTGAAGAAGATTGCGTTGCTACGAGCCGCTTGCGGAGAGCCGTTCAATGGCTTCCAACCTTCGCTGATGCTGCGGGCGGCCTGGTTCAATCAGCGTCAAGGCGCGAATGTGCATGGTGGCCAGGTCGTACCGTCTGGCTTCAATCGCGATCGCCGCTGCAAGCTCGCGATTTGGCGCGTGATAGGGGTTGAAATGCAAGGCCCGCGTCGCTCGTTCCAGTGCACGGGCTGTATCGCCTTGCCTGCGATAAAGATGGGCGAGTTGGACTGCATACGCGGGCGTCTTTTCCGTCCGCGCATCGAGATACTCCAGATGCGGAATCGCCAACTCAGGGGACTCACTGGCAAGAAACAACTGTGCCAGCCGCTCATGAGGCATCGGGTCAACAGGTCGCGCCGCTGCATAGTCCTGAAGAAGTCCGATCATGGACTCATCCGCTCCACCCGCCTGCTGCATCGCGCGGCGCAGCTTGAGTTCCAGCACGTCCGGATGACCGGGATGACGATTCAGCCATTCGTCGATCATTTCATCCGTTACCTGCACTGGCGGCAGCATGACGGCGGGCCATTCTGAGGGATCAAGCGGCGCGAGGCCTTCCCTCGCTGGCTCACCGATCTGTTCCGCCAACCGCCTTGCGATGGTGTTCAGCCTGACTCGCTCAGCTTCAAGACGCTCAGGCGATGCACTGTCTCGTTCATCCTGAGCTTCATCCATCAGTTCCCGCACCGTGGGGGACGCAGCCAAGCCCCATGACTTGACCTCATCGGCGGCCCATTGCAGAAAGTCACGGAAGAACTGCTCGCGGCTGATGCCGAGTACCGAAGGCAGCGCCTGCTCTTCGCGTTCGCCTTCAAAGTACCGCTCCAGCAGATGCAGCACGGCATCCTCGCCGAACCGCATGTTCATGTATTCGAGCATCCAATGCCCCTGTGCGTACGCCAGCGAACGATCTTCCGGCCTGCGAGGTCGCACAAACGCCCATTTGATTTCTTCAAGGCTGAACAGTCGCCCAAGCTCAAGCGACTGCGCCAGCAATCGGCTGGTGGCGTAAGGACGAGGCGACAGTTCCATGCTGACGGCAGCCGCTTCCGTCAGCCAGTGCGGAATGCGGTTGCGCGTCTGCGCCAGTGTAATCGTGTGCGTGTACTCATGCTGGAGCACGCGGGGCCAGTCGAACAAGCCTGTGTGCGTGCCCGGCGGACCTTCGCGAGGCGTCTCCATCGCAATCACCGGACCCGTGCACGCCGCCACCGTGTGAATGGATGGCATGCCCACAATTCGCACGGCAAACCACCTGTGATTCGGCATCAGTTCGATCACCGTTTTGCGATCGGGTGTGAAATTAAACCGCCCCGCCACGCGCTGATGAATCGCTTCCAGCACGTCCGGCATCATGTCCGCCATCACCTGATCGATGCCCGGCTTGTAGCGGACGACGAAGTGCTCGGTTTCGATTGTCGCGTACTGTGTGATCTCTTCAAGCAGATGCAGACTGTTCGTCGCGCGAACATTAAACGGGTCCAGCTTCACAACGTTGCGGAGCGCATAGAGCGCGTTGGCGTCGCGGCCTGATTGCAGTTCCATCAGTCCAAGATCAATCTGCGGAGCAGGCCAAGCAGGCTGACGGCGAATTGCCTCTTCCAGCATCTCCGCAGCCGCTTCATACTGCCGACTCATCGAAAGCTGCCGTCCGACGACGTAGTACGCCATCGCGGCGCCTGGCGAGAGCGCATCAAAGCGAGCCAGCGAAGCATGCATCGCTTCATCGTCGTACAGAATCGCCTTCGCCGCAGCGTGCAGCGCATGCGCGTATCGCATCGTGGGGTATCGCTCCAGCAACGCATCGATGATCGCGATCGCACCGTCGGGATCGTCGAGCACCAGCCGCGTTTCGGCATCAAGCAGTTCCGCAAGCGGGTGCTCGGGGTTCATGCGGCGCAGATGCTGTGAAGCGCGATTGGCGGAAGCGAAATCGAATCGCTCCATCATGATGCGCCCCAACATGTACCACGCTTCACCCACGCGCGGATTCAGCGCGAGCGTCTCATGCAAAGCCTGCACTGCCGCTGCGGAGTCGTGCTTTTCTTCCAGCAGTTCACCCTCTGCCAGACGCGCGGGCCAATACAGGCGATCCAACTCCTGATGGGCGCGCGACAGCAGGCCGATCATTGTGTGAAAATCGCGCGAGGGCTGCCCTTGCAGTCTTGCACGAATCATCATCGCGCGAACGCCTTCCGTTAGTTCGTCCGCATCGGCCAACTGATTGCGAGTCAACTGGAGGACTGGCATGTCGATCGCTGCGTTGGCCGCTTGCAGATCGCCGAGCATTTCATAGCACGCAGCACGAATCCGCCATGCGCGAATGGAGTCCGCGCCTTCAAGCACTGCGATCGCTTCTCGAAGTTCCCCCGCACGGAGCTTTGCTTCTGCACGAAGTTCCGCAGGGACGTGTGGATCAAGAAAAATCGGATCAGACAGCTTCCAGTCAATGAGCGCCGCCTGTGCCTGCGCTTCGGGCGTCGTGAGATCGCTTTCCTGCCACACGCCGTGGAACACGCGCATGGACGCTCGTTCGTCATCACGCAGCCACGGCGCAGCGATCGCACTCTGGACAGCTTCGCTCAGTTCAACATGCTGCGGTACCGGCGGCTGCTGCGCGGCGGCGGACGCAGCGATCAGCAGGCACGCGACGCCGACAAGCCAGCGGGGCATCAGTTGCTGCCTCGCCAAGCCTGCACGTCAATCGCCCACTGCCTGGGGTCCGGCTCCTTGACGCTGAGCTTGGCGAGTTGCTGAGCAGAAAGCGTAGGGTTGTGCGCCAGGTTGTTCAGACGCACGATCTTGCGGTTCCCGCCGACTTCAATGGCGTGAATGCCTACGGGAAGCCACGTCGCGCGATCGTAGAAAATATCAACCTGCTCATACTCCCGTGCTTCGCTCGTGCCTTTCTTCGGCACCAGACGAAGACCGTCAACATGCCGCAGCCCAGCCATCGGATCGTCAGATCCCGAAGGTGGAGCCTCAATCAGGCTTGCATCGAATCGCGCCAGCACTTCGTCCTTCGGCTGACCGATGGGCAGCGGAATCGGCCCCTCGCCGAGTTTGAGCGGATCAAGCTGCTGACCCGGCGCGACGATTTCTCGCTTGATGAACTGCTTGGCTTCATGATCGACTTCAACCAGCCAGCGATCGCTGAAGATGTAGTGGCGCAGTCGCGTCTGTGAGCGAGGCGGAATCATCAGCCGATCGAACAGCACTGCGAAGCTCTTGCCCGCTGCGTCATCCACACGGTAGATCATCTCGCCTGTGCGGATTTCCCGACGGCCGAGCAGCTCGTCGACGATTTCATACCGCACATCCGCGGTGAAGGCACGCAGTTCCTGACCGCTGTGTTCAATATGGGTGAGTAGCGCGTCCAGCGAGTCAACGCCGGCGTTTTTCGCTGCTTCCGCAGCGCGCTTGGCGCAGCCGTCGCAACAGGGCGGGGCTTGAGCGACCATGCAGAAAATGGGAGTCTGGAGGGTCAGTGCGGCGATCAGGGCGTAGATGCTCAGCATGGTGTACCTCGTTGAACGGGCAATGCTAGGTCGGTCAGGCCCGCGAGTCTTGGACACGCCCCAGCAGTTGGGTGTTCCATGATTCACATCGGCGTCAGGCGATCAATCGCCGAACAGCGTCCACCGCTTTGGCCAGCCTCGGATCATCGCCCGCCAGCGCGATGGCACGGTCAGCCTTCTCCCGCACTTTGGCCCGTGCTTTATCGCTCGTTGCGTCGGAAAAGTTGTCATGCACATCGGCCAGTTTGATGAGCCTCGCCTGCCACGGCCCTGCTGCAAGCTGCGCATCGTAAGCAGGTTCTCGCTTCGCTTCAGGCAGCCGCATGTCTTTCGTGAGCGCGACAACGATATCCGCCACATCACTGCCGAACGCTTCGGCGACCTCGTTGTAGTCCACCCCACAATCCTCGATGACATCGTGCAGGAGAGCCGCTGCAAGCGTTGGCGCGTCCGTGCAGCCGAACACGCACGCCACCGTGAGGGTAACACGGCACGGATGCGAGAAGTAAGGCGTTTTGCCATCCTTCCGAAGCTGCCCCACATGTGCGCGGGCCGCAAAGGCGGCTGCGGATTGCCAGAGTGAAGACGTATTCATGCCCACAGTGTAATCCTGCGACTGCGGGTCAGCCAGCTCGCCGCAGCGTGCGGCTCGGCATATCCTTCTCACCATGAAGAGCTTCCCCACGACCGTTAAACCGCTGCACACGCTTCTCACCGTCATCGCGATGCTGCTCCTTGCGCCGCTTGCTTCAGCGCAAAATCTCGCCGACAAGCCGCCACAAACGCCCACGCCCACGCCAATGCCGGCCAAGACAACTACTGCACCGGCTGACGAGAAACCGAATCCGCCAGCGGACGCCAAGCTTGAATATGTGCTGATGACCACGAGCAAGGGTGAGATCGTGCTGGAGCTGAACCGAGAGAAGGCTCCCATCACTGTCGCCAACTTCCTCGGCTATGTCGCGGATGAGTTTTACGACGGCACCATCTTCCACCGCGTGATCGACAACTTCATGATTCAGGGCGGCGGCATGACTCGCGAGATGACGCCCAAGCCCACCAAAGCGCCAATCAAAAATGAATGGCAGAACGGTCTGAAGAATGAGCGCGGCACCATCGCCATGGCGCGGACCAACAATCCCGACTCCGCCACCGCACAGTTCTACATCAACGTCAAGGACAACCCCAGCCTGAACGGCCCCGGCGGCAGCCCCGGCTACGCCGTCTTCGGCAAGGTCATCGCTGGCATGAACGTCGTTGATGCCATCAAGCTCGTGCGCACCGGCCGCCATGGGCCGCATGGCGACGTACCGGTTGAGCCGATCGTGATTGAAAAGGTGCGGCGAATCACCAAAGACCAGGCCGAAGCTGCCGTGAAGGCGGAAAAAGGCGCGAAAGAAGATAAGAAGGACGAAAAATCCGGCTCGTAACGCCGCCTGAATCTGCCTTCTGACTCGTACGCCCCACGTTGGCATCACCTGTGTCGCTATCATGGCCTTCGCATGAAGAGTCGCCGCATCGTCATTACGGGAATGGGCTGGATCACACCGCTGGGCCACGACCTCGATACGGTCTGGGGCCGCATGATGCGATGCGAATCGGGTGTTGCACGCATCGACCGCTTTGATGCCGCGACGTTCCCAACGACATTTGCAGCCCAGGTGCGCGAGTACGATTTCAGGAAGTACGTTGAGAACGCGCTCGACCACGAACACGCGGGCCTGCACAGTCAGTTTGCGCTTGGCGCAGCACGACAAGCGTGGGAGCAGGCGGGGCTGAGTTCATTTCCTTCGCTCAACCGCAAACGCATCGGCATGTATCTCGGCGCTGGCGAAGGCGCGCTTGATTTCGACAGCTACTCGCGTGTCAATCTCGCGGGCTGGAACGACGAAACTCGCTCCGTGGATGCTGCCAGATGGGCAAAAGCTGCGATGGAGCGGATGAGTCCGTGGACGGAGATCGAGCAGGAACCGAACATGCCGATGACGCACCTCGCGCGTGAGTTCGGTATTCGCGGGCCTGCGTACAACTGTCTCACCGCGTGCGCTGCGTCCACACAAGCCATCGGCGAAGCGTTCAGCATCATTCAGCGGGGCGAAGCTGATGTCATGGTGTCAGGCGGCACGCACACCATGATCCACGTGCTGGGCGTAACAGGCTTCAACCGTCTCACTGCCCTTTCCACCCGCAATGACGACCCGCAACTGGCTTCGCGCCCGTTCGACCGCACGCGCGAAGGCTTCGTGATGGGTGAGGGGTCGGGGATTGTCATCCTTGAAGAAATGGATCACGCGCTTTCACGCGGCGCAACACCTCTGGCGGAAGTCATCGGCTACGGTTCGAGCGCAGATGCTTTCCGCATCACGGATATCCAGCCGGAAGGCCGTGGCGCAGCAGCAGCCATGCACGACGCACTCACACAGGCCGACATTGATCCGCTTGCTGTGGACGAGACCGGCACGCCTTTGATCCACTACATCTCCGCGCATGGAACCGGAACGAAAGAAAACGACTCGATCGAAACACGTGCCGTGAAATCAGTGTTCGGCGCGAACGCAAAGCAGATTCCCGTCAGTTCAATCAAAAGCATGATGGGGCATCTGATCGCCGCGGCGGGCGCGGTGGAACTCATTACCTGCATCATGGCGATGCAGCATCAGATGCTGCCGCCCACGAGGAATCTGCATCATCCCGATCCTGATCTTGACCTCGACTACGTGCCTAATCAGGCGAGACCTGCTCGCATCAGCACGTGTCTTTCCAACTCGTTCGGCTTCGGCGGTCAGAACGACACGCTGATCGTTCGGCGATTCAACGGCTGAACGCTTCTCAACGAAAGTGAATCTCATATCGCCAGCCGATTTTCGGCGGCGATCCGTCCTGCCGGACCCATCGCACTTCGATTTCAAACGGCTTCACCTGCGATGCAATGATCGAAAGCGGAGTGGGGTCAGCTTCTTCCTGCGCCCGTTCGCGCCGATTCATGCGGCGTGGCACTTGTGATCGCATTTCAAATCGCGCCGCAGCCCCATGATCGGAAGGAATCTCGAACATGGCGTCGTCTTCTGCTCGCAGCAGAATGGGCAGACCATGATGGTGCAGCGTCTGGCTGAATGCGATCTCACGCAGACGTTCTCGAAGCGAGTCCATCGTCTGAACGCGCTGGCCTCGCCTGAGCAGTTCAAGCGTGCCTTCCGCCAGAAACTCAATGCGTTCAATCGCCGTGATGAAGGCGCTGGGCTGGGCATCGATGGCGTATTGCTTCCAGCTCACTTCAAAGGCGTCAATGGCTTGATCGCCGAACACCCTGATAAAGGCGTCTGCGGATGGCGTTCGATCTCGCAACAGCCGAAGATAGCGTTCAAAATCGCTCGCATATCGCCCGCTCTCAGCGTGAATGAGAAACTGCACCATTGACCACGCCTGTGCATACTGGCGAATCGGCGACGCACCGGCGCCGTCTTCCGCGCGGGCGATGGAGCCGCTCCAGTCATGCTGCGTCATGGCCAGCATCCTGCGGAAGGGAACGTGTGCGCCGTGCTGAACAGCCTCTCGCACGGTTTCCACTGAACGCGAGGACGCCTGACCGGTGATGACTTTGCCGTTGACGACGATTGCTGCGCCAAAGTATTCCGCCAGCCCTTCATTTACCCAAACCGGCAGATCGGAACCAAGACGACGGTACGCGAACTGGTGAAATGCTTCATGCTGAAGCACATGCAGCACGCGCTGCCTTGGCAGGTGTTCGATCCACAACGCCAGCACACCCGCGGGAGCGGTATCCGGCTTTACGAAGAACATGCCGCCCGTGCCGCGAGCGTGAATATTGAACCGTGCGCCAAGCGTGTAGAGGTAGTCATCTCGTGAACGAAAGATCAGAACGCTCATTGCGGCTTCGTCGCGAGGCGGGCCGAAGGCATCGCTCAGTCGCCGCGCGAACTCATCGTGCATGAGGTTCAGGTGCTGCCCCAGAGCGCGTGTTTCCTCTGCTGGCAGGTCGGTTCGAATGCGGTACTGGCCGATCACCGTTTCCGATGATCGATCCCACCATGTCCGGTCGTCGGCAATGGCCCGGCAGCACCATATGCCGAGCAGAAGAAGTATGGCGGCGAGACGGCTCGTCATGGTCACGGCCCCATTATGACGGCTCTTCGCGAGATTCCTCACAACGTGCGCAAAAAAGAGGCCCGGGCAGCGTGACGCCACCGGGCCAGGAGGAGGGAGAACATCGTCAGCCCCACGCCCTGCGAAAAACCCGCAGGAAAAATCGACCTGTTGCACCAGTCCAACGCAGCAGCACGACGAATGTTGCATCGATCGAAAAAACATGTTCACTCATTCGCAGAGCCCGTTTGCGCTGCTGCGGATTTTCTGTTCGGGAGATGCCCGAAAATGCAGTTTCCAGCCCGCGCACGGGTCATATCATCATGTGCCGCATGAATTCACTGAACGCCGCCATCCTGAACGCACGACGCAGGCAGTTTTTCGACCGCTCCCTGCACTTTGCAGGAATCGGGGCGATGGTCGGCCTCACGCTCGGCGTCTGCCTCCTGTTCATCGACCGGCTCGGCATGATGACCGCGCCGTGGTGGGCTTATGTTGTGCTCGTCGTTGCAGGCGCGGCGGGCGGCATCTGGCGGGCAGTCATCTCCACCCCCCCGTTGCTGCATGTCGCTGTCCAGCTCGACCGAAAACTTCAACTGAAAGACCGCTTCGCCACCGCGCATGTTCTCAGTGCGAGCGATTCGCCCATTCGGCTTCGCATGGATGGCGACTTCGCAGCACTTGTTGAACACGATGCACAGCGGTTTGCACAGAAGCTCGACGTTCGCAGCGTCATGCCAATTCGACTCACCCGCGTCTGGGGCGGCACGATGGTGCTCGCCGCCGCGCTACTGGCGGGCGTGTGGTACCTGCCCCCGCTTGCAAGGGCAGGCGTCGGCCCGGACCCGACATCGCCGGAAGCGATCGCCGCTCTCGCGAAAGATGAGCAGGAGCGCGAAGAGGTGCGTCGTCAGATTGAGCAGGTCATCCAGGAAGCACAACAAGCTTCGCTTCAGGACGATCGAACACGCGAGCGCCTTGAAGCGCTGGAGCGGCTTCGCGATCAGCTTGCACTCGCAGACGCCGCTGCAAGGGAAGATCGAAAAGATTCGCAATCACTGCGTGACGAAACCGCAGCACAGATGAACGAACTCTCACGCCAGCTCGCGGAACAGGCCCAGCGGGACTTGGTCGCAGCTCAGGAACTGGCTGAACGTTTCACACAACTCCAGCGGCCGGAAGCCCCAATGACTGCGGACGAGTTCGATGAAGCGCTCCGTCGGGGCGACTTCGGCCGTGCTGCGGAATCGCTTGAAGAACTGCTCCGCAACCGCGAATCGCTTTCACCGCAGGAACAGCAGGAGCTTGCGGAGCATTTGCGCACACTCAGTGAAGAAATTGAGCGCGCAGGTGAACAACACAGGCAGGAACTGAACGAAAGGCGCGAGCAGCTTGGGCAGGTGTTGCGCGATCATGGCATTGATGACGAAGCTATTCGCGAACTGCTGAATGAAACCGAGCCTGTGGATGTGGATGAACTGATCGACGCGATCGACGAACACATTACAGATCAGGAGCTTGCGGAGCGACTGGCGAGGGAGCTTCAGCGGTTGCGCGAGCGGCAGGATATTGAGCATCGCATTGAGAACGATGCGGAAGCGATCCGTGAGTCGCTCCGTGAAGCGGCTGACACGCTGCATCCTGCAGAACCACCGGCGACCCCGGAAACGCCGACTGTTCCAGATGTGCCGGACGCACCCGATGCCCCCTCTCCCGCGGAGCAGCCACCTGCGGATCGCACTGAAGCGGTCGAACGAGCCTCGCAAACAGATCGTCAGCAGGGCGAAACCCGCGACGCAACTTCGCGCCCGGAAGAAAAACCATCAGCGAACGGCGCGCCGCAGCAGGAGCAGCAGCCGCCCCGGCAGCAGGGCGATACGCCGCAGGAGGGTGAACGTGAAGGCGCTTCGCCAGATAGGCAAGGCACACCGACCGATATGGCGACACCCGACGGCGACCAATCCGGGCAGGAAGTCGGCGACGGCTCGCAGGAAACTGGCGAAACACTACAGCAGCCGCGCGGCGCAGGTGAAAGCCTCCGAGAAGCGGAGCGAAGGCGGCGTGATGCAGAGCAACGGCAGCGCCTCGCGGATCGTTTGCGTGATGAATCACAGCGCATCGCCGACCCCGGCGGCGCGGGCAGTGAAAGCGCACGCGAACAGCAGCAATCAATTCCGCCTTCCGCTGCTGACCGATCCGGCGGATCAGATGCTGGCGTTGACGGCGTGCGCACGCCCATAGATGGTGACGAACGTCGCATTGAGCCTTTTGAGACTCAAGATGTCGATGCGCGAAGCACGGACGAGGGCGATCCCGGCGAAGTGATCGCTGAATGGCTTAGCCGCGAGGGTGCAACTCGCGATGGCGAGGCGGGCACGCGCATCGGCGACGCACAACAGCGCGTGCGACAGGCGCAGCGCATCGCCGAGCGCGCGGTGAATGACCAGGCTGTGCCGTCTCGATATCACAGCGCGATTCGTCGATACTTCGGCCGCCTGAACGAAACGGTGGAGCGTGCAGCAGAATCACCGTGAACTTGCGATTCGAACAGCCTGAACTGCTCATGCTCGGCGTGCTGGCCGTTCCTTTAGCCATTCTGGGTTTGCGCGCCATGGCAGGCATGGATGCCGTACGCAAATGGGCCGCTGTCGGGCTTCGCGTCGCGCTGCTTTTGCTTGTTGTCGTGGTGCTTGCCGGCCCGCACAGCCTGCGCGAGCACAATCACATGACCGTCATTGCTGTGGTGGACATCAGCGGATCAATCCGTCGTTTTGCAGATCTTCCGCCTGTTGACGAAACCGGACGACAGGACACGATCGCCTCCCTTCGCAAATGGGTGCGCGAAGCAACTTCAGAGGGGCGCAGGCCGGGCGATCGCGTCGGGCTTGTCGCCTTCGACGGACAAGCCATCGCGATCTCATCGCCGACGGCGGGCGACTACATCGACGACAACCTTGACCTGCCCACAGTGGACGGCACCAACATCGCAGAGGCCATTCGGCTGGCGACCGCCATGATGCCCGGCGATACCGGAAGGCGCATCGTCCTCATCACCGATGGCAACGAAACGATCGGTAGTGCAATTGATGCCGTGCGCGAAGCCGCAGCAGGCGGACGAACGGATGCAACCGCGCGAACAACCAGCACGACGATCGACGTGGTACCGATCGAATATCGCGTGCAAGGCGATGTGCAGGTGGCGCGTGTGGAAGCCCCGCCCGCAGCAAGACCCGGGCAGACCGTTACTGTGCGCATGGTGATCGAATCCACGAACGCAGCAACAGGCCGCCTCACGCTCAGGCGAGAAGGCATACCGGTCGATCTCGATCCTGCATCGCCGGGCCATTCGCGGCGTGTTTCGCTTCCTGCCGGCCAGTCTGTGTTTCTCGCGCACGTTGAGCTTGGTGAGACGCCCATCAATCGCTTTGAAGCGATCTTTGAGCCGGACGATCCATCTATGGATGCACTGCCGGACAACAACCGCGCAGAAGCATTCACCGCCACGCCAAGCAGGGGCAGTGCGCTTGTCCTCAGCAGCGCGCCGGTGAGCGCCGCGGCTTCATCCCATGCGCTGGCATCGATGCTTGATCGTGCAGGCATTCCCGTCAGCGTGCAGCCTCCCGCATTCCTGCCGGATGATCTGCTCTCGCTGCAGAATCACGACCTCATTGTGCTGGACAACGTCGCTGCATATGAACTGACTGACATTCAGCAGGCGATGCTGGTGCGCTACGTCAATCAGCTCGGCGGTGGATTGATGATGATCGGCGGCGAAAACGGCTTCGGCGCGGGCGGGTGGATCGGGTCTCCCGTCGCGGAGATCATGCCCGTGCAACTCGACCCGCCTCGCGAGCTGCGCTCCCCCATCGCGGGCCTTGTGATCGTGATGGACCGCTCCGGTTCCATGAATCGGCCTGTCGGCGGCGCGCGAGCCACGCAGCAGGAAGTCGCCAACGAAGCCGCCGCGTTGGCCGTCGAGACCATTCAGGCTGAAGCGTACATCGGCGTGGTTGCGTTCGATCACACGCCGGAAGAATACGTTCCCCTTCAACTCAACGATAATCCTGCTGAAATCGCCTCGCGCATCAGGCAGATTCGGGCAAACGGCGGCACGCGAATCGAACCCGCGCTCCGTCTTGCTTATGCCATGCTGCGAGACGCGCCCGTACAGAGGCGATACATCGTTCTCCTCACGGACGGCATCTCACAAGACCCGGACATGGCGTCGTTCATCGCCATGATGCGCGATCAGGATGTGCAGATCACGACCATCGGCGTAGGAGATGAAATCGACATCGAGCAACTCCAGATGATCGCGGATGGCACAGGTGGCGTGTTCCACCATGTGCGCAACCCGCGCGTTCTGCCTCGTGTCATGGTCGATTCCGTGCGCGAGTTCAATAAACCGCTGCTCAAGGAGTCGCCGTTTCATCCGGTACTTCTGCCGACTGGCTCAACACTCACAGTGGGCATGGAAGATTCTCCTACCCTTGGCGGCCTGGTCATCACTGCGCCACGCGATGACCCGCGCGCTGCGATTGAGATGACACACCCGGACGGCGAGCCACTCCTCGCACACTGGCAGGTCGGCCTTGGGCGCGTTGCTGCGTTCACATCAGACCTTGACGGTCGATGGAGTCGAGATTGGGAGGGCTGGGGTGGTGCGCAGGCATTCTGGACGCAGCTTGTGCGAACCATCGCCAGACCCGCGGTGAGCAGCGAAACGGAACTACTCACGTTCATCCGTGATGATGAGCTGCGCATCGTGTTGGAAGGCTCAGGCGAACAGGATGGCTTTCTCGACTATGTGCAGGTTGAAGGCGCGGTGTACACGCCTGACGGGCGAGAGGTACGTGTGCGACTGCGACAGACCGCGCCTGGACGCTTTGAAGGCTCCATCCCCGCCACGCACGCAGGCAACTACATCGTCGCGCTCAACCCGCGCCAGGGCAATCGCTCGCTCGCGCCGGTCATCGGCGGCGTCAGCCGCGCGACGGGTGAGGAGTTCCGCCGCTACACCGCCAACATCGCGCTGCTGGAAGAGATTCTCGCGATTGGCGGCGGGCGACGGCTGGATATCACCGCTCCGCGTGATGCCAAACTCTTTGATCGCTCTGCCATCGCACCAAGCCGGTCGATGCTGCCTGCATGGCGCGCGATGGTTCCGTGGATCATCGCGCTCCTGCTTCTTGATGTGGCATGCCGCCGCCTTGCGTGGGACTGGCCGATGATCGCGAACGCGATGCTGGCCGCGATCCGTAAAGTGACGCCTGCCCGTATTCGCGGCCAAGCCGCAGTGGCGACGCTCGGCGGCCTGCGCACGGCCAGTGAACGTATTGAGCAACGCCGCCAGCGCAGCAAGGAAGGGATTGAGGAGTTTGAGGCAACAGGCGTGGTTGCACCACCACCGCCCCGCTCTGCGTTTGCGAAGCCTTCACTCAAGCCCAACACATCGGCCGTGCCCCCAAAGAGAGAGCCGACACAAGCGGACGCGGCCCGTGTCAGCGATGCGCTCGATGCACTGCTGGGGCGAACAACTGACACAGATCGACCGGCAACGGGTGCTCCTGCGAAGAACAAAGCTGCCACGCAGGATGGCTCCGCCGAGAAACCCGATGACGGCTCATCCACGCGAAGCAAGCTCTTCGATGCCAAACGGCGAGCCAGAGAAAAACTGGACGAGTAGCACGCTCGCTTACACTGTGTGGCTTCCGTTCAATGTGGCGTGTTCCGCCCGGCATACCTGTCGCTGGCGATCACATCGCAACACTGCTCACCCTCTGGTGCCGAACGGCTGAAAAAACAGCCCCTGCGTCCGCAGGGGCTGTTGGGTGAATCATGAAATGAGATGGTTCGATTACTGAGGCTGGACGATGGACTCGAAGTTCACGCCGACCACGTCGAGACGGAAGTCAAACTCGCCGGGTATCGTCGGCCCGCCCGGCAGCACAGCTCCGCCGTAGCCATACACCCAGACGCGCACCATGACCTTGTAGTTCGTGGGATTCACGAAGCGCGAGGGATCGAACGGCTGAACAACAAGCCCTGCACCGCCCATGCCAGGCGCACCGCCAAGCACCCACCACCGACCCAGCACCCAGTCATACATTTCAATGAACATGACGTTCCGGTTGCCGGACGGGATGTTGCCGAATGCGCCGACCGTCAGACCGGGAATTTCCGGCCCTGGTGCCTTGGCTTCAACGAGGAAGTCAACGATCTGACCCGTAACGATGTATGTACCGGGGTTCGTGCTCGGCACATTGCTACCGCCAATACCCGGCGAACCCGCATCCGTGAACTGCGAACGAGCGATGTAATACACTTGGTCGAGCGCACAGACTGAGAAGATGTTGCCCTCCTGATACGTCCCGCGCACAACCTGAATCGACTGGAGCGATTGCAGGCACTGGTCGAAGAAGCCACCGACAACGATGGATTCCGCCGTAAGGACGAGATCGCAGAATGCACCAGTCGAGGCGATACCGAGACCACTCTGCGGATCAACCGAGTTCACCGAACCGACACGGCGACCATTGCCTTCAAGCGTCCAGTCGCCCAAATCGGGGAAGGTGCCCGTTGTGTCCGGCGGAGCGGTTGGATTGCAACGATTCCATGTGCACGTCGCGTTACGGGTGAGTTCCGTGCGAATGATGTCGGGAGACAGCGCGATGCCGTACATCATCTTGGCAAAGCCCTGCATCATGACCGCGATGGAAGCAATCTGAGCGGCAGCAGCTTCAGTTCCGCCGAAGCGATTCGTGTACGCCCTGCGGAAACTCGGCGTGCCGTTGATCAAGCCGAGGTACAGATCGCCGCCGCCGAGCGCCACGACACCCTGAGACCAACCCGCAATGTGAACGGCGTTGTCATTCTCGCAGATCGCACCAGCACAGTAGGTGCTGTTCAAGCGATAGTACGGCGGGCCGGGAGAGATGCCGCCGACGATGATGACACCGCTGTCTTCACCTGACTGCGCACCAACAGCTCCGTCCATATTGTTGCCAGCAGGCAGCACCGTGATGATGCCAAGATCGGTTGCCACACGGAAGATGTCGTTCATCAGCGGGCTGGCAGCCCAGGTGCCGCCGACGCGCGGGTAATACGGCACCACGATCACATCGCCTCGCGTCAGGTCAGCGATTGCGCTGTTCAAGGCGTTGGCCAAACGGCCGCCTTCCTCGAATGACACGGACGGGTAGAATAGCACTTCCGCTTCCGGCACCATGCCGACGATGCCGAACTCTTGATCAAACGTCGCCTGCCAGAATGGGACAGGGCTGGTTTCCGTTGCGCCGATCAGGCCCATGACCGCCGTTGAAATCTGGCCATTCAGCCAGCCGGTCGGCGAATTCGGCGCCAGCACCTGCGTCTGGTCCGGCTCCGCGTAACGAATGCGATCCGGATTGTTCGGATCGATGAGTTTTTCGTGCGTCAGCGCACCGCTTACAGAAACAAACGCTGTGGGGTACACAACAGCGACCTTGGCGCCAAGCCCGCGCGTTCGGTTCGGATTCTCAGGACTAGTCGGCCCGAAAAGCCCCTCAGCGTAGTTATACAAACCGGGAATGTCGTAGCCCTGGAGCGTCCAACCCTGAATCGGCTGATGCGTATCCGTGCGAATAGCGTGGAAGCCGGGCGGATAGAGCGGAGCGCCATGGTTCAGACCCGTTGCAACCGCTGCGGGCACCGGGAAGCCGAAGAATGGGTTGTAGCCGACCGGCGTCAGATAGGACTGACCCGCCACGAGGTTCGGCGTATCGCCTGCCGGGTCATAGGGCATGCCTTGGCAGAGAACATTCGCCAAGCCGACGCATGTGGCATCCCAGTCAACGTCACAGCAGGCTGGATTCAGACTGCACACCGCGAAGCAGCAGCCTGCGAGTTCGCACGCCACTGAACCGTTTGCTGCGAAGCAGTCCCCTGCGCCAATGAAGCATGGATGGGGCGCACCGCCAAAGATGCGGCGAGCGTGCCATACGCATAGCTCATCCCAGTTGCCGATCGGAATCGGCTGACGGCCGGGCCACTGCAGGGTGTCATCGCAGCAGAACGGATCCACATCGCAAACCAGGTTGCAAACGAACTCATCATCGCAATACGGCGTGTTATTGGCCCAATCGAAGCAGTCGCCCGAAACCAGCGCGCCGCAGTCCGGCTCTTCCTCACATGGATCATCATCCGGCGGGTTGCATTCGGCCAATGCGAAGGATCCGCCGATCAGATCACAATCGAACTGGTTAATCGCCTGGCACGGAATGCCAACGCCTGTGCAGCAGGAGCCGATCTGGCAACCGGCTGCACCGCACACCGTGCCAGCCCCGTTGAATGTACCGCCGTTCTGAGCGCAGATCGCAGGGAACATGACAACGCATGTATTCGCAGGGGGAAGGCAGCACGCACCAGCGATACACGAACCCGCAGCGCAGCTCGTGCCGATGCCGAGGAATGTGCCGCCGTTGTTGGCGCAGGTGGTTTGCGTATATGGAACGCCAGTGCTGTCCAGCTCCTGACAGTTGCCACCACTGAAGCAGCATGCGCCGCCCGGACCGGTCGGCTGCCAGTCGTCACTCGGTCGCCCCTCCTGCGGGAGCGCGGGGCCGACAATCGCGGGCTGTGTCGGCTGCGCGGGGGTTTCCACTTTACGTACAGGAGGCGCGGGCTGACGCTGCGGCGCAACCTGATCTTCCATGGGCAGCATCATCGCTTCGCCCATGAAGTCCTCTTCGAGTTCGACAAAGTGAATGCCATCAAGACCGTAAATCACGGTGGCCAGCGGCGCAAGCACGTGGCGAGGGCCGGTGATGACGAGGGCGCCGGCCAAGTCCGGTTGCGGCTTACCCGTCTCGGCATACGCGCGAGCGCGAATGACTTCGAGTTCCTGATGCGACTTCGACATCGCCTGCGAAACGCTCAAGCCATTCTGGCTGATCAACTGGTTGAATGCGGAGAGGTCAACGCCGCTGAGGGAAATGACCGCTGGTTCTGCACCAGTCGCACGCGCGCGAATGGAATCCTGGAACTTCACAAAGACACGACCGGAGTGAATCTCCGTCATCTGCAAATCATGCGGAAACGCCGCACGTCGCTGATTCGGACGAATAGGAACCATGGACGGCGCCTGCGGCTGGAGGATCGGCGCGCCGGGGTTGCCGTGTTGCGGGTTCGGTTGTGGCTGAACCGGAGGCGTGGTGCCGAAGCCAGTACCGCCGCCTGATGCATGCGCCCCCAACCCCCATGCGAACGGCATCATGACCAGTACGGCAAGACTCAGGGAGGTGGCGAAAACGTATCTCCGGATCATGGTCTTCACTCCATCACGCTCGACATGGCGTGTGTCGGAACGTGCGATGATGTATTGCGCAATAACAACCAGTGCGTCGAATCACAGGGACGCGAAACGCCCCGGCTTCTGTATCGTAATTGAAAGAAAAGCGAACTTCAAACCCTGCCTCGCAAAGAGATGTGGACAAATGACGATTCGCCCGCCCGCCAAGGGGGTTGCACCCACTCCGAGAAGGTCAGGCATATTGATACGCTCCATGAAAAAGCGGCCCGCAGGGGTATGCGGGCCGCAATCATCGGCACTTTCAGCAGGTTACGAACAAACTTCGCCGGTTCATCGATCACCGACGCCGACTTCCGAGTCCGACCGGGCGAGAACCTCGACCACGGAGGTGGCGCGTTCCGCCCCAAGAGCCTCAGCCGCCTCAGCCGCCTCGGCGTGCATCATGGACTCGTCATCCCGCTCCGAGAGCGGTACTTCGCCCAATGCCTTGACTTTCATCTTGACATAGGGATCGAAGCCGGTGCCTGCAGGGATGAGGTGGCCGAGCAGCACGTTCTCCTTGAGACCCGTGAGATCATCCACTGCACCGCGCAGAGCCGCTTCGGTGAGTACCTTCGTCGTTTCCTGGAAGGATGCGCCGGAGAGGAACGACTCGGACTGGAGCGAAGCCTTGGTGATGCCGAGCAGCAGTGTCTGCGCGGTGGCGGGCTTCGTCCGCTTCGTCTTGGCCGGGTCCTTGCCCTCCGCTTCGGCAAGCGCGTTGGCTTCCTTCACCTCATCCTTGTGAACGAGCGAATCAAGCGGCAGACTTGTTCCGCCCGGATCGGTGATGCGCAGCATCGAGGCGATACGGTTGTTCTCATCGCGGAAGTGGAACTTGTCCACCACCTCGTTCGGCAGCAGATTGGTGTCGCCCGGCGCCTGCACGCGCAGCTTGCTGAGCATCTGGCGCAGAATGACTTCGATGTGCTTGTCGGAAATCGGCACACCTTGTGCGCGATAGACGTTCTGCACTTCGTCGAGCATGTAGTAGTAGAGTGCCTCTTCACCCTTGATGCGAAGGATGTCGGCAGGAATCAGCGGACCTTCCGTGAGCGGGTCGCCCGCCTGAACAAAGTCGCCCGTATGAACAAGCAGATGCTTGCCCTGCGGAACGTGGTGGTCGGTTTCGATGCCCGCATCGGAGATGACGCGAATCGTCATCTTGCCCTTGCGCTTGTCCGAGTGCAATTCGACGCGGCCTGAAATTTCCGCAGTGATGGCGGGGTCCTTCGGCACGCGCGCCTCGAAGATTTCTGTAACGCGGGGCAGACCGCCGACGATGTCCGCCGAACCGGCGACTTCCTTCGGCTGACGGGCAAGCATCTCGCCCATTTTGATCTTCTGTCCTTCCTTCACCTCGATGCGCGCCTTGGCGGGCAGGTGGTGGAAGTCGAGAATCGTGCCTGCGTCATCCTCAATGATGATCTGCGGATGCTTCTCGCCGGTATGCTCGATGACGATCAGTTCGCTCGCGCGAGCGCCCTTCGCTGCTTCTTCACGAACAGTAACGCCGATTTCGATGTCCTTGAATCGGACGATACCTGACTTCTCCGCAAGGATCGGTGCACGGTGCGGATCCCACTCGACGAGAATCTGGCCCTTCTTGACCTTCTCGCCTCGTGCGACCTTGATGACCGCACCGTAGGGCACCTTGCTCTTCTCAAGTTCGCGACCTTTGTCGTCCATGATCGCGATCTCGCCGTTGCGCTTCAGCGCAATGAGAGCCTTGCCATCCGGCGTTTCGATTTCGACTTCGTTGCAATCGCGCAGCTCAATGATGCCGCCCTGCGGAGCCTTGTAGCTGGTATCCACAAGGCCGCGCGACGCCACGCCACCGGTGTGGAACGTACGCATGGTGAGCTGCGTGCCCGGCTCGCCGATGGACTGCGCTGCAATGGTGCCGACGGCGAGACCTTCTTCGACAAGCTGGCTCGAAGACATGTCCATGCCGTAGCACAGCGCACATACGCCTCGTGATGTATCGCATGTGAGCGGGCTGCGCACCTGCACCGAATCGATGCCGAGCTTTTCGATGTTCTGCGCGATCTCCGCCGTGATGAGCTGATTCTCGGCAACGATCGTCTCGTCGGTCATCGGGTTGATGATGGTCTGACGCGACGTGCGGCCGATGATCGCCTCGCGCAGCGGCACGTCCACCTCTTCGCCCTTGTAAATGGCGCGCTTGGGGATGCCCATCTTCGTACCGCAGTCGATTTCCGTCACCACCACGGCCTGCGCCACGTCGTAGAGCTTGCGGGTGAGGTAACCGGAGTCCGCCGTCTTGAGTGCGGTATCCGCCAGACCCTTGCGTGCACCGTGGGTTGACGAGAAGTATTCGAGCACGTTCAGACCCTCGCGGAAGTTCGCGCGGATCGGGGTTTCGATGATTTCGCCTGACGGCTTGGCCATGAGGCCTCGCATGCCCGCAAGCTGCTGCATCTGGCTGATGTTGCCGCGTGCGCCGGATGTGGACATGAGATACACCGGGTTGAGGTAACGACGACCCTTGTCAGAGCCGATCTGCACCTCGCCGCCGAACTCATCTCGGCGATCGTTCTGCAGTGTCTCCACCAGTTGCTTGGTGATCTGCTCGCGGCAGTGCGCCCAAAGGTCAAGAAGCTGATTATGACGCTCGCGTTCCGTAATGGCGCCCGCGTCGTAGTTCTTCTCGACACGGTCCACCTTCTTCTGCGTCTCGTCGATGAGCTGCTGCTTCGTCGCGGGGATGCGCATGTCGGTGATGCCGATCGACAGACCCGAAGTCGTCGAAGCCTTGAAACCCGCTTCCTTCATCGCGTCGAGCAGTTCGATCGTGCGAGCGCGGCCGAGGATCGTGTACGTGTCGTCGATGACGCGGCTGCAACCCTTCTTGGTCAGCGTGCAGTTGTAGAACGGCATGCCGTCCGCAAGGATATCGCTGAACAACACGCGACCGACCGTCGTGAGAATGCGACGATGCGGCGGCAACTGTTCGATCGGTCCCTTCTCGCTGTTCACCACGCGGTTGAAGCGCTGCATCTTCACCACCACGCGGTCATGCAGACCGACCTGGCCGTGGTCATAGGCAAGAATAGCTTCCATCGAGCTGCGGAAGTGGCGCAGCTTCTCAATGGGAAGTTGATCGTGATCGTTCATCACGGTCAGGAAGTACACGCCCATGACGATGTCCTGCGAGGGCGAGACAATCGGGTTGCCGTTCGAGGGCGAGAAGATGTTGTGCGTCGAAAGCATGAGCACATGCGCTTCGGCCTGCGCTTCGATCGACAGCGGCAGGTGGACGGCCATCTGGTCGCCGTCGAAGTCCGCGTTGTAGCCTGCGCACACCAGCGGATGCAGCGTGATTGCGTTGCCTTCTACAAGCACCGGCTCGAACGCCTGAATACCCATGCGGTGCAGCGTGGGTGCGCGGTTGAGCAGAACCGGATGCTGGTAGATCACCTGCTCCAGAATGTCCCACACTTCAGGATCGCGCCGCTCCAGCATGCGCTTCGCGCTCTTGATCGTGTCCGCCAGCCCGTGCTCCTTCAGCTTGCGGATGATGAACGGCTGGAAGAGTTCGAGCGCGATCTTCTTGGGCAGGCCGCACTGATGCAGCTTGAGTTCAGGGCCGACGACGATGACCGAACGCGCGGAATAGTCCACACGCTTGCCGAGCAGGTTCTCGCGGAAGCGGCCCTGCTTGCCCTTGATCATGTCGGTCAGCGACTTCAGCGGACGGTTGCTTGAGCCGAGCACTGGGCGCCTGCAGCGGCCGTTGTCGAACAGCGCATCGACCGCCTGCTGCAACATGCGCTTTTCGTTGCGGATGATGACCTCAGGGGCGTTGAGGTCCATCAGTTTCTTCAGACGGTTGTTGCGGTTGATGATGCGGCGATAGAGATCGTTGAGATCGCTCGTCGCAAAGTTGCCTGATTCCAACAGCACCAGCGGGCGAAGATCGGGCGGAATGACGGGGATGACATCCATCACCATCCACGCGGGATCGTTCTCCGACTGCCTGATCTGCTCGACGAGTTTCAGTCGCTTGGAGATGTCCTTGATCTTCTGCTTGCTGCGGGTGTTGTTCAGTTCCTCGCGCAGCTCAAAGGCGACCTGCGTGAGGTCGAGATTGTTCAGCAGTTCACGCACCGCTTCAGCGCCCATCATGGCGGTGAATGCGGACGCGCCGTGCTTCTCGACGGCGACGCGGTACTCGTCCTCCGTCAGCACCTGCTTGAACTCCATATCCGTCGAACCCGGATCGGTGATCACGTAATCCTGGAAGTAGATGATCTTCTCCATATCCGCGGTCTTCATCTGCATCAGCGTGCCGAGGCGGCTGGGCAGAGCCTTGAAGAACCAGATATGGACGATGGGCGCAGCGAGGTTAATGTGGCCCATGCGCTTACGACGGACACGCGAGTGCGTTACCTTCACGCCGCAACGATCGCAGATGATGCCCTTGAACTTCGTGCCCTTGTACTTGCCGCATGCGCACTCATAATCGCGCTCCGGCCCGAAGATGCGCTCGCAGAACAAGCCGTCCTTTTCGGGGCGGTAGGTGCGGTAGTTGATGGTCTCCGGCTTCTTCACCTCGCCGAAACTCCACGAACGAATATCGTTCGGGGAGGCAAGCGTGATCTTCACCGAGCCGTAGTCATTGACGCGATCGTAAACAATTTCAGCCATGTGTAGGTTCGTTTCAAAAACGTTGGCTTGAGAAGCCCGCACTCAACGAGCGCGGGCTTCGGATGATTCAACTTACAGAAGGCTTCCGCCGTCCAACTGCTGCTTCTCCAGCGCGATGTTCATGCCCAGACCCTTGATCTCGTGGCAGAGCACATCGAACACCACCGGCATGCCGGCTTCGAGCGTGTTCGTACCCTTGACCATGGAGTCGTAAATCTTCGTGCGGCCTTCCACATCGTCGCTCTTCACGGTGAGCAGCTCCTGCAGCACATACGCCGCGCCGTAGCCTTCAAGCGCCCACACTTCCATCTCGCCGAAACGCTGGCCGCCCGTGCGCGCCTTGCCGCCAAGCGGCTGCTGCGTGATGAGGCTGTACGGGCCGGTTGCGCGAGCATGAATCTTGTCATCGACCAGGTGATGCAGCTTGAGCATGTACATGTAGCCCACGGTGCTCTTCTGGTGGAACGGCTCGCCCGTGCGACCGTCGTGCAGTTGGACCTTGCCTGCGTGCTTGATCTTCGCCAGCAGTTCTCGCGGATGGCCGGGATCCTTGCCCGTCTCTTCAAAGTGCTTGAGCTTGGCGTCGATGGCCTGATTAGCTTCCTCAATGGCATCGAGCACCTGCTGCTCGGTCGCGCCGTCGAAGACAGGCGTCTTTGCCTGGAAGCCGAGCACCATTGCCGCCCAGCCGAGATGTGTTTCAAGAATCTGGCCGACGTTCATGCGCGAAGGCACGCCCAGCGGGTTCAGCAACACTTCGACTGGTGTGCCGTCCTCAAGGAACGGCATGTCTTCTTCCGGCACGAGACGCGCGATGACGCCCTTGTTGCCGTGACGACCGGCCATCTTGTCGCCCACTGAAAGCTGACGCTTAGTGGCAAGATAGACCTTCACCATTTCCAGCACGCCCGACGGCAGTTCGTCGCCTCGCTTCATGTGTGCGAGCTTGCGCTCCTTCTCCACCTGAATCGCCTGAATGCGTGGCCAGAACTGGCCATGAATCTTGATAGCCTGCTCGCGCGCTTCCTTGCTGCCCTTCAGCCACTTCTCGCTGAAGTTCTCAATCTGCTCAAGGATGACTTCCGGAATGTCTGAAGCACCGACCTTCTGACGAGTGTACGGGTCAACCATCTCCGTACCGAGCGCTTCGTTGATCTGGCCGACCATCTGGCGGAACAGCACGATCGCCTTCTGGTTCATCTCCGCTTCATAGGCGGCCATGTCCTGCTTCAGGCGCTTCTTCTGCTCGTCCGAAAGGTGCATGCGACGGCTGAAGCGGCGCGTGCCGATCACAATGCCTTCCGTGCCTGCGGGCACTTCCAGCGAATCATTCTTCACGTCTTCGCCGGCGCGGCCGAAGATCGCATGAAGCAGCTTCTCTTCAGGCGTCAGCTCGCTCTTGCTCTTCGGGCTGACTTTGCCGACGAGAATATCGCCGGGGCCGACGCGAGCGCCGATGCGAATCACGCCGTTCTCATCGAGGTTCTTCAGCGCCTTCTCGGAGACGTTGGGAATATCACGGGTGAACTCTTCGCGACCCAGCTTCGTCTCGCGCACTTCAACATCGAAGGCGTCGATGTGAATCGACGTAAACGTGTCGTCCTTCACAAGCCGCTCGGAGATGACGATGGCGTCTTCAAAGTTGTAGCCATCGAAGGTGTTGAACGCGACCAGCACGCTCTTGCCGATCGCCAGTTCGCCGAGCTTGGTCGAAGCGCCGTCTGCGATGATCTCGCCGGTCTTCACTTTCTGGCCCGGCTTGACGATGGGCTTCTGCGTCTGACAGGTGCGTTCGTTGAGGCCCTTGAAGTTGCGCAGTTCGTACTCGTCGGCGTTGTCGATGATGATTCGCTGCGCATCGACGAACGTTACCGTGCCGCCGCGCCGCGCCTTCACCAACATGCCGGAGTGCTCGCCTGCAACCTTCTCCATGCCCGTCGCAACTACCGGCGGCTCGGCCTTGATGAGCGGCACAGCCTGTCGCTGCATGTTGGAACCCATGAGCGCGCGGTTCGCATCATCGTGATCGAGGAACGGGATCAACGCCGCTGAAACGCCGACCGTCTGCTTCGGCGAAATATCGACATACTGCACTTCACTGGCGTCAACCTGCGCGAGGTCGCCGCCGACGCGAGCGAGCACCTGGCCCTTGTTGATCTTGCCGTTCTCGTCCAGCACGTCGCTGGTGGCGAGGATGGCCTTCATTTCCTGATCGGCACGGAGATATTCAACGTCGCCGGTCGCCTTGCCGCCCTTGATCTTTCGATAAGGCGTGAGCAGGAAGCCGTACTCGTCGATCTTTGAGTAAATGCCGAGCGACGCAATGAGACCGATGTTCGTGCCTTCAGGCGTTTCAATCGGGCAGATGCGGCCATAGTGCGAAATATGCACGTCGCGCACTTCAAAGCCCGCGCGCTTGCGGTTGAGACCGCCCGGACCGAGCGCAGAAAGACGACGCTCATGCACCAGCGTGGAAAGCGGGTTCGTCTGATCGACGACCTGAGAAAGCTCGCTGCGGCCAAAGAAGAAGTCGATCGCGCTTGAGATGCTCTTTGAGTTGACGAGGTCGGCGACCTTGGCCAGCTCATCCGGGTCCTTCACGCTCATGCGCTCCTGCACCGTGCGGCGCAGCTTGAGGAAGCCCTTGCGCATCTCTTCCGTCGCCAGTTCATCCAGCGTGCGGAGACGGCGATTGCCGAGGTGATCGATGTCGTCGATGTGCGCCTTGTTGCGCTTGCCGCGAAGGTCAAGAATATAGCGCACGACCGCGAGGAAGTCTTCCGCGCGGATGTGCATGATGTCCTCTGGGACATCCATATCGAACTTGCGGTTGATGCGGAAGCGGCCGACCTTGCCGAGGCGATAGCGATTGTCGTCGAAGAACTTTTCCTTGAAGAGAGCCTTCGCCTTCTCGACCTGTGGCGGATTGCCGGGGCGCAGACGACCGTAAATCTTCAAGAGCGCGGCTTCGTACTCGGTTACTTCCGCGAGGAAGTCGAGTCGCTCAGCGGCAAGCGTGTTGAGAATCAGCGGGTCCGCAGCGTTCGCAATCACACGTACTGTCTTCAAGCCTGAGGCCTGAATGGCGTCGATCGCGCTGGCGATCGGCGCACCGACACGACACAGCTCTTCACCGGTGTCGGTGTCGATGATCATTTCCGCGGAGTAATGTTCGGGCTTGAGCTTCTCGACCTTCAACTCCTCGACCTGATAGAACAGGTCGAGCAACTTGTCGGTGGAGCTGAAGTGCTCATCAAGCGCGCGAAGGAACGTGGTGGCGGCGATCTTCGTGGACTGGTCGATGCGCATCGCCAGCACGTCTTTCTTCGTCACTTCGAGTTCGATCCACGAGCCGCGCTCTGGAATGATGCGAGCCGAGTGCAGTGGACGATCGCCGAACGACGACACGATGCCGAAGTCCACGCCGGGCGAGCGGTGAAGCTGGCTGACGATGACGCGCTCCGCACCGTTGACGATGAACTCGCCGCCGGCCATCATGATCGGAATCTCGCCGAGGTAAATCTCTTCCTCAGCCACTTCCGATACGCCTTCGCGCACAAGGCGCACCGCGACGCGGAACGGCATGCCGTATGTCAGGCGCAGCTCGCGGCACTCGTCGGGCGTGTATCGCGGTTCATCGAGTTTGTAATAGCGATACTCCAACCGCATCGTGCTGTCGTACGACTCGATGGGGAAGACTTCGCGCAGCAGCGCTTCGAGACCCAGTGACGGGTCGCGCTCCGTGTGCGACTTGTCGAGTTGGAGAAACCTGTTGTATGCGTCGCGTTGTACCTGAGTCAGGTCAGGCACGGGGATCGCGTCGCCGCGCTTGGAAAAGTCGCGAACCTTCGCTGAGACCATTCATTCACCTCAAGTGGCGGCAAGGAAGCCATGCCGTTGTCATGGGATCGGTTCGTCGGTGCATCTGGAGTTTTGGGTGTGGATCGCCGAGCCGCGTATCCTAGCGGGGGCCTAGCACATGAACAACGGGGGTGCAAGACAAACTTTAAAAAATTCCCAACATGAGACTTATTTGGCACACACCTTTCAAAATCCGAACACGAAGGCTGTTTGTAAGTGAAACTGACTCTCAACCCCTTCTCGGCGTTGAGAGCGAATCTCACTCGACTTCCATACTCACAATCGCAGAATAGAGGTGTATCAATCCTGAAGGAGATTCACCATGCTCTCGATCCATGACGGTCAGTGCGGCTTGTGTGCCCACTTCGGCGAAGCACACGCCAATGCCCCCAAACTGGTCCAAATCCGGGTTCGCGGGGAAGCTCCGGCTGAGTTCATTGAGGAATGCGGCCACCCCAAACATGCCTCCCTGCACCTGAAGGTCAGCGCCCATAGCGGTTGCGATGGCTTCAAGCCGGCCAAGGCCGCCTGAGAACGACCCGGCATCAGCCCGGAATCCAGATTTTCTGCGACTCGATCACCGCAGCATGAGCGGGCAGATCGAGCGGCATTGACGAGTCCGCATAGAACGCAAGCCCCTTGTAGCTCGTGAGATACTGATACTTCTCCGGCATGAAGAGCATTTTCTTGCGGTGCGTGCGCACGACGAGCGGGTCTTCGTGCCATTCAAGAATGGCAAGGAACTCCGCTGGTTCAACATGTACGATCGCCCCGCTGGCTTTGATGGCCTGTGCAATGGCTGCGGCGGCTGCACTGACTGCTGCCGCTCCCGCTGCTGCGTTCATACCCAACCTCCTTCTTTACATTGATCTTTGATCAATCCTTGAACGATAGCCGGTCCGGGCCGCTGCGGATCAAAAAGCCCGAACAAAGGCAATAGGGGCCGATGAAGACCGTTGGCTTCTTATTCCGGCTGTCGGTGCGCTGTTGCACATTCTGTTCCCTTTCACCTCATTGATCTCGTCCCATATCGCCCCGGAGAAACCCATGCTTCCAAGCGGTCCCGTCGCAGAGAAGGTCGGCCTCGTCCTCAGCCGCGTCGTCGTTCCTCTCTGGATTCTGCTCGGCGTGGTGATGAAGCTCGAATCCGGCAATGCGCGCAACCTGCCCAGCAACATCGTGGATTTCTCGCGAGACCTGCACCTGAACATCGGCACCGTCCTTTATACGCTGATTGGTCTGGAGATTTTCGCCATTCTTACCATGGTGCTGATCGCACGGCTCGCCCGACCGATGGCGATCTTCATGCTCACATCCTTCTGCTTGATTCTGATCGGCGAGATGCTCAAAAGTGCAGAAAGCTGTGGCTGCTTTGGCGGGTCAATCAAAGTCCAGCCGTGGCAGATGCTCCTCGCTGACGGCGTGCTGCTGGCTGGCGTCATCGCCTTCAGACCACACAAGCCCGCCGGTACCGCCAACCTCGCTGCAATCGCAGGCACGCTGGCCGTTCTGCTCGTGGGCGGTGTTGCGCTGAGTTTCGGCATCGGCCGCGCGCTGCATGGCAAGCAGCCAGATGTCGTCGTGCCGGATGTAGACCCCGACGCAACGGACGATCCGACCGTCAACCCATCGCCCATCGCTGTCCCTGCGTTCTGGTATCCCAAGGAAATTCCATCATGGGTCGGCAAGGGATGGCGCGAGATCGAGATTTTCCAGTTCATGCCTCGCTGGCCCGAAGGACTCGATGAAGGCACAACCTACATCGTGTTTTACAGCAGAACGTGCAGCCACTGCGAGGAGATGTTCAATCGCGACCTGACATTGCCGCTCGGCGCGCCGGTGGTGGCGATCGAAATCCCCGCCAGCCGTACCCAGCTCACCAGCGCGGAAGCATGGCCGATGCCTCAGATCGATTCAGGCGTCACCCTGATGAACCTGCCGCTTGGCTGGGACTGGACACTCATGACCCCGCCGCTGGCACTGCGCATCGTGGATGGCGTCATCACATGCGCGAACGAAGGCGATCACAAACAGTGCTTCGGCCTTCAGTGAGCAGCGCGAGGCGGAGTGCCAGTCTTTCGCTCCAGCATGTAGAACCCGACCGCCGCAGCAACCGCAAGCAGCGCGATGATCCACCAAGGCGACAAACCCATCTGCGTGGCGAGTGTCGCCTTTTCCAGGTTTGACACCCCCAGGATCTTCTGCTGCACCCACGGGTGCGCTTCGGCATAAAGGCCCGCACCGGCGATGCCGCCGAGAATGCCGAAGATGGCGTGGCGCGAACCGTCACCCGCCGCTGCAACCGCCGTGCCGGGGCAGTAACCCAGCACCGCCATGCCGACGCCGAAGATCAGCCCGCCGATGGCATTGCCAAGCAGCGTTGCGTTCTTGATGTGCATGGGAAAGTCAATGCCCATCGCGCGCATCCCGTAGATGCCGATCGCGCCGACGACGATCGCTGTACCCATCACCTTAATGACAGTGAAGTCCTTGAGTAGAAACTGGCCGAGGATGACGTTGAATCGCGTTACGCCGCTCTTCTGGAGCAGGAAGCCGAAGATGAATCCGGTCAGCGCGCCGAGCGCAAGCGTTTGGGGATCAGCAAAGATGGGATCAAACATGATTCCGACCCTCCGCGCCGTACAGCAGGAACGCCGCTGCAAGGCCTGATGCGAACATTGCGATCAGAAACGTCCACGAGGAAAGCGCCAGTTGAAGTCCGCCCGAAATGGCATGTCCTGACGTGCATCCGTCGGCCATGCGCGCACCGAAGATCAGAATGACGCCGCCGAAGAACGCTGCGATGTAGCGCAACATTCTCGATGAACCGAATCGCCATGCCCAGAGCTTCGGCACATGCTCGACAAATCGCTCTCCACCGAGCTTCTTCGCCGTCAGTGCGCCGAAAAAGAGCATGACCACAAGCGCAAACTGCCATTCGATGATCGGCTTGCCGACCACCGTCTTGGCGAGATACGCATTGCCTTCAACATGCTCACGCGCGACCAGTCCTTCCAGCGCGCCGGCGCACTGCACAAACGTCGTCGATGTGCCAAGCGCCTTCCCCATGAACACAAACGTCGCCCACGACAATACACCGATACCGACACCCGCCACGTATGGCGACCATCGAGGTTTAAGCAGAAGACCGTACCACGACATGTTCGCAACTCCATTGGATAGCCGGTCAGATCACGCACGACCGAATTGCCAATCAATTGCATCGCCGATTTGTTCAGCGGAACATGAAGAGTTCGTCATTGTCGGCGAAACAGGGTCTTTTTCCCCTGCTGCTCCCGCCCTGTCACACTGCCATGGCCGCTGCACAAAGGTACAGAATCGCCATCATGCCGATCATGACCATGAACAGGAACGCCAGCCAGCGGTGAATGATCTTCTCCTCTCGCACCGGCTCATCAAGCGGCGCGTGGAGCGTGAACGGCTGACCGAGCAGGCACTCCATCTCTGCATAACTGCGCGCGGGCCGTAAGGTGAGATCAACGCCGCACTTCGCACAACGCTCCGCCCGTCCCCCTTGCAGGAGCGCTCCGTCGTAACCGCAGGCCACACAACGGCGCGTCAGCAGCCGCTCATCCAGACTCCGCACCTTTCCAAGCATGAGATCAAGCCTAGCACACTGATCGAATCTGCCAAGAGAAAAATGCCTCACTTTCAGTCAGTTGCACATGTTTCACCTTCGATCCGGGGCTTCCTGAGACCGAGAACCCGACTTTCACCCGTCCACCTCGGATACGATTCTGCCATGAATCACGCCCGAATCTTTGCTGCCCTCTTCTGCTGCGCCGTCTTTATCTTCCCCGTCGGCTCAGCCTCTGCCCAACCTTCTGCCGCTCAGGATCGCGCCACGCGCGCCGATCTGGCTGCAACCTATCTGGAGTTTGAAGAAGCCTTTGCCGCTGCCTCACTCACGGGCGAAGCGCAGCGATATGTCCACAACGCCTTCGATTATGCCGCCGCCATGTTCTTCGGCGGTCGGCTCAGCGAAGCGGTCGGCAAGATCAACGAACTGACCTGGTTCGTCAGCGGCGGTGGCGCATCCGCCAGGTCCGCCCCGCCTGCGGATGAACAGCTCTTTCGCTCGCTTCGTGTGCACTTCTCCCCCGCGGTACATCTCACTTCGCAGACTGAGCGCCCGCGCGCCGTCGTGCGGTCAACTTCACCAATCACCGGACAAGACGGCAAGGACATCGCGCTCACGTTGCGACTAACGACTGACGCCAACACAGAACCCGTCTGGCAACGCACCATGAGTGCCACCGTCGAGAACGGTTCTTTGCGTCAAACCATTGAGCTTGACGACCTGCCTGCGAATCTACCGCCCGGAACATATGCCGCCACGCTCATTGACGACGCCGGTCGCCTTCGCGTTGCGGGGCGACTTTTGATTCTGGAAAGACCCTTTGAAGAGTTGCAGGCGGCTCTGCAAACGCAGTTCGACGAGGCAATCGCTGCTCTCAACGAGCCGTCGGCTGAGTTGCAGCGCGCGATCGCGATCTGCCGCGCGCGGCTGCGCGTGCTCACAACGCGGCCCGCTGCAACAAACTCAATTGAGTTTCTGCTTGACCCGCTCGAACACGCTGCGAAACTGGCCAGCGAGGTTGAAACTATCGCAGCCGGTCGCAATCCATATCGTCGGTTAGCGGGCGAGCATTGGCGCGTGGCGCAACGTGCGGGCGGTGAATCCCCTTTGATGGTGTATGCGCCTCGCCGCATCGGCGAACACGACGTGCCGCTGCCGCTGGTCGTTGCATTGCACGGCGCAGGGGGTGATGAGACCATGTTCATGCGCGCATACGGCGCGGGCATGATTCGCGATCTCGCCGAATCGCGGGGCTTCATCGCCGTCTCACCTTTGACATATCACGTCATGGCGGAACGCGCCCTGCTGGACCGCATCATCGCCGATCTATCCGAAGACTACGCTATCGACCACTCGCGCATCTTCCTCGTGGGCCACTCGCTCGGCGGCATGACGACATCCGCGCTCATCGGCACAAGCGAAAAAAGCTCGCCCGCAATCGCCGCGGCGTGCTGCATCGCCGGCGCGGGCACCTTCATGCCGCGACAAGGCGAAGCGCATCCGCCGGTGCTCATCATCGGCGCTGAGTTCGATTCGATGATTCCTGCGGAACGTCTGCAACGCATCGCCGAAGTCGCGATCGGCCGCGGCCTGCCTGTCGAGTATCGACACGCCGCCAATCAGGGACACGTGCTCGTCGTGAACGAAACACTGGCGGAAGCGATCGACTGGATGTTTGGGCAGGCAGGCACGCAGCCGTGACCAGTTACCGTCTTTGGACACCATCTTCTCCATCTTCACACAAACCCCCGCATAACGTCATTCATCACTGAGACGGCTGGCGCGATCACCATGTTTTTGGTGTATGAACCGATTTTCTTGTTGGAGAATCGACGTGAGTGAGGTATCTTAATCGCGCGTTAGATCAACTCACTTACTTGTAACGGAGGGCGCAAGCCATGTTGTCCAGAAAGTTATTTCATCGCGCGAGCTTCGCGCTCGCGTGTATGGTTTTCACATCACCTGCCCTTGCAGGCATCGTGCCTTATTCGCATTCGTTCGATGATGCGGTTACAGGACCCAACCAGTTCATCGCGACGAACAACAAGCATCGCTGGTTTGTCAATCCCGGTGCGGACAACTATCATCACGACTTCTACGAGCGGCCGACAGCGCAGACCTATCAGCACGCGATCGTCTCCTCCGCAGTGAAGGGCTTCAGCGGTCCGAGCGTGCAGGTCGGCAACAAGCACATCGCTGCGGCGCAGTATTTCGAATACATCGACATCGTTCGCGGCCACTATGGCGTGGATGGCAACCTGCTGCACTTCGGCATCGAACTCTTCGGCGTTCACAAGGTCAGTGAAAATGGCGTGCGCACGTCCGACTTCGGCGAAAGCAGCCACTACAACATTCGTATCAGCAACGACCCGGACGGTCGCGGCGGCCTGCTCCTCGCTGCGGAAGGTCCAAAAGACCTCACCGGCGCATGGCAAACGGAAAAAGCCTTCGGCTATCTCGACACCAATCGCAGCGTCGGCGGACCGGGCGGCTTGTTCGTCACCTATGAAACCACCGGCCTGAACGGCTACGAAGATAAGATCATCAGCGACGGTAAACTCGAAGGCACAAACCAGTTCGTGTTGCATAATCGTCGCGTAACCAGTTCAAGCGGCCTGCCGATGGTGGAGTTCCGCCTGAACCTCGACGCGGTCAACACCAAGCATCCGTCGCACGCCCTTGACCTTACACAGCCGCTGTACATCGTCTTCGAAGCGACGCGCGGCCTCAAAGGCAATTCCAACTACCTTTGGAACGACAAGTACAACTTCGAGCAGGCGGGAAACCCATACGCTACGGTCGGCCTCGGCAACATCTACGAGCTTGACACGCTGCCGGGCGTCATCAACCCCCCCACGAAGAAGACCTGCCCGGGCGATTTCAACTTCGACGGCACGGTCGATGCTCTTGATCTTCTCTTCTTCCTCACCCAGTGGGGACCATGCCCGCAAGGTCAGGAATGCGCTGCTGACTTCAATGGCGACGGCGTTGTCGATATCCGCGACATGCTCATCTTCCTCAGCAAGGTCTGGGGGCCGTGCTGAACGGAGTGAGCAGAACAATCAACTGATGCGCTCGCGGCCGCCCATGTGCGGCCGCAGTGCTTTCGGCACCGTGACCGATCCGTCCGCATTCTGATACATCTCCAGAATCGGAATCAGAATGCGAGGTGCAGCCAGTACCGTGTTGTTCAATGAGTGACAGAATACCGTGCCGCTCTCGGCGGATGACTTGTAACGCATGTTCAGACGACGGCACTGGAAGTCATACAAGCGCGATGCGGAGTGCGTTTCGCCATATTCACCTCGCGGCTTGCCGTGCTCATCTTCCACCCCGCGGCCGGGCATCCAGCATTCGATGTCGATCATGTCCGCGTTCTTCGGCCCAAGATCAGCCGTGCAGCATTGCAGCAGTCGGTACGGCAACTCCAGCCGCTGAAGCAACTGCTCCACGATCTCGATCATCGTCTTATGCCACTTGCGGCTTTCCGCTTCATCAGCGCGGCAGATGACCACCTGCTCCACCTTGTCAAACTGATGCACACGATACAGGCCCGCTGTGTCCTTGCCCGCTGCGCCCGCTTCGCGGCGGAAACACGTGGACACTGTCGCATACTTCAGTGGCAGCGCATCGGCATCAAGAATTTCATCCTGGTGCAGACCCATCAGACCAACTTCACCCGTGCCGGTCAGAAAGAGGTCATTTCCGGAGCCTCGACGCGATTCTTCAATGTGATATGCCTGCTCGCGACCCGCGGGGAAAAATCCCGTGCCCACCATGCATTCTTCGCGCACAATCACCGGCACAGACATCGGCGTGAAGCCGTATTCATTCGTGATAAGGTCGAACGCGAAGCGCAGCACGGCCTGATGCAAACGCATGCCGTCGCCGGTGAGCACATAGTGCCGCGTGCCCGCCATCTTCACGCCGCGCTCGAAGTCTGCCAGCTTGAGATCGCGCACCAGTTCGATGTGCGTCTTGGGCAGGAAGCCTTTATTCACCTGAAACGACTTGCGCGGATCGAACCACGCCGGGTGCCATGTGTACAGCTCGACGTTGTCTTCAGCGGATGCACCCTTCGGCACATCCGCATCAGGCGGCT
Source organism: Phycisphaerales bacterium (assembly GCA_035443885.1). Lineage (GTDB taxonomy): Bacteria > Planctomycetota > Phycisphaerae > Phycisphaerales > SM1A02 > DAOMNO01. Next base: position 141,580 of record DAOMNO010000007.1, read on the forward strand.
GAGGAACCTGCAAGTGCAAATCGCGCCATTCGCCTTCAATCGCAGCGAGTTGAATGTCAATCGCGTGGATCGCTTCCTTCAGCGCTACTGGACGTGATTCCAGCTCGCGAATCTCCGTTTCCGCTCGCACTTTGGCGTCGCCCGTCAGAGCTTTCAGCTCGCCCTTCAGCTTGCCGAGCGCCGGCCCCATCTCCTTGCTCAGCTTCTTCTGCTCGCTTCGCTTTGTTTCCTGCTCCGCCATCAGCGTGCGGCGATGCTGATCCAGTTCGATTAAGCGAGAAATGTCCACCGCGATGTTCTTATCGCGTGCGCCATCAATAAATCGCTGCGGGTTCTCTCGAAGTTGCTTCAGGTCGATCATGGGGAAGTTGGCCGTGGTCGGTCTTCAGAAGTCAGTTGGCGGCGGTAAACGGTGGCATGAAGGTGAACTGGAATCTGAAAATCTCAAATCTGAAATCTCAACTCCGCGATCTTGATGATGCGGCAACGTGCATATCGAATCATCATCGTTCGCGATACTCCGGCGGCGCAGCCCAGCGAAGTTTGTCGAGCAGGATACGCCAGTATGTCGCCGACGGGTTGACCACAAAGCGCGCTTTGCGATGATGCCGCTTGAAGCGTACATGCTGGTTCACCCCCAGCCGCGCGACGATCCTGCCGTCCGCCACGATCGCCGTACCGGGATTCGCACGCATCACCGTCGCGAGGACTTCGCTTTCCGCATCAAGCACGATCGGCCGGAATGCCAGGCTGTGCGCAGCGAGCGGCGTGATGGTGATCGCTTCCAACGCGGGATGCACAATCGGCCCGCCCGCAGAGACGTTGTACGCTGTTGAACCGATTGGCGTCGCGACCACCACGCCGTCGCCATTGAGCGTCGGGCCGGGCACGCCGTTGATCGCGAACGCCAGCTCCACCATGCGGAATGGCTCGCCCGCTGTAATCACGCCGTCGTTCATCGCCAGACACTCATGCCGCTTGCCGCCGCGATCATCCAGCACCTCAATCGCAAGCATCATGTGTTCATGCACCGGTGGCGACGGGCCAAAAACCACATCTGCATGCTCCATCAGCGATTTCGGATCAAACTCCGCAAGGAAGCCGAGCCGACCGATATTCACGCCGACCAAAGGCAGCCCCGCGTCGATCAGCCGCCGCGCCTGGCTAATGAGCGTCCCATCCCCGCCGATCGCAATGGCGAGGCTCGCGCCATGCGCATCCGCCAGCGGCTCGCCTTTGGCTTCAATCTCGCCGACCACATCCGCACGCTTCTCCAGCGCGGGCAGCAGCTCGCGCAGCACGTCCGCCACCTGTGGGCGGGATCGATCAGCCAGCAGCAGCACGCGCGGTCGCGACATGGCTGGCATTGTACGGCCGAACCCGCCAGCGATACGTGATGCGTTCGAGATGCCACCGTTTGACAATTCACCCCACATAAAAACAACCGCCCGTTTTGCGGGCGGCTGATGTTTGAACAACAGCATTTGATCAAGTAAGCGTGCGAGCGCCTCACTCCGTCGCGCGGCCGATGAACCAGCCGATCACGCCGAAGATAAGGGTCAGGCCCGCAAGCGCGCCGACCCATACCCAGATGTTGCCTGCGAAGCTCATCGCCAGCGCGGGCGTCGCACCACTGAGGCCGACGATCGCCATGATCGCCACGCACACGAGGGCCGCCACCGCGCCCACGAGCAGGCCAACGCCCAGGCCGGAGCCGGAACCGTCGTAGCTTTCCAGCACCATCGGCATGGCGACCGCGCCACCGACCGGCGCGAAGTCTTCATGTCCAGCGTCGCTCGCCGCTTCAAACAGGCCGGAAGCGTTGGCAGGCAGTTCGATGTTCTCATCGCCTGAGTACACCTCTTCCAGCAGTTCCGCGCCGAGCGCGGTGTCATCGCTTTCCTTGGTCAGATCGAGCAAGCCGCTGCCGGAGCCGACAGATTCCAAGCTCAGTTCATCATCAAGTGTTTCGCCTACCGCGGTCTGATCGGACGCTTCGCCCTCCTTGCCGTGATCGGTATCGAAGACAGAGATGCCGGTACCTTCGCGGGAATCGGAAAGACCGAGGTCGGAATCCGCCAGCGCGATGCCTGAGCCGCCTCTGCTGTCATCCAGCGAGAGTGAAACATCTTCAAGGTCGTCATCGTCGCCGCCCGCGAGCAGGTCGATCTGATCGACCTTGAACATGAGCTTGTCGCGATCGCGGAACTCCTGAATCTGGCCGCTCTTGGCCATGGCCTTCACTTCATCGACGCTCTTGCCGAGCTTCGTCGCGACTTCCTCAATCGTGTAGAACATCTTGGCCATAGCGGGGCAATCCTGTGGATGAGAATGACGAACGCGGCGTGCGCACACCGTTCATGCGCGAAGCCTTTCAGATTCCCTACGCTACAGAAAATGAACGGTTCCGGCAACCCGCCAGCGCGTCGTTTGGCCAGATTGCGAAGCCCCTTCCGCCCTCAGACCAGACCGGCAAGGACTGCCCTCTCAGCCTGCGTCGCATTGCGCTGAAACGCCTTGGATCGCCTATAATCAGTGCTTGAACCCGATTCCGCCCCCAGCTACGCCCCCCCGTTCCACACTGACACCCGATATGGTCGAAGACACACTGGACCGCCGATCTGAGGATGTCGCTCCGAATGCCAATCAGGAGCCTGACGCGCCGGACACCTACACGTCCGAAGCCATTCAGGTGCTGGAAGGTTTGCAGGCCATCCGCAAGAGGCCAGGCATGTACGTGGGCGGCACGGGACCGAACGCGCTGCACCATCTCGTCTATGAATGCGTGGACAACTCCATCGACGAGGTGATGGCCGGGCACGCCACACTCGTTACCGTGCGTCTGGGCGTGGACGGCTCGTGCACGGTCATCGACGACGGGCGAGGCATGCCGGTCGATCCCATGAAGCACGAGAACCCGCTCATCGACGGGCGCCCCGCTGTCGAGGTCATCCTCACCGAGGTGCACGCGGGCGGGAAGTTCGACGGCAATGCGTACAAGGTCTCAGGCGGTCTGCACGGCGTAGGCGTCAAGTGCGTCAACGCGCTTTCCGCATGGACGGAAGTTGAAGTCGTCAAGAAGGGCAAGGTGTATCTGGTTACGTTCGCGCGCGGCGAGATCGTCAAGCCGCTGCATGTGATCGCAGAACGCAACGATGCAACGGACGATTCACCTCGCCGAACGGGTACGAAGATCAGCTTTCTGCCCGACCATGAGATTTTCCCGGATACTGAATTCCGCTTTGAAACGTTGCAGCATCGCCTGCGCGAGCTGGCGTACCTCAACCCGGGCGTCGCGATTCGCCTCATCGACGAGCGCGTGGACAAGGACGGCAAACCCCGGCAGGAGCTGTACCACTTCGAGGATGGCCTGCTCGGCTACGTGGAGCATCTGAACAAATCGAAGACGGTCGTCAGCCCTGCGATCCGCATCACACGCGAAGACGCAGAGACAGGCATCACGTGCGACATCGCGATGCAGTACACCGATTCGACGAACGAACTGCTGCTGGCGTTCGGCAACAACATCATGAACCCGGACGGCGGCACGCATGTACAAGGGTTCAAAACATCGCTCACGCGAACGATCAACGCCTACGCCAAGCGCAACAACATCATCAAGGATATGACACCTTCCGGCGAAGACCTGCGCGAAGGCTTGACCGCCGTCGTTTCCGTCAAGCTGCCTGAGCCGCAGTTCAATAACCAGACGAAGGAAAAACTGCTGAACCCGGAAGCGGAGACGTTCGTCAGCGCTGCGATCACCGAGCAGCTCGGCGCGTGGCTTGAAGAGCATCCCGGCGAAGCCAGGAAGATTTGTCTGAAAGCGGTGCTGGCCGCGCAGGCGCGCGAAGCAGCGCGCAAGGCGCGCGAGCTGATCAAGCGCAAAGGCGCGCTGGATTCAGGCGGCATGCCCCAAAAACTTGCGGACTGCGCTACGAACGACATCGAACGATCCGAACTGTTCATCGTCGAAGGCGACTCCGCAGGCGGCAGCGCCAAGCAGGGTCGCGATCACGACATTCAGGCCATTCTCCCGTTGAAGGGCAAGATTCTGAACGTGGAGAAGGCTCGCCTCGACAAGGTGCTGGGCTTTGAAGAAATCCGCATCCTGATTCAGGCGCTGCAGTGCGGCATCGGCGAAGACTTCGACATCAGCAAACTGCGCTACGGCCGCATCATCATCATGACCGACGCCGACGTGGACGGCTCGCACATTCGCACGCTGCTGCTCACGTTCTTCTTCCGCCAGATGCCAGACCTCATCAAGCAGGGCAAGGTGTTCCTCGCGCAGCCGCCGCTGTTTCTGGTAACGCGCAATAAGCAGTCGCAGTACGTGCTGAACGAACAGCGCATGTCTGCGGTGCTGACGGATCTGGCGCTCTCCAGCGCGGAGCTTTCCGTTCGCGCCGCCGACAGCCGTTATACGAAGGAAGTTTGTCGCATCGCGGGTGATTCGCTCAGCAAGCTCATCAAGCTGCTGACACGATTGCAGGAATTGGTGAACGTCTCCGAACGGCGCGGCATGCCGTTCGCTGCGATGCTCGAATCGCGAGATCGCGATCCCGACGGTCTGCGCCGCTTGCCGATGTATCGCCTGAGCTGGCATCAACACGAGCTGCTCTGCTGGTCTGAAGAACAGGCACAAGCGTTCATCCGCGAGCGTAATCTGATTCTCGATGATCTTGATGCAGGCTCGTCAAGCGCCACCAGCAACGGAACCGCAGGCAGTGATGATCGCCTGCGCCTCGCCACGCTGCGCGAGTTGCATGAGAATCGTGAATTGCAGGCTCTCTTTGCGAAGATCGCGGAGTTCGGCGTGGACATCGACGACTACGCACTCGTGCAGGAAGAATCCGTCACCGGCGAGAAACTGCCGACGCGCTACGCATGGATCGTCGATCCCAACACTGAGAAGCAATCAATCGCGGACGTGCCCAACATTCCGTCCATTCTTTCTGTGCTGCACGACGTTGGTCGGCGAGGCATTGAGATTCGTCGGTTCAAGGGTCTCGGCGAAATGAACGCAGAGCAGTTGTGGGAAACCACGATGGACCCCAAACAGCGCACGTTACTTCGCGTAACGTGGGATGCTGCGTCGAATGCAGATCAACTCTTCTCCACGCTCATGGGTGAGCATGTGGAAAGCCGCCGTGCGTACATTGAAGATCACGCGCTTGAAGTGAAGAATCTCGACGTGTAAATGAGTTCACGCTCAGGCGTGAACGTCGATGCGAGGCGCATTCTGCTTCGGCTGCTGATGCGCTCGATGCTCTTCGCCAGCCTGTTCCGAGTCATTACTTGGCAGCTTGCGCAAGGCCTCGGCGGATTCCACGCCAGCGACGCGCAGTTCGACCAGATCCTGAAACCGGCGCGCAGCGGAATCCTGCGCCGCCTTCTCGCGGTCTCGCGCCTTGCTCGCCGCCTGCTGCGCCTGCGCAGCCTGCAAAAGCGATGTCTCAATGGGCGACCCGACCACACTCATAGTGCCTGTATCGTCAAGAACCTAAACAAAGCTGAACCCATGCCCTGCCGGGGCGGCGGCGGGGCCAGGAACGGCATGGTTATAGGGCATGGCTTACTTGGATGGCGGAACTTCTGAAGCCTCAGGAGTTTCAGGCTTGTTCGGCGCCGTCGTGGGCTGGGCGGTGCCCTCATCAAGCCAGACCGCTTCCAGCACGGGCAGCAATGCGCTATCCGGCGCCGCGTCACGCATCGCCTTCAACCCGCGCTCAACCACCGCGCGCTCACCGAGCTGGTGACCAAGGTACGCCAACAGAAACGCCGACGAGGCGGAATCACGCGACCCGCGCGGCGGCAGCGGTTCCAGTGATTGCATCACCTGGCGCAACCTTGCCTGATCGGGCAGCACATTCGGCCCGAAGCGCGTGTCGATCATCTCCGGATGCTCGATGAACAAACGCTGCAGAATGAGGGAAGCGCTTGCGTTCAGCCCCGCGCCGATCTGTGAATGCGCGAGACCGGCAATCGCCAAAGGATGGCCCGGCGTGAAGCGCAGCGCGCGATTGAATCGCCTCTCTGCGATGAAGTAATCGCCTCGGCGGAGACTCTCTTCCGCCAGAGCCATCATCTCATTGAACCGCGTCAGCATCGTGCCGGAGAGCTGATCCACGCGCTGACCGTGCCGAAGCAGCGGCGTGATGTCGCCGATGTCGAGCGGATCACGGGTTTCCGGCTCAGCCGCATCGGTTGGTCGAGGCGCTGCGCCGGGCAATGCCGCCGCGTCTTCTTCTTCAGGCTGGGTAACGCCCGCACCAGGCATGGCAAGACGCGCAAGTCGCTCGCGCTCTCGATCAATCAGCTTCTTCCGCAAATCCGCAAACCGATCATCAAGCTGATTCAGCACCTGCTGGTCAATATGCAGTTGTACGTTGTCGAGGTTCGCGTAACGATCGACAATCCGTTCGAGCAGGCGCGCATACTCGCCTGTTTCATCACGTCCCGCAGGATCAAACTGACGACCGGGATCAATGCGCTGATCCAGCGCGAGCGACTGAAACCGTCCCTCGAACGGCGTGCCCGCTGGCGTTGTCAAGCGCCCTGCTGCAAAATCCTGTTCCAATCGCAGTTGATCAAGCGTCGTGTAGCTCTGCTTGGCCATCATCAACTCAACCGGCTGCGAGACGAAACCCTGCAGCGTTGAAATTGTTACGGCTGAAGGCACACCCTCCGGCCCCTGCATCACGCCGATCACTTTCGGCTCCGCGCGAGATTCCAGCGCGCGACCCGATGCAGCCATCGTGATCGCGTCCACTCGAATCGAAAGCTCCGCCGGTGTGGGCGGTAGCGGCTCACCGCCGATGGCGCCACCCTGCAACAATGGGTTGCCGAAACCGCCGACGCCGGTCGGCATTGGTTCGCGGCGATACTCGAGCAAGCCAAGCTGCTGGCCGAGTGAAAACTGCTGAGCCGCGCCGCCGTACTGAAGCATCTGCGGACTGGAGAGGAACGATCTTGCGCGGAAGTCGAAGAGATCATCCGAGCCGAGTACGCCACGGAAGTCGCTGTCGGCGCCGTAGCCCACCGTGCCGCGGAATCCGCGTCCGCCTGCCACATCGCCGGTAACAATGAGATTGCGTGCACGAAAGTTCTCAACCTGCGAAGGGAGATTGCGCCCGCCGCTCGTGCGGCCGGGGTTGGCGTCCAGCACATCGCCTCGGCCCAGCGCGTCCTGAGCGTGCGCCATGGACACGCAAGGCAACAGCCATGCGCCGAATGCCAGAGCCGCGGTCAGTTTGTTGGTGATCGTCTTCATATGTGATTATTCGCCTAAATCCACTCACAGCCAACGCAAAAGAAGCCGGATTCGGCCTCGATTTTGCTCTTCTCTATGCTTGAATCCGATTCGTCAGCCTGCGTTCGCCAGCGCGCGGGCGATGATTTCCGCCACCGGCTTCATGTCCGAGCCGTCGCAGCAGACGAGGAAATACACCAGCGAACAATCAAGCGTGCGAAGCACCATTTTCTGGCACTGCGGCCCCGCATCCACTTCACGCCACTCGCCGGGGTTGGCTCGCGCTCTCTTGCGGCAACCAAACTGCCCGCTGTTCGGCGCGACGAACACGCTGACGATCGCCATGCCGCGCTCGCCTGCATCCCGTCCGTAGATCAGATGAGCCGAAGGCTGCGGGCCTGGCAACTTGCAACGCCCTTCGCCAAGAAACTCGAAACCGGCTTCGGAGAGATCGAACACGATCACGCCGTCCACGTTCAGATACTGGCTTAGATCAAACGCAGCCTCTTCGCGCGTGCGATGGACAATCTTGGCGTTCATGCAGCCGCGGCTCTCCGCACAGCGGTTATGTTCCTTCGAGGCGTAGATCGCGGCCTCTGCGGTCAGGTCCACCATTGAGACACCTTCGCCGACGCCGTCGATCTGCGGCGCGTAGATGCCCCAGATCACCACGAACCCGACGAGCGCGAGGCTGGCGGCCATCGCCCAGAAGTTGGCTTGACGAGGCTTCGCAAACCACCTGAACCCGCCTCGCTCGACCGGCTCTGCTTCACGCAGTTGCAAAGGCTCGCGAAGGCTCGCGGTTACGCGCTCACGAAGCACCGCGGGCGCAGCGGGCGCGTTTGAGAACACGGTCGCCACACGAGACTGCAGCGTGCGCTCCGCTTCAAGCCGCCGGGCAAGCGCCGGCTCGCCTGCAAGGCGCGCCTCGAAAGCGAGCCGCGCTTCACCGTGAAGCTCGCCATCGCAATACTGCCGAATCAGTTGGAGATCGTGTTCGTACATGAAACCTCTACCTGTCAGGGCGGCAGGGCTGGAGAGCGTAGTCACCCAAACCTCTTGCCACCCTGCGATTTAACCATCCGTCAATCTTTTTTCTTCGGCCAATTCCACCAATTGCTCCGCCAAGATCTGCCTCGCCCGATGCAGGCGGCTCATAACCGTGCCGATCGGCACGTCCTGAATCTCCGCGATCTCCCGGTACTTCAGCCCTTCCACGCCCCAGAGCAACAGCACGCTCCGATATTCAGGCTTCAATTGGTCGATGGCGGCTTTCAGCCGCTCGTCCACATGCTCCCAGTCGAGGCTGGCCAGATCCCACGCCGGAACGGGGTCATTCGGCCCCGGTTCGGCGGTCTCCGCCGCTGGAAGTGAGTCTGACGACGCCGCCTGCCGCCGGGCCTTGCCGACGGCGGTGTAGAAGACGTTATGGAGAATCTTGAAGAGCCACGGCCGAATGCCGCCGCCCTGTTCTTCAAAACGATCCGCCACCCGGAGCGCCTTGAGGAATGTCTCCTGCGTCAAGTCCGCTGCGTCCTCGGGATGGCGCGAAAGCTGCAACGCCATGCGATACACCGCGTCAAGGTGCTCGAGCGCGAGTTCTTCAAACCGTTGACGCTGCACGTTCGCTCCAAAACAGGGAAACCGCCCCTCGCCATAACGGGCGGCATCTTCTGCGATGAATGCAATCGTGGCAAACCACCCCCGTTGCATGGACCTCAGTCGTTGCGTCGCCCTCGTCTTCCGCGTCATGGCCGTACAATCGTCCCCATGTCCCAGCCGACCGCGTACATCACCACGCCGATCTACTACGTGAACGACCGCCCGCACATCGGGCACGTCTATACCTCCACGGTGTGTGATGTCTGGGCGCGCTTTACGCGGTTCACAGGCGCGGATGTCTTCTTTCTCACTGGCACGGATGAGCATGGCCAGAAGGTGGAAAAATCCGCCCATGCCAAGGGCATCTCGCCCCAGGAACTCGCTGACGCCAACGCTGCGTACTTCCAAAGCGTCATGCAGACGTTTCAACTCACGAACAGCGATTTCATCCGCACCACGCAGCCTTCGCATATGCGACAAGTGCAGAAGATGATCGCCAAGCTCATCGAGAAAGACGCAGCGTATCTCGGCCGCTTTGAGGGCTGGTATGACGAAGGCCAGGAAGAGTATTACACCGAGACCAAAGCGCGCGATCTGAAATACAAATCGCCTGTTACGGGCCGCGATCTTGTCCGCGCCACGGAAGAAAACTACTACTTCAGGCTGAGCGCGTTTCAGAAGACGCTTGAAGACCTCTTCGCAGCCAACCCCGACTTCGTACGGCCCGAAGCAAGACGGAACGAAATTCTGGGCCGCCTGCGAGAAGGGTTGCAGGACGTTCCCATCAGCCGCACCAACTTCACATGGGGCGTGCCCGTGCCCGGCGCGGAGAACCACGTCGTCTATGTGTGGATCGACGCGCTGATGAACTACATCACCGCGCTCGGCCTCGGCGAGCCGGGCAGCGAAACGCACCGCGCCCGCGCGAAGTATTGGCCCGCAACCTATCACGTCATTGGCAAGGAAATCCTCTGGTTCCACGCCGTCATCTGGCCCGCGATCCTCACCGCGCTGGAACTGCCGCTGCCTCGCTGCATCTACGCCCATAGCTTCTGGATCAGTGAGGGACAGAAGATGTCGAAGAGCCTCGGCAACTTCATCGACCTCGAAACCATCAACCGCTATCTCGAAGCCTACGGCCTCGATGCGTGGCGCTATTACCTCGTCACCCAAGGCCCGCTCGGCGCGACCGACGCCAACTTCGCAGCCAGCCACTTCCACGACATCTATCACACCGATCTCGTGAACACCGTGGGCAACTGCGCCAGCCGCGTTACGGCAATGATGGGCAAATACTTCGATGGCGTGGTTCCTGCCGACACCGGCACGGTGATCGCTGACCACAACTGGCCTGTGATTGCGCGCGAAGCAGTTGAAAAAGCGTGCGCTGCGACAGAGCGGCTCGCGCTGCAGGATGCCGCCGCCGCCGCGCTCGCGCTCGTCCGCCGCGTGGACGGTTTCATCAACACGACGGAGCCTTTCAAGCTGGCGAAGGACGAATCGCGACGAACTGAGCTTGCTTCGATTCTGTACCAATGCGCCGAAGCGGTGCGTATCGCATCGTTGCTGCTGTGGCCGATTCTGCCCTCACGGATGGAAGACTTCTGGCGCGCGATTGGTCATCGCATTGAACCGAATCGCGGCGGCCTGCGCGAACTTGCTGCATGGGGCGGACTGGCTGCGGGCACGAAAGTTGAAAAGGTCGCGCTCTTCCCACGGGTGGAAGCCGCCATGACCACCACAGGGCCATAAACCCACTTTGCTTATCCCTCGCCGCCCTGCTCCGCTTCATCATTCTTCATGATCTCGCGCAGCGCGATGGTCGCATACACACCGCGCGGCAGGTCGAACGCTACGCGAATGAACGCGCCATGTTCATCCACACCCGCGTCAATCTCCGGGTTGCGCAGCGGCTCACGCATCGGCCTTCGCGCGCCTTCCGGACTTTGTCGCGACTTCGCCAGCATCTCCAGTGAAATTCCTGTTGCATCCAATGCAGCGCGTTCCATTTCACGCACTTCCCCCTGCGCCTGCGTCATCCCCGCGCCCCACAGCGGCCCGGAAGGCGAGACTTCAAGCGACGCAAGACGAGCGGGCAGCTCCTCTCGCTCGAGTTCCTCGCGCGTTACAGCGAACACCTTGCGAAACATGTGATTCCACGCGAGATCGCCTTCAATCAGTCGATCAAGCGAGCCGCTTTCAATGCGCTGATCGAGAATGCGATTGAAGATGGCGGACTGAAACGCGCTGACCCAGAACGAACATGCAGTCTTTCCCGCCGCGAAGCACGCGCCGCGCGCATCCCATCCCCTGCATAGAGCGTGCAGTGCTGCACGCTCCGAACGATCCGCCACCGACCATTGCTGAAGAGCTTCTGCATGTCGGCCTGCATCGAAGAGTTCTCGCCGCTCTCGCTGGTAATCCGGAAAGTGCGACCCCGTCGCGCCAAGCAATTCGCGCAAGAGGTCTTCGTATTGCTCCCGCAAAAGCATCGCACCGAGAACGTGATTATTCCGTCGATAACCGAACCGCTGTGAACCGAAGAATGTCGGCACGCCCGTTTTCGCAAGCGTCAATAGACTGCGCTTGACGCGCGGCGCTCGCATGGGATCGACCTCTCGAATACGTATTGAGAATCGATTCCCCGCAAGATGGCCTCGCTTGATCTTATTGCGATGCCGGGTGGCCCACAGCACACGAATTCGCTGATGCCCAAGGTCGATTTCACTCGGATTATCCTTCGTGTGGATCGACACAAGCTGCCGCGTAACCCCCACCTTGTCCTTCATTCCCGCATAGCCGATCGCCTTTTCTGAAACACCAAAGCGCCTTCGCAGCGCGCTGATGAGTTCACCGTGCGCAACGTTCGTCTTCTCCACGAAGAGAAACAGATGCTCGCCGTCGCCTGCGAGTTCATAGAGCGGCTGCTCATCGACGAGAAAATCTTCAGGCCGCACCTTGATCCTGCCGCCGACACCTTCATCGTCTGTGAGATACCGGGTTGGAAGCGGGTTGGAGCTGAGCAGCGTGGTCATGTTCGCCTGGCGCGGTGAGAGATGCTGAATGCGGATGCAGAAAAGACGTGCCGAAGTGAAGTGGCGCTAATCCCAATCCAGCCCGCGCTCTTCTTCTTCGTCATCATCATCGTCGTCGTCGAGTTCGCCCGCTGCCAGCCCGTGATTGTTGTCCAGTTCGGTCTGCGCGAGCACATGTTCTGCGACGAAGATCGGCACGTCTTCCGCCACGCCGAGCGCAATGGCATCCGACGGGCGTGAATCGATTTCAATCTCTTCGCCGTCGCGATCTACAACCAGCTTCGCGAAGAACGTGCCTTCCGAAAGATCATTGATGACAATCTGCTTCAACTTGCCGCCGAGGTGGCGAATCACAGACGCAAGCAAATCGTGCGTCTGCGGGCGCGGAATCTCAATGCCTTTCAGTCGCCGCTCGATGGCGAATGCTTCAGGCAGACCGATGACGATGGGGAACGTCCGCTCGCCGCCGATCTCAGTCAACTCGATGATCTGCATGTCCGCCATCTCGCGGATGAAGATTCGGGATAGTTCCATCTGCACAGCCATGCTGCGGCTCTCCTCGTCGCACCTGCGAACAGCCTTCCCCGTTCACCCTTCACAATAGGACGCTGACGCAGCAAGAGAAAGCCCCCGACTCGCCGCGATGGTTTTGCCATGACCGTTCAGCCGCGACACGAAACTGAGTGTTCCCTCATCCGCCCGGCATTCCGCTCAACTGCTCCATCGCGATCAGCAGCGCCTGCGTGCCACTGCGCCCGTGCCCCTGTGCCCGAACCGCCTCGTAAAGCTGTCTGGCAAGTGCAAGCCCGGGCACAGCGAGGTTCATCGCCGCAGCTTCATCCAGCGCAATGCCAAGGTCTTTGATGAAATGCTCCACATAGAAACCCGGTGCGAAGTCGCGTCGAACCATGCGCGGCCCCAGATTGTTGATCGACCATGAACCCGCAGCACCCGCGCCAACGGAGCAAATCACCTTCTCCGCATCAAGCCCCGCCTTGCGCGCATAGAGCACACCTTCACACACGCCGATCATCGTCGAAGCGATCAGAATCTGGTTCACCATCTTGGTGTGCTGCCCCGCGCCCGGGCCGCCTTGATGCACGACGTTCCGCCCCAGCGCATCCAGAATGGGCTTTGCTCTCACAAAATCGTCATCCGCCGCACCGACCATGATGGAAAGCGTCGCATCGCGTGCCCCGACATCGCCGCCGCTCACCGGCGCATCCACACTGCCGATGCCTTTACGCTTCGCTGCCTCTGCAATCTCACGAGCAAGACTCGGTCGGCTCGTAGTCATGTCAATCAGCAGCTTCGGTGGCGACTTGGCTGCAAGTGTGCCATCGCGCGCATCCAGATGCGTCCACCGCACGTCATCGGGATAGCCGACGATGGACATCGCGACATCTGCGCCTTCTGCCGCCATCGCAGGCGAGGCCGCCCATGCTGCACCTCGCTCAAGCAGCGGCAACGCGCGCTCTTTGGTTCTGGTGAAAACTGTCAACTGATGGCCCGCATTCATCAGATGACCGGCCATTGGCCGACCCATCACGCCCGTGCCGATCCACGCGATTCGCAGCGATTGAGACATATGGAAAGATGTACCGGACGCGGCCGGCGATGTCGAATCAGACCGGCCCCCAGTTGCCCAGCAGGATCAGAAGGTCAAGCACATCCACGACGCCGTCTGCATTGAGATCAGCGGCGCAGTCGCCCTTGCCGCAAGCGCCCCATGCGCCAAGCAGAATGAGCAGGTCCAGCACGTCAACGACGCCATCGCAATTCAAGTCAATGGGCGCGCACGTTGGCCCGCCTGGGCCGAGCGTTCCGTCGGCGTTGATCCGCTGGCCGAAGATGTCGCCACTGTCATTGCGGCCATCCACCCACGTCATCAGCGCAGCACCGTCCGCCAGCGTGCGGGCGACAAGGCGCGACTTGCTTGAAGTGGACGACGCTGTCAGCAACATCTCAGGCGTCCACACGCCTGATCCAGTCGTCGATCGGCGGCTGGCCCAGAGACGTTGGTTGCCGAACGAGAGCGTCTCCACCCACGCTGCAAGTGATTCGTCGCCGAAAGAAAGCGCACGCACCTGTGTAATCTCGTTCGGGCCAATCGGCACGAGGATCGCACCTTCATTGCCCCACATTCGTGTCCCGCTTGCATCGATGCGCTGTCCGTACACGCCATGCTGCGATTGTGCGCCGTTCATCTCCGTCCAGTAAACCGTGATGAAATCGTTATTCGCATCGAACGTAACATCAGGCGAAACCCGTGTGCGGGTTGCGTCGGTCGAGACGGCAAGGCCCGGCGCGCTGAAATAGATGGCTCCCATCGCGTTCACTCGCTGCGCAAAGACCTGAAGCGGCGAGGTGGAATACCACGAGAGAACCATCCCGCCGAGACTATCCGGAATGGCCGACGGAAAGTATCCGATCTGAATACTCGGCCCTGAGTAGATCACCACAGGGTTCTGGCCCCACAGGGCGTTGCCCGACGCATCGAGCTTCTGCGCGTGAATGTGACGTGGCGCAAGGAAGTTGCCGCTTGTCGTGAGAAGCACAATGACCTGTCCGCTCTGGCCCGGTGCATCGGATGGAACAAGATATGACGCGACGTAGGAGTTGCTCGCGGGAACGATGTCTTTCGCCCACACGATCGAACCTGCACTGTCGAGCTTGACGACGCGCACGAACGACCCGTCCGACCACGCGACCACCGAGTTACCGTCGGATGTTGCTGCAACGCGGATCGGGCCGATGAATCCGCCCGCCACCGGAAGCTGCACACCGTTTACGCCCCAGTCGAGCATGCCCGCGGGCGACACGCGTGAAGCTGTTACCACGATGCCGCCGAATCGGTCATCGCGAAACGCCACGATTGCGTGTCCGGAAGTGTCAACCGCCATGCCGTAATCCTGCGTTGAGCTGAACGAGCGATCAGCGACCAGCACGCCGGATGGATCCCAAGCGCGCACCCCCTGTGCATCGATCCTCTGCATGAAAACGTCGTATCCGCCTGTTGCGTTGTCGAACCAGCTCACGTACGCCCCGCCATCAGACGTGGGAGCCACCTTCGGCTGCGTTTGCTCGCCTGCCTTGGTTACGAACGGCGTGTTGATCGCTGCTATGTCAGTCCATTGCGCGGTTGCCACGCTAACGCCAGCCAGTGAGCCTGCACAAACTGCAACAAATACGGACACCGATGGGGGCTTCATATCTTTCCATTCCTTCCGGCGGATGTGGACGAACAACTCCGCTGCCGAGCGGCAGCTCTCCGATTGCCAGCATACCAAGCGCCTCGGAAAATCCCTACCGCCCTGTGGGCACGAGATTTACATTCGCTTCGCTCGATCTCTACTTCACACAAATGCCAAATTTTTACCGAACACCACTTGACAAAGCCGATCACCTTGGACATCCTACTGAATACCAAACATTGACCATTTGAAAGGGGCTTGCTATGGTGAGCGCAGCAGCGGAAGTCAAGCGAAACGGCACGTTGAAGACCGATTCAAAGACCGATAAAGGGAAGCCGACAATGGCCAGCACTTCAGCAGAGGACAAGGGCAAACTTCAAGCCTTGGAGAGGGCACTCGGCCAGATCGAGAAGACCTTCGGCAAAGGCTCGATCATGCGGCTGGATGGCGACCCGCAGAATATCACCCCCGGCATTTCCACTGGCGCCATCAGCCTCGACCTTGCCCTCGGCGGGCGCGGCGTGCCGCGTGGCCGCGTCATCGAAATCTTCGGGCCGGAATCATCAGGCAAGACCACCCTCGCCCTCACAGTCGTCGCGAACGCGCAGAAGAAGGGCGGCGTGGCGGCGTTCATCGACGCGGAACACGCGCTCGATCCCTCATGGGCGAAGAAGATCGGTGTCAACCTGGAAGAAATGCTCGTCTCGCAGCCGGATACCGGCGAGCAAGCACTCGAAATCTGCGAATTGCTCGTGCGCTCCAACGCCGTTGATGTCGTGGTAGTGGACTCTGTGGCGGCTCTCATCCCCCGCGCGGAAATCGAAGGCGAAATGGGTGACACCCACGTCGGTTTGCAGGCGCGGCTCATGAGTCAGGCCCTGCGCAAACTGACTGGCGCGATTGCCAAGAGCGAAACCACCGTCATCTTCATCAACCAGATTCGCGAGAAGATCGGCGTGATGTTCGGCTCACCCGAAACAACGCCCGGCGGCCGCGCACTCAAGTTCTATGCTTCCGTGCGTATCGACATCCGCCGCACCGGCGCCATCAAGGACGGTGAAACGAACGTGGGCAACCGCGTTCGCGCTCGCGTGGTGAAGAACAAGATTGCACCGCCGTTCCGCGATGCAGAGTTCGACATCATGTTCAACGAGGGCATCAGCGCAACCGGCGACCTTGTGGACCTTGCCGTAACTGACAACATCATTCAGAAGAGCGGCGCATGGTTCAGCTATGGCGACGTACGACTCGGCCAGGGCCGCGAGAACGCCAAGCAGTTCCTTGCAGACAATCCTGAACTCTTCGAGGAAATCCGCAGAGCGGTGCTTGTGCAGCGAGGTCTTGCCAACCCCGCCAAGCCAGCGGTGGAAGCGGAACCCACTCCCACCAAGGATGCCAAAGAGACCAGGGAACCCGCCGCCGAGACAAAAACCAAGCGAAGCTGATGTCTTGCTTGTGGCGAGCATCGTTCGCTCACGCATTCCAAAAACCACACAGGGTGTCCATGCTTGGACACCCTGTGGTCTTTGTCGTTGATCTCAACGTGCGTTCAATCACAAAACATTCACCGGCCCTGACCGCGGGACGTGCGGCGCGATGATCTGCGGCCGGGTTGTGCATGACCGCCTGCTTGTGTCCGACCACCGCCCTTCGCTCCATGGCCTGCCTTCATTCCGCTGCCGACTTTCATTCCGCCATCGCCGTTTGCACGCGCTGGCGCAACCGCGCCATTCGCGGCTCGGTGTTGCTGCGAGGCCTTCGGCGCGGGGCGACCGCCCGTTCGTTGCTTCGATCGACCGCCCTGCTTGCCGCGAGGGTCGAACCCTCCACGATTGCCTGCATATGGTCCACCGCTGCCGCGGCGCGAGGCCGGGCCGACAG
The DNA here is from genome assembly GCA_035443885.1 of Phycisphaerales bacterium. Taxonomy (GTDB): domain Bacteria; phylum Planctomycetota; class Phycisphaerae; order Phycisphaerales; family SM1A02; genus DAOMNO01. Next base: position 158,547 of record DAOMNO010000007.1, read on the forward strand.
GCGGCTGTGATCGACGGCGTTCGGCAGGCTCAGCCTGGCGCACCGGAACTTCAACAGTCAGTTCCGCCTGATCGGTATTCACCGCAATCTTCACGCGCGTCAATCGCTCAATCGCACGCAGCAGGCCGCGCTCTTCCGGGTCGCAGAACGAAATCGCACTGCCGGAAGCACCGGCACGAGCCGTGCGACCGATGCGATGCACATACGCCTCAGGCGTAACTGGCATGTCGAAGTTGACAACATGCGTAACCTGATCGACATCGATGCCTCGCGAAGCGATGTCCGTCGCCACCAACACGGGCGGCGTCTTCGACTTGAAGCTGTCAAGTGCGTGTGTACGGGCGTTCTGGCTCTTGTTGCCGTGAATCGCTGCAGCACGAATGCCCGCCTTCATCAGCTCCTTCACCACCTTGTCCGCACCGTGCTTTGTGCGCGTAAACACCAGCGTTCGATGGTTCGGCCACGTGATGAGCAGACTCTCAAGCAAAGCGGGTTTTGATCGCTTCGGCACGTGATACACCGACTGCGCGATCAGATCGACTGTCGAAGCGACGGGCGTTACCTGAAGTGAAATCGGTTCGACGAGGATCGAATCCGCAAGTGCGCGAATGTCCGGCGGCATCGTGGCGGAGAACAGCATAGTCTGCCGCGTCTTGTGTCCGGATGAAGCATCTGACGCGGGCAGTTGTTTGATGATGCGGCGGATGTCGGGGATGAAACCCATATCGAGCATCTGATCGGCCTCGTCAAGCACGAGAACCTCAATCGCGCTGAGATTGACATGCCCCTGATTCATCAGGTCGAGCAGGCGGCCGGGCGTGGCGACGATGATGTCCACACCGCGGCGCAGCGAGTTCACCTGCGGATTCTGACCGACGCCGCCAAAGATCACCGTGCCGCGCAGGTTGAGATTGCATCCGTATGTACGGAAGCTCTCGCCGATCTGCGAAGCCAGTTCGCGCGTCGGGCAGAGAATCAACGCACGCGGCAATGTTCCGCCCCGCTTCGAGCCGTGCGCGTTTGGCTTGCCCGCGGGCTCGCCGAGCCGATGCAGAATCGGCAGCGCGAACGCCGCCGTCTTGCCGGTGCCGGTTTGTGCGCAGCCGAGCAAGTCCGCGCCGGCGAGGGCGTGCGGAATGGCTTCGCGTTGAATGGGAGTCGGTGTGGTGTAACCCTCTGCGGCTACAGCGCGGACGATAGGCTCAGAAAGCCCAAGTTCTTGAAACATCATTGTGTTCTACGGTCTCAGATTCCGGAGTATTCGGGCTTCCGGGGGCCCTGACCGGAATGCGCTCAGACGCATTGTGCGTCGTTCAAGCCAATCGGTACGTGGCAGTTGTTCCGATGGCTATCGCGCACGGAGAACGGGCGAGTGTACACGCTCGGTTCACTGCCGTCCACTCTATCGGCTGTTTTTTGCCGACGAGCCACACATTACACAACACAAGCGATATCCGTGGCGGCACCCGCCATCAACCGATGGGCGAGCGTTACTTGTCTTCTTTCTTCGGCCCGCCGAGCAGGTCGCCGATGCCCTTGCCGATATCGCCAATGCCTTTGCCAATGCCTTCGCCGAGGCCCTGACCGATCTCACCCGCACCCTTGCCGATATCACCGAGTGCGCCGCCGATGCCGCCGATGGCTTCACCCGCCATGGTGATGCCGAACTTGCCGAGATCGCCAAGCCCAGCCAGCGCATTGCCGAGGTCGCCAAGCAAATCCTTCGGCAGCAGGTCGCCGCCTTTCTGAATGATCGCTGCGAACAGCGCGCGGATGATGACACCCGTCAGCTCGCTCATCAGCACGCCCTTCTCAGTGTCTGAGCCGACATCGCGCAGTGTGATTTCAGGAATCGGCATGTGCAGCCGCGTCAGCTCGCCGCCGATCGGCAGCACATCGACATGCACCAGCACATCACGAATCACGATCTCACGCACAATGAATCGCTTGCCTTGCGGCGCATCGGCAGTAGGCTTGGCGTCGCCGCTGAGCTTCTTCAGGTTCTCCGTGATCGTGTTGTAATTGCTCTTGCCTGCTTTCTTTTCCAGATTGACATCAATGCCAGTGAGTCGAAGGATAGGCAGTTCGACGGTGTCTTCTCGCAGTGAGCCGAGTGAGACCGCCACGCCGCCGTCATCCAGCGTGAGGAAGTGCGGCGTGTCGAAGCCAGTCGGGTTCGCGACGCGCAGGCCGCCCATGTCGAACTCGCCCTTGAAGACGCGCACATCCGCGCTGTTGAGCGTCGTCGGCACGCCGAGGGCATACGTGGCCCCTTTCTCGACGGCGTTCCTCGCAATGCTGTTGATGAACATGAACGCGACAACCACGCCGATGATGAGCACGATGACGAGCAGGATGACGAATCGAAGCAGCCACTTCATGTTGAGCCTCCAACCCCAGAGAGGTGATGGATACATGATAGCCGCTGTGGCAGTGGATTCGGAGGTCCGCTTCCCGCAGCGATTCATGCCATAATGCCCGCCTATGTCCAACCCCGGCAAGCCCCAGAATCAGCCCAAGCCCAAAACCGCCATCTCCCCCACGCGCGAGGAGAACTATCCCGAATGGTATCAGCAGGTCATCCGCGCTGCGGACCTTGCGGAGAACTCCCCCGTGCGCGGCTGTATGGTCATCAAGCCCTGGGGCTACGCGCTGTGGGAGAACATTCAGCGCACGCTCGACCAGATGTTCAAGGCGACCGGCCACCGCAATGCGTACTTTCCGCTGTTCATTCCGCTTTCGTTTCTTGAAAAGGAAGCAGAGCATGTGGAAGGCTTCGCCAAAGAATGCGCGGTCGTTACGCATCACCGACTTGTTGAAGGCCCCGAAGGCGGCTTGATTCCCGACCCGGAATCGAAGCTGGAAGAACCGCTGGTCGTCAGGCCGACGAGTGAGACGATCATCGGCGCGATGTTCGCCAAGTGGGTGCAATCGCACCGCGATCTGCCGCTGCTCATCAATCAATGGGCGAACGTCGTGCGCTGGGAAATGCGCACTCGCCTCTTTCTGCGCACAGCGGAGTTTCTCTGGCAGGAAGGCCACACCGCACACGCTACGAAGGAAGAAGCCGTCGAGGAGACGCTTCGTATGTTGGAGGTCTATCGCGACTTCGCGGAAAACAGCATGGCGATGCCCGTGCTCACCGGCGAAAAGACTGCATCCGAACGCTTCCCCGGCGCGGTGAACACCTACTGCATCGAAGCCATGATGCAGGATCGCAAGGCGCTGCAGGCGGGCACTTCGCACTTCCTCGGCCAGAACTTCTCCAAAGCGGCTGACATCAAATTCGCAGGCGATTCCGGCGAACTCCTCCACGCATGGACAACCTCGTGGGGCGTCTCCACTCGATTGATCGGCGGCATGGTGATGACGCACAGCGACGATGACGGCCTCATTGTGCCGCCTCGCCTCGCGCCCGCGCACCTCGTCATCATTCCCGTGCTGCACAAGGCTGAGAATCCCGATGCGATCATGAACTACTGCGCCAAACTCGCCGATGATCTGCGCGTGCTGCCCTACCACGGCAGGCGGCTGGAGATCGAGATCGACAACCGCGACATGCGCGGCGGCGACAAGGTGTGGTCGTGGATCAAGAAGGGCATTCCGCTGCGGCTCGAAGTCGGCCCGCGCGACATGGCGGAAGATTCCGTCTTCCTCGGCCGCCGCGACAAGCCCCACAACGAAAAACAAGGCATCAAGCGGGAAGACTTCAAGGCGAACGTGCTGAACATGCTCGATGAGATTCAGAACGGTCTGCTGGCGCGAGCAAGAGCCTTCCGCGAATCGCACACGCGAATCATCGACAGCAAGGACGAGTTCTACGCTTTTTTCACCGCACCGGGCAAGGAACAGGGCGAAGCAGCGCCGATCCACGGCGGTTTCGCCATGGCGCACTGGAGCGGCGAAGCGGAAGTGGAGGCGCAGGTAAAGGCAGAACTGGGCGTGACGATCCGCTGCGTGCCGCTCAGCGGCGATGACTCGCCGGGCAAGTGCGTCATCACCGGCAAACCGAGCGCACGGCGGGTGGTGTGGGCGAAGTCGTATTGACAACCAAGCAAGTCAACACGCCAACAATCCAACATGCAGTGCGCCGTCGCGCATTGCTCGCGCTTCTGCTCCTCGTCCCTGCGCCGTCCATCGGTGTCGTCTTCGCCATGCTCGCGCCCGCAACGGCGGGAACCGCGACTGGACAGGCTATTTACTTCATCAGCAAGGCGTGGCTGCTGCTGCTGCCGCTGGTCTGGCTCTTGTATGTCGAGCGAGGCCCACTCAGCCTCTCCCCTGCCCGTCGCGGTGGATTCGGCATGGGCATCTCGCTGGGCATCGCCATCTCACTCGCCATCTTCGGCGCGTATGCGATGCTCAGCCATCTCATTGATGCGGAAACCGTGCGTGAGTCCGCCGAGCGCAGCGGCATCGCGACACCCGCTCGCTACATCGGCCTCGCCATCTACATCTTCACGATCAACGCTGTTCTTGAAGAGTACGTCTGGCGTTGGTTTGTCTTTCGGCAGTGTGAAAAGCTCACACAGCCCTTCGGCGCGAAGGGCGGCATGATCGCAGTGTTCCTCAGCGCATTGCTCTTCACCGCACATCACGTTTTCGCGCTGGCGGCACAGTTCGACGCTCGATTTACAATCCTCGCTTCGCTTGGCGTCTTCATCGGCGGCGTGGTGTGGTCGTGGTGCTATCTCCGCTACCGCTCCATCTGGCCCGGCTATGTCAGCCACGCCATCGTCGATGTCGCAGTCTTCGCGATCGGCTGGAAGTTGATTTTCGGACAGGTCACCATACTTGCAGCATAGAAGGATCGCACAAGCCGACCGTTCAGAACTCTCGTATCATCCCGCCCATGCTGATCCTCTTCGATATCGACGGCACGATGCTGGTAACCGAGCGGGCAGGCATTCACGCCATGCGCGATGCCGGCCGCGAGTTGTTTCATCCTGATTTCACCGTCGATGGCGTGGAGTTCTCCGGCAGGCTGGACCCCGTGATCTATCGCGATCTCGCTGCGCTCAACGCCATTGACGACGCTGAAGCGCGGCATGACGAGTTTCGCGCCGCGTATGGCAGGCATCTTGGAAGGCTCCTCGGTGCGGGGCCGGTCGCCCGCGCACTGCCCGGTGTGGCGGCATTGATCGACCGATTGCGCCTCCACGAGAACATCACGCTCGGCCTGCTCACCGGTAACTACCCTGAAACAGGCACGCTGAAGATCACACGCGCCGGCTTCGATCCCTCAGCGTTTGTCGTTCATGCGTGGGGGGTGGACGGCGCCACACGGCGCCACCTGCCGCGCGTTGCCGTGGAGCGATACACGCAGCTGCGCGGCGTTGGTCTGCCGCCGGAATCGGTCATCGTCATCGGCGATACGCCTCACGATGTGGATTGCGCTCGCGCTCATGCCTGTCGCTCACTGGCCGTCGCGACCGGCCTGTTCTCTGTAGATGAACTCCTGGCATGCGGCGCGGACCACGCCGTACAAGACCTTTCAGAAACTGAAGCCGTACTTGGCTGGCTGTTGCAAGATCAGGCATGCGTTTGGGAATAAGGTTCCGCCGCCTGAGCGTGGCAATATGGGAGGCATGATGTGAGCGAACATGAACCGCAGCCCGCACCCGACTTGAACGAACCCGCAGCGTCTGTTGTTTCAACCGCGCCGCTGACGCCTGTCGCAGAGCGGGAGCGCATCGCTGCGCTGGATGTGCTGCGCGGCTTTGCGCTGTTCGGCATCTTCATGGTGAACATGCAGTTCTTCGCCATGCCGTTCATGCGGGCTATGTTCGACCCCTCAATGGCGGACGCCAGCGCACTTGAACAGCTTTCGTGGGCGTTCGTCAAAGTGTTCTTTGAATACAAGTTCGTCACACTGTTTTCGCTCATGTTCGGCATGGGCCTCGCTGTGCAGCTTGTGCGGGCACAGCGTGCGGGCCGACCATTCCGCGCGGTGTATGCGCGAAGACTCATCGTGCTGGCGCTCATCGGTGGAGCGCACGTGGTGCTTCTCTGGTTCGGCGACATTTTGCTGTTCTACGCCTGCATCGGCACGGTCCTGCTTCTCTGCATCACGTTGAGCGCACGCCACTTGCTCATGCTTTCCGCTGCGGCCTTCCTCATCGGCGTGCTGCTCATGACCGCGTTCTCCGCTTTGCAAGTGCTGGCTTCAACGTGGGAACAGCCAGCCACTGCTGCGCACGACGTGAACAATGCCGATGACGCTGAACAGAGCGATGGCCTCTCCGCCCCGACAGATGAAGAAACCGTTGCGCCCGAGGCTGCTGAACCGGCTCCACCACTGCGCGGCTTTGACGCCATGCGTGCAGCACGCTTCGACCCAAGCCAGGATGTATGGGTTCAGGCAGAGACCACTGCGTTCAAGGAAGGCACGTTTCTTGAAGCGACGCTTTTCCGCGTCATCGGCTATGCCTTCGCGCTTATCGCGGGCCTGTTCGGCTTCTTCTGGCACATTCTGGCGATGTTCTTCCTCGGCGCTGCGCTGGTGAAGCTTGATTTCTTCTCGCCTCGTCGAAAGTCCTGGCATATCGCGATGGTCGCGATCGCCCTGCCGATCGGCTTGAGCATCGAATCGCTTATCACGTGGATGCACTATCGAGCGGATTTCGGGTTCGGCTGGCATATGGTGCCCGGCGTCGCCATGCACGAGTTCGGCAGCGTCGCACTCGCGCTGGGGTACGCAGGGTTGATCTGCCTGCTGGTTTCCGGCGGCGTGCTGGGTGCGCTTGGGCGCGGGCTGGCGTGTGTCGGGCGCATGTCGCTCACCAACTATCTGTCGCAGACCGTCATCACCACGTTCCTGATGTACGGCTGGGGCCTGGGCTGGTTTGGCGATGTGCCGCGCTCGCAGCAGATCGTCATCGTGTTCGTCGTCTTTGCGGGTCAGATTGTCTTCAGCGTTTTCTGGCTGCGGCTATTCAGCATCGGGCCGATGGAATGGCTCTGGCGCACGATCACCTACCTCAAACTCCAGCCGATTATTCGGCGAAATGCCTGACGCCGCGGCTTCCATCGCACGCCTCGAACGGTTGTGAATCGGTTACGATTCCGCTTTCAATCGGCGTCGCTGTCTGCGAGCCGCGTGGAGTTTTTCGATGGCGACGAACTTCGGAGCGTTGTGCTCCGACTTCTACATCAATCAGAAGGTCTCACTCAAACTGGACCTGCCGACCGGTCGCGAAACCGTCCTCGACATGTTCGACCGCGTGCGGAAGGAAGTGCCGACGATGGAGCGATTCCGCCGATTCGAGGGCGAGCTTTCGCTTGAATCGCCAGAACGTGAGGCGCAGTACAGCTGGTTCGCCCTCACAGGCACAGCGATCCGCACCGGCTGGGTCAATCCTGATTCGCTTGAACAAGCCTACCGCCTGCATCGGCTCATTCTCGATATCGCGCCGTTCTTTCTTTCCATCAGTCCGATCGACGTGGAATACATCGAACTGGTGTACGGCTTTGACCTTGACGCGGAGACCAACCGCAACGAGATCGTTTTCGATGCGCTGCTGGGCAACTCTGCGCTCGCCGGGCTTGTCGATCCCCGCGCGGAATCGATCCTCGAATCGCAGCCGTTCCTCGGCATCAGCCTAACGAACACATGCGATCTGCAGGCGTTCATTGAGGTGAAGACGCGCACGCGCTCCGCGGAGATTGCAGCGGGCCAGTTTGAAGATCAGCCGATCAGCGTGTACCTCACCGTGCGCCGCTACGGGCCGTTGCGCGAGATAGAAGAGTTCAAATCCACCTTCGGCACGCTGGCCGGGCACATTGAGCGGCTCGCAGAAGATCGCGTCATCCCCAACATCGTCGTGCCGATTCGCCAGGCGATTGCGGAACAGATTTAACCGCTCATGGCCTGCTGAGCATCTGCAACAGCTTGCGCGGCGCTTCACCCTGTCCGGTGCGGCAGCTCAGCCTCGCCGCCTCGCAGATCGCCAGCAATCTTGCGTGATCAACTCGCGGCTCAGATGTATCGCGCTGTTCCAGAATACGAACGATGTGGCTTGCTGACAGCCCCCCCGGATCGCTTTTCGCTTCACCCGGCAGTGGTGCGTGTGAATCGACGATCGCCCCGTCAAGGCCGATCCACTCGAAGCCTTCGTCGCTGATGCGCAGGCATCCTTGCTCACCAAGCACGGTTACGCCGCGAAACCACGAACCAGCGTGATCGCTGACCGCAACACATGCGCAGCGCGCCTCGCTGAATCGCAGATTCATCGTCATGTGCCCGCGCAGCAGTGAGAGCGTCTCCGGCACACCTGCAATGGGGCTGACGAGTGCGGCATCCATCAGCTCCGCTTCGCCACAGAGCGATTCGATGAGGTCCATCGCATCATAGAGACGGGCGGAGAGTGTTCCCTGTCCTCTGCCGGATCGAAGATTGACGTTCACCGCCTGCACGAAACCGAACTGTGGCAGCACTTCCGTTGCAGCGCGGAAGCCAGGGCTGCGCCTCATCAGTGGCACGAAGTGAGCGGCGGCGGCATCGTCCGCTGCAGAGAGGTCCGCCATCGTGCCGGGCAGTGGCTCCGCGCTGAAGACCGGCAGCGTTCCCTGCTGCATGAGCCGAATCGCAGCGGGATCGACCGGCTCCGCAGAAGCCACCCACACACCCGCAACGCCTTCATGCAGAAGAGCCTGCCGCAGGTCATCAACCGTGGGAACGTCAAACGGCTTGGCCAATGAGGCCGCGACGCCCGGTGCGGGCGATCCAACAGCGGCGATGTCGATCTCTGAAACCGCAGCCACCTCGCGCAGCAGCGTTTCCTGATCGGCATCAGCCCACACGATGAGACGATAAGGCAGTGTCATCCGCGCGTAGTGTACGCCGGAGTCCGTTCAGTTTTCGTCGGAACAATCCATTCCGTAGCGATGATTTCTATTCAATGGAAGGCTATGATCGTGATGGACAGACGATCGCGAGCGAGCGAAGGCCCGTTCGAGGAAAGTCCGAACACGACAGGACACGGTGGTGGATAACGTCCACCGGCCCCAGGTTGCGGGGTCAGGGAAAGTGCCACAGAAAACAAACCGCCCGTCTCGGCGGGTAAGGGTGAAAAGGTGCGGTAAGAGCGCACCGCCCGACTGGTGACAGCCGGGGCACGGCAAACCCCACCGCGTGCAAGCGCAAGCAGTTCTCATCCCGTCAGGCTCACCTGTCGGGTACCTGTGATCCGCAGGTTCGCCTTGGCGAAGGAGAACGGGTCGCGTGCTTGAGGCCGTCGGCAACGGCGGTCCCAGAGGAATGATCGTCGCCCTGAAGTTCGCTTCGGGGAACAGAATTCGGCTTATGTCCATCAGCAACCTGTAGCGGACCCCGCCCTGCGGGGTCCGCTGCATTTCAGCACGCATCCATCAGAAAAGTCGATTCGCTCGCAACAGGGTAACGGTAGAATCGTTCTTCTCGAATCGCGGACACGTGATTCCGCTTATCTGTTGGAGAGATTCCATGCTACGTATTGCCCTCACACTCGTTGTCGCCGCGCTGCTCACCGTCGGTTGTGAAAAATCGCCTTCCGCCAGCGCCATACCCGGCGAACTCACACCTGAGCAGAAAGCGCGCCTCGCCAAGTGGCCGCCCATTGAAATGCCATCCATCTTTGATGTCGGTGAGCTTGCGCAGAATGAAAAAGTCTCGCGCACCATTGATGTGAAGAACGTCGGCGACAAGCCGCTGCGCATTCTCGGCGCTCGATCCAACTGCACCTGCACTGCAGCGGATGTCTCTGGCGTGGTCATTCAGCCCGGCGAAGTGTTCCCGCTGCCGATCGAGTTCGCGGGTGAAGGCCGAACCGGACGCCGCTCCGCTGAGGTTCGCCTTGAGATTGAAGGCTACGAAAATCGGCTGATGGTGCGCATCGAAGCGACCGTTACCGCTGCGACTTCATAATAAACCGACGAGATCACTTTCCTTCACGCTTCGCACTCCTCACACGCCACTCGCTGCGACACCCCACATGACCAACGCCACCCAATCACCCCATGTTGACCTGAAGAATCTCCCGCCGAATGGCTACGTGGACGGCATCTACAGCCTCGTCAATCCACAGATCGGCACAACCAAGGGTGGCAAGCCGTATCTCAAGTGCCTGCTCCGTGACGCCACGGGTGAATGCCCGGCGCGGCAATGGACGTTCGACGAATCCGTTTTCGATGCGCTCAGCGCGACCGGCTTCGTCTGGATTGCAGGCCATACGCAGCTTTACAACGGCCAGTGCCAGATCATTCTTGAGCAGATCAAGGCCGTGGACGTGAGCGACGAAGAACTCGCTTCTCTACTGCCTTCCACAAAGCGGGACATCGGCGAGATGTTCGAGGAAGCTCGCTCATTGCTCGGCACGCTTGAGCATCCTGCGATCAAGGCCCTTGCGGACACCTATCTTGCCGACGAAGAGCTGATGGAGCGATTCCGCCGCGCCCCTGCTGCGATGAACATGCACCACGCATGGATTGGCGGCCTGCTGGAACACACGCTGCAACTGCTCAAACTCGCCGACGCCATGCTGCCTCTCTATCCACAGCTCAATCGCGACATCGTGCTGATGGGCCTCTTCCTGCATGATCTCGGCAAGACAGTCGAGCTGACATGGGAGCGCGGCTTCAACTACACGGCAGACGGCAACCTGATCGGCCACATCGTTCGCGGCGCGATCATTCTGCAAGTCAAAGCCGCGATGGCCGCCAAGAGCGGGCACAAGCTGCCCGCCGCCGCGCTTCGCGTGCTTCAGCACATCATTCTGAGCCATCACGGCACGCCGGAGTTTGGCGCTGCGAAGATTCCATCCACGCCGGAAGCGATCTTCGTTGCTCAGCTCGATAACCTCGACGCCAAAACTGCGATGGCGATCACCCACGCCCGTGCGGATGGGCCACCTTCCGTTGAAGGCGCGGGCGAGTTCACCGACAAAGTCTGGGCTTTGCAAACCCGTCTTTACTGTCCTGATCCACTGATGGCGGAAGAGCTGTAGTCGCGCGCGGTTTCGCGCTCAACCGAAGAGCCATCCGCCGATCATCATGCCCATCAACGCTGTGATCGGTCCGGCGATCATCGGCCCGACGATGTTGAACGCTGCCAGGCGCAACTCGCGATCTTCAATCAGCCGCATCGTCTGCACCATCCATGTGGAGAACGTCGTGAACGCGCCGAGGAAACCCGCGCCAAGCGCGATGCGCAAGGTGTCGGGCAGTCCGATTCCGCTCGATGCTGCATACAGCACACCCAGCAGAAACGACCCTGAAAGATTCACCGCCCACGTGCCCCATGCCATGTTCGTGTGCGTGCGGCTCATGATGGCCGCATCCAGCAGGTATCGCGAGAGCGCCCCCGCAGCACCCGCACACGCCACCGCCAGCAGGAGCGTGCCGGTCATGGAACCCACTTCCTTCCATCAAGATGCCGAACGATCGCGCGAGCGATCATGAAGCCCAGCATGGCTGCAACAAGGCCAGTCGCCACGCTCGTTGATGAATATGCAAACGCAAGCCACGGTCGATCGCCCCGCGAAAGATCCAACGCTTCAACACTGAAGTTGGAGAACGTCGTGAACGAGCCGAACACCCCGATGCACAGAAACGGCTGTGTGTATCGCCCCACCCGCACACGATGCAGAATGAGCGTCGCCACGACACCCAGCAGCAGCGCCCCGACGATGTTTTCTGTGAACGTCGCCCACGGGAACTCACCTCCCCCGCGAGGAAACGTCTCGTTGAACGTCCACCGCAGCACCGCGCCGATTGCGCCGCCCGCCGCCACAGCAAGGGCTGCGTGAAGTCGAGGCGGGCGATGATCAGCGTCCATGCGATGATCCTTTCTCTCTCAAGAGTGGCCGCTGCATCCGTTGCATGATCGCGCGAGCCGCAAGGCCCGCCAGCAGCAAGAGAAGCCCCGCGATCCAGATACGATACTCCACCCAGAACGCCAGCCCAAGGCACGCGATCAACCCGCACCACGCAAACACCGGCGAATACAGCCGATGCTCCTTTGGCAGCCGAATCGCTGCAAGGTTGGTGATCGCGTAATACACCAGCACAGTGAACGCGCTGAACGACCACGCCAGCTTGATGCTGCCGAAGCTCACCAGCAGCAGAATGAGCACGCCGACCATGACTACCGCGGGCGATGGTGTGGTGCCGTGCGCGTTCAGCTTCGCGAATATTCTTGGCGCATCGCTGCGCCGTCCCATCGCCAGCAGCACGCGCGACAAACCCAGAATGAGATTGAGCAACACGCCGAGCATCGCCGTGATCGCGCCGATTGAGAGAATCGTCGCCGCACCGGGCACCGCGAATCGACTCGCGACCGTTGCAAGCGGCGCAGCAGGCTCCGCGCCGATGGAGCCGAACTCCGCAGCGCCGACCGCGCACACACCAACCGCAGCAACGGCAACGTACAGCGTCATAGAAACAATCATCGTCAGCACGATCGCACGCGGGATCGTCCGGCGCGGCGATCGAACTTCCTCACTCATTGTCGCGATGCGGCCATAACCCGTGTACGCGACGAACATCAGCGCACTCGCTTCCATCAATCGCGCCAGCGCGTGCCGATCGTCCCCGTTCGCGCTTTGGAAGAACGGCCATAGATTCTCGCCAGTGGAGCGCATCGCGATGGGCAATCCCGCGAGAACGAAGAAGAGGAGCGATGCCATCGTAACGGCGACAATGACCACATTTGTCATGTTCGACCGGCGAAGACCCGCCAAGACCACACCCACCAGCGCAATCACTGCGATAAAAGCCAAGACAACTCGCCATTGTTCACTGTTGCTTTCGCCGAGTACAAGCAGATAACCTGCGAAGCCAAGGGCGGCCGTCGCTGCAGACGCGCTCTTCGCGCACAGGAACATCCACCCCGCACTGAAGCCCAGCCATGGCGTCAGATACACATAGCCGTATTCATACGTGCCGCCGCTCGTCGGATGGCTCGCCGCCAGTTGTGCACTGCTGAGCGCGTTGCAGAGGGCGACCGCCGCCGCAATGGCGATGGCGAGAATGACAGACGGTCCCGCCACCCCCGCAGCGATGCCGATACTGACGAATACACCCGTGCCGATGATCGACCCCAGCCCCATCATCATCGCGCCGAACGTGCCCAGTTCGCGGCGAAGCAAGCCGGTGCCCGGCGAGGCGGCTGAGGATGGTGCAGCATGGGACATTGAAGCGCGAATAGAGAACGGCGAACGGATGTTTCCTAAACTGTCGTATCGGTCCAACCGCCTCCTGCACGCATATGAATGACTGTACCAGCAAATCCCTGCCGCGAACCTGCCCGCGAATTCTCCTCGGCATGCCGGTGTATAACGAGGAAAAGTACGTCGCTCGCGTGATCGGCGAGGTGCGAAAATATTTTCCGGAACCACAGCGAGCGGGCAGGCGCGAGCAGGCCGACACCGCACGATCGCCCTACTGCAACACCGGCACCATTCTGGTCATTGACGACGGCTCAACAGATTCCACACCCATGCTGCTCGCGCAGCAGCCCGTTGAAGTTATTCGACACGCGGAAAATCGGGGCTACGGCCGCTCCATGCAGGACATGATCCGCTGGGCATCTTTCGACGGCTTCGATTGGCTCATCACGATGGACTGTGATGAGCAGCACGAACCTGCTGCCATTCCGCGATTCATCGAGCGCATCATGGCGGACAACGCCGATGTCGTCTCCGGCAGTCGCTACTTGTCTTCCACGCCGCTTGATGATGCGCCACCCAGCGATCGTCGAGCCATCAACGCGACCATCACGAAGGAACTCAACGAGCGGCTGGGCCTTCAGCTCACCGATGCATTCTGCGGTTTCAAGGCATACCGCGTCAGCGCGTGCGAAAAACTGTGTCTGGATGTGGACGGCTACGAGTTCCCGATGCAGTTCTGGGTGCAGGCGGTGGCCAACGATCTGCGCATTGAAGAGTTGCCGGTGCGATTGATTTACAACGACCCCACGCGCAGCTTCGGCGGGCCGCTGGATGATCCGACTTCGCGTCTGGAGCATTACCGCGCGACGATGGAGCGTGAGATGGCACACTGCGCCAGCCGCCTTATCGCGAAGAACGGCGCTGCGTCAAGTCGCGTCCGATGATCCGCTGCTGAATCGTTCTTCAGTCTGATGCGTCCACACTGAATATCCGCCTCGCCTTGAACAAACTCTTCCTCGAACCTGATCCCGGCTCCGCCTTTGATGCGTGGCAGCATGCAGCGACTGCGCAGCCGTTCGGCTCAATGCTCGGTCGCTCACTTGCGGAATGGCGTGAACTCACGCGCAGGCAGTTTGGCTTGCCGACCGATCGCCCCGTCCTTGCCACCGGGCATCAACCCACGCTCTGGCATCCCGGCATTCTGGCGAAATATCTTGCACTCGATGCAGCATGTAATGCCACGGGGTTTGCCGCCGCGAACGTGATCGTCGATCAGGATGTCGAAGACTTCAGCAGCTTCGATGCACCTCTTCTTCGTGCGGATGGTTCGCTTGCCGTCAGGCGAGTAGAACTCTCGCACACGAAGACCGATGTGCCGATTGCCCTGCATGAAGCATTTCGGCCCAGTGCGCCATCGCGCACAACGTATGCCGGGGAATTCGTTGCACAAGGTGTGCAGCAAATCGTCAGCGCGATCGCGCAACACGCTGACGCCCCGAATGCAGCGATTCAGATGGCGCATGCACTTGAAGACCTGATGCAGCCGTGGGTGAAACCGATCACCAGCATCCGCGCAACCGACTTGTGCAACACTGATCTCGCTCATGCGATCATTCAGCACATGGCAGCAGACCCGCACGCCTGCGCGGAAGCGTACAATCGCGCCATCAGCAACATGCCCGAAGCAGGCGTCCCCATGTTGCTTGTGCGCGATGACTATGTGGAGCTTCCGCTGTGGAGAGTCGGCAGCGACGGCAAGCGACGACGCGCCTACGACAGTGATCTTCACGCATGGCTCGAGCTTCAAAACCACAGCATCGCTAGTCAATCAACCGTAAGGCGAAACGCATTCGGGCTTATGCCTCGCGCACTCTTGATGACCGCGATCATTCGGCTTGGCCTGTGCGACCTCTTCATCCACGGCACGGGTGGCGCGCGATACGACCGCATCATGGAGCAATGGATCAACACGTGGCTCGGCATGAACGTCGCACCCGTTGCGGTCGTTACAGCCACCGTTCGATTACCGCTCCAACATGAAACTGAAACCGACCTTGCCACAGCGCAGCGCATCGCTCGCAAGACCTGGCATGACCCCACCGCAAACGCGATGGCAGCCCTAAACCACCTGCCGAGTGATGAAAAACGTGCGATGCTTGAAGAAGTCGCGCGCCATCCACGCAACTCGCTTGAGCGCCGCCGCGCGTATCTTGCCATGCACACGCGACTGGAAAATCTGCGCGAGCATTCGCCGTATCACGAAGCGGTGCTGGCATCGCAGCAGGCGTTCGATCGCGCCAAGCAGGCCGCTCGGAATGCTGTCATTGCATCACGCCGCGACTGGGCATTTCCACTTTATCCGCCTGCGATGATCGACGACCTTGCTGCGTCCATCCGCGCCGGGGTTCATCGCGAAGCGGCGAAACGAACCGCGTGAATCGGCGGCAGATAGTTTGAGATGCATTCCCACTTTTCGCCGCCGTTTTCGCTGATGAACAGCGAGCCCGTCGTGCTGCCGAAGGCCAGTATGTCGCCGGACTCATCGACATCCAACGCATGTCGGAAGACAAGGTCATACGCATGCTGCTGCGGCAGCCCATTCGTGAGTTGATCGAACGTCTTGCCGCCGTCGCGCGTGCGAGTGACCACCAGCTTGCCGTCCACGGGAATGCGCTTTTCGTCCTTGATGCCCGGCACGAACCACGCGACATCCGGGTTGTGCGGATGCGCCGCGACAGCGAAGCCGAAGTTCGCAGGCTTGACGTTCAACGATTCGACCCAGTTCATACCGCCGTCCGTTGAGCGGAAGATGCCGTTGTGATGCTGCACCCACATCACTTCAGGGTGATCCGCACATCGCACGAGCCGGTGCGGATCCTGACTGTTCGGCTCGAAAGCCTGCTCAGGCGGCATGTATTCCGCTCGCATGCCGCCCTCGTGCTGCTTCCACGTTTTGCCCGCGTCCGTCGTGTGCCACACGCCGCCACATGAAATACCAAGCGAAAGATGATCGGGATGCTTCGGATGCAGGCACACGGAATGAATGCCCGGCTGTGGATAGCCGCCGCCGAACCATTCTTCACGCCTCGGATCATCCCACAGCACGCGATTCAGTTCCCATGTC
Organism: Phycisphaerales bacterium; assembly: GCA_035443885.1. GTDB lineage: Bacteria > Planctomycetota > Phycisphaerae > Phycisphaerales > SM1A02 > DAOMNO01. The sequence goes on from DAOMNO010000007.1 coordinate 174,816, forward strand.
GTGCCGCCATCATCGGAACGGAACAACCCTCCCGGCAACGTGCCGCACCACAACCGACCCGGCTGGCTCGCGCCGCCCGGCTCAAGGCACCAGATCAGTTCGAGCTTCCACGCAATCGGAGTTCCGAAGAAAGGATGCTTCTTCGGTTCGTAGCCCTCAGGCATCGGCGGATATTGCGGCGCGGTGATCTCTTCCCAGTTCGAGCCGCCATCGCGCGAACGATGCAGCTTCACACCGAAGTGGCCGTGGCCAAGAGCGGCGTACAGCACACCATCGCGCGGATCACGCAGCACCATTGAACAGTTGTCGCCGAGAAATGAAGCACCGGTGATCGACCAGCCGCGTCCGTTGGCTGCACGCTCAACGGCAAAGACGCCTTTGCGGGTGGCGATATGCAGAAGATGGCCCATAGAAAAGTCCTGAAGAGATTGTTGTATTGATCGATTGATTGTTACGGAGATTATCCGCCGGAAAGAGCCTGCATGACATCAAGCGTCGCATCGCCTTGCACCGCGTCGGAGAGGCGCACACGATCGCGAATTGTCTCGCCATTGAGAAAAATCAGCATATGTGTGCGAAGCGAGCCTTGATCGTCCAGCACGTAGCCCCGCGCTCGCTGATTCTGCGAGAAGTAGTCTTCCAACACTTCGCGAACGGTCTCGCCGCGCACTTCGCGTTCCGGGCACGGCACGTGACGCTGAATGTTAGCGGTGAAGCGGATGCGTGGCATGGGGCGATCCTGAGCGTTTCGGGCGGCTTGAATACGGTATCTGATCGTGTGCAAGACAGCCACCCGCCGATGCGCTATGATTGTTATGTGGCGTGGAGGCAACACCGGCGACAGGGATCGTCGCGGCGAAACAACATGGTGCCCGCATGAAGAGGCTTAATAGCCTTTGCTCTACGTGGCGCGCGGTTTGTTTCGTGCTTTGCGGAGGATTCAGAAAGATGAGAAGATTCCGCCAACTCGCCCTTGCAGCACTCATTCCGCTGTGGCTGTCCTCCTGCACATCTGCCCCGCAGAGCAGTGCGGTTTCTTCGCCCGCGCACGCACAACCGCCGAGCCTCGTGATGCGCAGCACCGCCATGCAAATGATCGCGGATGATGATGCGATCGGCTGGGAAGCGAGACGAAACGATACGCCTTCTGTTGTGGAGTCAACGCCTGAGCATCGCGACCTGCGGTGGATGGAAGTGCGTCATCGTGAACACCTGCGAACAATCAACGGCAGGCCGGGTGAATTTTCAGCAAGCTCGACCAAAACCCTGCAAAGGCGTCAGGTCCGCTGAAAAGGTTTCGCAGACTTCAGAAAATCACTCTTGACGGCCCCGTCGGGGCGACTCATAATCCGAAATGTCATCGGGCTGTGTGCCCATGACTTTCCGGCGTTATGGGGTATTTGACCTTCCCCTGCGCCGGGAAAGGACATTCACGCTCGACTCGACATACCTGCCCATACCAACAAAGGGGGGCCGTCCGTATGACGACGACCACGAAAAAGGATCTGATCGATCGAATCGCTGAGGAGACGAATCAGAAACGGACGGTCGTGAAAAAGACCGTGCAGTGTTTCCTTGATCACGTCATCCGCGAGCTGCAGGCGGGGCACCGCCTTGAATTTCGCGACTTCGGCGTCTTTGAAATCCGTTCCCGCGCCCCGCGCGTCGCGCAGAACCCCAAGACCCTCGAACGCGTGCCTGTACCTGCCAAGAAGACCGTCAAGTTCAAGAGCGGTCGTCTGATGAAAGCCGCCTTGGAAGGCGAGGACGGCTCACTCGACGGCGCAACGCATGATGGAGTCGCTCCGCGTCGGCGCGCACGTTCGTAATCTTCTGTGGATTATCTGCCTGTTCCGTGCCGCCACCAGGCGCGCGGGATAGACTCGCTCACGGATGAGCACCACCACATCGAACATCAACGGCCCGTTCACGCGAGACAACAAACGAAGCAATGAATCCGCCAAACGAGATTGGCGGCATCTCTCGCGACTGTTCGAGCAACTTCCACCGCACGCCATCGAAGCGGAAATGAGTCTGCTCGGCTCGATCATGCTCGAAGCGCAGGTGATCGGCGATGTTGTGCTCGTCATTCGCGGTGCCGATGATTTCTTCAAGCCCGCGAACGGCGCGATCTACGAAGCGATGGTCGAGCTGTACGACAAGCACGCTGCGCTCGACATTGTCCAGTTGCATCAGCTCCTGCTCGACCGCGGGGTGCTCGAAGCCGTTGGCGGCATCAACTATCTGGCAGAACTCACCGCCTCCGTGCCGAGCGCAGCAAGCGCGCTGCATTACGCGCGCATCGTGCGAGAGAAGGCGACCATCCGCAGGCTCATCGACGCAGCCGGTGAGATTCTCTACGACGCATACCACAGCCCGGACACCGCGCAGGACATTCTGGAAAGCGCGGAACAGCAGATTTTCCGCATCGCGCAGCAGAACGAGCAATCGCAGATTGAATCGCTGAAGGAACTCATCACGCAGACGATGCAATTGCTCGAAGCTAACGAAGGCAAGCATATCACGGGCATTCCAACCGGCTTTGTGGAACTCGATCAGATCACCAGCGGCTTGCAGCGAGGTGAAATGATCATCATCGCGGCCCGCCCTTCGATGGGAAAGACCGCGCTCGCGCTCAACATCGCGGAGCAGATGGCACTGCATGGCCACGGCGTGGGCGTCTTCAGCCTGGAAATGGGCCGCCAGCAACTGGTGCAGCGCATGCTTGCAGCACGATCAGGGATCGATTCTTCCAAGCTTCGCCGCAACATGCTGCGGACGGACGACTACCGCGCGCTGATGAGCGCGTGCGACGACCTGATGACGGCGCCGATCTTCATCGATGACACGCCGGGCCTCTCGCTGCTGCAGCTTCGCGCGAAGGCGCGCCGCATGGTGCAGAAGCATCGCATTGAAGCGGTGATGATCGACTATCTGCAGCTCATGTCGTCCGGCCGGCGCGCTGAATCGCGCCAGCTTGAAGTCAGTGAAATCAGCCGAGGTGTAAAGGCGATGGCGCGCGAACTGAACGTGCCGGTCATCTGCCTCAGCCAGCTCAATCGTGCTGCGGAGCAGCGCGAAGGGCACCGCCCGCGCATGAGCGACCTGCGTGAATCAGGTTCGATCGAGCAGGACGCTGACGTGATTGCCATGCTGCATCGCGAAGAGTATTACCACAAGCACGATCCATCATGGTCCGATGAGAACCCGGATAAGATCGGCCTTGCTGAACTCATCATTGCCAAGCAGCGCAACGGCCCGACGGATACGGTTCGTCTGACATGGGTGGAAGCCTCAACGCGCTTCCGCGATTATGCGCCAGTGCAGTCGCCTGCGGGCTACTACAACCCGCCGGAACCAAACATCCCCTCGCAGCGCGGCCCGGCTGCACCTATTCCCTTCAGCCCCGGCCGCAAGACCGGACCGATCGAAAACCACCGCGATGGCGGCGGGCCGGAATACGACGAGTTCGATGACATCCCGGTGTAGTCCGACGCCCGAAGCGCGCTGCTTCACATTTCCCGCATGATGCCCCACAGCACATAGCCGACGTACAGCACAAAGAGGATGACCCCCTCGCCTCGTGTAACGTGCCGCCGATTTGTGATTGAGAACCACCATAGCAGAACGGTCAGCACAGTCATGGCGATCAAGTCCTGCCAGCCGATCATCGGGGGCAGGGGGACATCCGCAATCAGCGCGGTCACGCCCAGCACAAGAAGAATATTGAACACGTTGGAGCCGACGACGTTGCCCACGGCGAGGTCCGTGTGCCCGCGCTTGCACGCCACGATCGTTGTAACGAGTTCGGGCAGGCTGGTCGCCACAGCAACAATCGTCATGCCGATCAGCGCTTCGCTCAGGCCAAGTGAGATCGCAATTTTCACCGCACCGACCTGCGTCAGCCGCCCACCGACGACGAGCAGCGCAAGGCCGATACAGAAAAGCCCCACAGCAAACAACACGCCAATGCGCCCTGCCTTCTGCACCAGCTCCTGCGCTTCCTGTTCGAGCAGCACTTCATCGTCTGCGCGGCTGGCGCGGTACCACGCGCCGAGGATCACAAAGAACCCGATCGCCATCGCGGCGCCGTCGAGGCGCGTGTAGCCATAGGCGCGGCTGCCATCCGCCGCTTCCATCCACGACCACGGCATGAACGGCAGCGCACACGCCAGCAGCGTTACGATCAGCAGCCAGGGGATTTCCTTCTGCACCACGCGCGTATGAACCAGCATCGGCGCGATCATCGCCCCGATGGCGACCACAAGCCCGATGTTCACGATGTTCGAGCCGATGACGTTGCCGAAGCTGATTTCGGTATTGCCATTCACCGCAGCGATGATGTTGACGGCGAGTTCCGGCGCCGATGTCCCCGCAGCAACAATCGACAAGCCGATGACGAGCGTTGAGACGCCGAGCCTGCGAGCGATCGCCACAGAGCCATCCACCAGCTTGTCGGCCCCGAAGACCAGCATCGGCACCCCCAGCACGAGCAGTACCAGCGCGGGAATGCGATCAATCAGTTCATCGATCTGATTCAAGATGTCGGCCAAAGCACTGAGCATGCAAGGTCGGGATTGTAGAGAACATGACGCCCGCGCGGCCGAAGTAGAGAAACACGCTCTGACCGACCACCTGCAACTCAAGGCAACCGAATGCACGTTGACGGGTTTTTCACTTACGCTACGCGCGCCCGACCTGCTCGCAGCCTTGTCAATACACTGATTCCCACGAACCAGCTCATTTCGACGCTTACCTGTTCACATGACCCAACCGCCTGACAAACAGCAGCTTGAAGATATGCTGCGTCAGGCGGCGGAAGGCGATGAACGCGCCTGGCGAACGATCGTTGATATCTACGGCCCGCGCGTCTTCGGCCTGCTTCGTGCCCAATGCAGCAACGCCGATCTTGCTGAGGAAATCGCCCAATCCACGTTCTGCACGGTGGCAGCGAAAATCGGCGCATACAGCGAAATCGGCAAGTTTGAGGCATGGCTCTTCCGCATCGCCATGAACCGCCTTCGCGATGAAATGCGGCGGCGAAAGCGGCAGGCGAGGCCCGTCGAGGACAAGTCGCTGGCCGCCCTTGCGGACAGCAGCAGCGAATCCCCGATGGAGACACTCGACCCCGCTGCGCTCGAGCAGCTTCGCAAAGCTGTTACCCACCTTTCAGATGCCGAACAGAGAATTATCCACCTTCGGTGGTTCGCGCAACTGAGTTTCAAGCAGATCGCCGACCTGCTGGAGCAGCCCCTCGGCACCGTTCTGGCCCGCCATCACCGTGCCCTGAAGCGGCTGAAAGAGACTTTATCGCCGAGGGACGAGGAATCGACCCCATAACTCTGGAAAGACGTTCTATCTTCGCTTTCGCAGCAATCCGCCAGCCAATCGTGCGTTAAACACACCGGAACGAACCCCATGATCGACCCCGCCAACCATTTTTTCCTCAGCCCTGAAGGCATGTCTTCCTCGGGCGATGCGCTGCAAAGCCGCCCGCAACCGGAGAATCTGCCCGCAGACTTCGAGCCAAGCCTCATCCATCTGGATGACCTGATCGGCGAGATGCTTCTGGCGGACGTGGATGAATCGGGTGCCTTTGACGCGGTAGCTGACCGCCTTTTCGCTGCGTCCGTGGCGCACCTGCCGAAGGTTCAGCCGCGCGATACGCGCTGGCGCTTTCCACGGTTTGCGGAAGCCCCCCTGCTTCGCACGCCGATCTGGTCGCGCTTGGCCATGGCTGCGTGCGTGGGCATGGCATTCGTCGTCGGCGCGGTGCTCATGCACTCGCCGCAAGGCCAGCCTGGCGATCGCATCGCGGTCGTTACGCCTTCCGTGAACGACAGCGGAAACGTTGCCATCGTCCAACCTGAAACAGATACCTTCACTGCACTTTCCCGCAACGCCGAGTGGCTTTTGCTGGATTCCAGCGTGGCCTATCTTCTCGACACCCGCGACATGACGCTGGCCGATCTCGCGCGCGATATCGCGCGGGTCGCTGGCGAGATCGACGGCTGAATGCATCCTGATCGAACCGCACACGGAGGCGCGGAGGTCCTATGAACCGCATTGCCACTTCACTTGCTTCTCTCGCTGTTCTGCTGGCTGCCGCGGCAACGTTCCGTCCCGCGCCGTCCGCGCAGGATGCTTCACAACACACGGCAGCGGATCAAGAAGCTCGTCGCGCAGAGATGCACTCCCGCTGGCTCGAGCCGGATGATTCGCTCCAAGCACGCCCGGCGCGCGAACTGAACGGCGAGTTTGCGGATCGCATCATCATGATCGCCGATCAGATCGACCCCGCCATGGCGCAGCGTCTGCGCGCGATGTGCGATCATGATCCTTCTGAGTTTTCTCGCACTATTCAGAAGTCGGGCAGGAAGCTCGTCAGCCTTGCGGAGCTTCAAGTGCGCGATCCAGACCTCTTCGAGTTGAAGGTCGCTGAACTCAGGCTCGAAGCGCAGCTCGCGCGAATTGAAGCGCAGTTGCATGAAGCCTATCGCTCCGGCAGCGAGCGCGAAGCCGCTGCACTTCAGCAGGATCTTCGAAACGCCGTGCTTATCCATGTCGCACTGTCGATCAAGGCGCGAGGCGATTACCTTCGTCGGCTTCAGGAGCACGTCCAGGCATTGCAGGAAGAAATCCACCGTGAAGCCACGAACTTCGATCAGACTGTGGACCGTAAGGTGCGGCAGATCGTGGAGCGGGCGCGGTCCCAGGCGCAGGACGTAGCCGCTGCGGACGGCGTGCAGGCCGACCATCGCCGCTGAACCGCACGAACGCCGGACAAACAGACTTTCTTTCGCGAAGCTGTTTCGCGCTTGGGTTGGGTATCGCGCCGAGCCGATAACTCCGGCATGACAACGCTGGAAATTCCGCGAAGCCCGGCGCAACGGCACCGGTACAATCAACCTATGGGCATCGGCAGCATCCTCGTCGAGCGCGGCATCATCAGCGATGAACAGCTCGTCGAGGCCATCAAGGAACAGAACAGGACCGGCGAGCGGCTCGACCACGTGCTCGTGCGGCTGAACATGGTCCGCAGCGACGAAGTCCTGCAGGCGATCGGCCAGCAGTTCGCCATGCCCATCGTCGATCTCAACACCGTCGATGTGAAGCAGGACGTGCTACGCACCCTGCCCGCCCGGCTCGTCTTCAAGCAACGGTGCGTACCCATCGAGCGCCGCAATGGCACGCTGCGCATCGCCACGTGCGATCCGTTTGAACTCACCGCCTTTGACGAGCTGCGCCTGCTGACCGGCATGGCGATCGAACTCGTACTCGCCGATGAGCGCGACATTCGCAAGTTCATCCGTGCACACTACGGCGTCGCGGGCGACACGCTGGACGCCCTTTCAGGCAGTGAAGAAGCACCTGACCTCGAATCTTCACCCACTGGCAGCGGCGAACTTGAACAGGCGCAGGAAGCCAGCGTCATCAAGCTCGTCAACGATCTGCTGCTTGAAGCCATCCGAGAGCGCGCGACCGACGTACATATCGAGCCTTACGAAGACACACTCGCGATTCGCTATCGCATCGACGGCATTCTCGCCCAGGCTGGCGTACCCGCCACGGTCAATCGCTTCCGCAATGCGATCATCAGCCGACTGAAGATCATGGCGAACCTGAACATCGCTGAGAAGCGCAAGCCGCAGGACGGCCGCATCACGCTGCGCCACCACGGCAAGGAATATGACCTGCGCGTCTCGGTCATTCCCATGCTGTTCGGTGAAGGCGTTGTCCTGCGAATTCTCAACAAATCCACGGTCATGTTCGATCTGGACGAACTCGGCATGGACCGTGAACTGCTCGCGCGGTGGGATGATCTCATCGCCAGGCCGCACGGCATTCTGCTCGTAACCGGCCCCACTGGCTCCGGCAAATCCACCACGCTCTACGCCTCGCTCAACCGCATCGTCAGCGATGAAGTGAAAGCTATCACCGTTGAAGACCCGGTCGAATATCACGTGGAAGGCGTGAACCAGATTCAGGTTCACCCGGAAGTCGGCCTGACCTTCGCCACCGGCCTGCGTTCCATTCTCCGCCACGATCCCGACATCATCATGATCGGCGAAATACGCGACCGCGAGACGGCGGAAGCGGCCGTGCAGGCATCGCTGACGGGCCACCTCGTCTTCTCCACCCTGCATACGAACGACTCCGCAGGCGCGGTGACCCGCCTCATGGATATGGGCGTCGAGCCGTTCCTCATCGCCAGTTCAATTGAAGGCGTGATGGCCCAGCGGCTGGTGCGCCGTGTGTGCGAAGACTGTCGTACGACATACATGCCGGATCATTCAGAAATTCCGCCGGATTGCGAATGGGCGACGGATGTGCCGCTCGTGAAAGGTGCGGGGTGTCGTGAGTGCCGCAACACCGGCTATCGCGGGCGACTCGGCGTGTACGAACTGCTCACGCTGACTGAACAGACCCGTGAGATGATTATGACACGCGCCAACGCGGGCCGCATCGCAGAAGCCGCCATCGCCACGGGCGATCTCACGCTGCTTCGTCAGGCGGGCTTCGACAAAGTGAAGCAGGGCATGACGACATTCGCGGAAGTGCTGCGCGCGACGAAGGCATAATCAAGCCATCACTTCAACCTGATATCGATCATCAACAGAAAAAAGCCCAGGCGATTCGATCGCCTGGGCTTTGCCTTTGTGCGTGCGCTGTGGTGCTGCGCCACTTCGAGCGAATCACGCATTGTTCCGCGAGCGGCCGCGCGTCACGCCGACGGCAAGGCCGAACATCGCGAGAGCTGCCGGTGCAGGAATCTGCATCACCTGATCCTGCACACCGACGCCCACGATCGCGCCGAAGTCGGAGAGCGAGCCGGTCGCAACGCCTGACGCAAGGGCCAGCGTGAGTGCGTTGAACGCATTGGTGATGCCGCTGGAGAGCGTGCCGCCGCTGGTGTTCTGCACCTTGAGGTGGCCATCAGCCGGGTTCAGGCTGGCCGCCGTGCCGTCAAAGTCATACACGATCTCCCAGATCATGATCTGCATTGCTGCTGCGAAGTCGCGATTGGCGTTCGTTGATTCCGTCGCAAACGCCTGCGCACCGGCGATTTCGAACATATCCGCAATCGCCTGCGCCTTCATCATGCCCATCTCGCCGGTGTTCGGCGCATTCCACAGCGGAGCAAACATGAATGGCTTGACCTGATTCGACACGTTCTCGGTGATCTCGATGCAATACGTGATGTATTGCCCACCCTCAAGCCAGTGCCCTTCCGGCGTGTTGACCTGATGATACAACTGACCCGCAAAGACGTTCATCGACCAGTCGTTGTAGCTGATCTTCACGTTGCGGCCGAGGCCCGTGCCCGCAAAGTTCACATCAATCATGTCCGCGCCGGCAACCGCAGCCAGCATCATCGAAGCACAACCGCCGACAATCATCATTCGCTTCTGAAACATCGCGTGACTCCTTCTCTCTCAAGCTTGTTGAACGGACTCTCATCCCCCGCCGACTTTTCTGTGTCGCCGGGTGAGCATGAAGAGAATCCAATTCAACGCGGTGCGACGCCATCGCTGCGCATGAAATGAGCTGACTCACACCCAGCGCAGGCAACAACGTTTACCCGGTTTCTCTATCGAGTGTAGTTCTCGGCTGTTTTCTGCTGGTTTCGCCGATGTTACAGGACGCTTACGCGGCGATTCATCGTCAGCCCCAGTTGCCGAGCAGGATGAGAAGGTCGAGAACGTCCACAATTCCGTCCTGATTGAAATCAGCGGATGGAACGCCTGACGAGCCCGTGCTGGCAGGTATCTGGCCCCACTGACTCAACAACATCATCAGGTCGTGCGCGTTGGTCGCGCAATCCCCGTTTAAGTCAGTGAATGGACGACCCGTTGGCTTCAGAACAATCCCGACAATCTTTCCGTTGACATGGCCTTCAACCAGTATGTCGCCCGGTTCATTAAGGGATCGGGGGCGAGCGAGTGAAGTGTGGGCTGGCATATCCGCAACAAGACTATGCAGCGCGTGATGCGCTCCATTTTGCCAAAGCCCACCAATGATGTTGGATGCGCCCGCAGATGATCGCAAGAGCAACTGACCCATTTCGTTCAAGTCAACGCCTTGTGATGACGTATATCCTTCCAATGGCTCAATCGTCATAAGGCTTTGGCTGGCTGCATCCCAGAGATACGCCAAACTCGACGGGGGATTCAGAATAACGCCTGTGCCAACAACACGGCCACCCCACGATACTGCCCCAGGGCTGCTTGTCGCAGCACCTGCATAAGGCGGAATGAGGGCCATGCGACCCTTCGGATCGGTCAGAAACCCAACTCCGGGATTACCCGCGCCGTTCCAGCCTGCAACACGTCCATTCTCACTGATCGCAGTGGCCGTACTATTCGGCCCGTTCATGACGCCGAGGTCCTGCACGGGTGCGCCTTTCTCGAAGGGCTT
>DAOMNO010000008.1:0-182213 GCA_035443885.1 Phycisphaerales bacterium
ACATGGGCATCTCTGAGCGGCGGGCGTGCCGCGTGTTGGGTCAGTCGAGGATGACCTGCGGCACATCGCCGCCCTTGGCAGCGGCCGGCGGATAGAGCGTGGTCCGCTTCTTCTTAGATACCTCAGCAACCCGGGACTTCGCCATGCGCGCGAGAATACTGTGGGATCGATAGCCGAGCAATGAAAAGCGATCTTCGATTCATGCCCGTCTCCTCGCAACTTTTTTCCGCTTCTTCCCCTTGACAGCCTATGGAAGTGTGCTATTCTTCCCCTAGAACGCATAGGGGAACGACCATGCCGCCTTCATCCCGCCCGGACCTGCTTCAGGGCACGCTCGACATGATGATTCTCAAGACCCTTTCCAGCGGGTCGAACCACGGTTACGGCATCGCTCGCCGCATCCGCCAGGTGTCTGACGACGTGCTCACCGTCGAAGAAGGCTCGCTCTATCCCGCGCTGCATCGGCTGGAAAAGCGCGGCTACATTCTCGCGGAGTGGAAGCGAAGCGAAGCCAACCGCCGTGCGAAGTATTACTCCCTCACACGCACGGGCCGCGCGCAACTGCGGACGGAAGCGGCAGCATGGACGCAGCTTGCCAGCGCGATCGACAAAGTGATGAACACGCGCGATGCTGCCTCGGAGTCGGTCGCATGAACCTTGCTGCTGCGCTCAAGCCGTTTCTTCGCCCTCCTGATCCGCGATCAGAGCGAGAAATCGACAGCGACCTCGATGATGAGTTTGCGTTCCATCTCGAACAGATCGAGCGCGAGCTGACAGAAGCGGACCCGACCCTTTCACACGACGAAGCTGCCCGGCTGGCGCGGCTTCGCTTCGGCGACACAGATCAACTGAAAAAGCGATGCAGGCGCATCGCCATGGAGGACCGAATCATGCTCCAGCGATTCAATGCGGTGCTTATGGTCGTCGTCATGCTTATGGTGATCGGCGTCAGCGCACAGATGTACATCACACAGCGGTATAACTCGCTTGCGCTGCAGGCCATCACGATGGAACTCGCTTCGATGCGCGTGGAAACGGGCGCGAGGCGGTATGAATCTCGCTTGGCCGCCCCAGACGAAGACGGACGCCTGAACTACGCGGACCAGCGCAACGAGCCGACGAGCGGCGTCATTTACATCGGCGGATCGGTCGCCCGTCCTGGCGTATATCACATGCCGCAGCGGCCGCTGACGCTTTCGCGCGTGCTGGTCGCCAGCGGCGTGGACCGCGACAAACTGCACGTCATTGTTCGCAGAACGCAACCCGACGGCTCGCAGGTGGAAGTGCTGAATCGCGTGATTCAACTGTCCGCTGAACATGAAGACCCGGAACTTGAGCCGAATGACTTCGTGCTGGCTCTGCCCGCTGAGCAAAACAGCGATCCGCGCAAGAACGTCAACGTCGTGCCGCTTCGGTTCATCAACGCGCAGCAGGCGAAAGAGGCGTTGATCGCGCGATTGGGTCCGCTGGCGACGGACCCGGACCGGCCCGCGATCGCCATCGTGCCGGATGACCGCACGAACTCGCTCATCATTGCGTGCGAGCCGAACCTCTGGGGGCAGGTGGTGGAGATGCTGAAGACGATTGATGCTGGCACGACGGGCGAGCGCACCGGCCGGTCCGAGCAACCATAGCCAGCAACGCCAGCCTGCGGGTCATTCCCGCGCGCTTCGCCCTCGCATACACTGCTTACATGCCGAGCACTGTTCGAGGGAAGAAACGAACCGCTGCACCGTCTGCGAAGAAGGCGATGACCTACGCGGAAGCAGGCGTGGACATCGACGCGGGCGATGAAGTCGTCCATCGCATCGGGTCGATGCTCAAACGCACGCACGGGCCGCGCGTGCTGGGCAAGCACGGCGCGTTCGCGGGCATGTTCCGCCTCGACTACAACGAAAAACTCTTCAAGAAGAACTATCGCGACCCCGTGCTCGTCGCCTGCACCGATGGCGTGGGCACAAAGGTCAAACTGGCAGCACAGCTCGGCGTGTATGACACCGTCGGCATCGACTGCGTGGCGATGAATGTCAATGACCTCATCGTCCAAGGCGCGGAGCCGCTCTTCTTCCTCGATTACCTCGGCCTCAACAAGGTCATCCCCGCGCAGACGGCGAGCATGGTGGAAGGCGTGGCGCGCGGCTGCGAAATCGCAGGCTGCGCGCTGCTGGGCGGCGAGTGCTCCGAAATGCCGGATATCTATTCGGAAGGCGACTTCGACATCGCAGGGTTCGCGGTGGGCGTGGTTGAACTCGACCGCGCCATCGACACCATGCGCGTCGAGAAAGGCGATGTCATCATCGGCCTCGCGTCTGATGGCATTCACTCCAACGGCTATACGCTCGTGCGAAAGATCGTCGAGCGCGCCAGGCTGAAGCTCGATCGTGCTTACCCTGAACTCGGCGAGCGCACGCTGGGCGACGTGCTGCTTACCCCCACGCGGATTTATGCAAAGCCCATCGTCAAACTGCTCAATCAATATCGCGTGAAGAAAATCGTCAGCGGCATGGCGCACATCACCGGCGGCGGGCTGCCCGGCAATGTGAACCGCGCTCTGCCTGAAAAACTCGATGCCCGCATCAATCCCAAAGCGTGGGAAACGCCTGCGATCTTCACGTTCCTGCAGAAGCACGGCAACGTGGAGCGCGATGAGATGTACCGCGTGTTCAACATGGGCATCGGTTACGTGCTCATCGTGCGGCCGACGTTCGCGGAGTCTGTGGTGCGCCAGCTCAACAAGTGGGGCGAGCGGGCGACGATCATCGGCGAAGTGGTCAAGGGAACGGGCCGCGTACAGCTTGAGCACTAGCGATGTGCGAAGGTCGCTGCGGAAGCACACCATGACGCATCACATGACGCCTGACGAGTTCCGCAAGCGTGGCGGCGAAGTGATCGAGTTCATTGCTTCATACATGGAGCGCATCCAGGCAGGCGACGACGACGCGATGCCCGTGCTGTCTCGCGTGAAGCCCGGCGAGGTGCGCGCCATGCTGCCGCCCTCACCGCCTGTGGCGGGTGAGAGTTTCGACGCCATGCTGCGCGATGTGGAACGGATCATTCTGCCCGGCGTTACGCACTGGCAATCGCCGAACTTCTTTGCGTACTTTCCGTGCAACAACTCCGGACCGTCGATTCTGGGTGAGATGCTTTCAGCGGGCTTGGGCGTGCAGGGCATGTTGTGGGCCACCAGCCCGGCGTGCACGGAGCTGGAAACGCACGTGCTCGATTGGATTGTGGAACTGCTCGATCTGCCTCGCAAGTTTCTTTCGACTTCCGTTGCGGGCGGCGGTGTGATTCAAGACACCGCATCCAGCGCTGCGCTCTGCGCCCTGCTCGCAGCGCGCGAACGCGCGACGGGCGGAACTTCCAACGCAGGCGGCGTGCGCCAGCGTCTCACGGCGTACGCTTCCAATCAGGCGCACTCGTCCATCGAAAAAGCGATCGTCATCGCAGGCATTGGCCGCGAGAACCTGCGCCTGATCGACGTGGATGAGCGATTCGCCATGAAGCCCGAATCGCTGAGACAGGCGATGGATCGCGATGTGAAGGCTGGATTCACGCCTTGCTTCGTGTGCGCGACGGTCGGCACGACTTCATCCAACGCGATCGACCCCGTTCGCGCCATCGCAGACATATGCAGCGCTTTTCCTGATGCATGGCTGCATGTGGACGCCGCGATGAGCGGCACCGCTGCGGTCTGCCCGGAATACAGATTCATTCACGACGGGCTTGAACTGGCCGACAGCTACTGCTTCAACCCGCACAAGTGGATGTTCACGAACTTTGACTGCAACTGCTTCTACGTGGCGGACCGCGCCGCACTGGTGGGCGCGCTGTCGATCCTGCCGGAGTACCTCAAAAACGCTGCGACCGAATCCGGCGCGGTGATTGATTACCGCGACTGGCAGATTCCGCTTGGCCGGCGCTTTCGCGCGCTCAAGCTGTGGTTCGTTATGCGACATTACGGCATCGAGGGTTTGCGGGCGCATCTGCGCGAGCACCTCGCAATCGCGCAGCAGTTCGCCGCGTGGGTGCGAGCAGATCAAGCGTTCGTGCTTGCCGTCGAGCCGCCGCTGAACCTAGTCTGCTTCCGCCACATCACGGGTGAAGCGACCACCCGCCGAATCATGGAGCGCGTCAACGCCAGCGGCAGGATGTACCTCACCCACACGCTGCTGGGCGGGCAGTTCACGCTCCGCATGTCGATCGGTGGCACGCACACACGGTTGGAGCATGTTCAGCAGGCATGGAGCCTGATCCGGGCCGCCGCCGCGGGCTGACGCCCCGTGTTCATCACCCCGCCTATCATTGCCGCTTTGTATGACCACCCAGACCGCCGATTTGAATGTCGCCCGTGTCGCCTTCGTCAGCCTCGGCTGCCCGAAGAACCTTGTCGATTCCGAAAAGATGCTGGGCACGCTGGCGCAGAGCGGCGTTGAACTCGTCTCCGAACAGGCCGGCGCGGATGCGGTCATCATCAACACCTGCGGCTTCCTTGAAGCTTCCAAGCAGGAATCGCTGGATGTCATTCACGATGCCATCGAACGCAAGAATCGCGGCGAGCTGAAGCGTGTCGTTGTAGCGGGCTGCCTTGTGCAAAGGCACCGCGCGAAGATGCTTGAATGGGCTCCGGGCATCGACGCGATGATCGGCGTGTTCGATCGCGATCACATTCTCGAAGCCGTCAACGGCGCGCCGGCGGGCGAACGTGCTGCTTCCGTGGCGGATGGCGGCCACCTGCCGCCCTACTGGATCGCAGGCAACGCGCTGCAGGCTGCCAAAGCGCGCGGCATGAAGACGACGGGCCTCACGGTCAACGGCGCGGATGGCAAGGGCGTGGGTTACTTTGAAGATGACTCGACGCGATTCCGCCTCACGCCGCGCCACTGGGCGTACCTTCGTGTCAGCGAAGGCTGCAACCAGAAGTGCGCGTTCTGCACGATTCCGTCGATTCGCGGCAAGATGCGATCCAAACCGCTCGATCGCATCATCAGCGAAGCGCGCCAGCTCATGGCGGACGGCGCGTTCGAGTTGAATCTCATCGGACAGGACACCACAAGCTACGGCTACGACATTTACGATTCCAAGCCACGACAAGGCGCGGTGAAGGCGCGGGTCTCTGCCGATCTCCCCTACTCAGGCGACCTCATCGGCCTGCTCACCGCACTGAACGATGTCGGCCGCGAGTTCGGCGGTCCTGCGGGCGCGTGGATGCGCCTGATGTATGTGTATCCCACGTACTTCACGGATGAAATGATCGACGCCATCGCGGCGCTGCCCAACATCGTCAAATACATCGACATTCCGCTTCAGCACATGAGCAACCGCATGCTCAAGGCCATGCGGCGGAACATCACACGAGATCAGCAGGCGGAATTGCTCTACAAGCTGCGCGAGCGCATTCCCGGCCTCGCCATCCGCACGACGTTCATCACCGGCTTCCCCGGCGAAACAGAAGACGATCACGAAGAGCTGATGGAGTTCATCGACGAGTTCGGCTTCGACATGATGGGCGTCTTCCAATACTCGCGCGAAGAAGGCACGCCCGCAGGAACGATGGACCTCGATCCTGAACTGCACGTGCCGGATGACGTGAAGGCTCGCCGTGAGCAGGAACTCATGCTGCTCCAGCAGGAGATTGCGTTCGAGAACGCGAAGTACGTGGCGGAGCAGAAGTCGATGTTCGACGTGCTGATCGAAGGCCCCGCAGCGGGCGGTACGACCGGCCGCGCCACGACGGGCGTGGTGAACGCAGGCGCGCTGTACACCGGCCGATGCTATCACCAGGCCCCGCAGGTCGATTCGCTGACATATGTGCACAGCGAAGCGAAGCTCTCGCCGGGCGAACTGGTGCGCTGCACGATCGTGGATGCGGACGGGTACGACCTGATCGCCCAGCCGACTGAGCAACTTGACAAGCGCATCAGCCTGCCGCTGGCGCGGTGAGTTTGCCTAAAGACAATTGAGCAGATGTACTGCAAGATCGCGTGACGCGACACGCAGTTCCGGAACGGCGGTGTGCTCCCACAACTGCGCGCGACGTGCAGGCCCGGCAATGAACACACGATCGCTCGCGCTGCCGGTTGCATTCAATGCACCGCCAAGCGAATCCGTCAGAATCCCCAGTCCCAGCGCGTCCGGCTGAATCACGCTCTCGCGCAGCAGCGAACGCAATAGTGGATCGTTCAATCTGCGAATATCTGTCGTCGGCCCCGTACAGTTGACGACCGTACTGAATGAGAGCGAAGCGGTCTCTGTTGCATGGCGGCGGCGCACCGTGACGCGCATCACGCTACCCGCGTCCTGCATGTCAACGATGCGGCCAGCGAGCACGGAAAGTCGTTGCGAATCGAGCAGCGCATCAATGCCCAGAGCAGTTGGCGGCGCCGCACGGTGGCGATGGCTGTCCCAGTAACAGCGCAGATGCCGAAGGAATCGGCTTTGTTCTTCATGATTCAACGATTGCCAGAGCTGCGGCGTGACGGGGCGCAACGAAGCCACCACATCGCGCCAGTTGATGCCCTTCTCCTTTGCGCGGCGAACCTCTGCCCGCAGCGCGTGCAAAATGCCATGCGCCGTATGGGGCCAACGCTCCAGTGGCGGATCAAACGGATGGGGTGAAGGCGGGCGCGCGGATGTGCGGTGAGGTTGGGGCAGCAAGCCATGACGTGAAAGCGCCATGAGGCGGCCTCGCGCCTTCCTCGCCACGACAAGCGCCACATCAAGCATCGTCAGTCCGGTACCGATCAACAGGACATCACCTGCATTAGTCAAACGCTCCAGCGCGCCTTCCGCCCACGGGTCTGCGATGAAGCGTTCACTTGCCAAGGCACCCCGGTCTTGCAGCGGCAGCTCGGCGGGGGGCGGATTGCCCGTCGCCAGCACCAGTCGGTCCGCCTCGATGCGTCCGCCCCCCTGCAACTCCACGGAAAAGCCGCCATCAGGTCGCGGCTGTGCGGCGATCGCGAGCGCGTGAATGAGATCAAGATTCGCGCCCGGCGTGCCCGCCGCCTGCTCAACATGCTGGCCGAGGTACTCGCCATATAGCTTACGAGGAAGGAATGAACCGCCAGTCACACCGGCAAGCCGCTCGCGCGCCCAGCGCACAAAGTGGTCGGGATCATCCGGCAGCGCGCTCATGTTACCCGCGGGCACATTAAGAAGATGTTCAGCATACGAAGTACCGTACGCCACGCCTCGACCGAAACGACCTGATGCATCAAGCAGCAAAATTCGGGCGCGACCGCTGTTGCACTCTGCAAGATTGGCTGCGAGTGAAGCCCCACTGAAACCCGCGCCGATGACAAGAATGGTCGTCATGCAGCGTGTTCCAGGGGTTTCAACTCAGCGACGATGATCGTGCTCGTCGAGGACTTCATTGTATCCGATATCGGCTGCGCTTGACCCCAAGGTGAAGCTTGACGCGCCTGCCTACAATCCGCCGTGATTCGCATTACACGCATCAGCACATTCGCTCAGGAAGGCGCGGGCCGGGCCGGGGCCGCGTGGCGCACCGTTGCCTCGCAGCCGAGCTGGATCACGCGCATCGCGCTGATGGCGTTTCTCATCATCGTCGGCCTGCCGATTCTGCTGCTGCTGCTCTTCGCGCTGCTGGTGGCGACCATCGTGTTCGTCATTCTCGCACTCATCAACGCGGTACTCGTGCGCCTGCGCGGTGCGATGCCGCGAAACGACGGCAGAGAGAACGTCCGCGTCATCCGCAGAGCGGAATAGCCCACGCGGTGAATCGTGATTGGGAACCGTCGATATACTTCGGCCTGAAATGTCCGCCGCTTCGTCCATTTCGCCGACGCAGCCTGCGTCTTCTGCCGAGCCGATTGCGATGCTTGAGGCGTCGTTCCGCCGCGCGATGGCCGCTGCGCTGGGCGAAGCCTTCGCCGCCGCCGACCCGATGATTCGCCCGAGCCAGAACCCGCAGTTTGGCGATTTTCAGGCGAACATGGCGATGGGTCTTGCGAAGCAGCTTGGTGAGAAGCCGCGCGACGTTGCAGCCAGAGTCGTCGCTGCCCTTGATGTGAGCGACGTGGCAGAAACGCCGGAGATCGCCGGCCCCGGCTTCATCAACATTCGCCTGAAGCCCGACACACTCGCGCGGCTGCTCAGCGCGATGGACAACGCGGCACTGGGTGTGCGGCCCGACCCCGATACGCACACGGTCGCCATCGACCTGTGCGGCGTGAACGTCGCCAAGCAGATGCACGTCGGGCATCTGCGATCGACCATCATCGGCGATACGCTCGCTCGCGTGTACGAACGGCTCGGCCGAACTGTGCATCGAGAAAATCACCTCGGCGACTGGGGCCTGCCCATTGCGATGGTGCTGCATCAACTTCGCGAGCAGAAAGTCGATCTCGATTCGCTCACGCTGGAATCGCTCGACCGCGCGTATCGCGATGCACAGCTTGCAACGAAAACAGACGTGCGAGGCCTTGCCGCAGCGATGGAACTGGGCGCGGGTAAGCATCGGCTCATCGAGCTTGAAGAACAGAACGCGGGCGCACACGCAGCGCTGGAAGCGGCAAAAGCCACGCTGGTGAAACTTCAGAACGGCGACGCAGCCATCACACACGACTGGCACAAGCTGATCGATGTAACCATGCAGGCGGTTTATGAGAGTTTCGATCTGCTGAACGTGAAGCTCGGCCCGCAGAACAACCGGGGGGAATCGTTTTATCGCGATCAACTGCCCGGCGTGGTGGATGCCTTCGTGCGCGCTGGCGCTGCGGAAGAGAACGACGGCGCGCTCGTGGTGCGGTTTGAAGACCGCGATCGGCCGCTGCTCATTCGTAAATCTGACGGCGGGTTTCTCTACGCCACCACCGATCTCGCGGCTATCCGCTACCGCGTGCAGACGCTCGGTGCGGATCGCGTCATTTACGTCGTCGATGCGCGGCAGCGCGACCACTTCCGCGATGTGTTCGACGCCGCGAGAAAAATCGGCTGGGACCGCACGCCGGACGGCACGCACGCGGAACTCATTCACATTCCCTTCGGTGCCGTGCTGGGTGAAAATAAGAAGCCGCTCAAAACCCGCAGCGGCGAAAACGTTACGCTCAAGAGTCTGCTCGTCGAAGCCATCGAGCGCGGCACACATGAAGTGGTTACCCGCTCGCAGGATGCTGCGGCTCCCACGCACGGCATGCCTCTCGCGGAACTCGAAGCCATCGGCAAAGCCGTAGGCATCGGCGCGGTGAAGTACGCCGACCTCTCGAACGACCTTGTGAAAGACTACGTCTTCAACCTCGATCGCATGGTGGCATTCGAAGGCAACACCGGGCCGTACATGCAGTATGCGCACGCGCGTGTGTGTTCGATCTTCGCGAAAGCTGCGACACATCAGCACATCAACACATCAACACGTCAACATGATGAGGCGGCGTTTCTCGTTGCTGAACCGGCGGAAAAGCTGTTGGCTCTCATGCTGCTGCGATACGGCGCGGTGGTGGCGGATGTCGGCCGCTCGCTGGAGCCGCATCGATTGTGTTCATATCTGTACGACCTTGCGGATGCGTACAACGGCTTCTACCAGCAGTGCCCGGTGCTGAAGGCTGACGATGACGCGGTACGCGCTTCGAGACTGCGCCTGTGCGACCTCGTCCGCAGGGTGCTGGCGGACGGGCTGGGTCTGCTCGGCATCGAAGCCCCCGCGCGAATGTGATCGCCGATCATTTGGGTTTGCTCGCCACGGAGCAGCCTTAGTCGTGGTGACTCCGTTCTACTTCCCGCAACGAGCGTAACGTGCTGGATTCTCGCAACTGCGCCTGGGTCCGATCTTCATGAACTGTTGGATCATGCAGATGATCGGGCAGCCTGCTCACGGTCGAGTAGTAATCGCTTATCGCACGCTGAACAGGCGCCATCAGGTCTTCGGGGATGAGAGCCTTAATGTCTAGCAACACCTGCTGAGCAAGGCGCGCTCGTTCAGCGCGACCGGCGGCGACTTGTTCCAGGAAGACTTCTTCCCTCAGACCGCCCTGAGACGATAGCGACCGTGATTCACCATATCTGCGGCACTCAACTCGCAACCGCGCATTCAGTCGGGTTTCTTCTGTTACATACCGATGCATCATCACCTGAATGGCTTCGACAATGTCTTGGGGGAAACTCCCTTCGGAAAGAATGCGATTGACGACATGGCGAACATCGTGATGATTGGGGTGGACACGCGGATACGCGCCCGCGTAATACCATCGCAGCAGCAACTCTGCGGACTGGGGGTCCAGAAAATGGACAAGGCGATCAACCGAGCGTTCATTCAAATCTGCCAACTCAATCGTTAATCGTCCTACCCGTCGCACGAGCACTTCGCGTTCTGCCCAGAGCGATTTTCTCACCTCTGCGTCAGTCGCAAGACTTCGCTGCGCCCAGAGTTCCACGCCGCGCGTCATAACTCGCAACCATGCGTGCCACAGGTCGCGGCGAAGAGCGGTCAAGCGGCGGTCGTGGGCTTCAAGCTCCACGATCAATGCCGGCCGGTCAATGATCTGCACGCTGTCAAAACGCCGCTCCAACTCATCAATCATCACCGACAAATCAAGCTGTGCTCCGTGTATCTCTGTTGTCGGAATCTCATAATGATCCCGCTCTCGCAGAAGCCGGACCCGTTCGATATTAATAAGCTGCGAATCGTCGAGGACGGCTTCGAGCGCGTCGAAGAGATTGCGCTCCACCGCAACCATACGACGCGCGTAGTCCTCGCGTTTGTCATATACCATGCTGTTCAACCGAGCTGATTCGGGATCGAACAGAACGGCCGTACCCAGCGACGCGGCGCGAGCCGCATCATCCCAAAGGGCTTCAAGGCGCTCTTCCATGAGCGCCAGATTGTCGAGCTCATATCGCTCATGCAGCCTTTGAAGGTACGCTCGCTGCTCGGGACTCAAGCCCAAAATGCTCGCATATCGAGCCAGATCGGCCTCCCCAATCTCCAAAGCAAGAAACAAGGGCCTCACCTCCCGCGCAAACGGGTCGGGCGGGTGCGCCGTGGTGAGCTGTCGAGCCGGATGCGCGAGACGCACACCTGGCGCAGCATCGTCCTGCACTTGCACAGGCAGAACGGCTGATGCCACGATGAGCGGGGTCAATACAGAAAACATCATAATTCTGAACTCCTCTCAGATGCGCATCAACCTCGTCCTTCATTCGGGACATGTTTCCGGAAACCCAGGGGTTGTCGTGCTTGCACACCAGAGATTAGCGAACACTCCGGTTGGAACGCAAGGGTCGTTTGGATCTTCTGGACATGTCTGATATTGGATGCGGCACTGCGACCGAAGAACCGGTGCTGCATCATTCTCATATCGCCACCCCATGCTGGCAGGCACGACTTTGAAAACAAAGCCGTTGAACACGATGTGTGGACAGCAGAGATAAACCCCGCAGTCAGAGCAAAGCAGCGTATGTTGGGCGCAACACTGCCCATCCGAATCAATATCCCAACAACCACCAGGTTCAACAATCTGCGCGCTGGCTTCCATCCCAAACAGAACGAGCGACGCCATGAGTGCACACACCCATACGATGCACGAATGCTTCTTCATATGAAGTCCCCTTGCGATGTGATCCAAAAATTAACGAAGGACCGCGCCTGCAATGTAACCCGATGACCCACAGGTTAGGATGCGGGGGGGGATGTCAAGCGGCAATTTGATGACAATCCCGCAGGATCATTCTCATGCAGCGGCGGCAAGTTTGCGTCCGCTCAGCATCGAAGCCCCCGCGCTAACGTGAGCGTGAGAGCTTCGATGCGTCTGAGTACCTTTGACAGCACAATCACTTCAGGGTGATGGCACTGGTTCCACGCGACGGACGACATCGAGCAGCGCGAACGATTCCAGCTTGTCCGTACGGATGCGGCCGATCACAAATGACGCGCTCTCAACCGCAGCGTCGATTGTCAGTCCTGCTTCGCGCAGGCTCTTCATCGCTGCATCGCCCTGCTCAGCCAACAATGCCGCCACAAGCACGACAGCGGGTTGCTCGCGCGCCATGCGCTCGCGAAGTTCGGCACTGAGTTTCCGGGCAAGTTCCGCTTCCCGCCGCGCCGCTTCCAATCGAGCCGTCTCCTCTGCTGCGATGACTGCGAGTTTCTTCCGCAACGGTTCACTTGCGGCTTGATGGATGCTGCCTTGCTCAATCGCATGACGCAGCGACCTCGCCAGTTCGTTCGTATCATCAATCTGAAGAACCTTGTCGAGGACATCAGCGGCCTCCTGCTCAAGGCCCGCGTCAAGAAGCTGATGCACAAGCAGGAGCGATTCGCCAATGTACCGCTCGCGAAGCTGCGAAGCGTCTTCGACAGACATCAACGCGCCCAACTTCATCTGAGCGGCAGCTATAACCATATTGCCTTGATGACCGGCTTCTCTCGTGTACGTCATGCGCAGCGTCGGCTCACGCAAACCGGCGGGACTTTGCCCGCTCGCATCGGTGCGCATATCGCCCTGTGGAGCGACGTAATGCGCCACCGGTGCGGATGGTGCGGGCGGCGGTGGCGGCGGGCTTGCCACTGAAGAGGGCGCGATGCCTTCGGGCCGCACAATAATGTTGCCCGTCGCGATTTCGCCGCCACGCCTTGGACTGGCCCCACCGACGGGTGCGCGAACAGGTGCCGTGTTCGGCCGCGCTATGCCGCGTTCTGACGCTGCTGCGATCTTCTCGTTAAAACTCAGTGTCTCGACCTCTTCGCGCAATCGCTCCACACGGCGACCGAGCACGACGACATCATCCGCCGCATCGCGACCGCTCGGCCCGAAGATTCCCTCCCATGCCATATCCTTCGGGAACTCGATGGGCACCCGCACGAGCATCGGCCTGCCGCCCACGGTGATGCGCATCTTCTCCACTGCGACAAAGCTCGTGTGCTGCGTCATGATCTGGAACGCTTCCCCGAGCGCGATGATGTCGCGCTGAGCGTGGGCGTTCGGCACGCCTGCCGTCGTGCGCGACACCTCGCCCACCTTCTCGCGCGCCCACAGTCGCGCGATCACATCATGCTGCGGCTGGTGCAAAGGAAGTTGAAGATCAATCGTGCGTTCATAGCGACCCGCACCAGTGCGGCCACGAATGGTCAGCGCGCCGCGCATCGTCGCCGCCTCGCCCTGATCGTGCACGTTCTTGGGAAGCTCATACCGGCCATGAATCACCAGCGGCTGCATGTCGTAGAGGTCCGGCAGCCATGGAGTGTTTTCAAGCTGTGGCAGGCCGGGCGTAACCACATCGAACAGGCGTACATCACCCGTGAAGGTCATTTCAATGTCCGTCAGCACGGGCGTTGCGATCCGCCTCGCAAATCGATCGACGATGGCTTCCACATCCTGATCGGGCAGCACGTAATCCGCAGCGCCGCGACCGGCGATCGCCATTTCATCCAGCAGATGACGATTGGGTGAACGGCTCATGCCGATGGTGAACACGCGCGTGCGCTTCGCGTTGTCGCGAATCGCGCGGATGATGGCGTCGTCATTGCCCACTAATCCGTCAGTAACGAACAGCACGATGCGCATCGGGTCATCAAGGTCTGCATCGTCATGATCGTGAACCATCTCGATCTGGCCGACCATGAACACCGCCCTGCCGCGCACGGTGGGCACGAGCCAGTGGCCGGTCATCATGATCTGCACGCCTTCAGGCTGAAGCACCGTGGGCAACTGCGCACGCAGCTCCAGCGCGATTTCCCAACCGTCCACCGTACGAAGGATGTACGGAATCTGCGCATCGTGAACTTCAATCGCACTCAGCGGCGCAAGGACGGTTACCTGCCGACCATCCGGCGGGAGATCGCGAAGCTCCGTGGGCGAATACAGTCTTGGAATGTGCGGCCGCTCGATCTTGCGTGGCGACTTCGGCGCCTCAAGCGCGCGATAGACCGCGTTGGCCATTTCCGTGCCCCCGCCGCCCTGCCGCGCATCCACATACCGCTGCGCCGCAGCCCTATTCTCCGCCGTGTTCTCTCGCGGCTCGGCCCACAGCACATCCACCGTGTTGTTGAAACTGATGATGTTGAAGCGATCATTCGGGCGCATCGTGTCGATCGCGCGATTGATAACTCGCTTGGCTGCGTCAATCGCAGAGACGCCCGTGCCGAGCTGCGCTTCGGAACTGCGCATTGAGCCAGAGTTGTCCAGCACGAAGATCAGCTCGCGCGGCCGCACCATCTCATCTTCCACCCGATCAGGCGGCTGCAGGATGAGTGTGAAAAATCCGCCCGCGAAGTTCCTGTAATCACCCGTGTGTGTGAAGATGGACTCCTTGATGCGGTCGCCGGACGTGCGCCATGAAAGTACGAAGTCGCGATTTGGAATCTCGCGCCCCTTCGCCAGCACGAACATCGCTTGCGATTCACCGGTAAAGCGGCCTTGACGAATGATCTCGTGCTGATGGCTCTTGACATCGCGCAGCGCAGGGCCGCCCGTGTCAATGCGCACGCTCACAGTGATGTCATGCCCCGCGCGCATGTCGGGATGCACAGGCATCGGCGTGATGCGCGAAGCGTCCGGCACCTGGTTCGTGTTCGGCGAAAAGCTTCCAGATTGCGCGGGGTCAAGCTGCGCGATGTCCATGTAGAACCATCGCCCGCCGAGGTGCCCTGTGCCATCGCGGTAGATGATGCCCATTTCAGGCTCAACAGCCGGCAGGCGCGGGTGAAAACATCGGCATCGCACATGCGGGCCGCATCGGCAAGCGGGCATCTGCTGCGGGTACTCCATGACAAACTGATGCAGCACTTCCGGCATCACGCCTTTCCACCAGACATCCGATGGCGTGCGAATGGCGATCGCCGTGTGCAGCGCGCGGCGAATGCGCTCCGCCACCGCATCGTTCCGCGTGGGGAATGTCGTGATGACACCCGGCCCGGCCAGCACGACACCGTGCCGACGTTGCAGGCCTTCAGGAAGCGCACCCGATGGAGCAACCGGCGAGCCGGGAATGTAGCGCGGCGCAACCGTCATCGGGAACTGAAACGAATACTCCCCATCGCGAGATTCGAGCACTTCGACGTAGCTGATCTCAATCACGATCTCCTTGCCCGGTTCGATGTTCGCGATCGACTGCGTGAAGATGTTCGGCCTTTCCTGCTCCAGCAATGAGGCGACATAGCCCTGCGTGCGCGCTGCGTCATACATCTGCCGCGCCTGTGTACGTTCCTTCACTTCACCTTCAATCACACGATCGCCGACGGTCATCGTCATGCGATCGACCGCAGCGCGGTGGCTCATGGGGAAGGTGTACACCGCTTCGATCTTGCGGTCATACGGGTTGTAATAGCTCTGCCTGAGCGTCGTCCGCGCGAAGAAGCCGCTGATCTCGACGGAGACATCCGTGTGCTTAAGCGGGCACGGGCCGACAGCTTCGCCCTCATGGTCGAACGCATCCAGCCTGCCGCCTTCGGGCAGCATGAGCATGCCCTCATGCGCAACCGCGTGCTGTGGCGCGGGCGGAAAGAGCACTGCGACCAACGTTACAAGAATGGTAACCGCCGCTGCAAATCGTGTGTACCGATGCATGAGAAAGCTCCAGAGGATGTCGCGCGAAGGCGCGGGTTCGCTCGCAGCGCGCTGCGAAAGGCGAGGCGAGGCGGGCGAAGCTGTTTCTGTTTCAAGCTCGCTGCGTTCAGTGCCGCACGCAAGGCGCGCCAGCAGCGCGTCCCGCCCTCGCTCCGCAGCGATGCGGTTCTCGTTGTGCCATTCACGCAGCAGCACATCCAGCTCATCGCTGCCGCCCTGCGAGCGCGAAGAAGCATCGTGATTGAAGTTCATCTCAGTCATGTCAACGTCTCCCGTCCCCCTGAAGACCCCGGCGATGCGTGCTCCACGCGCAGCCACTCGCTGAGCCTTTGCCTCGCCCGGCTGAGCAACTTGTAGAACCCGCTGCGCGACACCCCCAGCGCGGGCATCGCAGCTCGCACTGGGTCGGCTTCGAGATAGTGAAGGTGAATCGCGAGTCGTTCATCATCGGGCAATCGCATCAGCGCCTCGCCCAAGCGATCGAGCTGCTCCACACGTTCCGGCGTGCGCTGCGGCTCCTGACTTGCTGTCATGGCGTAGCGCGTCATGGCTTCCCCCTCGTGCTGGGCGCGCCGGCCTGCTGCACGCCGACGCTCCGCGCACACATTCGAGGCGATGGCGTAGAGCCACGGCCTGAATCGCGACGGGTCGTCAAGTTGGTCCAGCTTGCGAAAGGCACGGATGAACGTCTCCTGCATCGCGTCCTCGGCTTCCGTAAGATCGCGATGACCTCTGCCGGATGCCTGCCTGCACAGCGCGATGACAACCGGCGCGTGGCGGTCGTACAGCCTGGCCAGCGCGACCCCGCGTTCGGGATCGCTGCCGTCTCTCGCAGAGGCGAGATCGCTGGCGTCATCGTGCATCACATCAGTCATGGCCGCTCGCGCCGTCGCGCCCCCGCCCAAACTGGAAAATGTTGAAAAAAGTCGCCCGCACCGGGAAAGAACGCCGCTGAGACACGGCGATTGCCGCTTCCGCTGACGCACAGTGGTCAGCCCTCGCTGCGATCACCCCATCAACCGCCCGCCGATCGCCGGTACGATGATGCCATGGACTGGATGTCTCTGCTGCTTGGGCTGGCCGTGGGCGGCGGCGTTGGTGCGGCGTTGGTTTGGGCCACACTCCAAAGCCGTGCTGCCGGTGCGTTCGAACGCGCCAAGATGCTCGATGCACAGCTCACCCAACTGAACGCAGACCTTCAAGCCACCCGACAAACCGCGCGCGATGCGGAAGTGAACGCAGCACAGCTTGCGGAGCAACTTCGCACCAAGCAGGGGCAGTTCGACGAGCAGAAGCGACTGCTGGAAGAGGCGGAGAAGAAACTGCTTGCCGTCTTTGAAGCCACCGGCGCGCGACTGCTGCAGGCGAACGCAGACCGCTTCATGCAGCAGGCGGAAAAATCTTTCGAGGAAAAGGCTAAGCCGATTCGCGAGCTGCTGGACGCGCAGAAGAAAGCCGTCGAAGAAATCGAGAAGAAGCGGGAAACTGCGTATGTGCGGCTTGATGAGCAGATCAAGACGATCGCCGCCTCAAACGAGAAACTGAACACTGAAACCAGCCGTCTCGTGACCGCGCTGCGCCGACCTGAACAGCGCGGCAGGTGGGGTGAGATGCAGCTTCGCAATGTCGTTGAACTCGCGGGCATGACCGCACACTGCGACTTTCATGAGCAGGCGCAGACTGATGACGCGGCTTCACGGCACAGGCCGGACATGATCGTCAACATGCCGGGCGGCGGCGTGATCGTCGTTGATTCCAAGGTCTCGCTCGTGGCGTATCTCGATTCCATTCAGCCGGACGCCGACCGCGCCGCGGAGCTGCAGCGTCACGCGCGACAAGTCGAAACGCACGTTAAACAACTTTCCAGCAAGGCCTATTGGGAACAGTTCGATCGCACGCCACGCCTCGTGGTCATGTTCATGCCGCTGGAATCCGCGCTGTCCGCCGCACTTGAAGTGAAGCCGGACCTGCACGCGGAAGCGATGAAGCAACACGTGCTGATCGCCACGCCCACGCTCCTCGTCGCGCTGCTGCGCGCGATCGCCTACGGCTGGCAGCAGGAAGCGATCGCCGAGAACGCAAAGGAGATTGCGAACGTGGGTCGCGATCTGTACGACAGGCTCGCAACCTTCGCGGGGCATTTCGACTCAATGGGCAAGGGACTCGAACGCGCGAATGCGTCTTATAACAAAGCTGTCGGCTCACTCGAACGCAACGTGCTGCCCGGCGCAAGACGGCTGCGCGACCTGCGCGCCACGAACGCGGACGAGATCGAAGGCCCGAAGCCGATCGAGATCGACGTGCGCGAAATCACCGCTGCGGAACTGCGATCGTTGCCCACGGGTTCGACCGGCGAGAGTGAGTAGCCGACCACAACCCGCGCGAATCCGCGAAAAAATGTTGCGGATTTTCGAACACGCTTCGTTAGAATGGCCGCGTGTTACTGCGAACGGTCTTCCTCAGCGTGATCGTGAGCGGCGGGTTGCCGCTGATGGGCTTTGGCTCGGAGTTCACACCGAGATTGACCAGCGCACAAGGCGCACGTGGCGACAACGCTGAACCGCATTGGGTGTTCAAGCTCGGCTTGCGCTCGCATCTGGTTGATCAGGCGTTCCCACTCATTGATCGCGTCGTCCTCGTGCCGGATGTCGCAACCTATGTGGACGAACTCAGCCGCTGGTCGCCCGCCGGTCGCTGGCCCGTGCTGATTGAAGATGCGGAACTCGCACCGATGTTCATTCGGCGGTTCTCGCCCGCAGAGGTGATTCGCAGGGAATCCGTCGGCGAAACGGAGCGCACGCCCGAAGCATGGCGCGAACTGGTGGAACACACGCCGATTCGCGCCTGGGGCGGGAACCCGCAACAGCATACCTTGCGCGACATCTTCGCAGCGCACAACTATGTGCCCCCCGGCGCGGTGATCGCTTCGCTGAATGACCCCGCGTGGACGGCGGCGGTTGCGCTCGCCGCCGGGCGAGGCCAGCCGCTGCTCTGGCTCGATGGCCGCTTCGGCTCGCCGAACACGATGGTCGAGCAGGCGGAAGCGCGCGTGCTGGCGGACCGCATCGAATCGCTGCTTGAAGCGCAGGGCATTCCATGGCGCACGGTCGGCGAAGGCATTGACACGCTGACAATCTGCCGCCAAATGCCCGGCCGCGTCGGTCTGCCGCGATGGGACAACGGCGCGAAGGAACCGGCTGCGATGACGGACTACCTGGGCCGTCTTTCATCGGGCGAGCGATACGCGGTAACGGGGTGGATTTTCGGCGATGAAGTCCGCAGCGCGTACATCGCGATGTGCTCGCTCTTTCTGCCTCGCACGAATGTGTGGCTGGTGAACACCTACCCCGCGACGCGCGAATGGGAAGCGTATTCCACAAGCAATGCAGCAGCGATCTTCGCAGAACAAGGCTTTGAAGTGCGCGAGATCGTCGGCTCCGCAGCAAGCGAATCCGGCTGGCTCAACCTCTTGTCCGGCGGCGTGGATGCAGACGTGTTCATGATGAACACGAAGGGCACCGCAGAGACGTTCGACCTTTTTGCAGGCGCCGCACACGCGACTGATGTGCCAACACTCAACGTGCCCGCCGCAGTTCACTTCATTCATAGCTGGTCGTTCCGCTCGCCCGAGAGCGTGGACACCATCGCTGGCGCATGGCTGGCTCGCGGCGCATATGCGTATGTCGGCTCGGTGCATGAGCCATTTCTCCCGGCGTTCGTGCCACCCTTGGAACTGGCAAAGCGGTGGCTGAGTGCGGCGCCGTTTCTGGTCGGCGCAAGACAGATCGACGCGCCGCCCCCGTTCGGCGGACCGTGGCGCGTCAACACGTTCGGCGATCCCCTCATGCTCATCCCCCCGCCTGTGCGGACAAACGGCAACGGTGGCACAAACCACGCAGCGGACCCGCGCGGCAGGGCGCGCGTCGCGCAACCCGCAACCTACGGCGAAAACCTGCTCCACCGCGTGCGCGACTTGATGCGCACCATGGCCGACGATCCTTCCGGCAAAACCCATGCGGAAGTCATCACGCTGCTCAACCTGCTGGGCCGCGATGAAATCGCCCTGCAGGTGTGGCGGCTGGCGGAGCAGAACGGCGCAGCAGCCGCTGCAGCACAGCCCGCATTAGGCCCGCTCTTCCGCGCGCAGGATGTGGACGGCTTCCTTCGCGCGTGGGACCTGATGAATCAGCACAGCGCGAGAGAGATCACCATGTTGTGGCATCTGATGACGCCTCGGCTGCGCGGCGTGCGCGATGAAGATGTGCTGCTCATCCTGCAATCCGCGATTCGCCGCGAAATGCCCCATGTCGATGCCGCACGCCTTGCGCCGCAGTTGTCGCGCGTCGCAGGCAAGCCCCGCGCGCGGAATATGATCCTGCGCGAACTGGAACGCACACGAAATGAAGGGGTGCAAAGGCGACTGCGAGAACTCTTGGGTGAATATTGATTCAGTCGATCGCGCGAATCGCTAACTCGCCAGCCAGGCGTCGCGCAGCGATCGCGTGATCGGGCCGACTTCACCCGTGCCGATGGTCTCACGCTCCACACCGACCACCGGCAGCACACCCCAGCTTGAGTTGGTCAGAAAGACTTCATCCGCGCTGAGCACATCTTCGATATCCAGCATGCGCTTCGTCGTTTGAATGCCTCGCTCGTCTGCCGCTTCGATCACGACGGCGCGCGTAATCCCCGGCAGCACGCAGGAAGGCAGAGCGCCGTGCTGCTCTTCGCCTCGCGCGATCGGCGTAAGCAGCTCGCCGCCCTTCACAAGAAACACATTGCTCACGCAGCCTGAAGCAAGATGGTTGCTCACGGTGAACCAGATTGCTTCGCCCGCGCGGCGAGCCGCCGCCTGCTGCAACGCCTGAATGCGCGGCCAGTAGTTCAGCGTCTTATGCCCCGCCATCGGTGAAAACGGATTGTCCCGGCCATCGGCGATGGTAACAACGATCCCTTTTTCAAAGAACTCGGCGGGATAGGCCGTCGGCGGCTGCGCGACGATGAGAATCGTGGGATCGACCTGCCCCCTGCCCGTTGATTGCAGCATGTTGAGGTCGCCGCCGGTGAGCGTGAGACGAATCCTCGCTTCGGTCAGTTCGTTCTTCGCCAGGGTCTGTTCGCACGCTTCGCAGAGCGGGTCGGTGCGGAGCTGATTGGTGAGCAGGAGTTCCCTGGCGGAGTTCGCCAATCGCTGCATGTGCGCTTCGAGGTGCAGCACGCGCCCGCCGCGCGCAAGCATGGTTTCAAACAGGCCGACGGCGTGTTGAAAACCCGCATCGAAGACGGAGCATCGCGCTTCATCGCGCTGCACGAATCGACCGTTGAGCCAGACGAGCATGGCGGGATGGTAACGGCTGCACGCGCGCTACGGAACAGGACCGTCCACGCGATGGCCAAGAATGCGGATCGCATCGTGATCGCCCGGATGCTTCAGCCGCAGCACGAGGCGGCCGCCTGAGGGAAGTGTAACCCACGCCAGATGCGTCGCGCTGGCGTCGCCGAACGGCGGATCATCGTCGCCCGCCATCACGAGCACACCGAAGCCGGGCGAGCCGGGCCTGCGATCGACTAGTGATTCTTCGATTTGTTCGATAAGCGACTGACCTGCATGCCGCTGTACCGTGAGCGGCGGTGATGCCACCGTGCGCTCGCCTGCAATCTCCTGGAGCATGAGCCGCACGGCGTGCTCGACTTCCGCCAGATGCTGCGCTTCGCGCTGCCTCGCAAAATAGAGAATGCCCGCAGCGACGGCGAGTACAACCAGCGGCATGATGATGCGCCGCGTCCATGGGCGCGCAGGGCGGATGCTCGGCGGAATCGCTCGACCTTCGGTCATGGCTCTCATGCTAGGAGCCACTTCGCCAATGCACCACTGCACGCCCGCGAACGGCGCGACCATCAGTTCGAGCTGATCGGGTCGGCATAGAGCACATACGCGCTGGACGAGCTGAATGCACGATCCAGAGCCATGCGCACGGTGGACGTGAACGGATATGGCACGTCCGGCCGGGCATTATCGATCTGGATGATCTCATGCCCCACCTGATTGCCTCGCGAATCAAAGAACGTAACCGCGATGCCAATGTTGCGCACGGCATTTGACCCGTTCAGCACGCTGCCGGAGATCGTCATGGACGTGTAATCAATCGTAACCTGCTGACCCGCGTCCTGATAGAAAAAGCCGAAGATCGGATCGAACCGCAGCGGTGTGGGCGTCGCTTCGCGCGTGGAGTAGTGATATGAGGACGGCCCCATCCACACATCAAGGCCCAACGCGGTGAAGCCCGCGTTGCGGTATCGCTGCACTTCACGCGCTTCGGACCGCTCACGATCGCGCTGTGCGCGGGCGGCCTGCTGCCGCGCAGCGCGGGCGGCAGCTTCGGCTTCACGCCGCTCTCGCGCCGCTTCCATCTCGCGACGACGCTGCTCGCGCTCCACGCTTTCGCGCACCGCGCGATACTGCTCAAAGTCGCGGCCGTAGGTGTCGTGATCCGCCATGAACTGCCGCAGCTCCGCCAGCTCTCGCTGCGCCTGCGACGCTTCCAACTGCGCCTTGGCCAGTTCGGCGCGCAGATGATGCAACTCCGCGAGCAGCGCGGCGATCTCGGCGCGCAGGCGTTCATCAGGCGTCATCGGCCGCTCAGGCGCGGGCGGCTCCTTCACCACAGGTGGCTCCGGCGCGGGGGTGGGCGGTTCCGCAGGCGGTTCATCCTGCGCGAACACGGCGATCAGCAAAGCGGAACAACACGCACGAACGATGCACGCTGCGTTGAAGGTGAACATACAACACTCCCTGTGAAACCAGGCGCGGCGCACGGCACTCCGCCCCGCCTCGCCACTGAACATGATTGGCGAAACGGCCCCGCCAGTCGAGAATTGATGCAAAATCAACCCGAATCGCGCCCTGACAGCCCGCAATTCACGCTGCGAAACTGTGGGAAAAAGCGGCTACTCCACCCGGCTGCGCATCTCGCGGGCGCGCTCAAGCAAAGCGTCCGGGTCGTCGTTCAGCGGCTCCATGCCGAAGTGCCACGTCGTCGAACTGTGGAAGTCGAACGGCGCGATCTCTGCGAAAAAGTCGAGCGGGATGTTGTCCCACCATGGCGGACGCACCACCGCAGAGGTCATGCGCGGCTCGTAGCCTTCGCGCTCCAGACGCACGTCGTAGTGGCCGTAATACACAAAGTCCACATCGACCGGCGTGCGGCCGATCTCACGATCGTTCAGCCAGACGAGCGTGCCGGGCGGATCACTGGTAATAGTTACCGTGCGCCGCACGCAGCCGGTGAGCGTGAGAAGCAGCACAATCAGCATGGCTGCGGTCGCGGTTCGCATGGCGGGATTGTACGGGTATCAGTTTGAAAGTGAAACAGGCGGCACACCCCGTGCCCGCTCAATCCTCGCCATCCCATACGTCATACACGCGCAGCCACTCCAGCCGAGGCCGCCACTTCTGCACCACGTACACATGGTTCGGGTGATCGACATACACCGCATAGTCTTCATCAGAGTTGAAGCCGACGAAGAACCCAACGTCATACTCGCGATAGACCGAAGCGCGGCCGGTTTCATGGTGGCGGCCTGCGAAGTACGACACCACGCCGGGAATTGTGCGCAGATGGGCGTCGCAATCCGCGATCAGCTCATCCGCATCCGCCGGGTTAACGAGCTTGAAGGCGACGAAGTGATTGATCGCGGCGGGACGAGCGGGCGCGCCGGTTTGCGAGGACGCCGTCGCTGCGCATCCGCTGCACGCCAGCGCGAAGAGAAACAACAACAGACCATGACGCATCGGCGATTCCCCGCGAAACTCAATAGGTGAACACGACGGCGTTTGCGCCCATGCGCTGCAGCACGGCTTCGTTTGTGTGCGCGATGAACGTGCCCGCGACGAACTCGGCATCGTGAATGCCCAGCGCACGCACGGAGAAATCGCACACGATGAAATCCACGCCGGCGGCGCGAAGGTCGTGCAGCATCTGAATCAGCGGCGGCTCGTTGTTCAGGCGAAGCTCCGCAGGCAGCGACTGCATCGGCACGCGCGCGCCCGCGTTGTTGAACAGCACGATCACACGCCGACCGAGCGAGCGAGCCTCGGCAGCCATGCGCAGGCCGGTCGTTACCACGAAGAGATCGCTCGGCCCGCTGGTGATGTTGACGACCACCGCAGGCGCGGCGGCGACCTGCGCAGGGCGATCCTGCTGCACGGCGATCGCGCTGCTGACCAGCGACGCAGCAATCGGATTGCTGCCGCCGGCGGATGCCCAACCCATCGGCAGCGTGCTGCCGATGACCATCCCCGCAGCGAGAGCCACGACGGCGGCGACGTTGAGGCGATTCATCTGTATCTCCTTTATCCCAAGCGCCCACCAGCGATGCGCAAACGCGAACCGCCCCTGCGGGCGCGCCATCTTTATAACCCAT
This sequence comes from Phycisphaerales bacterium, assembly GCA_035443885.1. Classification (GTDB taxonomy): domain Bacteria; phylum Planctomycetota; class Phycisphaerae; order Phycisphaerales; family SM1A02; genus DAOMNO01. The sequence continues at coordinate 23,949 of DAOMNO010000008.1, forward strand.
GAAGGCCGCGGTCTCGTCCCTCGATGTATAGAAATGTGGAAAACCGACCTGGTAACCCCAAAACGGACTCGAACAGACAGCGAATCCCCCTATCATGCCGACCTTGGACCCGCTTTCCCCGGTGAGGTGGCAGAGTGGTTGAATGCACCGGTCTTGAAAACCGGCGTGGCGTCTAACGTCACCGGGAGTTCGAATCTCCCCCTCACCGCTTTTTCTTTCATCGAGTTTCCGATTACGGCGCGTACTTGTTCTGCAAACGCTCGAAGTGCCTGCGGAAACGCTCGCCGCCGAGTGAAGCATCGGCTTGGCGCAATCGCTGAATCTGCGGCGCGATCTGGTGCGTGTTGCGGCTGGTCGCATCCAGAATCTGCAGCGAACGCAGATGCGCGAGCCACAAGCGCTGCTCCCCCGCCGCGTCGCCCGCAGCGATCAACCGACGATAAATGCGCATCGCTTCTGCGTAATCCTCTTCCGTAGGAGCGCTTTGGTGAAAGAGGCATTCGGCGCGGCCGAGCAGCCACGCCGCAGCGTTCGGCTCGTCGCGAAGCAGTCTGTCATAGTGCGACTGCGCGAGCGCGAAATCACCCGCCAATCGATGCGCTTCAGCAAGTTGACCGCGAAGCATTGCGATCACTTCTCTCGATGCGCTGGAGCTTGCGATCCATGCTTCGGCGCGCGATGCAACCGGCTTGAGTTCCCGCCTGATGAGTACAGTGGCTTGTTCTTCGCGACCTGCATCAAGCAGTGCATTGACGCGACGATCAATCGACGCCAGCAGCGGTGAAAGCGTCTGTCCTGCGTGCTGGGGCGAAGCGGCCAGCAGGCGATCAAGCGTTACAACAGCTTCGTCCACGCGGCCTGCGGCGCCAAATGCGGCCAGTCGCACGCGCAGCAGTTCGTTGAGAGTGAGTGCATCGAAACTGTCGCTTTCATCAATTGCCGCGAGTGTTTCGATGGCGCGATCTGTCTCGCCCAATGCGAGCTGTGCTTCCGCCAGGCGCACCTGCACAAGGACGATGCGATTGCTGCGGTCCGCAGAGAACTCCGCTTCGTTCAAGGCTTCCTGCGCCGCGACGATCATTTCACGGAAGCGCGCCGCACGATCAAAATCGGTTGCTGCAGCAAGCGCGTGCTGGCGTAATGCCGCCACGCGGAGGGCCTGTGCTTCAGCATGAAACGCTGATTCACGCGGAATCTGCGCTGCAAGCGACGCGGCATCCATATGACGATGCTCCGCAAGCGCGACCTGCGCCCCGAGCAGTCGCCAGCGGTCGATGCCCTGCATATGGGCGTATTGGTCCATCGCCACGCGCAATGCTTCCTTCACCAATGCCGCGTGCTCGCGCGGCGACGCTACATACTGCTGGGCGGCGAGCGAAAGACCGAATTCGATGGCGCGTTCTGCTTCCGCCGCGCGGGGATGATCTCTCGCCAGTTCAATCAACCTTGCAGCAGCATCTGCGGGCCGATCGGCGTGATGCAGCGCACGACCCAGCGCGAACAGCGCGAGCGCACGATCGCGGTCATCCAGCGATCGACGATCCAGCAGCCCACTCAATGATTCAATCGCTGCCTCCCGCTCGCGCGCGTCCGCACCGCCTGCGTGATGTTCCGCGAGGGCGATGACCACCAGCGGAGCGTCGTGCTTCACGTGCGGCGCAGCAGGTACGGCAATCGCCAGACGAGACCGTACGAGATCGCGCTGATCGTCGCCGTCCATCCCGATCGGCGCCTCGAGCAGCCTGACATAACTGTCATACGCCCCCGCGGGGTCGAATCGGAGCGCGTGGCGGAACTGCGCATCCGCAAGCAGCACGCGCAGGAACGCCTGGCCCGGCCGGTTGTGGTCTCGTTCCATCGTGAGCAGCAGCGCGTTGCTGCGCGGGTCGAGCTGCGCCCTCGCCACGCGCGCTGCGAAGCGCGTGAGTGCATCCGCCGAGCTTTCAGCCTGCGCAAACCATTTCACTGCGTCGTCGGCACGATTCAGCGATGCAGCGGCCAGCCCCGCATACAGCGCCGCATCGTTCGCTGGCGCGCCCTCAAGAATCTCCGTGAGCGGGGAGAGCAGTCGCAGCGCAAGCGTGTGCAATCTCGTGCGCTCCGCACTGTCGTGAACATTGAATCGTGCGTGCAGTTCCGCGCCAACGCCGAGCAGAAACGGGATGCGGCGGTCTCGCTCCTCTTCCGCCAGCCGCCTTCGCTGCTGGCGCGCATCATCATCATCGTTCGCGTTCAATCGCTGATCCAAAGCCAGCATTGCATCCTGCAGCGCACTTTCTGCGGAACGGGCGGATTCGTACATGATTCTCGCGGCCTCGGCGGCGCGATCGCGCTGCGCCGCCGTCGGCATGCCGAACAATGCCGCCAAACCCGATGCTTCGATCGGCAGCAACTCGAAGTACGCATCCGCAGCCTGATCCGCAAGATGAACTGCGCGACTTGTCAATGACAGCGCGGGCGAAGCGATCAACGCGCTCCGCCTTGCCAGCATGTCGCGCACTAGCGCCTCACGCGCCGCTGCGGCAAGCGCGCGGTCGTTCAGGCGCATCCGATCCAGCGCGAGCGCGAACTCTTCCGCGCGCGTTGCATCACGCGGCGGATTCGTTCGCATGTAGTGTTCCAGCACTTCGCGAAGGTCCAGCTCCGCCAGGCCGCGAAGCAAACGATCTTCTTCGTCATCCGGCGCGATCGCGCCCAGCATCACCAGCGATGCGGCGATCAAGACCAGATGAAACCATGCCGTTCGCATCATCTGGTTAGTGCGCCTTTGTGAAGGTGATGTTGGTGTAACCGGCTCGCATGGCGACACTGAACGCTTCCACCACGTGCTCCCACCGCGCGCCCGTCGCGCCTTCGACGATGATCGGATGATCCGGCGCGAACAACCCGCCCGGCGCGTAAGGCGACAGTCGGCGCGATCGCAGAAACTCCAACAGATCGTCGAAGCTCCGCGGCTGCTCATACGGCCCGCTCAAGCGCACGCGATAGGCGTCTCGCTGGGCGCCGAGCGAACTGACCGCGATGCGCAGCGGTTCGTCGTCGAGCTGAAACGGGTCCGTCTCATGCCACGCGCTGCCGCGTTCAGGCAGATCAAGCCGGAAGATGCCCTCGCCGACCTTGAAGCTGGTCGCCGCCATGAAGTAGATAAGCAGCAGAAAGACCACGTCGATCATGGGCGTGACACTGAGGCCGATGCGAGTGCGGCCCCGAATGGGATCATGCCGCTCACGCACGCGCTTGTGCGCAATCACTTCTTCATTCGGCAGCTCGTGAAACAGACGATCAGTCATCGATGGTCCTCGCGACTGACGACGAGGTTCAGGCGAATGCGCGACGCTTCACCCGCGCGGCGGGACGCAGCGGCGGTGATCGCCTGCATCACGGGGTCAATCCATTCATAATGCGTCGCGCGATCGGCGCGCAGATTCACCGCAAGCGAGGGGTTCGAAGCGTACAACTCTGCCAGTCGATCTGAGAGCGCTGCAAGCCCTTCGGCATCAGGCGAAAACTCCCTCGCGCCGAGCCGATACGCAGCAATGCGCCCACCCGCAGCAGGCACCAGATTCACCACCGCGCGGCTTTCATCGCCCGGCCTGTCGGTCATCGCTTCACGCGGCTGCGGAAGCTGCATCTGCACGTTCTCGGTTTCCACAATCTGCGAAACGAGCACAAAGAACACGATGAGCAGAAACGCCACATCGATCATCGGCGTCATGTTCGCCTCAATCTCTGCATTACCGCGTTTGAAAATGGCACTCATGAGTTCAGAAGTTCGTTCAACAAGGGCCGGATGAGTTCGCCACGGGGAATCACTCCGCTTTCAGCGAAGCTGTGGCCTTTGCGCGGGGGCGGAACTGGTTCAGCATCTCCTCTGCGGTCAGCGTGGCTTCCGTCGTCAGCTCGTCGATTCGGTTGCGGATGACCGCGTAACCCGCCAGCGCGGGAATCGCAACGACAAGGCCCCAGAACGTCGTTGTGAGCGCGGTACCGATGCCGCCTGCAAGCTGTACGGGGTCAGCGTCGCCGCCGCCCGCAGAGATCGCCTGAAACGCGAGAATCATGCCATACACCGTGCCGAACAGACCGATCATCGGGCTGACCTGGCCGAGGATGTTGAGGTATTCAATTCGGCGCAGGCGGCGCGTCGTCAGCTCATCCGCCGTCTGCTCCAAACTGCGAATCACTGCGGAAAAACCGTGGCTTGCCTCACGTAAGCCCGCGTGCAGCACCTGGCTGAAGAAACTCTCATCTCTGCCGGTCAGGTCCATCGCTTCGCGATAGTTGCCTCCGTTCATCAGATGGCGCACGGCTTCTACCACGCCTTGCGGCACAATGCTCTTGCGCTGGTTGGTCAGACTCATCATGCCGATCAGACCGATCGACAGCGCCGAGAGCGTGAGCAGAAACCAGATGATGAGGCTGCCGAGCAATTCAATGGATTTCTCGCCGTTCGCGTCTGTATGGCGCGCGATGAAGAACGCGCTCGTCAGGCTGTCCACGGGTTGAACGGCGCGCGAAGCGCGGTCGTCCAGATCGAACGGGTCCGACTGCGCAAGTGCAACGTGCTGCGGCACGATGAACACGCTCAGAACAAGAATCATCAGCAGCATTCGCAGACTTGGCATCGCGGCTCCTCGTGTCGATCAATCTTCATCGTGGCTGTTCAGGCAAACTCGCACGGACGGATGTCAACTGCTCCAGCACATCCGGCCGCTGACGAGACGCTTCCTCTTCCTGCGCGCGGTTGAGCAGGCGATGCGACACTTCAGGCCGAGCGAAGGTATCGCGATAAATGATCGCCAGTTCGATCAGGCTCGGTGCTGTGAACGAAGAATCGCCGTAGAGAATCGCGCCACGCGCAAACATCACGGAAGCGTCCCGCGGCCGGTTCAACCCCAGCAGCGCGCGGCCGCACTGGTTGCACGTCTGGCCCACGTCGCGCCGACCCGGCCGCTCCAGCGCGCGTGTGCATGCTTCAAGGGCCTCGGCAAACTTCTGTTCAGCAAGCATCGCTTCGATGGCGTCCGGCGCGGCCTGCCTTGGCGCGGTGTCAAGCGTTGCGCTCTGCACAGCGCCGAAGGCCAGCAGCGCGCTGAACGCCGCCAGCGCGATCAGAGCAAGGGATGTTCGAGGAAAGTTTCGACTCATGGTTCTGCGAGTCCCAGTTCCGCCCGTGAAATGAAACGATAGCCTCGGCCTTCCGCGCCACCATGCTGGCGTGCGATCAACTCCAGCGTACCGAGCGGATCGGGATCGAGAAACTGGATGGCGTTGATCTGCGTTCGTCGCTGGCCGGTTACGCGGTCCTTCGGGTTCAACCGCTCTAACTGCGCCATCAGCTCATCCTGATCGATTTCATAGATGCCCGAACCGCGAATGCGATCGCTGAGCAGAAAAATCACATCGGGATTCAACCGCATTGCGGCCTCGAACGCGGCTACCGGGTTCGACCGCCCCGCAGGAATCACGTTCGCATCAATCCAGCGCATCGCAGCAGATTTTGCATCCGGCGTCGCGGGCATCAGCCTGCGCGGCGGCGGCACCACCAGCGCCTCGCTCCGCTGAAAGAACACGATGCCAAAGCTCTGCTGAGGTGTCAGTGACTCCAGCGATCGTCCCAGCTCCTGCAGGATGATCTGCAAATACGCGATCATCGAACCGGATGCGTCGATGACATACACGATTCGCCTCGCGTTGCTCGTGGACAAGCCGAGAAACGACACCGAGCCGCGCGCTGCGGGTGGCGCGAAGTCCGATCCGGTTGGCAACGGCGCCGAATCGGATGAAAGGCTGCTCGCGTCCAGACTGATCTCCGCGATTGCCGCTTCGATATTCTGATCCAGCACCGGCACATCAATCTCGATCGGCGGAGATTCTTCAAGCGTCTCCCCCACGGGCAGATTCGGCGGAACAACAGGGTCGTACGCGGGTGCGGTGAAATCTGCCACGATGACGGGCGGACGTTCCGCTTCCGGCGTGCGCGCAGCCGACCACGTGATGAAGAACCCCGCCAGCACAAGGGCTGCGTGCAACAGCGCGCTGCCGAGCCACGGCACAATGCGCTTCGCGGATCTCTCTGCGCTGCTCTCCGCACCCAGTTCGCCCAACGGCGCGATCAGCGGTGTGGACGCCGAGTTGTCGCGTTGGTGTTCGGTCATCGCATAAACGACGCAGCGCGAACGAACCGCACGAAACACACTGCGCCTCTCGGCATGGTAGTCACACATCGCGCGTGGTGCCGCAATGCGGGCGGAAAGCCGAAGGCAACCTGCAACCCGCCGGTTCGCCGACATCATCGCAGCAAGGTGGATTGGGATGCGCTGACCCCCGGTCGCGCCACGCTCGAACCCCACTATCCTTTTGGGGTATCCGGCCATCGAACCGTGTTCGCAGGATGCGGCAACCGCTGATATTTCCCCTGGCCCCACATTAATGCTGCGTCCATCGCCCCCTCCATTCGTCTTTATCAGTGTCAAAGGAGTTCATTCAATCATGCGATCACTGATTTTCCCCGTGCTGCTTGCCCTTGCCGGGTGCACTGCGGCCAACCCCGAAAGGACGAATGTCATGTCACCAGCTTCATTCTCGCCGCGACAACTCACGGTCGAACTGCTCGCACTTGACCTCGACACGTGCGGCCGCTGCACCGGCACCGGCGCGAACCTCGACGCGGCGATCCAGACTGTTGCCGATGTGCTGCGCGAAGCCGACGTTGAAGTTGACGTACGCAAGACCGTCATCACGTCGGCAGCGCAGGCCAGAAAGCTGCGCTTCGAGTCCTCGCCAACGATCCGCGTCAACGGCCGCGACATCGCACTGGAACTGCGGGAAAGCAACTGCGGTGATTGTGGCGACATCTGTGGCTGCGATGGCCAGGTCGATTGCCGCGTGTGGGTCTGGCAGGGAAGGGAATATACCGAAGCACCCAAGGCCCTCATCATCGATGCCATCCTCCGTACCTATGCTCAGGCGTGGGAGCCGCTCCCGCTGCCCCGAAAGGAATATCAGTTGCCTGAAAATCTTCGCAACTTCTTCGAGGCCCTTGAGCAGAAGGGCACGCAGGAAACCCCCGCATGTTGCGACAGCACGACATGCTGCGATGAAAGCGAGAAGGAAACGTGCTGCGGTGCGGGTGCCAATAAAGAAGTGTGCGGCTGCGAGGCCTGACCCCCATGACCACCAATATCGCGTCGCTTAACGCCGAGTTCCTCACGCGTCTCCGGGCCTTTGTCCGGAGACGCGTGCGCGCCGAGCATGATGCCGAGGACATTGTGCAGGACGTGCTCACCAGACTGGTCCAGCACGATCAAACGATCGATTCACGTGATGACCGAGCGGTTGCAGCCTGGTTATTCACCGTGGCGCGGCGAGCCATCATCGATCGCTCCCGGACCTCGGTCCGCGAAGGACATGCCGATGCGAATGATGTTGCAATGGTTGACCCGGCCGAAGACCCTTCGGCGTCAGCCGAGCTTGCCCGATGCATGGAGCCGATGCTGGCAATGCTCAGCAACGATGATCGGGTTCTGCTGCAGCGAATCGACATGGTGGGCGAATCGCAGGCGGATGTGGCCCGCGAGCTTGGCATGTCGATGTCCGGCTTGAAATCGCGCGTGCAGCGAGCGCGCCAGCGATTGCGGGCGCAGCTTGAAGGCTGCTGCGCGATCGAGCGCGATCGCCTCGGCCAGCCGGCTGACTACCAACGTCGCCGCGATCAGCCGTGTCCGTGCGATGGGTGTGGGTAACATCGGCGATTCTTAATTTCAATAATTTTCTTGCGGATCAGACATGCCGTTACAAACCACACCGGATGCATCGAGTCGAGCCGTGACGAATCCAAACAAAGCGTTGTGGGAAAAGGGCGACTTCACAAAGATCGCCGCGTTCATGCGACAGTCAGGAGACGCGGTCGCCGCGTCTCTGGGCGTCAAGCCCCCGCTGCGGGTGCTGGATTTGGGTTGCGGCGACGGCACCACGGCGGTTCCGCTCGCGCAGATTGGCGCCGACGTGCTCGGAATCGATATTGCCAGCAACCTCGTCGATGCCGGCAACAAACGCGCCGCCGAACTGGGCTTGCCCTGCTTGAAGTTCCAGGAAGGCGACGCATGCAATCTGGAAGCAGTCGATGACCATTCGTTCGATTTGACCATCTCATTTTTTGGCGCCATGTTCGCACCCAAACCATTTGATGTCGCGCGTGAGATGGTGCGGGTAACCAGGCCGGGCGGCCGCATTGTGATGGGCAACTGGATACCGGACGATCCCACATCGTTTGTGTCGCAACTGCTCAAGATCAGTGCGTCGTTCACTCCGCCTCCCCCCGACGGGTTCATCAGTCCGATGACCTGGGGTGTGGAATCTCACATCGTCGAGCGCCTCGGTCAGGCGGGAGTGCCACGCGAGAAGATTTCCATGATGAAGGACACATACGCATTCATCACGCCAGCGTCGCCTGCGCATCTCGTGCAAACCTTTATGCAGTATTACGGCCCGACGATGAATGCATTTGAGGCGGCGCAAAAGAACGGGAGGGAAGCGGAACTTCAAGAGCAACTGCTCGCCCTCGCGAACGCGCAGAACACCGCGTCGGACGGCAGAACATGCATCCCCGCCACCTTCATGCGCGTGATGGTGCACTGCTGAGAGCCTCATGGCGTGGTCTGGGTTGCAATAGCGGTGTGCAAGGCAACACGGCACGCCAAGGCGTGCCGTGTTGCCCCGTGTCGCGATGTGTCAAAACAGTGGAGCCGGGGGGATTCGAACCCCCGTGTCGGAGCAGTCAGCAGGTTGCCTCTACGCGCGTAGTCGTCGTATTGATCTCGGCGTGAGGACGGCCGACGACGGCCTTCTCTCTTGCCATGATGGACGCTTTTCCTCGCCCTCGGTAAGGCCCATCAGCCTCCGAGAGCCAGCCCGATGTTAACGGTCGCCGCCCTATCAGGCGTGAGACGGAAACCGTGCTGCTCAATTAGGCAGCAAGAGCGTACTGCGGTGTGGCAGTTGTGTTTGTGCATCCTTTTTACGTGGCAAGGATGCTCCACGGCGCGCCACAACAAGCCTTCCCTGTCCGATCGATGCCGGTCGGCCCCAATTGTCAAAGAACATTTGTATTCTAGGCAGGATTCGCAGCGGGGGGAAATCTCGCCACGGCTATCAAAAGAGACTCATCTGTTCGGCGTGAGCGGCTCCGATCGGCGCAAGCCGCTCGGCAAGGCACTCGCGCGAAACGACATACAAGTACTCTTTATTACTGAGGTGGCTGATCTTGCCGACCTTCGTACCCTGCGGATTGTAGATGCCAATCTGTGCGCCGACGTATCGTTTAAAATCGTTTTCGATCGTTGTGACTTTACCACGCCCATCCCATAACGCTGCGAGGATCGTTTCCATCTCTTCGCGAGTTATATGTCCTTCGTTGCTGAACGATAGAACCAACACGGGAGCTTGAATGGCGGCAAGGAGTTCTTGAATCGCATTCGCAAAGCGACGGCGGGAGTTGAAGACGCTCTGGCGTTGGCGGACGTCTACCCGCTTGCAAGCGACACCATAGACTTCGGGTTTATCCCAACGCACCAGCGATTCCCAGATGTGATAGTTTCCCAAATAAGAGTGCTGGTTGTATGGCGGATCAATGTACGCGATGTCTGCTTGGAGTTGGGCTGCCGCCTCGAATGCATCGAGACCGGTTGCTTGACACTTGCCGTATTGAGCGCGCGGTAGCACGTCGGGAACGCGCAGTTCTAAGTCATTGTGAGACCTTGCCGCCCACGCCTTAAGATACGCCATTTGAAGGCCGGTGGTGGAATCAACGCGGTCAGCAGCTTCCATCAGGGATACCAGCATGACTGCTTCAAGATCGGGGCCCAAGCTCTTAGCCGCAATAGCTTCGCGGATGGCATCGACTCGCTCTCCGTTCTTCGGTTGAAAGAAACGCGATCTAACGCAAAACGTCTCCGTAAAGTACCCAGGCTCTCCCTTCATCGCATTGAACTCACGAACGAGTTTCTTGGCATCATCCAGCACGTCCTCCGCGTCAGCTTGGACATAGCAGCGAGCGAGCGTTGCGGCATACGCGTTGTGGTCATTCGAGAGTACGCGGTATCCCGCGCGCTTCAGGGCGTGACCTACGCGCGAAGTGCCAGAGAATAAATCGATGACGGAACGCGCATCCGCAGCGCGACGAACCACGTCGAGGATGACTGGAATCAAAGTGCGCTTTGAACCGATATATTTGATCAACGAACGTTCCCCTGGTCGCGCGGGGTACCCTCAAACAACCAAGACAGAAGGCCCGTGAGGAATCGGGTGTACTCCGTCGCCGTACAAGCGTGCTCCATCAAGAACCATGCGAAGTTTTTCAGACGATCGGCCTGGACGTGAAAGTTGATGTGGTACTTGTTGCGGTAGCGAATGAAAGCACCGTTGGCCATGACCATGAGGCTACACCTGGTGTAGCGTGTCGCCACTTCCAAATACTGCATAATCTGAAACGAAAGTCGCTCATGCGCGTTGCCGTCGATCTGCCGCCCTGCGCTCGACTTGGCCGTCTTGTACTCCAACAGGATCTTCTCGCGAAGGACGCCCCCATCCACGAGAACAATCGTGTCGTCAAACTTCGTCGAAAGTCCGCTGTAGATCGTCGGGTACTGCGCTCCGGCATACGGACCGGACTCCGGCGCGTACTTGCGGACGGCGTCGGCCTCGGTCGGAAATGCGGCAATCAGATCGTTGACGCCGAACACTACTTCGAGCCAGCGTGATTGCTCCGCGTTCGGATGCGTGATTCCGTCCAATGCCGACGTAGGCACGAACAAGGACCGCGTACCCACAGTCAATTTGGCATAGCGGCGCCTGCCAATACCGCTCACCACAGAAACTTCTGCCCCACCCGCCTCTCCAAGGCGTCGAAACGCAAGCCATAATCTTGCAACGAGTCGCTCGAAGTCTTCGCCCTCGCGTCGAGCACCCGTCCCGGTGTTCGCGAGCCTCAAAATCTTCCAATGTTCGTCGCGATCGTTCGGATTTCGGGGTTGAGTGGCGGCGCGGCAGGCATCGCTTCGAGTGTACGCCGATCATGGATTTATTGCATATCAAGAGTAGAAGCTTATGCGATACCTCAATCAGAAGCTGACCGCGAACGCTCGCGCTGACGCGCGTGGCCTGCCACGGTCGGCGTCGCGGAAACACCTTGTTTTGCAGGGGAAAGTCGCGATGTGTCGCACGATGACCCACACGGTCGCGATACCGGAAAAAGCTGGGGATCTAGGATTCGAACCTAGACTAACTGGTTCAGAGCCAGTCGTGCTGCCGTTACACCAATCCCCAAGTTGTGCCCGCTGCGTCGCGGGGCGGCTCCATTCTAGAGTGTCCAGCGGCAGGATCAACCGAAAAGCGATCGCCGCGTGTCGCCATACTACGCTCGCATGGTCGGCCTTGTTTCTCCTCGTTGCTGATCCCGCGCTTTCGCCTTACGCTGACCGCAGCCATGCACTTCACCCTCATTGACGCCGTGCTGGAGCAGAGTCCGGAGCGAATCCTCGCGGTGAAGCAGGTTTCGCTTGCGGAAGAATATCTGGGCGACCACTTCCCCGGCTTTCCCGTCCTGCCCGGCGTGATGATGATCGAAGCCTTGGCGCAGGCTGCGCGGCTCATGCTCGAGGATCGGGGCAACCCGCGCCTGGTGCTGGGCGAAGTCAAAGCCCTCAAGTTCGGCAACATGGTGCGGCCCGGCGAGCGGCTCGAAGTCGAGGTTACGCTCGGCAAGGAGCTGGATGGCGGCGCGTTCGATTGTCGTGGCACGGGTCGTGTGAAACGCGCCAATGACCCGGCAGGCGAGGGTGAAACCGCTGTTTCCGGCCGATTCACCATGCGCCCGATTCGCGTCAATTGAAGGCGACGGCTTGAGTGAAGCCACCATTCGCCCGTATGATCGCCGCTTACCGATCGGCTGCCCCGCCGTTGCGCTGAACCGGGCCGCCGTTTCGCAGGTTACGGAGCCTCGATTTATGCAGGAGACCGCCTTGATGACCCGTGATGAGATTTTTCAGAATGTGCAGAAGGTGCTGGAAGAGGCGCTCGGCGCCGATGAGGAAGACATCACGCTCGATGCCAGCCTCACCGCCGACCTGCAGGCCGAATCCATCGACTTTCTGGACATTGTCTTCCGGCTGGAGAAGACCTTCTCCACGCCCGGCAAGCCGTTCAAAATCTCACAGGGCGAGCTGTTCCCTGAGAACCTGATGGAAAACCCCGCGTGGGTGGCGGACGGCAAGCTGACCGACCAAGGCATGGCGATGCTGCGCGAGCGCATGCCACACGTGGACTTCTCCAAGTTTGAGAACACCCGCGAAGTGAACAAGGTGGCAGCGACGATCACTGTGCAATCGCTTGTCGATTTCATTGATCGCAAGCTGAAGGCGTAAACCGCCCGCGGTCGCGCGCGTTCACAGCAGGTTCGGACTTTGCCATGCGCTGGATGTGGATTGACAGAATCGTGGAGTTCGAGCCGCGCACGCGAATGGTCGCGGTGAAGAACATCTCGCTTGCGGAAGAGCACCTGCACGACCACTTCCCGAAGATGGGTAACCGCGATGCGATGCCTGTCATGCCCGCGTCCCTCATCATCGAAGGCATGGCGCAGACGGCGGGAATTCTCGTCGGCACCGTCAACAACTTCCGCGAAAAAGTGCTGCTCGCGAAGGTCGTTCTGGCAAGGATTGAAGCAGACGCTTTCCCCGGCCAGACGCTGCGCTATGAAGCAACGCTCGACCGCATTGATGCGCAAGGCGCCGCAACCATCGGCGTTGTGCATCGCATCGACCCCGCGACGGGAAACTCTCTCGAGATCGGCCGCGTCGATCTCATGTTCAGCCACATCGACCAGAACATGGCGGGCCTCAGCTTCCCCGAAGAGAACTTCGTGTTCTCCGATAACTTCCGCACCATCCTGCGCACCGCAGGCATTGAGCATGAAGGTTGAGCGTACGCAGTGATCAGTGGCCGGTTTTCAGGTGGCACTATCAACACTCGCTGCCAACTGAAAACCCTTAAAACCAACGACCCCCGCCGCGACCGGGCAGCGAGGGTCGTCAAATGGTCCCGGCCGGGGAGGCAAACCGGTCGGAACCGATCCAGGGGCAAATCCGTGAAGTCGGGAGTGTTCACGGTGGCGGCCTCAGCCACCGGATACAGCTTCCAATTCGCTTCGCACGCTTCCAAACACATGGGCTGAAATGGCGCGGATTTGCGTTCCGTCTGTGCGGTCTGGGGTGAATCTGCGGTTCGTCCGCCGCTACAATCGCCCGCATGTCCGTCCCCGGCCACCATCACGCCCAGCATCTTGCCGTCTATGCAGGCTCGTTCGACCCGATCACGCTTGGGCATCTGGATGTGCTTCGACGCGCCCGGCGGCTGTTCGACGGCCTGATTCTCGGCATCGGCCACAACCCGGATAAACCCGCCCTCTTCAGCTTCGATGAGCGCGTGGAGATGGCGCAATCGCTGGTGGATGAAATGCTCGAAGCCGAGCCGCACGGCGCGCCGGTGCGCGTGGAGCGTTACTCCGGCCTCACCGTGGACTTCGCGCGGGCAAACAACGCCTGCGCACTCGTGCGAGGCATCCGCAACATCACCGACCTTGCCAGCGAATGCCAGATCGCCATTGCCAATCGTCAGGTGGCGGATATCGAAACCGTCTTCGTCGTAACCGGCGAAGCGTTCGCATTCACCAGCTCCAGCCTCATTCGGCAGATTGCGGGCCTCGGCGGGGAACTCAACCGCCTCTCCGGCATCATCCCGCCCATTGTGATCGATCGCCTGAATCGCCTGCGTGCCGACCCGCGCAACCCGCTTGGCCGCCTCGTCAAAGATCATTCCATTGAGTGATCGCGTCGCGCGAGCGTTTTATTGTTCAGCGGGCAACTGCTCGCCGTGGCCGTCCGCGAAGAACACCCAGCGAACATCGCTGAAGGGCCGCTTTCGCTCCACGAGCACGATCTGTTGCGAATCAAAAGTTGACAAGCCAGGCTTCCATTCAAAGGAAGCGTGTTGATCGACCCATGTCCACGGATCTTCCACCTGATTAATCGCGTTCATCATTTGCGGCGTGCGGTCGTATGGCGCGAGGAACATGGTCCACTGGCGCTCGCCCAGCGATTCGCGCAGGTCGGACGGTTTGGTCGGCAGCATTTCATCGCGCTGCTCCGCCGTCGTGATCGCGGCTATCAGGAGTTCGCGCATCTGCTCACCGGTGGCCAGCGCAAGCTGCTCGCGCAGGAAGCGGTTCTCATCGCGCAGTTGTTGAAGCTCGTTCGCGCCGGCGGAGGCGTGCGGCTGGGATGAACACGCTGCGGCGCAGCAGAGAACGACAAGAGCGCTCACGGTCAGGACGCGATGAATGATGCAACGCATGGGGAAGTCTCCTGTAAGGCTGCGAAGGGCATGGCCTTGAATGGTCGGTACAGGGTCTTCCCGACGGGGTCGGGGGTCTTTCCGTTGCGTTCTACGAGAGCATGGGACGGCTTCATAGCCCGCCGATCACCGCCACCACATGAACCTCAACCGCCCGGCCTTCGCCCACCGCGTCCACCTTCTCATGCGTCTTGCCCTTCAGGTTCACCTGAGCGGCATCGCAGTTCAGCAGGCGGGCGATGTTGGCGATCATCTCCTTCTTGCGCGGGCTGAGCTTGGGTTTTTCGCAGATAACGGTGATATCGAGGTTGCCCAGCGTGTAGCCGCGTGCGGTCAGGCGTTTGGCGGCTTCGCGAACGAAGATGGATGAATCCGCGCCGTCCCAGTTCGGGTCGTTATCGGGGAAGAGTTGGCCGATGTCTTCTTCACCCAGTGCGCCGAGGATGGCATCGGTTACGGCGTGATAGACCGCATCGCCGTCGGAATGCCCGACCGGGCCGACGGGATGATCGAACGGAACGCCCGCGAGGATGAACGGGCGCCCCGCGCCTGCCGGTGCCGTCGGCTCCAGCCGATGCAGGTCATACCCGTGGCCGACGCGGATGGGGAGTTGCTGCGGGGGAGCCATGCGCGAACACTGTACTGAAAATCAGCAGGTTTGCTGCGATAAAGGCCGACGATGAAACCGGGCGCGTGATTCAGCCCACGATGCACGGTTCCGTTCTATGATGACCCGGTCCCGCTGCGATGTGAATGCGCATCGCGGCTGAGTGAGGAGTATCGTTCGATGAGCGTCAAAGCTACCTTTGGTGTTGCGTTTGTCCTCTCCGCTGGCATGGCCTGCGGGCTTTCCGGGTGTCATTCCCCGAAGGGCGGCATGATGCCCGCCGGGTGGGGCAGCACCACCTATTACTCCTACGAAACCCAGCAGAAGACCATCACCCTCGTCGATGTCCGCACGGGTGAACAACTCTTCGTCATCGACATTCCGCCCGGCAAGCAGCTCACGCTGGACTTCCTCAAGGACCAGGGCGACGACCCGGTCTATACACCCGACCTCATGCGATATCAGTTGTGGGATCAGGGCACAATCATCGGCAGACTCACGAACTCCATGAGCGTGCCCAACGCAGCATCGCGAAGGATTGACGTGAACGTTACGCGCGCGGTGGCCTATGCAGAAGCCCCGCCGGAAGAGCGGCTGCGCGTCGATCAGGAAGCTGATCGGCCGGACTGGTGGACGCCCAAGGGCGGCCCCATGCCTGAAAAGACCCGCCCGGTCGATATGTACGACAACTAAGCCAAAATCCGCGAGCCTCAATGCTCACGGCTTCACGCCGGAAAGCGACACAACGACTGCGGTTTTTGCAGGCGGTTTTGCGGCGCGCCCGCTACGATAGTGGGCTGGGAACAAACAGGTGGGGCGTTGTCGAAATCTCTGTCAATCTGAGGACCAATGAGCACGTATCCTACGGAATCCGCCGCAGCGTCGAAGACCCGTCCCGTCGCCACTCCCTCGCGGCCAGACCCGGAAACTGTCAGCCTGTCCGGCTATGTGATCGACCAGAGCTACGGCCCGCAGGACGTAACCGTGCAGACACCCGACGGCAAGCCCGATTCACGCATCGGCGAGCCGGGCACGTTCCCCTACACGCGCGGCATTCACGCCACCATGTACCGTGGCCGCCTCTGGACCATGCGCCAGTTCGCGGGCTTCGGCTCCGCGGATGACACCAACAGGCGATTCAAATATCTCCTCGCCAACGCGAAGCACGGCAAGGCGCAGACCGGCCTCTCCACCGCGTTCGATCTGCCAACGCTCATGGGTCGCGATTCCGATGATCCGCTCTCAATGGGCGAAGTCGGCCGCTGCGGCGTGGCGATCGACACCATCGAAGACATGCACCGCCTCTACGCGGATATTCCCGTGGATGAGGTTACCGTCTCGCAGACGATCAACGGCCCCGCGTGCGTCATCTGGGCGATGTACCTCGCCATGGCGCGCGAGCGCGGCATGAACTGGGCGAACATCGGCGGCACGCTGCAGAACGACATCCTCAAGGAGTTCCACTCGCAGAACGAGTTCATCTATCCGCCCGAAGCTTCAACGAAGCTGGTGGTGGACACGATCGAGTTCGCGACGAAGCACACGCCGAAGTGGAACAGCGTTTCCATCAGCGGCTATCACATCCGCGAAGCGGGCAGCACCGCCACGCAGGAGCTGGCCTTCACGCTGCGCGATGGCATGGAGTACGTGGAGTGGGCGATGAAGCGCGGCTTGAACGTGGATGACTTCGCGCCGCGCCTCTCGTTCTTCTTCAACGCGCATAACGAGTTCTTCGAGGAAATCTGCAAGCTGCGCGCCGCCCGGCGAATCTGGGCGCGCGTGATGAAAGACCGCTACGGCGCGAAGAACGAGCGGTCGCTGCTTATGCGCACGCACGTGCAGACGGCGGGTTGCTCGCTGACGGAACAGCAGCCGCTGAACAACATCGTGCGCGTGGCGTACCAGGCGATGGCGGGCGTGCTGGGCGGATGCCAGAGTCTGCATACGGATTCAATGGATGAAACGCTCGGCCTGCCCACGGAAACGGCGGTGCGCGTCGCGCTGCGCACGCAGCAGATTCTCGCGCACGAGACCGGCGTGCATCGCACGGTCGATCCGCTCGGCGGAAGCTGGTATGTGGAAGCGCTCACCGACCAGATGGAAACTGACTGCCTGAAGATTTTCGAGGAAATCGACGGCATGGGCGGCGTGGTCGAGGGCATCCATAAGGGCTACTTCCGCAGGTCGATCGCAGAGGCGAGCTACCGCTTCGGCCAGGAGATGGAAGCAGGCGACCGCATCATCGTGGGTGTGAACGCGTACACCGATGGCAACGAAGAGCACGATGTCGAAATTCTGCAGATTTCGCACGAGGTGGAAACCGTGCAGTGCGAGCGGCTGGCGCAGTTCAAGAAGAGCCGCGACCCGCGCAAGGTGGAACGCGCGCTGGAGAACATCCGCCTCGTGGCACGCGGCGAGAGCGCGAAGGTGAACCCGGTTGATGCGGATTTCTACCGCGAAGCAGCGAGCGACCTGACACCTGAGAACGTCATGCCCGCCCTCATCGACGCAGCCCACGCGAAGTGCACGCTGGGCGAAATGGTGCAGGCAATGGCGGATGCCTACGGCAGATACACGGGCGGGCCGGAGTGGTGAGGCGAGCCGGTCGCTCATTCATCGCGTTGCTCATCTGTGTTGCAGTGATGCAGCACGGCTGCGCTGCGCCGCCCGTAACTGATCCGCCGTCGGCGCTGCTCCCCGTGAACGGCGCGATCTGGCGGCTTACTTCAATGGCGGGCACGCCCGTGAGCGCAGAGCGCGAAGCGACGATCTCGTTCGGCTCCGACCTGCGCGTGAGCGGCCGCTCGTTCATCAATCAATACGGCGGCTCGTACACATGCGATGACGCAGGCAACATGGCGTTCGGCCCACTGGCGATGACCAAAATGGGTGGCCCGCCTGAACTGATGGCGATGGAACAGGACTTTCACCAGTTGCTCAGCCGCGTGGATGGCTACTCGTTCGATGGCCGCTCGCTGGTGCTGACCGCGGGCGGCGGCGAACTGCTGCGGTTCATGCAGCCATAAGCCCCACGCAGCGCCGCTTTTCCGCAACATCACAACCGGGCGATCCGTAACCTACATCACGCCCCACCGTGCGATGGATATCATGCGCGCGAACAGGAGGCTCCATCATGCGACATACGCTCGCCTTTATCGCATTACTCACGATCAGTTCCGCATTGCATGCCCAGCACAGCGAAGTATCGCCCGCAGCGAGTGAAACGGTGCTCACGCTGCGCATCACCACTACGGACGGCAACACCGCGCCAGGCGCCGAGGCGTATCTCATCGAAGGCGTGCGCGGCCTGCCCGCGTGCAAGGTGTGGAAGCACGCGGACAACGCGGGCGAAGTGCGCTGGACGCGGGACGATTTTCCACGACCCGCCAACACGAGCGAAGGCAGCGAACTTCTCGTCATCGCTCGCGCGCCGGGGCTGGCGTGGTCGATGCGTCGCGTAACTTTGCCCGTTGAGGAGCCGGTGCAGTTGACACTCGCGCCGGGCAAGGCGGTGCAGATTCAACTCGCTGCGCCGGAAGGTACGGCGATTCCGCGCGATTTCACGCCGGTGATCTTCAGCGAGGGCAACTCCGCAGCGGCGTGGCTCACGCATGCGCAGAACTTTCACAGCGAGCACGGCCCCGGAGCGCAGTTCAGTGCGGCCATCGTCCAGCGAACCGGTGATGGTCGCTATCTCGCGCGCGTACCGGATGATTGCGAGCAGTTCTGGGTGCTCGTTCATCATGCGGATGTGCTTCGCGGCTATCAGGCCGGGCCGTTTGATCGTGAAACCCTTGACGCAGGCCGCATTGACATTGCATTGCCCCGCCCCGGTTCAATCGCGATCCGTCTCGCGCCGGACGAGAACAAGCCTCACGCATACGAAGCGTGTGGCTACATTGTGTATTGCTCGCCTGAAATCCCCGATGGCAACTGGTCATTCTTCGTAGCAACTCACTATGCGAACGGAACGGCCATCAACGAGATGATTGAGCGACTCAGGCCCGGCGGCTATACGGTCGTCGCCTTCACGGGCACACAGGAAGAGCAACGGGTTCATGATCGACCGAACTTCTATCGCGATCAGACATGGGTTGAACTGAGCGAAGGCGGCAGTGCTGAAGCGTCATTCGCGATTTCAACGTTCGATGAAACGTGGCTGCGCGAGAACCTCAAGGGCGAACACAAGCTCACCGCGACGGTAACGATGTCCGACGGCTCACCCGCGATCGGGCGGCGATACGCGCTTTCATACATGTTGCAGCGGTACAACAAGGAACTGCTCCTCGCAGAAGGCGACATCCCAGACAGTGGCGAAATCGTCATCGAAAACCTCGCGCCCGGGACGGAAGCGCTGCTCACGCTTGCGGTGGGCGGCGAAGAAGTGGGCTATATCTTCATCGACCCCAGCGAGCCGGCGCATCATGCGTCCTTCAGCATCGCACCGGCGGTGGGCGAGTTCGCGCCAGAGATCGCGCTTCGCAGGCTGGATAACGACGAATCGTTCCACATCTCGTCGCTGCGCGGCCGCGTGGTGTTCCTGGATTTCTGGGCATCGTGGTGCGGCCCATGTCAGGAGCCGATGGCGCACAACAATGCGATCGTCAACAAGCGAACCGATTGGGCGGATCGCGTTGTCATCATCGGCGCGAGCATCGATCAGAGCATCGACATCATTCGCGCGCATGTGAACAGGCGCGGCTGGACGGATGTGCTGCAAACGTTCTGCGATGAAGGCGAGCCGGGCTGGTCGTGCGACGCCGTGAAGAAGTACGCCGTGCGCGGCGTGCCGACGTGCTACCTCATCGACGCTGATGGCCGCATCGCGTGGACCGGCCATCCGATGTCGATCAACATCGAAGAAGAGATCGACAAACTGCTCGCCTCGCAGCGATGAGGCGGTGGAGCAATGTCAATCGGCAATCAAGGCGCCATGAAACAGGGCCGAGCATAAGCTCGGCCCTGCTCGCGAGAGGTATTGTTCGCTGCTGCGATGAGCGGCGGCATCAATGATGCGCCGGGTCGATGCCCCAGCCGGCGCGTTCCGGCGGAGCCGGGCGAGCAGGCGGGGTGTACGGGTTGCGCTCGATTTCCTCAAGCATCAGCTTGATGGCTGCATCAAGCTGCGGGTCTGCGCCGTTGAGCATCTTCGCGGGGTCGTCGATGACGTGAATGTCAGGATCGACGCCGTGGCCTTCAATGCTCCATCGGCCGTCCGCGGTGTAGAAGCCGAAGGTGGGCACTGCGGTGTAGCCGCCATCGATGAGCGTCGGGTTGCCGGAGATGCCGACGAGGCCGCCCCATGTGCGCGTGCCGATCAGCTTGCCGAGGTTGTTGTGGCGGAACAGCCACGGGAACATGTCGCCGCCTGAACCCGCCGGACCGTTGATCAACATGCACTTCGGTCCCTGATGCGCATCGGGCGGCCAGGGCCAGTCCTGGTTGTCTCGACGCGCCCAGTAGTTCGTGATCGGTCGGTTGAGCATTTCGATGAACCGCGTGGGAATCTGTCCGCCGCCGTTCCATCGCTCGTCGATAATCAGCGCCTTCTTATCAAGCTGGCCGAAGTATTGGCGAACGAGATCGTTCTGCCCGTTGACGCCCGTATCCGGCACGTAGATGTAGCCCACCTGCCCGTCGGTCTGTTCTTCCACATACTTGCGGTTACGCTCGATCCACGCGCGATAGCGCAAGTTGTAATCATCAAAGAGCGGCTCCACGATCACATCGCGCGCTTCACCATCCCATTCCGGCTTCTCACTCACGGTGAGCGTCATCGCGCGGCCGGGTGCGATGTGCCGGAACGCAGCATACGGATCGCGCGAAACGTCCACCGGCACACCGTTGACCGCGAGAATGTAATCACCCTGCTTGACATCAACGCCGGGCTGGCTCAGCGGGCCTCGTGCATCGACATCCCAAGGTCCGCCTTCGTGAATGGTCTTGATACGGTACGCGCCGTTCTCCAGTGAGAAGTCCACCCCGAGCAGACCGACTGATGAGCCTGGTTCGCCTTCCACATCGCCGCCCCAGTAATACGCGTGGCCGACGTTGAGTTCCGAAATCATCTCCGCGAGGATAAAGCTCAGGTCTTCGCGGGTGGTGGCGTCCGCGAGCATCTTCTTGTAGTGATCGCGCACAGCGGGCCAATCCACGCCGTGCAGATTGTCCACGTAGAAGAAATCTCGCTGAATGCGCCAGACATCCATGAAGAGCTGCTGCCATTCTTCACGCGGGTCGATGTGCGCCGTCATGCCACCTGTGGGCACCGTGGTGCCGCTCGCGCCCGCGGATGCGTTCTGAATGGATGAACCTCGTCCGCGCACGATGAGAATTTTCTTGCCATCCGCGGTGATGTCGAACGAGCCTGCGCCAGCCGCCACCATCTGCTCCTGCTTCTTGTCGTCCTTCAGGTCGAAGAGTTTGATGCCCGACGGCACGGCCGAGCCGGGCGAGCTGAACCGCGTGAACAGAAGCTGGTTGTTGTTGTTCACCGCAAGCTGGCCGAAGCGACCGTTGGTCACGGGCAACATCAGCGCGCGGCGTTCAAAGCCCTCGAAGTCGATCTTCACTTCTTCAGCGGGCTTGTCGTCCTTCTTTGCGCCGTTCTTGTCATCGCTTTCACCCGCCTGCCGCTGCAACGTGATGGGAATGTTCCGCCCATCCGCGGCTGCGGTACCCGTCATCGTGCCGTTGGCGATCTTCAGATCGAACGTTGCAGGCGGCATGCCGGGCAGTTCCGCGATGAGTTTCAGCGATTTATCCGCGGGGTTATACGTACCGCTGAGCGCCCCGGAGAAGAAGTCGGTGATGAGCGAGCCGCTCACCTTGTTGCCTTCGCCAAGCGTGAGCGAGAGGCGCACGCTGATCTGCCCCATTTCAGGCACGCTGACGGAACCTTCCCACATGCCGGTTACGCCGTCGTCAGCCTGCGCGGGCTTCGCTTCTTCAGCGTCGTCATCGTCTTTCTTCTCTTCGTCGTCGCCGTTCTGGTCGTCCTTTTTCTCTTCGTCTTTCTTCCACGTTTCTTCATCGCTTTCGGGAAGCCAGGGCGACTTGATATCCGCGCGGAGCGGCACCGCGACCAGCACTTCCGCATCGTTGTAGATGAACGTCGTGTCGAGGTTCGAGTAGGTCGGCTGGAAGCGGCGGCTGCTGCTGAAGTACAGCCACTCGCCCTTGCGATCAAACACGGGCGACGAATCCGAGAACATGCCGCTCGTCAGTTGATGCTTCTCGCCCGTCTCCACGTGATACACCCACACGGTTGACGTTCTGCGATTGCCGGTCTGCTTGGCATAGGTGATCCACCGGCTGTCGTGCGACCAGCTCGCGCTGCGCAGTCCCCAGCCGCCCCATTCGTCGTAATCGACCTTCTTCGTTTCGCCCGATTCAAGCGTGGTCAGGTACGCCGTTGCTGTTTTGTCGCTGAAGAGGATGTGCTTTGAGTCAGGCGACCAGATGGGCTGATACTTGTACGGCCCGCCGTCGTGCGTCAGTTGTCGCGGCTCATCGCGCCCGTCCGACTGCCTCACATAGAGTTCATACTCGCCGGTTTCATCGGAGAGATACGCGATCCATCGACCGTCCGGACTCCATGAAGGTGTGCGCTCCGCCACGCCGCTCGTGCGTGTGAGATTGCGAGGCGAACCTTTCTCTGCGGGCAGCGTCCACACATCGCCTCGCGCTTCCACGGTCACGCGCTTCGCGTTGGGTGAAATCGAGAACGATTGAATGAAGTTCGCCGCATCCACGATCTGCGTGCGCAGTTGAGGACGTGCGCCGGGAATGCGCACGTTCACCGCGCGGGTCTGCCGGGTTTGCAGATCAAGCAGATAAATGCTCGGCCCGTTCTGGAAGATGATCTCGCCGCGCCCGTTCGGCCCCGGCCCCATCGAAGGCCACTTCACATCCCAATCGCGGAATCGCGTGATCTGCTCATGCCGCTGCGTGCGCATGTCATACGACCAGATGTTCAGACGATGCTCATCGCCCGCGTCAGCGAGGTAATACACCTTGTCGCCGCCCGGTGCGAACATCGGCAGCGAGTCCGTACCTTCCCAGTCCGTCATCTGCCGCGATGAATTGTCGTTGAGATTGAACAGCCAGATATCGGATGCGAGGCCGCCGCGATATCGCTTCCACGTTCGGCGGTCGGCGTTGTGCGGGGTGTACGCCAGCCACTGCCCATCTGGGCTGATCGCGGCCGCGTCGCCATACGGCACCGGAAGCTGCTCAAACATTCCGCCTTCCGCGCTGATGGTGTAGATGCGCGGCGCACGACGGATGCCTGACTCAAAGTTGCTTGCATAAATCAGCCGCTTGCCGTCCGCCGTCCAGCCGGTGAAGTTCTTCTGACCGGGATGGTAGGTTACGCGGTGAGGAATACCGCCGGTTACGGGCATCACGTAGATGTCTCGTGCGCCGTCGTAGTTGCCCACAAAGGCGATTTTCGTTCCGTCCGGTGAGAATCGCGGGTTCTCTTCACCGCCCGGCGGGCTGGCGAGCGGGGTCGCCACGCCGCCCTCACGGGGCACGATCCAGATGTCGTTGGCATAGACAAACGCAATGTGCGTCCGGCTCACATGCGGGTACCGCATCATGCCGGCTTCCGGCGCAACATCCTGCGCCATCGAAGGTTGCGCGAGAATCAAGATCAGAAGAACGAAGCTGGCGACAACCGCGCGGGGGCTGAACGTAAACATGGGTGAGAGGACTCCGAGGGGACAATGGACAAATCGCCGCGATCGGCGGACGGTTCGCCTTTCTACCGAAAAGCCCGCGCCGATTTGCAGGGGAGCATACCGAAAAGAAATCCGCAACGAGCGGGACGCATCAGCATGCCTTCATGCGATCGCGCGAGCTGCCCGCTGCCTGAGGGGGTGCGATGGTCTTCGAGTCCGCTGGCTCGCCCTGATCTGCGTCCGGTTCGATATGCACGGCGAACCCTTTGAACACCGGCGTGCGGCTGGCTGCATCCGCCCTGCGGGGCACCAGCACGTTCGCTTCCGGGTAATACATCGCTGCGTTGCCCGGCGGAATATCAAACGCCCGCACCAGCACGCGCGAGAGCGAGCCGACCTCAGACCGCACTGTAACACGCTGGTTCACGCGCAGGTTCATCATGCGAATATCCTCGCGGTTCATCAGAATCACGTCCCGCCGCTCCTGCCCGCGATACACGTCTTCCTCTTCATACACGACGGTGTTGAACTGCCCCTCGGAGCGCATCGTCATCAGGCGGATCGCCGTCGGCCTGCGGCCGGGCACATGCTCTTCTTCACCGATGAGCGCAGGCATCTCGACAAGATGAAACTTCGCGCGGCCGCTCTCCGTGGCGAAATGAGGCGATTCGAACCGCCGACCCTCAATGTGAAACTCCCGCTTGGCTTCACCGTCTGCGAGCGGTTCATAGCCGGGGATCACCTGCGCGATTTTTTCGCGAATGCGGGCATGATCGCGCATCGCGTTCCAGTCGATTCCTGCGCGATTCGCAGCTTCGCTAAAAAACGCCTCTGCAAGACTGACGACAAGATCGACCTCACCTCGCGGGCCTTCATGCCGCGCCGGTCCGCCATCGCTGAATCGCACGTAGCTGAACATCGACTCCTGCGTGGTCGGCTGCGATTCTTCATCGCGGGCCAGCACGGGCAGAATGAGCGTCTCTCTGCCGCGCGCCCACGCATGACCCGTGTTGAGCGTCGTATTGAAGTGCACGACCATATCAGTCTGCGCAAAGGCGCGGGCGACAAAGTCCGCATCCGGGCTTGAGCCATACAGGTTGCCGCCCATCAGCGAAATGAACTTCATGCGGCCTTCGTGCGCTCGCTCGAGGGACGCCAGCGTATCCAGCCCTTCGCTCATGGGCAGCGCGATATCGAACGCCCGCTCCAGCCGCCGCGCGATCTCCGGCTTCAGTTTCGGCACCACGCCCATCGAGCCGACGCCCTGCACGTTGGAATGTCCGCGCAGCGGCAGCAGGCCTTTGCCAACACCCCCCACCATGCCTCGCATGAGTGCGAGCGCTGCAATCATCTGCACGTTGCCCACGCCGTGCGCATGATGTGTAACGCCCATGGCCCAGCAGAAGATGGCGTGCCTGGATTCGCTGTAAAGGTCACCCAGTCGCCGAATCGCCCGCCGACTGACCCCGCTGCGCCGCACGATTTCATCCCACGAGCTTTCCGCGATGTGGTGCCGGAATGCGTCCCAGCCTTCGCAATGCTCGCGCACGAACGGCTCATCATGCTTGCCGCGCTCGAGGATGCATTTGGCGATGCCGGTGAGCAGCGCGATGTCGCCACCGATGTGCGGCTGGATGTATTCATCCGCGATCGTCGAGGCCCACAACATGCTGCGCACGTCGGAGGGCACCTTGAACTTCACCAATCCTGTTTCGCGCAGCGGATTGATGACGACGACCCTGCCGCCGCGACGGCGCATGTCGATGATCGACCGCATCAACCTTGGATGGTTGGATGCGGGGTTCGCACCGATAACGAAAAGCAGATCACAATGTTCAATGTCATCAAGTGTTACCGTGCCCGCGCCGGAACCAATCACACTCGTGAGTCCAACGCCAGACGCCTGATGGCAGAAGTACGAGCAGTTGCTCACGTTGTTCGTGCCGTACACGCGGGCGAAAAGCTGCATGAGAAACGCGGCTTCGTTCGACGAGCGGCCGCTGAAATAGAACGAGCTTTCATCCGGCGGCGTCTTTCGCAGCTTTGCAGCGATTCGGTCGATCGCTTCGTCCCAGTCGATCTTGCGATACTGTGAATCCAGCGGCCCGGCGTACATCGGCTGCGCAAGCCGCCCCGCCGCTTCAAGTTCACGAGGCGAAAAGCCCCGCATCGCTTCAATCGAAAAATCGTCGAAGAAGTGCTCGTGAATCGCGCCTTGCATGTCGGCGGCCATCGCCTGAATCGACTTCTTGCACACTTCAGGGAACCGCCTGGCTTCATTCACCATCCCACCAAGCTGGCCGCCCATCCCCAGCGCACAGGTTTTGCACGCATTGCGCGACCGCAACGCACGCCACATGCGCAGCAGCCCGCCAGAGGCCCGCGCCTTCCGCAGTGTGTAAAGGATCGCGGCCCAGCCGCCGCCCGAGGAGCGCTGTCGCATGATGAAAGGATACCCGCCGGAGTGGGCAATCGTGCGAAGCGCCGCGGGAACTACGCCGCTGCGTCGTTCGGCGCAGGAAGACGACCCCTTCGACGAGAAAGATACACGAGTGCCGCGACGCCGAACGTGAACATGACCGCCATTTCCAATGCACGGTTCACCAGTTCTGCCGTCAAGCCCAGCTCCAGCGGTACCCCCGCCAGCAGCGGCGCAACGAGGCCGACAGCCCACTCGCGCAGACCCAGCCCGTTGCTGAAGAGCGGCACCATCGTCGCCGCCGTACTGATGCACGCGAACCCGACCGCCGCTTCAGGCGAGATCGGCGTGCCGATGATCGCGAATGCCGCGTGATAGCGCACCGCCCAGAGCATCACTTCGCCGTAGCGACACAGCCCGGCCAACGCGATGAAACGCAGCGGACCGAACGCCGGCGCGAACGCCAGCACGATCACGGGGAGTGCGATCGCAGGCCAGATGCTGAGGTTAAATCGAATGCAGATCGCCGCCACGGCTGCGAGGTAGCACGCTGACGCTGCGCTGAGCACGGCTGCGATGACGATCGCTCGCACGGATTCCGCCACGGGAATGCCGTTGACGGTTTTGTGATATGCCACGCGCCCAAGCGCGCCGGGGCGCAGCGGCAGGAAGTTCACGAGGCTCGTCGCAGCCATCAGCGCCTGCATCTCCAGAATGCCGACGCGCCGCGGCTGGCCCTGCTTCGCCAAGAGCAGGCTGAACGTCGCGCCCGCGAGCACGATGTTGCCGAGCATCGCCAGCAGGAGCATCGCCAGCGGCCCAGGCGCAGGGCGGCGCATCGCGTCAATCGCGTGTTCAATGACTTCGCGTTCGCGCCAAAGTACGACCACTGCGCCACCAAGCAGCAGCGCACTGATGAACAGCCCGATGCGCCGCAGTCGGATACGCCGACGCCACGCCGGGCTGCCTTCCGAAGCGCTCATCGCCTTTGTTCCGCAGCAGCAGCCTCTGCGGCGCGCCGCTCGACAACGATGGTGATCAGCTCGCCGAGGCGACGCTGCACGGGGTCGTCGCTTTCCCTCACGGCGCGCACGATCGGGTCGTCCGCAAAGCGGATGCGATGCGCCAGATAGGCGATCCGCACGAAACGGTCATCGCTCTTCCGGCCCAGCGCAAGCAAGGAATCCAGCTCCGTCGAAGTCGGCATGACGGTGAGCAGCCACGCCTGGCCGATGCCGTCCAGCCGTGCAAACGCTTCCACCAGCGCGCTTCGTGTCAGTTCAAAGATTCGGCGATCCTCTTCCTGCGCGTTCGGCAGAAGCTGGCCCGCGGCCAGATGGCTCAGCATCGCCAGGCGCGGCAGGTCGATCTCGCTCTCCTCATTCATCATCGCCGCGGCCGTATCTTCCACCCATGCGCGGTTCAGACGCACGCCGTCCACACGAATCGGCGGAGCTTCCACCTCAGTGCCCAGCAGGCCCGGCAGGAGCGCGCCTTCAGGCATCATCAATGGATTCAAAATCGCCCGCACGCGCACCATTGAGCCGGTCGCGGGAACCTGGTCGAGCAGAAAGCCCAACGATGTCCGCCGCAGATCTATTGGAATCGTCATGCGCTCGCGAGGCATTAATCGAAGCGAACGGCCAAGATCAATGACTGTCGGCGGAGATTCGCCCGCGCCGGACTGCGCCGCGGAAAGCGACGTGCGCAACATCACCTGCGGACGAATCGGCCCGTTCGGATCGATCGCCATCGGAATCGGCGCGTGGTTGGCGATCTCGATGTTGACGAAAAGCGGTTCGTACGCGGTGAAGGTCGTCTTGGATGGCACCACACGAATCGAAACCGCCGTGTTGGGTTGTTCCGCAAATCGGTCAATCGTTGTGGGAATGCGCGCGATCAATCGCTCCATCGCCGCGGCGGTTTCTGTCAGCACCACGCGCTGGCCGAGCAGTTCCGCGAGCCGGTCCGCCGCCCACACGCCGATGAGTGAGCCGGGCTGCGCCCGCGCGATGGCGAGCAGTTCTCTTGCTGCGCTTCGCTGCTGGCCAAGCTCAAGCTGCGCAAGCGCGTGGCCGAGCGCGGCGGGCGCATCCTGATCCACATACGGCGCAAGATGTTCCGCTGCTGCTTTCGCGTCGCCTCGGCGCAGCATCGCCCAGCCTTCAAAACGCGCCGCAGCAGCGTCTGAAAGCGGCTGAAACTCCGCGGCGCCGCGAAGATACGCTTCCGCGCTTTCCGGCTCGCCGCCCAGCCACAGCGTGATCCACGCCGCTTGTAAACGAAGCAGCGCGATCCGCCCGGCGTTCGCAGCAACATCCTGAGCAAGTGAAGCAATCTGTGATTCATGCGACTGAATCGCGCGATTGAGCGCCTCGGCGGCCTGACCGTCCTTCAATCTGCTGTGAATCGCCGCGCGGGTCGTCGCCAGCGGCGGGTCGAGATGGGCTGTGTGCTTCGCCACATCCATTGAAGTCAGTTCGGGCGTTTCGACGCGCAGCCTGTTGCGCAAGCGAATATCCGACTCGCGCTGCCGATCGAGAATCGTGCGCAGCGCACCCGCTGCGTCGCCTCGCGCCCATTGCGCGGTGGCGAGGTCTGCCACCACGCCGTCCGCAGCGAAGGCGCGAATGGCTTTATGACAGGAAACGGCGAAGCGATAGATCCGTTCCGCGCCCACATACGCGCCGTGCTCCAGCAGATGCGAAGCCAGCGCCACTTGTACGTTGATATCCGTGATATTCGCCAGGAAAACCGTTGAAAGCAGTTCTGCTTCTGCGAACGGATCGGTCAGATGCATCCGAAAGAAGCCCGCAGCAAGGCTCGCGGCTGCATGATTCGAAGGATCGAGCTTCACCGCCTCCGCCAGCCATTCCGCGAACGCGCGTGAGTCTCCTCGACGCCGCTCCAGCAGTGCAAGGTCCATCGCCAGGCGGGATGCGACCGCCGGGCCGAGTTCGCGCTTCGAGGATTCTGTGAGCAGGTTGCGGTACGCCTGTGCGCGGTCTTCCGCTGTCTGATGACGCTCGATGGCGAAATACGCCCGTTGAAGCTTTGCCGCGTCGTCGGTCGGGTCGAGCTGCACCAGCCGCTCCACGGCTTTCGCGCGTTCTACATCATTTTCACGAAGGGCGGCGAGTTCCACGATGAGCCGCCAGAGGTCGGCGTCATTGGGGGTCATCTGCGCCGCTTCATCAAGAAGGATGGCTGCGACCTCCATCATCTCAATGCTCAGCGGCTGCGTGCGGAGCATCTGCAAGGCCCCGCGGGTGTATTGGGCCGCCAGCCGCTCGGCGGGGGTCGGGGCTGAGGCGAAAGCCGCCGCGCTGGTGAGCCATGCACAGGCGAGGGCAAGCAGAAGCAGAGGGGTGTTCTTCATGGGTTGCAACAGAAGCCCCGGCAACCGCCAGCGGTGCCGCAGCGTATAGGCAGTACCTCCAGCGGCCCGCACGGGCGGGACGCCCCATGCCGCTCACACCGTCTTCAAGGCGTTCCAGTGAGCGACTCGTATGGTAGCCGGTCGGTGGGAGGAATGTTCGGCGGGACGGCCCGCAGGACTTCATCGTCCAGTTCTCGCCCGCAGATTCACCCGTTCACTCGTTGACACCGACGGCTGCCTTCTGGTACGGTTTTTGATCCACGGGATGCGGCGCAGGGTGCGCCAGCATGACTGGAGCCACGACGATCATCATGCACAGCCGCGCTCGCTTGCACGCCATCGCTTTTCTTGCCCTTCTCGCCTTCGTGCCTCAAGCTGCCCTTGCGCAGCCAGAGCCGCCGGGCATTTCCACGCTGGCCTCGGTCAATACCCAATGGACGGAGCAGCAGCGGCGCACTGTTCGCGAATACGTTGAACACTGGGCAGCGGAGATCGCCACTGAGGATGCAGACCGTTCCCGCCTCGCCAAGCGCCGCCTGCTGGACCCACTCAACGCGCCGGGCATGGTGCCGCTCTTCCGTGAGGAATACGGCCGCGTTGCCGTGCCTGAACTAACCAAACTCGTCGCTTCATCCAGCGCGTTCGCTGCGGTGAACGGCGTGCAGATCATTGCGGAAATCGCCACCGATGCTTCGCTCAGCGTTTTGCGCGAGCGGCTGGACCCTCAGCGCGAACCGCGCGAAGCCGTGCGCCTGAGCGCGGTGCAGGGCCTTCGTTCTGTGCAGCGCGTGGGTGTCGCATCGCAGCGCACACTGGAGCTTACGCTTCGCGATCTCGTTCGCGCTGCGGAGCGTGAAACAAGCTGGCTCGTTCTTCGCCGAGGGTTTGAATCGCTCGCTGTAGGCGGCACCGCGCTCACGCGCGAGCTGCAGACTGAACTGCTCAAAGCTGTGCTCGACAAGATCGAAGCCTCAGGCGAGGACACGGGCCTCATGCAGGCTGTGCATCGCGGCGTCTCACTCATGCGCGATCAGTTCATCGCGATGACGAACGCTGCGGACCAGCGCGCGTTTGGCGTTGCCGCGGCCCCGCAGCTTGGTCGCGTGCTGGAACTCGCACTGGCAAACTGGGAAACAGCTCGCAGCGCGCCTTCACACGTGAAGGCGTCGTATGACAGCGCGGTGCAGCTCAGCGAGCAGTTGCTGCGCTTCATCGACGAGCGCGTGCGCAGTCAGCAGCCGCCACGCGATCTGCTGGTCGCGGGCTGGAACAGCGGCAACCGCACGGCGTACACCGAACGACTCCAGCACTGGCAAACCGTGCTGAACGCAGCGCCTTACGCCACCCGACGCTGATCGCCGCAACGTTCTAAGCACATTCTCTCGATCAGCATCGCCACTTGTAGCCAGCACTCTGTCGTTGCGCCGTTTTTCCGCGGTCCTGTGCAGATCACTCTTGCCGGGAGACAACCAGCCGCATAATCCTCGTTTGAACCCTCATAAACGCGGTTTTTACGCTGCCGAACTTGACAGAATCGCGCAATTGAGAATCATTCGCAATCCCAGAGCTACCGGACCCACTTGCGATGTCGCAAGCGGAACCGTGATTCTGCCCCCCTGCCCCGCGTGCCACCCGTTCCCCGCCGAGCCGCCCGTGAGCGAGACTGTTTCGACCATCCTGCCGCCTGCTGTTTCGCCTGCGATCGAATCTGATCGCGCGCGGGACGCAACCGCGCTGGACATCGCTGCGAGCCGCTCGCGCAAGCCACTCGCGCTGGCGATGGGCATGCTGTTTCTCGGCGCACTGCCGGACGGCACCATCGCACCGCTGCTGCACGATCTCTTTGTTGAGCGGTATGGCGTGAGCGCGGCGGCGGCGCACTGGTTCATGGCGGTCAACCTGATCGGCGCCCTGCTCGCCCTGCCCCTGCTCGCGCGGCTTCGCCGCGTGCTGCCGCCTTCCGCCATGCTGGCCGCGGCGGCCGCGCTCAGCGCGCTGTTCCTCGCGGCGATGGCGCTGCCGATCGGCTTCGGCTGGTCTCTTGTGCTGCGCATCGCGGAAGGCGCGGTGGACCTCGCCATGCTCGCCATACTCTTCGACCTGCTCAGCAAAGCCGGCACGCAGCGCACACGCGGCGCACGGTTCGGCGTCGCAGGCACCGTGCTGTTGCTGGGTGTGGCATGCGGTGTCATCATCGGCGGCGTCATCGCGCGATTCTCGCCCGCATTCGTCTTCTGCTTCGGTGCCGCAGCGTGCCTCATCGTCGCTGCGTTCGCGCTCACGCGCTCCGCATGGTTCGACGGCCTCGTCAGGTCGTGTCCGGTTGTGAACGACACCGGCGCGATCGAAGCCGCTCCATTGCGAACGCTGCTCTGGCCCGCGCTGCTCATGGCGTGTACTGATCGTGCTGTGGCGGGCGTCGTCGCAACAACATTGCTGCTGTATTTCGCGCACGTGCTGGACATGGCCCCTGCCATGCGCGGCGGCCTGCTCGGCGGCTCGATTCTGCTGCTCGCGCTCGGCGCGTGGCCCGCGGGCCTGCTTGCGGATCGCGTCGGCCACCTTCGCCTGCGTACGCTCGCAGCGATTGTGTACGCAGCAAGCATTATGGCGATTCCGCTCATCGCAGCGACCAGTGTCGGGCAGGCGTGGCCTTTCGGTTTGATGATCGCGATGGGGTGTTTCGGATTGTCCGGTGCGGCGCTCATGCCTGCGGGTATGGCGCTGGCGTGCCGCAGCGGGCGAGGCTCCGTAGCCATGGGCGCGTATCACGCGGGCGGCAACATCGGCTATCACCTGCTTGGCATCGGCGGCGCAGCAGCACTACTCACCCTGCTCTCTGTAGCACAGCCGGCCATGCTCATCGCTTCGCCCGATGCATCGTTCCACCCCGCAGCGCCGATGTACCACGCGGTGCTGTTCACCTTCGGCGCAGCACACCTGATTGCAACGATCATCGCAGCAGTCGCACTGCGCGGGGCACGCTCATAATCGCGCCTCGTTAACGGTTGCACCGCAGAGAACACGCAGCGTGGCGAGAAAGCAAGGCGCGACACCCCCGCATTTACTGCGCCGCTTTTTCCCAGCTCACATGCACGCGCGCCGTGGCGATGCTTCGCGGGTCGGCACGCAGCATCAGCGAACGCTTCATCGCATCCTCGCGGCGCTTCACGATACCCTCGAACACAACCGCATTGTTTGCTTTCACGACAATCGGCTGGTCAAGATCAATCAGCGCATCGTGCAGCAGCAGTTCGACGCGATTGATCTCGGCACTTTCAAGTTCGATGGTCTGATCGCGCACTGTGGCGATGATCGTCCTGCCGCGCGCTGCGTCCGCTTCATCGACTGCCAGCCAATAGAACCGTGGGTGCAGCGCGTTTCCCTGCTTCCACACCACGCGGCGGGGCCATGCACTGCGCGTGTGTCGCGCCATCCATGGCAACGCTTCGCGATCGCGACCCTGCATCCAGTGGCCAAGCCCTTCATAAATCGTAACGAGGTGCGGATAGCCTTCTGCATCCGCTTCGCGCAGCGCTGCAAGCTGCTCGCCCCATTCCGCTGCAACCTTGTTGCGGTTGTACGCGCCGTCGTTCGCGCCCATAAAGATGGCGAACGGCAGATTGCGCAAGCCGAGTGGCGAAGCATCATTCGGATGCCCCGCCATCATCGCAGCGGCAGCGAAGCGATCCGCCATGCGCGGCGCGAGTTGGTACACGCCGTCGCCGCCCGCAGAGTAGCCGAGCAGATACACGCGATCAGGATCGACATCCCATGCGAGGATTGCGGATTCGATCAACCGATCGAAGAGCCGGTCGATCTCTTCGCGATGCCAGAGGTTCCACTCGTTGCTCGGCGCGCGTGGTGCAAGGTAGATGCCTTCCGTCGGTTCATACAGGCGAATCTGATTCTGCCATTGCTGATCGTTGACCTCCGCCGCCGTGCCGCCGCCGCCGTGCATGGAAATCCAGAGGCTGCGCCCGCCTTCCGGCTTCTCGCCAAAGTCTTTGCGCAGAAGTTTCATGTCATGTTCACCAGCGCGAACGAGCATGGCATTGAGTTCCGCAGCGCGCTGCTCGCGAATCGCGGCCGCGTATTGCTCCCAGAGCTGCTGCGCGCGTTGCTCGGCTTCCGCTCGTGTGAGCGAGGCGCCACCATCAACGCACGCAACTGCGGATGAAACACAGAAGACCGCAACCGCAGCACAGAACGAAGGAAAACACCGGCGATACTTCATGCAGCAAGTGTATCGTGCACGATGGTGGCGACAGCGCGGTCGATAGCGCGGACCGCAGCCGTGCCCTCGCCGCGCACAACACGTCGATCAGCGACTCAGCGTACAACGTGGATGCGGACATGAGTCCTACCGGCACCGTGGAGACGAAGGGGCAGATAACGAGGTGGCCGGGGCTTCAAGAAGGACCGCCGTGGCTACGTGGGGCATCTGGGGGGCGGGCGGGGCATGAAATGCGGGTACGTGGAAGTCATGTGGGGGGTATGTGGGGGGCATCTGGGGGGGTGAAGCCCCTCTTCTGCTGGGGATTTCGCACTTCCGCTGCGGAAAAAGCCGTTCCATCGGGTATGCTGGTTCAATTGCATGGGGACGGTCCCCTGGCCTCAGTCAACCCCTGAATGGGCCGATCAAGGTGCATCAGGCGGCGTGCAGAGCCGGCGCAACCGGTCGAACGAGGGTCGTTCGCGCGTCTTGCTCGCATCTCGCTGCACAATCTGCGGCAGGCGCACGCCCGCACCGCAGCACGCACCTATCGTTGACCGTCTTCCATCCTCGGAGCGCGACACATGATTAAGAAGCAGGGCTACGTCCCCACCGAACGCGAACAGATGTTCCTCGAAGGCATTGAGGATCCGAAGTACATCCGAGAGATCATCAACGGCCTCTCGCCGTTCTTCGATGAGCGTGCGCCGGAAGACATGCTCAGCTTCTACAGCAAGGATGAGATCGTCCAGCTTCGCGTTTTGAAGGACACGGAGCGCGATGTTGAATCTCGCATGCCGGTCAAGATCACGCGCCACTACTTTGAACTGGCCAAGAGGAGCGCTGCGATCCAGCGCATCGTGAAGGCCAGCCCGGATGAAACGCGCGATCTGGCAGGCTCGGAAGACCCTGGCTTCCAGATGGACTACAGCCCGGTGGAAGGCCTGCTGCACAAGTATGAAATGGGCCTCATGTACGTGGTCTCCACGTGCTCCGCGCACTGCCGCTTCTGCTACCGCGAAGAGTTGATCGCCCGCAAGGAGATCCAGCGGCAGGACGGCACGGTCGCCAAGAAGGGCCTCGCTCAGATTCCGGAAATCACCGAGTACATTCGCGCGCACAATCAGGCCGTCGCTCGCAACGGCGGCGTGCATCCCGAAACGGGCCGCGAAAAACTGCGAGAGATTCTCCTCTCCGGCGGCGATCCGATGGTGCTCAACAACGCCAAGCTCGGCGCGTGGCTTGCAGCTCTTGCGGAATCCGATGTTGAGTCGATCCGCATCGGCACGAAGGAAATGGCGTTCTATCCCCAGCGGTTCGACGCTGCGTTCCTCGCGATGCTCGACCGCTTCCATGAGACGTACCCGCAGGTCGGCCTGCACATGATGGTGCACTTTGAGCATCCGGACGAGTTCCTCGCCAAGGATGAAGAAGGCAACTACATCGAGGATTCGCAGGGCTTCAAGCAGTGGGTGCCCGCGACGGGCAAGGCGATGCGCGATCTTGTCTCGCGTGGCTGGCTCACCGTCGAAAATCAGGCTCCGATCATCAAGGGCATCAATGACGATCCGGATGCGCTGCGCATCCTGCAGCGTGAGATCAAGCGCGCCGGCGCGGAGAACCACTACTTCTTCTGCGGCCGCGACATCGTCGCGTATCGCGCGTTCAACGTACCGATCGAAACCGCGTGGAACATTCTGAACGAATCACAGAAGGGTCTGTCCGGCGTGGAGACGCACGCGCGCCTGTCGATCACGCATTACAAGGGCAAGACTGAAGTGAACGCTGTTACCAACAAGCCCATTCCCGGCCTGGCGGGAAGCGAGAACGGCGTGGTCATCTTCAAGATTCTGCGCAATGCGGGCACCGCAGCAGATCGTGGCAAGGTATGCATCGTCGGCAGGAATCCCAACGCCCTCTGGTTCAACGACTACGAAGACCGCGTCCTCTTCGACGAAGCCGGTCTCTATGCCTATGACCGCGTGAAGAAGCCGACCAAGGCACCTGCGAGTGTGAGCCTGCCAGCGTGATCGACAAGCGAATCGCGAGTCCGGCGGAAGCGGTCGCAGATGTGTTTGACGGCGCGACTGTGATGATCGGCGGCTTCGGCGAAGCGGGAAGCCCGATCGAACTCATCCACGCGCTCATCGACCAGGGCGCGACGAATCTCACCGTCGTCAGCAACAACTGCGGCAGCGGCGAAGTCGGCCTCGCAGCGCTGCTCAAGGCAAGGCGAGTCTCCAAGATCATCTGCTCCTTCCCGCGCACGGCGAACTCCACGGTGTTTCCTGAGCTGTACCGCAGCGGCGCGACGAAGCTCGAACTCGTGCCGCAGGGAACGCTGGCCGAGCGCATCCGCGCGGGCGGCGCGGGCATTCCTGCGTTCTTCACACAGACCGCCGTCGGCACGCCACTTGCAGAAGGCAAGGAAACAAGACGATTCAACGGCCGCGACTACCTGATGGAGTATGGGCTGACGGCGGACTTCTCACTCATCAAAGCAAAGCGCGCCGATCTGCACGGCAACCTTGTGTACAACAAGACCGCGCGGAACTTCGCACCGCTCATGGCTATGGCGGCCCGTGTAACCATCGTGCAGGCGGCAGACATTGTTGCGCCGGGCGCGATCGATCCCGAAGCGGTCATCACGCCGGGCATCTTTGTGGATCGCGTCGCCCATGTGCCGAACCCCGCACATGAGTCGGAACTGGTCGCCGCGGGAGCGTCGTACCCATGAGCGCAACGGAAACAACCGTCGGCTGGACGCGCGATGAGATGGCACGCCGCGTGGCGCAGGACATTCCAGATGGCTCCTACGTCAACCTCGGCATCGGCATTCCTGAACTCGTCGCGCGCTTCGTGCCCGAAGGCCGCGAACTGATTTATCACACCGAGAATGGCCTGCTCGGCATGGGGCCTTCGCCGGCCCCGGGGCAGGGCGATCCCGAACTCATCAACGCGGGCAAGCGTCAGGTTACAGCGATTCCCGGCGCTGCGTTCTTTCACCAGTCGGACAGCTTCGCGATGATCCGCGGCGGTCATCTCGATCTGTGCGTGCTCGGCGCACTGCAAGTTTCGCAGCATGGCGATCTTGCCAACTGGTCTACCGGCGGGCCGGACGATATTCCCGCTGTCGGCGGCGCGATGGACCTCGTCGCGGGCGTGAAGTCCATCTACGTCATCACGCAGCACTGCACGAAGACAGGCGAGCCGAAACTGGTGGAGTCATGCACGTATCCGCTCACCGGCCTGCGCGTCGTAACTCGTGTCTATACCGATCTTGCCGTCATTGACGTAACGCCTGCGGGATTCCGTCTCGTCGAACTTGCGCCGGGCGTCGACTTCAACACGGTGCAAGCATGCACCGGCGCGCCACTCCTTCCCATCGCGGAGCCAACACATCATGCCTGACACAAAGAGCGCGACTGCAACCAGCGCACCCGCTGCACCCGCAAGCAAGAGTGCCGCACTGTATGCCCGCGCGCTGAAAGTGCTGCCCGGCGGCGTGAGCCGCAACGCCGTGCTGCGCGATCCGCACCCCATCTACGCGGATTACGCCAAAGGCTGCCGCGTAACTGATCTCGACGGCATTCAGCGCATCGACTACGCCAACAACATGGCGTCGCTCATTCACGGGCACGCCTGCCCCGAAATCGTAGAAGCCGTTACGGCGCAGCTTTCACGAGGCACCGCATTCACGATGGCGACCGAGGTGGAAGTCCGCTTCGCGGAACATCTCTGTGCTCGCTCGCCTTCGTTCGAGAAGATCCGCTTCGTAAACTCAGGCACGGAAGCCATCATGGTCGCGCTGAAGGCGGCGCGCGCATGGACCGAACGGCCGAAGATCGCCAAGGTCGAAGGCGCGTATCACGGCGTGTATGACTACGCGGAAGTCAGCCAGGCCCCCGATCCTTCAACATGGGGCGATCCGAATCGGCCGAACAACGTCCCGCTCGTGCACGGCACGCCAGCGTCTGCGATCAACGATGTCGTCGTCATTCCATTCAATGATGCCGACCGCGCGATTGCGATTTTGAATGAACATGCGGACGATCTCGCCTGTGTGCTGCTCGATCTCATGCCGCATCGTGTCGGCTTGGCTCCGGCGGATGCGGCGTTCGTTCACGCGATGCGCGAGTGGACCACCCGCACCGGTGCGCTGCTCGTGCTTGATGAAGTGATTACCTTCCGCACCGAAGTCGGCGGGCTGCAGGCG
The DNA here is from genome assembly GCA_035443885.1 of Phycisphaerales bacterium. Lineage (GTDB taxonomy): Bacteria > Planctomycetota > Phycisphaerae > Phycisphaerales > SM1A02 > DAOMNO01. The sequence continues at coordinate 61,879 of DAOMNO010000008.1, forward strand.
CGCTACAACATGAAGCCCGATCTCACCGCGATGGGGAAAATGATCGGCGGCGGGTTCCCGATCGGCGCGGTCGCGGGCCGGGGCGACGTGCTCGATGTGATGAACCCGAAGCGCGAGGGCAAGCTGCTCTTCCCGCATTCCGGCACATTTTCCGCCAACCCGATTTCGATCACTGCGGGCCTGGCTGCGATGGAGAAGTTCGACGCTGCAGCGGCAAAGCGACTGAATGCGATGGCAGACCGCGCGGTGCAGGGCATTGAGCAGGCCATTCGCGCCACGGGTGTAACGGCGTGCATCACCGGCGCCGGGTCGATGTTCCGCGTACACATGAAGGCGCAGCCGCCGCGGAACTATCGCGAGGCATACCAGAACGCTGATGAGAAGCGCCGGTTGTCGATGCTCCTGAGCCATCTCTTCGATGCGGGGTGCATGCTCATCAACACCGGCAGTTGGACGCTCTCCACGCCGATGACTGATGCGGAAGTGGACACACTCGTCGCAGCGATGCGGTCCGGCTTCGAGCGAATCGCCGCCGCGGGATAAAGCCGACATCCCGGCGCGATCTAGCTGTACCCTGCTGCGGCTCCCACTTAACGTCCGATCCCGGGCCGGCCAAGACCCGATCGACCTCGTTTAACGCTGTTTCCACAGCACTATTTTGTTTTGCATTCTTCTCCCTTTTCACCAGGGGGTCTCGCGTCGGATTGCGTGAATGGGGGTGGAGCCGCGACGGCAAGCGCTCCCAGAACGTATCTCGCCGGTTCGACCAGACAACGACCAGCCCGAAGCGCGAGCGAGGCCGTGAAAAACCTCGCGGCAATGCATCTTCTGCGTGCGCAGCACACACGAATCGGTGATGCGTGAGGAGGCCCGCGGCGAATACGTCGCGGGCTTTCCTTTGCGCCGCGCACGTTTCATTTTTTCTTTCACATCACCCAAGGGGAAGCCGCGCGGACTGCGTGTATGGGGCGGAGACGCGTCTCGCGGTCTCCGCTCACCGAACTTTCTCCCGTTCATCAAAACGCTTTCTCTCAAGGAAAACAACCATGTCACGCATCAACACACTCAACCTCACCTGCTCGATCTTCTCAAGCACTGTGCTTGCGTTCGCTGCCGGCGCGTTTGCCGGCGTGTGCGACAGCACGCCGCTCGCGCCCAGCGATATCGCAGCGCATGACGGCTTCGGTCACGCACTGGCCATGTCGCATAACAAGATGTTCGCCATCGTCGGCATGCCGGGCGACGACAACCAGTACGGCTTGAACGCCGGCGCTGCCTACATCTATCAGAACTTCAGCGGCTCATGGACGCAGGTGCTGAAGGTGATGCCTTCCAACCTTCAGTGGGGCGACAACTGCGGCGCTGCTGTCGATATCGACGATGACTACGCCGTCGTCGGTGCACCCCTTGCTGACGTTGCCGGTCTGAACTCCGGCCGCGTTACCGTGTATCGTCGCGGCAACCTCTTCTGGGTCGCGGATCAGTCGATCGCACCGGCAGATGGCGGTCAGAGTCACTGGTACGGCAACGCGGTCTCCATCGGCGGCAACTTCCTTGCAGTCGGTGCGCCGTTCCATGATCTCGGCGGCAATGATTCCATCGGTCGCGTGTACCTCTACAAGCGTATCAACAACGTATGGACGCTGGACGGCACGCGCGACTTCACACCTTCCTCGCCCGCAAATGCGCAGTTCGGCGCTGCGGTGGCGGTGGCGAAGGGACTCGGCGGCGAAGATCGCTACGCAGCGGGCGCGCCCGGCGCAACGGTCAACGGCCACGCGAATCGTGGCCGCGTGATGGTGCAGTATCGTTACAACGGCTCGCCATGGGCCTCGCCCCAGTGGCTCTCCCCCGCCGACCTCAGCGCAGGCGCACGCTTCGGCCAATCGATCGCGTTCGGCGGCGGCTATCTCTTCATCGGTGCGCCGGGCGCAACTGTCAGCGGCGTCGCGAACGCCGGCGCGGTGTACGTCTATCGCGTCTTCGTGCAGGACGGCGTGCCGTCGTACTCGCAGCTTGGCAGGATCACCGAGTTCCCCACCGCCAATCGCGAGTTCGGCTCCACCATCAGCACAAGCGGCAACGATCTCATCGTCACCGACGCCAACGGCTGGATCTACCGCATCCGCGTACAACAGGGCCAGACCCCCGCGCAGTACAAGACCGATCTCATGGGCTGCTGGAAGAGCCCGGCAGGCGTGTCGGAGAAGTTCGGCAAGGGCGGCGCAGCGTGGAGCGGCGATCAGCTTCTTGCAACTGACCCCGGCTTCGACGCACCAGGCATGACCGACGCCGGCCGCGTGCACATCTACAGCATGGGCATCAACCCCGGCAGCACCGTGTGTGATTTCGCGCCCGTCATCAACATGGCGAACCTCAACCTTGAGCGCGTCAACTGCCACCTTGCTGCGACGGTAACCAGCGCTTCCACGTGCAACCCCGTCGGCGGCCCGGACATGTTCTACCGTCTCGAACTGCCCGCAGGCAAGTATCGCTTCACGCTGCTGTCGCCTCTCGGCCACCCCGGCGATCTCTCTGTGCATGAGAACGCCTGCCCAGACCAGCCGAACTCGCACAACAACATCGGTTGCCTGCACCTGCTCGGCGGCCAGACCATGAAGCAGGTTACGATCGACCTCAACAACCAGCCGTACATGCTCCGCATGGCGACGTACAACAACACCAACGCAGGCCCGATGGGCATTGAGATCACACGAATCTCCTGCGATGCGGACCTCAACAACAGCGGCGCGGTCGATGTGCAGGACCTGCTCATCCTGCTCGGAAGCTGGGGCGCGTGCAGCGGCTGTGCAGCGGACCTCAACAACAGCGGCGCAGTCGATGTGCAGGACCTCTTGATCCTGCTCGGCGCCTGGGGCGCGTGCGAAGAGGCCGCAGCAGGCGGCACTCGCTGAGTGAACTGATTGGATGGGATTGAAGATTGAAAGACCCGCGGCCCAGCCGCGGGTTTTCTCATTTGCGGGACGCGCGAAGTTTGTTTCAGTATGAACCGAAACAGCGCGGCATACTATATGGCCGATGACCGCATCGCCCGTTTATCGAATCGATATGCACACCGTCGTGCAACCGCGCGCGTCAACACGTCGGTGGCTGCTGGCGCGGATCACCACGCGCAGCCGGATAGCGCTGACGATTCTTGCGGCGATTGTGCTTGCGCTGTCATCATTGAACGCGCTGGGACTGTATCACGCGTTTCTGATGTAATGAGGCCTGCGCATCACGATGTGGCGTTCCCGTTCACCGCTTGCCGATCTGAATCGAGCGCACGCCGTCGCTTCTCACTGGCGGGGAGCCATCGGCGGGGATGAACGTGCAGCGGAGGTCCGCAGCGGTGAGCGGATAGACATCGCCGCCCGCATCCAGCAGGCTGAGTTGGAACTGGTAGCACGGCCCGTATTGCGTGCGCGCTCGCGCGCGTTCCAGCATGTCGCCCTCAACGCGCCATTGTGCGATCGGCGCGCCTTCGCCTGCGTGGCCGCGCGTGAACAGGGCGAACTCGAACACGCCTTCCTGATGAATCGCTGTCGGATGGGGTGAGGCGAACAGCGCGACGGTGGCTTCGATCTGGTCCGGGTAGCCGTTGCCGTTTGTATCGCGCGGCTTCGCGCCCACCATGAACATCATCCGGTTCGCCTGTGCGTGGGACGGCGCGCTGGGCGCGGCGCGCGGCGTGGGCGGCAGCGGCCTGCCATCGCTTGTGATGCGCTCTGTCTGACAGCCGACCAGCACCACAACCAGCACCATATAGAGAACGAAACGTCCAACGAGAGTGAGACGGGGCGATGGCGCGGCGTCGGTGGCGCGAAGCGGTAAAGCCGTGCGACTTGATTGAGACGTGCGGACGTATGACCTTGTGGACGTTTCTCTCATCTCACTCCGGCTTCGTTTCATCGGCAGGGGCGGGCTTATCAAGGCGGTTGCCTTGCGCGTCGTAGAGGCCGCCGCCGCCCGGTGCGAACGAATCGTGCTCGCGCATCGAGTTCTTCAGCTTCTCAGGCAGCGTCAGGCGGTTGATCTGTCGATCGGTGATCTCGCCGACGCGAAGGCTGGCGGGGCTTTCGATCACGTGCGGCGTGAGCACGATGAGCAATTCCGTCTTGGCGGTTTCCTGCGTTTCGCTGCGGAAGAGCGCGCCGATGACGGGCAGATCGCCGAAGAACGGCACCTTGCGGTCGCGCCGCTCGAAGCGATCGGAAATCAAGCCGCCCAGCACGATCGTCTGCCCGTCGAACACGGTTACAGTCGTCTCCGCCTTGCGCTTGATAATGACCGGCGCTTCAAAGTCTTCGCTGATCTGCGTGGTGCGGCTGCTGAGACTGGAAATCTCGGGTGAAATCACCATGCGCACGAAGCCGTCCGGGTTGATTGAAGGCGTAACCTGCAGAATCACGCCCAGTTCCTTCTCCGCGGTCTGGCTCGCCAGTCGGCCGGTATCCGAGATGGTGAGCGTTTCCGGCACGCGGATGGTTTCACCCACCTGAATGCGCGCGACTTCATTGTTCGCAGCCATGACCGATGGATTGCTCAGCACCTGCAGGCGGCCCTGCGACTGCATCGCGCGGATGAGCAAGTCGAAATCGCTGGACGCCACCGCAAGGTTCGGCACACCCATGCCGGTTACAAACGCGCTGGCAAGGCCAAACCCGCCCGTGATGCTCAGGCCATCCGCCCTGCCGCTCGCGCGGAAGTCGATGCCCCAGTCATCGGTGGAATCGAGCGTTACTTCCGCCAGCATGACCTGAATGAGCACCTGCGGCGGGTCAACATCCAATCGCTGGATCATCTCCTTCACGCGCTCCATATAGCGCGGGCTTGCGCTCACAAGCACGGTGTTCGATTTTTCATCGCCCACGATGGTGATTTCGCGTTCCAGCAATCTCGCAGCGGAGCCGATCTGATCCGTGCCCATCGTGCTGACGAGCTTCTGCTGCTCGCGGTCGATGAACTGCGTGAGCACGCGCGAAACTTCACCCGCGACAGCGTTGCGAAGCTGATACACCAGCACTTCGCGCTCGTCCGCTTCCTGTGCGTCCAGCTCCTTCACCACGCGCTCGACAAGGTCGAGATACGTGGGTGTACCTGATACAAGCAGGCTGTTTGTGCGGCTGTCCACCGTAATGGAAAGCTGCTGCCGCTCATCCGGCACGGCGGTCAGTTCCGTGCCGCCCAGCCCGCTCATGCCACCCATATCGCCCACCGGTGCGTCGAACGCGCCTTCGCGCGGCTTGAGCACGAAAATATTGCCCTGCCTGCGAAGCGTGAACAGATCGGTCAGAATTTCCGCCATCGCGAGCGCATCGGCGTTGACAAGTTTGAAGATGCGAATGTCCTGCGAACCGGTGTTGGAGGCGTCCAGATCGCGGATCATCTGTTCGATCATTCGCATGGATTCTCGCGGAGCTGCAACGATGACCGTGTTCGTGCGCACATCCGGCGTGAGCGAGATGGATTCGCGAATCGCACCGCCCACGACCATTTCCGTGGCGAACTCATCGCCCTCGACAGGCGCGAGGCCAGCTTCGCGGATGTACTTGAGCACCGTGGCCTGCCTGCCGCTGAGTCGCCCTGGTGCGATGCTGCGCCCGCTGAGCACGCTTTCGATGAGGCTGACCACTTCGCGAGCGTTGGCCGACTGGAGCGGGATGAACTTCGTTTCGACGATGGTGGTCGGCTTCGCGCCGTCCAGTCGCGAAACAAGGTCTTTGATGGTTTGCACATCCTGTGGCGGGGCATTCACCAGCAGCGCGTTCAGTCGCTCATCCGCCGTGATCCGCACGGTGTTCTCGCCTCGCGTGCGGTTGGCTTCCCGCACGTGCAGATCGTTGAGCAGCGTGACCATATCCGCGGCGCGGCTGGCGCTGGTGAGCATGATGAGTTCCGTTTCACCCGTGCCGCCCTGCCCGGCCTGCGCGAGCATGCCGATCAAGCCGCGAATTACCTCGAGGTTTTCATCGGTTGCTGCGATGATGAGGCTGTTGCTGCCCATGTCCGGTTCGATGGAGACGCGATCGGACGGCGTGCGCGCTTCGCCCAGCGATTGCTGACGCTCCGCCATCAAGCGCTGCAATCGCGGCGCGAGATGCTCGGCCCTCATGCCGCCCTCAACACTGACGACATGCAACCCGATCGCGGGGTTGATCGGCGCTTCGCTCAGCTTGACGACCAGGTCCGCGATTGCAGCCAAATCTTCCGGGTTCGCCGCAACGAGAAGGCTGTTCGATCGCGGATCGGTGAGAACGAGCGGCCTCTGGCTCGCGCGAATCTCTGCGGGCTGGTCGGCGTATCGCCTTTCCATGATCTGGTTGATGGCCGCCGCAATCCGGTCAACGTTCCCCTTCATCACCGGCAGCACATTGACGAGCGAGACATCCGTCAGCGTGGACGTATCCAGATCGGATGCCAGCCGCCTGATGACCTCAAACGATTCATTGCCCGCCGCGACAATCAGGCTGTTCGTCCGCGCATCCGCAACGATGGTGGCGCGTTCAAGGTCCGCCGTCTCCGGCTGCACGCGGCGGAGCCGCTCCAATCGTGCGTCCATCAACTGCTGCACAAGCGTCGCCAGGCGCGTGGCGGATGCATTGCGCAGCTCTATGCGGCGAATCTCGCGAAGGTCCGGCGCAATCTCCGCGTCCAGCGTCTTCAGCAGCGATTCCAGCACAGCAAACGAGCGAGGGCTGGTCGTAACGATGAGCGTGTTCGTGCGCTCTTCCGCCTGCACAATGACACGATCTTCGGGGCGGATCGCCTTCGACTGCACCTGTTGATCGAACAGGCGCGTGATGGTGGTGGCCAGTCGCGCTGCTGAAGCGTGTTCGATGGGATAGATGCGCACGGCTGCGCTGGGTGAGGCCGCTTCGATATCAAGCATCTTCACCAGCTCGCCGACGATTTCGAGATTTACCGGCGTGCCGACGAGAACGAGCGCGTTCATCTGCGGCTCCGGGCGAATGACGAGTCGCGTCATCGGCTGGAAGACATCGGATTCGAGCACGCGCCCGCCGTCCTGCTGCTGCCGAGCCATTCGCAGGCGGCCGATCTGCCGCTGAATGGGCGTGGCCTGCGGCAGATTCGTGATGCCGTCGATGAGAATGGCCTGCAATGTCTGTGCAAGGTCGCCTGCGTCCGCAAAGCGCAGCGGAATGACTCGAGGCTCAACCCAACCCGCTGCGATATCGGAATCCAGCCGCTTGCTGAGCACTTCCACCAGCGCGACGGAATCTTCCTTGCCTGCGACAATGACGGTGTTCGTGCGCTCGTCAGTGGTGATGGCGATCTGCTCAATGAGAGCCTTGCCCACCATGCCGCCGGGCAGCGCGGTGAGGTTCGTGCCCGGAATGCTGCCAAGCTGCTTCCCCTGCGTGAAGAGGTCCCGCACGATGCGGCTGAACTGCTCGGCAGCGATGTTCTGCAGCGGGAAAATCTGCACCGTAACCGCGTCCGTGATCGGCAGTTGATCGAACATCGCCACAACCTGTTCTATGGCGCGAACGTTCGACTCCGTCGAGTAGATCACCACTGCGTTGAGCTTGGTGTCTGGAATGATGCGCACGGGTCGCGTCAGGTCGAGCTTGAGGTCGCCCTCGTTCAGACCGTCGCGACGAACCGCAAGGCGGCGGACCTGCTCCTGAATCGCGCGGGCCAAGGCGGTCTGCGATTGCTGGTTGCCGGGGGCGAGCACTTCGCTCAGGATGCGCGCGACCGACGCTGCGTCCGCATTCTTCAGGCGGACAATGCGCATCTGCGCTTCCGCCACCGCTGCATTCGGCTCAGCATCCACCGCCTTGAGCAGGCCCACGATCAACTCGCGATCCGCGGGGCTGGCGACAATGATGAGCGCGCTGCGGCCCTGCAGCACGGAGACTTTGATCGGCTCGGAGACGATGCGCGAGATCGAGTCTTCCGGCTGCGACTGATGCAGACCGATGGATTCGATGACTGATTTTGCTGCGTCCGGCGAGATGTTTTCGAGTTCGATGATGAAGATGGCCTGATTCACGCCGACGCCCGGGCCGGGGTACATGGCGTCAAGCTGCCTGGCGGTTTCTTCGATCTCGCGATACATCGAACCGGTAGACGCGATGACGAGGCTGTTGCCTCGCGGGTCGGTCTGAATCGACAGCGGCTGGTTGGTCTGCTGCGCCTTGCGGGTGAAGGCTTCGCGGATCGCGCTCGCCACGCGCGCTGCGGGCGCATTCGTAAGCTGCAGGATGCGCACCGTCATGCCCTGCTCAGACGCCTGCTGCTGGAGAGCTTCCGCAAGGGCTTTGATCTGGCGAAACTCGTCTTCTTCCGCGCGGACGATGATGGTGTTGGAAGCCGTATCGCCCACGATGACGAGGCTCTTGCCCGCGCTGCCGCCACGCGCACTGCCGGTGCGCGCGGTCTGCTCGTACAGACGACTGAGCGACTGCGCAAGCGATGTGGGATCGCCGGACGTGATCGGAATCAACTGCGGCGGCGGGAGCTTGGCAAAATCCGCCACGTCAAGCTGCTCGACGATCTGCTCGATCTTGCGCACGTTCTGGCGCGATGCAGAAATAATGACAGAGTTCGTGAGCGGCTCCGCGCTGGCTCGCACCCATTCATCCGACTCCACCAGCACAGTGGGGCCGACGCTGTCGCGGCGGTCATCATCGCGCCCCTGCGGGCGGCGCATGTCCGCGGCGCGTGCGGCACTGCCCCGCTCAATCGTGCCCTGGAAGGCTTCATTGATCGCCCGAGCGACAGAGACGGAATCCGCATACATCAACGGCAGGACACGAAGCTGCAACGATGAATCGTACTCTTCGCTGTCCAGCTCCTTCAGCAGGCTGCGGATGCCTTCCCACTCGTTGGCGTCTGCGGAGATGACGAGCGAGTTCGTCGCGGGGTCTGCAACAATGCGCACATTCCGCTTGCCGGGCGTATCCGCTTCAAGGGCCATCGGGCCATAAAAGACGGAGAGAGCTTCCTGAATCTTCTGCGCTTCGGCGAACTGCATGGGCACGAAGTCCGTGATGCGCTGCCTCTGCGAGGGCTTGTCCATCTCGCTGATGATCTTGTTGATCTGTTCGAACTGATCGACCGTCGCGCCGATGATGAGCTGATTCTCGAAGCGGTTGTAGTCGATGCGAGGCATCGGTTCGCCCGCCGGCAGTGCACGTGAAACCTGCTGAAGCGTGAAGCGAACATCATCCGCCAGCGCGTGCTCAAGCTGAATGATGCGGTACTCCACCGGATTCACGGTGGGCACGGTGTCGATCTTGCGGATGAGCGACTCAATGACGGGGAAGCTTTCCGCGGTCGCGGTAACGATCAGCGTATTCGATCGACGGTCCGCGACGATGCGAGCTTTGACCTCAACAGCGCGATGCGCTTCACCGGCTTCGTCATCTTCCAGCCGAATCGTGATGCCCCGGCCGGGCGTGCGGCCGCGATCATCAAGCTGCAACGTCTGACCGAGCAGCCGCTGGGCTTCTTCCGCCCGCGCGCCTTCAAGCGAATAAGTGCGGATGATGGTTTCATCGCTTGCCGCTGCGGTATCGAGCCGTTCAATAAGCGCTTTCACCTGGCCGAACTGCATCTGCGGCGCGTTGACGATGATGCTGTTGGTGCGCACGTCAGCGGTGATGGCAACACCCTGCGCGGCGCCGCCCGTCCTGCGGGTGAACTGCTCGCGCACGATGCGAGCGATTTCCATCGCCTGCGCGTCCTGCAGCGCGATGATTTCAATGACACGGTCGCCTGAAACATCCGCCTGATCCAGGCGCGAAAGCAGATCGCGGATGGTGAGCAGGTCTTCAGGCGACGCGGAGACGACGAGCGAGTTGGACGACTGGCTCGCCATGAGCGTGATGCGAGGCTCGGGCGTGTTGGTGGCGCGGGCGCGATCCACGAGGAACTGGCGGAGCGTCTGAGCCACCTCACCAGCCTGTGCGAACTCGACCGCGAGCACAGCTGTTTCGTGCTCGCCGCCTGCTGCATCCGCCAGTTGCGCGTCAATGGATTCGATCAACTCCGCAATGCCTTCATGCTCGCGCGCGCTGGCAGAGACGATAAGCGTTCGTGTGGATTCGTCGATGCGCACGCGCATGACGCCGGGGTCTGGCTCCATCCACCAGCGGCGTTCCGAGCGGCCGCCGTCGCCGAACACTTCGTTGATAATCTCTGCAACCGTGTTCGTGCGAGCATGGCGAAGACGGTAGAGCTTGACGACGCGCTGCGCCTGGCCTGTCGCTGGCGCGTCCAGCAGGTCGATCAACTGCTCGACGAGTTCAAAACGATCGCCTTCACCCGTAACGATGAGCGCGTTCAGGCGTGCATCGGCGCGCACGGCGATCGTGCCACGATCTCGCTGCGCGGTCGGGCGCGGCGGCCAGAAGAAAACTGCTTCGTTGTTCCACAAGAGATCGTTCAGCAGGCTCTGCACCGTCTGATGAATGTCCATCGCGCGCGCGTGGCGCAGTTCGAACACGCGGAATGTGAGCGAGCTGGTCGCTGCGGGTGAATCAAACTGCTTCACCAATTGCTGAATCTGCTCGAAGTCCGTTTCGGACGCAGCGACGAGCACGGTGCGGCTGGCCTGATCACCGATGATCGAAATCCGCCGCCCCTGCTCACGCCGCCCTCGACCGGCGGATGCGATTCTCGCGCGATCGTCGTACAGCCTTTGAATCGCCGTGGCGACGGCGTTGGCGTTGGCCCGCTCAACCAGAAGCGTGCGAATCTCAAACTCCTGCGCTGCGTCGCGGTCGATCTCCGCCAGCACGCGGTCGATCTCCGCGTTCACTTCAGCAGAAGCGCGAACGAGCAGGATGCCTGAGTTGTCATCGGGAATAATCATGGCCTGCGCTGGTCGCGCGCCACCCGCCGCGCTTCGCAGCGCGACCTGACGCAGAATCTCCGCGGCGCGGCTGGGCACCGCAGCGCGAAGCTCGATGGAACGCAACGGCGCAGCGGCGGAGCCTGCATCCAGCGGAGCAAGAGCCGCGAGCAGATCACCCACCACTGCAAAATCCGCATCCGTGCACGTAACGATCAGTGCATTCGCGGCTGCATCCGTAATCACGCCGATGCGCTGCGAATACTCGCCCCTGCGGCCGTTGAGCGGCGTCATCTGCGCCATCGTCTGCGTGAGCAGACGCGAAAGCGCGTCTGCATTGATGGTGTCCGGCAGCACAATCGAGCGCACGCGCGTGGGCGCCGCGGGAATCTGGCTCTGCACCTGACGGGCCAGCTCCAGCAAGCGCGTTACGGCGCGCGGCGCGCCGATCACAATCAGGCTGTTCGACGCTTCGTCCACCGCGATGGTGATGTCCGCTTCATTCTTCGCGTCGTCCTGCATCACGCCGATGGCGGTTACCGCAATCACATGAGGCCACGGCAGGGGGATCGCTCCGGGCGAACGCATGGATGACGAACGACCCCTCGCGGGTGTTTCGCTGCGTCGCTTGAGCAATTCTTCAAGCGTGATGACTTCCACCGCGCCGGAACCGCTGCGATTGACATCCGCACCTTCCCCGCCGGGCGAAAGCATGCGCTGCAGCGCGCGGGCGATATCCGCAGCGCTGGCTTTGGAAGGATCGACCGGAATAAGTTGCATCTGCCGACTGGTGGCGATAGTCGCGCGGTCGATGCCGCTGACAACGCCCTCGATCACCTCGAACTGCGAAGGCGTCGCGCGGATGAGCAGTGTGTTGCTGGCGTGATCGACTCGAATGACCGGCGCGCCCGCCAGGTCGGTTGCGTCATCATCTGCAAAGAGCGATTGTAGATTTGCAGCGATTTCGCGCGCGTCGGCGTTCTGCACCGTAAGCACGCGCACGGAGCGCGAAGCCGCGTCGCCTGAACCGCTCCCCTGCCCCGGCGAGATATCGAGCTGCGCGACCATTTCTTCCGCGATGTTGAGCACCGCGGGCGGCGCGGAGATAACGACCGCATTCAGCCGTCGATCCGCTGCGACACGCACATCCGGCCCGGTGCCGGGCAGTTGACGATTGCGTGCGACGGCTTCGTAGCGCATCCAGATCGGAATCTCTTCGCCCGCGAGCAACTGCTTTACCGTCTCGGCGACATTCTCAGCCCGTGCGTGTTTGAGGAACACTGTGCGCACCTGCGGCTGATCGATGGAAACGCCCTGATCGAGCGGCTTGATGAGCGATTCGACTTCCGCCATGCGATCGCCCGGCGCGGTAACGATGATGGAATTGCTGGTCGGCTCCGCGACGATCGTAACGCGCCGCGCCGCTGCAAACGCGGGCGGCACGGGCGGCCCCTGTGCAGCACGAGCATCGATCGCCGTGCGAACCGCATTCGCCACATTCGCGGCCTGGGACTGTGTCAACTGGAAGATGCGCACATCCATTGCGCCGCCGGCGTGGTGCGAGGCGCCGCCATCTGCGGAAAACGACATCGACTCATCAAGCTGGCGGATCAGTTCTTCCGCCATCTGCATGACGGCGGCAGGCGCGGAAAGGATGAGCGTGTTCGTGTCTCGATCGGCGGAAATATTGAGCAGCGCGGCGGTCTCATGGGGTGCGCCGGGCACATCTTCCGCGATGCGAGTGAGCAGAACGGGGCGAACCATGTTCGCCACACTGTCCGCGTTCACGTTCTTCAGCCGGAAGAACCGCTGCGCCGTCGCGGGCGCGGCACGCTTGACATCAAGCTCCGCCAGCACACGCTCCACGCGCTCGAAGATATCGACCGGACCGCTGACGATGAGCGTCTTGGTCATGGGGTCTGCGGTGATGGTGGTGGTGAGGCGCGCTGCGCCGCCGCCAGAGGCTGCGCCAGCGGGGTTCAGCGAACCGGACGACGCCAGTTGCCGCAACGTGTTGGCGATGGAGTTCACATCCGCATGCGTAACGGGATACGTGCGCACCTCGGTTTCTTCGAGGAACTGCTGGCGGTCGAGCTGTTCCACCAGTTGCTCAAAGCCCGTCATGCGCTGCAGCGGCGCATCAACGATGAGCGAGTTCGTCTGGCGATCGGATCGCACGACGACTTCGCGCGGCGGCTGCAGGTGCATCAATGGCCTGCCTCGCGCATCAAGCGGCGCGGGCGGCTGCGGGAACATTTCATCAATGGTCCGCGCCAGCTCTTCCGCACGGGCCACCCGCAGCGGGAAGATGCGGATCTCCCTGCCGTCGTACTCGCGGCCGCGGAAGTCCGGCACATTCAGCTCGTCCACGATCGCGACGATTTCCGGCAGCACGTCCGGGTGCGCTGCCACGATGAGCGCGTTGGTCTGATGATCGGCGGAAATCGACACGGGCCGCGCGCTGCGCTCTTCCGCAGAACGCTGGTTGTAGCGCACGGTGAGCGTGTTGGCGAGATTGCTCGCATCCGCAATGCGAAGCTGCAGGATGCGCAGCGGCGGAATCGAGCGATCCTTCGGCACATCAAGCGAGAGAATCAGCGGTGAGAGAGCCTGATGCTGCTCGTTCGTCGCGGTGATGAGAAGCAGGTCGAGATCGTCATACGGGTCGATCGACGGCGGCTGTGCATTTGCCGATGCGCCGTGCGCGCCAGGAATGACAAGCCGCGATGACAGATCTCGCAATGTTTCCGCCAGTTCGCTGGGCTTCGTGTGAGCGCAGCGAACCTGTCGCGTCTCTCGCTGCACGATCGCGCTTTCGATAATGCGAAGAATGTTGGCGAAGCGATCGAGCGCTGGCGCGGAGCCGATCGCGGTGATTGTGCCCGACTCCGCATCAAGCGACGTTTCCAGCGCATAGAGCGGATCGCGCTCCACGTTCTGCATGTGGTACAGATCGAGGCAGCGCTTGAGCGTGGCAGCGGCTTCCGCGCCGGCAGGCACGCGCAGCAGGCGAAGCTGGCGATCGATGCGCGTCGTGCGATCAAGCGTAGGAATCACCGACTGCACGGCAGCCACATCCGCAGTCATGCCGGAGAGAATCACGGAGCGGCCGTCCGGACCGGAGACGATCTTGAGCAGCGCCTGCTGGCGAGGCGTGAGCAGGCTCTGCATCGCGCGAATGACTGCATCCGGGTTTGCGTGCTCCAGCGGCTGCACGACGATCGCGCGCGAGGCGGCGCGATCACCCGTTTCGTTTGCTGCAACGCCCGGCGGGTCGATTTCCCTGAGCAGCGCAACGCCTTCAGCGATTGCGGTGTCGGAACCGACGATGGTAACCTGGCCGAACTCATCAAGCGGGATGATGATCGGCCGCTCCGGCACAGGCATGCGGTTGTAGATTTCGCCAAGCCGACGGGCCGCGTCACCCGGCGCGAGCAGGGTGAGCGTGATGGTGCGAATCGCGCGGCCGCCCGCACTGGCTGGCACATCCAGCAGTGCGATCGCGCTGCGCAGGCCTTCCAGGCGCGGCTGCGTGCCCTTCGCAATAATCGAGTTCGTGCGATCGTCCGCGGAGATCGTCAGGCCCGGCATCTGGTCTTCTTCGATCTTGACCTGCTGGCCCTGCTGATTGATGACGAACTTCTCAACGCGCTGACTGAGCAATGAGCGAAGCGGCGTCATCATCTCCGACGCCTTCGCGTGCGTGAGCTTGAAGATTTCAATCTGCCCGTCCACGCTTTCGCGATCAAGCTCATCGACGATGCTGAGCAATCGACGAACCTGAGCCGCGGTCTCGGTGATGACGATGGAGTTCTGCTGCTCCATCGCTGTTACCGCGCCATACTCGGCGACCATCTGCGCCAAGCGCTCCGCCATGGGCTTGGCGAGCGCGTTCACCATCGGCCGCACGACGGTAACGATCTGATTGCTTCGCACTTCGCTGTCGGGCGGCAGCGTGCCGATGAACGTGGGGATGTCCGTCCGCTGCATGGCGTTCAGCCGGCGCAGGTAGAGCATGTCGTCGCTCACGCGCAGGTTGACGCCCTTGGAGTGCAGAATGATGTTGAGAACGCGGAGCGCTTCCGGCAGGTCGTAACTTTCAGGTGAGAGATAGTCGAGCGTGCCTTCCGGTGCCGGGGTTTCCCAGATGACGGGCAGGCCGGTTTCACGGGAGAAGAAATCGATGACCTGCTCGAACGTCGCGCCCTTGAAATTGAAGCGAATGGGTTTGGCTGTTTCGTCGGCGCGCAGTGCCCCCTCGGCGGGCGGCTCGAACGCGTGCGCAGCGACGGTCTCCGCCGCCAATGGGCTTGAGAAGCCCAGAAGCGGAATCATCCCCCAGCTCACAAGGGTGAAGGTGGACACCATTGAGTGCTTCAGGCGCATCCTGCTTCTCCGCATCACGAGATTGAATTGTGGCGTACTGCCAAAGAGTTTACCGTCTCGACCTCGTCCTGTCGCCGAGATGTTGGCCCACGCCAACAATGAATTGCCGCTCCGTCGCGGCGGAATCGCCCCCACCAGCAGGGCCGGATTGAATCGCAAACACCGCTGCATCGACTTCGACGGCAAGGAGCACGGCTTCGTGCAGCTTCTCGCCGAGTGCGAGTCGCCTTGTTTCGCCGGATGTCCGGTGCCTCAGCCACACTTCACCGCCACTCGCGCTCGCGCCTTGTGCAACACCGGTTACGACCCACTGGCCGTACTGAAACGCGGGCGGGGAGGGCGGTGCCGGCCGCTCCGCCTGGCGCACAGGAGCTGGCGCGGGCGCGGGGGGCGGCGGCAGACGAAACGGATTTGTCTCAAATAAACGAGCGAACCGCGCGAGGCGCGCCGCGTCATAGGCGATCATTTCGTGCGCCGCTGGCTCGCGACCAGGCAGAAACAACGTCGCGAGTTGCAGCGTAACGCCGAACCGCTCGCCATTCTGCTTCGGGTCGATCCGCAGATTGCCCGTGCGTTTGATCCACGGCTCCGCAGCAACGCGATCGACCAGCGCGATGGCCTGCTGCAACGTGCCGTCGCCGGTTACGGTCGCTTCAAGCTCCACAAAGTCGAGTTCCTCGCGCATCTCGCGGCGTGCATTGCCGGGGAAGCGGGATGTTGCGGGCGTGCGCCTGGCGGAAGGCGTCTTGGTGCTCACCGCAGCGCCCGTCAGCCCGACTTCCTCCGCAATGCGGTTCAGGCGCGTGCGGAGATGGTGATCCACGGTTTCAACATCACTGCCCAGTGTGCGATCAACGATTCGCTTCAGGCGCGTATCGAGCCTGCCGCGCAGTTCGAGCGTTTCTTCCTGACGGGCGATCTGAGCGTTTAATGTGTCAATGCGCTCGCGCAGCTCGGCTTTGGGCGTGAAGTAAAACGCTTTAGCCGTGCGCCATGCCAGCGGCAGGCCGATCGCCAGCGCGACGAGAACGAGCAGAAGTCGGCGAGGCGGCATCATCGCGCCTCTCCTTCCGCACGATTCGTCGCGTCATCCGGCTCCTCGCCGCCTTCCATCATGGCGGCTTCGTTCTGCAAGCGCAGTCGATAGGCAAAGCCGAATGGCAGACGGCGGCCGCCGCCTGCATCCGCGCCGGTGCTGCTGGTCGTGTACACCGCGGTTCGCACGAGCGCATCGCGGAAGGCGTCTGCGGTGGCGCGGTCGCGCGCTTCGCCTTTCACGTCGATGGTTACTTGCCTTGGCGCGAAGAATTCCGCACCGCTCGGCCTTCTGCGATCGAACCGCACGCCGTCGAACTTCATCGCGCCGTGCCAGTTATCCAGCACGACGGCTGCGTCGGGCACGCCTGCGGGCGCGGGGGAGAGCATCGCGAGATAGTTGATGTGCTCCAGCCAATCCACGCCCGCGGATTCCCACAGGTCGATGTGCTTCCATTTATATTCATCGCGGAAGTACCGCTCGTATTTCGGCTGAAGCTGCCTCGCCCGTTCTGTGAGCGATTCCGCCTGTAATCTCATGCCTGCGAGTTCTCGCCTGCCGAGCGTGAACAGCGAGAGCACCACCAGCGCGCCGATGCCCGCTGCGTAGAGCATGCGCTTTCGTCGCTCTGCGGCGCGATCCGGCGCGCGGCGGGGGTGGGCGAGATCGATCCGCGTTTCCGCGGCGTCTTCCAGCAGCAGGCCCGCCAAAGGCCACATGTGATCCATCGCGCCGCCCGGCAACCGGCCTGCATCAACAAGTGGATGCGAGCTCAACACTTCCGCTTCCGCCTGCAACATTTCACTGACAGGCGGTGCGACTTCGGACGCCACTTCACGGCCGCCCATCACAATGACGTGCCGCACGTCGCTGGTGTCATCGCCGATGCGGTAGCTCATCCACGTGCGCCGCGTTTCCGTGATGACCGACTCAGCGAGTTCTTCAACGAACTGCGATTTGTAGATTTCTGCTGCGCGGCTGAAGCGCACGGCGCCGCCTTCCGTTGAAGCATCTACCACGCAGAACTCAACCGCATCGCCTGCAATGTCCACCGCCAGCACGGATTGGCGCGCTCGCCCGTTGGTTTCACCCGTGGGCACGAGATGGCGCATGAGCATCGCGGCACCCATCGCGCGAAGCGAGATGCGTTCCACGCGCAAGCGCGCCGCGCGGGCGATGCGCAGAGCATGATCGAGCGTTGATCGCCTGACTGCGACGGCGAGGACGGTGGTGCTTGTTTCCGTGCGCGCAACAGGGATGAAGTCGATCACCGCGCCGTCCGCCGCGGCGCCGGGTGCGGCTGCATCGAACGGCAGCTCGCGCTGCATGGCAAGACGGGTCATCTCCGGCAGTTCGCGCTCATCCGCGGTCGGCAGGGTCAGCCGTTTGAGGCTGACATGCTCGCGCGCAAGGGCGAGTACCGCGCGATCACGCGGGAAACCCGCGTTCTTGAGGGCTTCCGCAATCCAGCTGCCGACACGCTCCGGGTCGTCCGCGGGCAGGTCTTCCGGCAAGTCTTCCTGCACGACCTTCCGCACACGCAGAATGCCGCCGTCGCGATCCGCCAGCAGCGCGCGAAGGCGATGTCGGCCAATATCGATCGCAATCGCGTTTCTCTGCGGCATCCGTGGCGAATCCTCCGTTCCTGCTCATCCTACCGGCTCAGCCGCCCCGGGTTCATCCGCCGGGCGGCCCCTGCACTGTGGGTATCGTCATGGACGAAGCCAACGCCCGATTTTCTGCCTGCCAGGCGGGACGGGCGGCACATCATCTGGCGCGCCCTCGCTGCTCGGCGGATCATTCGTCGGAGCGGGTCGATCAACTACCGGCGTTGGGCCGGGCAGTTCATCGTTCTCATCAGCCGCATCATCCGGCTCATCAGCCGCAATGTCGTATTCCAGGGAGAATCGCTCAACATCGCCCAGCGATGCGCTTGCTGCAATGTTGGCTGCAGCGTCCAGCATTGTTACATCGCGCAGATACGCAATGCGAGGCCTGGGCGAAGAAAGATCGATCACTGCTTCCCAGATCAGCGGCGCGGGCTGCGCGCGATCCGCATCCGTTGATCGCGAGGGCGTCAAGTCGTCATCGTCATCTGAAACGTGCGCCAGTCTTGCTTCAAACCGCACGCGATACGTCCACGAGCGAACGGTCATCGCACTCACCAGTTCGTCGTATTGCTCCGTCGTGAGAATCTCCTGCGTGAGCGGCCAGGTGATCGTCGCGCGTTCGTCTTCGCTCAGGTTCTCCCGCGCGCGGACAATCATCGCGGCCTGCTCGGGCGTCACGCCCGGCAAGCCGCGCAACGCCGCTTCATTCGCGCGATTGATATCAAGCCTGCCGAAGTGCATGGGCACGATGGTTTCATTGACATCCGCGCCGCCCGGCCCATCACCGGTCAGGCCATCCAGAATATTGCTCCAATCCGCGGGCGGCACCTGGAAGAAGCGCAGCACCTGCACAATCCGTTTGTCGGAATCGAAGGTGGTGCCCTCGTCCACGATGCGCTTGACGAGCGTGCCTGTTCCCTGGCCGTAGCGTTCATCCAATCGCTGTGAAAGTTGATCTGACCACGCGCTGCTGGAGACGTTGATGTTGATGCGCAATCTGCCATTGCGCTGCAGTGAAGGCTCGAAGGCAAACACGGTGAGCACATCCGCAAGCGAAGGCATCGCGTCCGGCGCGTTCGCGTTGTGATCGCCGTACAGCATCGCAGGGGTCATGCCTTCCACACGCAACAACTCTTCGATTGACACGATCGGCCTGCCGAGCGATTGGCGAAACGCGAGGATGGCCTCGGCCAGTTCAGTCGCGACGACACCCGTCGCCATCAGTCGCTCCACGTCGATCGTGTTGACATCAAGTTTCGCGGCTTCGGGGATGAAAAAACCCGCTGGATTATCAGGGTCAATCGCCAGCAGCCGCACAACGCCCGTTTCACCTTCGGGGGTTTCAAAAATCTCGAAGCGTTCCGGCAGCGTTGGTTGGTCGCCCCGCAGAATCGCTTCACGCTGGGCATCGAACTGCACGACGATGGCCTGCAGCCCGGACCACGCCAGCGACCGCACCTGCGCCGCCTGCCGCGCGCCCGCTGCGCCTGCGACTTCCGCCTGCGCGGTAAAGAGCATGGCGGTGCCGATGAAGATCGCGCTGCCCATGATGACGAGCACCGCGATGATGACGAACGCGCGAGATTGCTCGCGGCGGACTGCAGGACGAGATGGACGCCTTTGTCGCGTCGTCATGCGCCATCCTCTGTAATTGATGATGTCGTTTCTTCGCGCGCATCGGGTATCACGATGACGCGAACGCGGCTGGGCGGCGGCCTTCTGCCGTCGCGATCCTCTCGCATCGCCCATGCCTCTTCATCAAACGTGCCGACTGCGTCGAATGTCAGTCGCTCTCGCGCCGGCTCATTGTCCTCATCATCCATTGCGAACGGGTCTTCTTCTTCATCGGCGGTCGATTCGTACCAGATGGCGACCTCGACCGCGACGGGCAGCGCGTTGGCTTCAAGGCTGTCGTACTGCGCCACCCATCGCGAACCGTTGTGGTAGCGAAACTCCACGCGATGCAACCGCGCGCCGAACGGGTGGAACGCGCCTGCGCTTTCGTGCGCGTTGCCCCGCCTTGCTTCGATCTCACCTCGCCCGGGCTGAAATCGATATTCCGCTCGTTGCAGGTCTGCGAAGATGTTGGGGTCATCCATACCTCGCTCGGCAAGGCTGATCGGCACGCCTCGCGTCAAGATGCGAATGGAAGTCGCGTCGCCCGCGATACCCGCCCCGAAGGTGTTGTCGCCCACAAGCGAAAATACGAGATCGCGCTCAAGGCGATCGATCAGCGCCGCGGCGGCGCGGTGCCTTGCCGTCAGCTCAATCACGCGCGATCGTGAGTTAAGCGCATCAAAGAAGAAACCAAAGAGCGCTGCGAGCAGCGCGAGGATGAGCATGATGGAAATCATCATCTCCAGCAGCGTGAAGCCCCGTCTCATGGCTGCGTCTCCCCCATCGGCAAGCCCCGCAAGAGTTCATCCTGCTCATACTCTTCCGGGTCGATTTCTCGCAATCGCATCAATTGCCGAAGTGTGAAGCTCACCGCGTCTTCATCATCACGCTCTTCGCGCACGGTCAGTTCGACGAGTGTCAGGCCTGCGAATTCCGTTCTGCGGGTGCGCACTTCGCACACCCAGCCCGCGAACAGATCCACTGCGCCAGAGAAGCCAAGCGCATCGTCCACAACGGTATGCGAGCCAACCTCGCGCACCCCAACGCCACGCAGATCGGCGAGGGTAATCAGGCCTGCTTCAAGCTCCGCCATTTTGGATCGCGCAAGATCGACCGCGAGATGCTCGCGTGTGGAGCGATCGATCGCGACAAACACGCTGCGCATGGCGGAGATCGCGAAGGCCCCCGCGCCGATGAACAGCGCGAGGGAGAGCAGCACTTCCAGCAGCACACCGCCGCGCCGAATCATCGCGATGGCTCCGATGTATTTGTCATCAGTGGGTCTTCATCCGGTTCCTCGGCGGGCGCACTGGATGACGACGCTTCACGCCGCGACCACACCGCAAGGCCGGTCCACGGGTTCACTTCCAGTCGCATGGCCAATGGCGGCTCATCATCGTTTCGTGCCCGGCCGATGAGCCACGCGCCGCGGCTGAGCAGCGCAGAGCCATCCGCCATGAACACCGCCAGCCGAATGGGTCGCGGCGGCTGGGCGTCTTCTTCCGCAGCAGCGGCGAGCATATCCACCGGTACAGGCCCGGCGGCGGACGCCTCTATAAATAGATTCGCGGGTGGGCGGACAGACATCCGAACGCCGTCCGGCAGGTCGATCATCGCCCAGTTCCAGGCCAGTTCGTCGGCAGCCTCACCTGCTGCGTCGAAACCGTCTTCCGCTTCACCCCGCCGGCGAGCGGTGCGAAACTCGCTTTCACTGGCGGCTCGCTGTGCTGCTTCAAACGGGCGTACCACAACGCGAGGCGGGTCTGGCTGATACACCACTTCCATCGCGCGGCCAGCCGACTGCGCTTCCGCACGCGCGAGAATCAACTGCTGCGAAATCGAATCGACCGCAGCATCGAACGCACGGGCATCCAGCACGCCTGTCAAGCCTGGCAGCGTGAGCGCTGCGACGGCAAGCAGCAGCGCGATGACAATAAGCAGCTCGATAAGCGAGAACGCGCGCGGGGAGCGATTACGGCGTGAAGTCGTCGAAGTCGCCGTCGATCTCGCCGTCTGCATTGCGCAGGCGATCGTGGTTCGTGATGTCATCGTCGGTTCCCTCCTGACCGTCCGGCCCGAAGGAGACGAGGTCGTAGAACTGACCGCCCTCGCGGATGGTGCTGGGATTGCGATACACGATGGCGTTGCCCCATCGATCAGTGCGGGCGGGGTTCTCCAGATACGGCCCCTTCCATCGCTGCTGATCGCGCTCGTCCTCCAGCGCGCTGCGGTTCCAGAGCGCTGCGAGGCCCTCCTCTTCCGTCGGCCAGCGATTGAGATCGAGGCGGAAGCGGTTCATCGCGTTGTGAATGCCGTCAAAGTCAGCCCGCTGCAGGTCTGCGATCGCGCCTTCACGCGCGGGCAGCAGGTTCACGACCACGAGGCCGCCGAGCGCAAGAATGATGAAGATGACGATGAGAATCTCAAGCAGCGAGAAGGCGCGCCTGGCCCGCGGGCGGCGTGCAGGGCGAACGGAACAGGTCGGGCGAATTCGTTGGGGCATGGCGGCTTCCTTCTGTATCACTCTCAAAAACGCGGCTTCGATTCGATTGTACGCCTTCTGTCCCCCATCTGGCTCACACTGAAGTGCTCAGCCGCATCATCGGCAAAACAAGGGCTATGAACATAAATGCCACGGCACCAGCCAGCGCGAGCAGCAGCAGCGGCTCCACCAGGCGCACAAACACGCCCAACATGCGATCGACCCGCTTTTCAATAGTCTCCGCGATCGTAATCAGCACCACGGGCAGATTGTTCGCGCTCTCGCCCACCGCGATCATCTCGACCACGTCCTCAGAGAACATGCCGCTCTCCGCCAGCGGCTGCGCGAGCGGCTCGCCCGCGCGGACAGCTTCCGCAGCATTATCAATAGCCTCTGCCAGCAGCATGTGGCCCGCTGCGTCGCGGCTGATCTGCATCGCGTTCAGCATGGGAATGCCATTCTCCAGAAGCGTGCCAAGAATTCGAGTGAAACGCGCCACAGCAAGGCCTTGTACCAGCGGGCCGTACTTGGGGATGCGGAGCTGGCCGACAGCGATGGCCCGGCGAATCCTCGGCTGGCGCAGCGCCCACCACGCCCCTGCTACCGCCAGCACCGCACACGCCAGCGCGATGAACCACGAATGCACCAGAAAATCCGAGATGCCCAGCAACATGCGCGTAGGCAGCGGCACCTCAATGCGACTGTAGAACCCGCGAAACTGCGGCACGAAGAAGATCATCGCCGCGAGCAGAATGCCGCCGCCTACGATCATCAGCGTGAAGGGATAGATCAGGTTACCCATCACCTTGCTGCGCATGTCGGCCTGATGTTCGAGGAATGTTCCCATGCGCGAGAGGACGGGTTCAAGGAAACCGCCGCGCTCGCCCGCGCGAACCATCGCGACCTGAATGGGCGGGAACATGTCGCCCCGCGCTGCCATGGCGTCCGCCAATCGCGAGCCTTCGGCAACTTCATCCGCCACTTCAGTCATCACCTTCGCCAGCAGCGGGTTGGACTTGCTCCGGCCGAGCAACTTAATGGCGCGCAGCAGCGGCACGCCGGCGCGGAGCAGGTCCGCCATTTGTCGGTACGCCTGCGCGAGCTGGCGCGAGGACAGGCGCCGCTTGAGGAGCGTGCGCTCATGCACCTCTTCCACGCGCACCGGCGAAAGTTGACGCGCGTGCAGTTCAGCCAGCACGGCCTGCTCGGTCGGCGCTGCGACCTTGCCGGTGATGCGCTGGCCTGAGTTGTCGCGAGCAACATAGGCGAACGTGCCCATACAGCGATTGTACCGCCCGGCGCGATGCGGCCCAGCAAGAATTCACCGCTAAGTACGCGGAGAGCGCGGCGGAAGGAACCACGGATGCACACGGATCACGCAGGGGAAGGGGAGATATTCAAATCCAGCAACAACGACCTGTTGCCCTGTCGATGTGTTGACCGTTTGACTTGTTGACTTGTCCCTCTCCCTCTTTCAGCGATTGCGCATGAAATCCGCCACGTGCGCGAAGCGTGAATCAAGAAAGGTGCGAATATCGCCTGTGATGTTGCGCTCATCGAGCGCGAGCTTCATGCAGGCGAGCCACTGATCGCGTTCGGTTTCGCCGATGGGAAACGGCATGTGCCTGCCGCGCAGTCGCGGGTGGCCGTATTTTTCGATGTAAAGCTGCGGCCCGCCGAGCCAGCCGGAGAGGAACTCATAGAGTTTCTCGCGCGAGGTTGCGAGATCAGGCGGATGCAGCGCGCGAATCGTCGCGAACGCGGGTTCGCGATCCATGTAATCGTAGAAGGTGTCCACAAGCGCGCGAACGGCAGCATCGCCGCCGATGGCGGTGTATGGGGTGTTGTCAGGGCCGAAAGCAGGCCCATGTGGCGACGTTTCCGGTTGAAGCATGGGGTGAGATGGTATGCGCCTCTGGCATCAGTAGCGCGATGAAGCATGGCGCCTTTGATGGGGACACGATGCTGACCTGTCGATCTGTCGCTGTTTCCGCCGCGTCGCGTTCACTCCCCCTGATCGAGCACGGCCATGAACGCTTCCTGCGGGATGTTTACGTTGCCCACGCTCTTCATGCGCTTCTTGCCTTCCTTCTGCTTTTCGAGCAGTTTGCGCTTGCGTGAAACGTCGCCGCCGTAGCACTTCGCCGTAACGTTCTTTCGCACGGCCTTGATGCTTTCGCGCGCGATGATCTTCCCGCCGATCGCTGCCTGAAGCGGAATCTCGAACTGGTGGCGGTCGATCTGCTCCTTCAGCTTCTTCAAAATCACGCGGCTGCGCTGCTCTGCGTTGTCCTTATGACAAATCAGCGAAAGCGCCTCAACGGGCGAACCGTTGACGAGGATGTTCACCTTCGCGAGGCGGTCCGCGTTGTAGCCGATGATCTCATAGTCCATCGTGCCATAGCCGCGCGTGATGGACTTCAGCTTGTCGTAGAAGTCGTAGATAATTTCTGCCAGCGGCAGGTGGTAGTCGAGAATCTGTCTCGTCTCTGAAACGAACTTCTGTCCCTTGAAGATGCCTCGCCGCCCTTCGCAGAGTTTGATGAGGTCGCCGATATTCTCAGTGGGGCAGATGATTTCCACGCGGACGATGGGTTCATGGATGGCTTTGACGACGGACATATCCGGCAGGTCCGCCGGGTTATGAATCTCGATCATTCTGCCATCGGTGAGTTCAACCTTGTAACTAACTGTGGGCGCGGTCTGGACGATTTCCACGCCGCCTTCGCGTTCCAATCGCTCCTGCACGATGTCCATATGCAGCAGGCCGAGGAACCCGCAGCGGAAGCCGAAGCCGAGTGCCTCGGAATGCTGCGGCTCATAGGTAAAGCTGGCGTCGTTGATGTGCAGCCGCTCGATGGCATCGCGCAGCGATTCGTAATCGCCCTTCTTGCCACCTTCGCCCGATGTGGCGGGGTAGAAATCACAGAACACCATCTGCTGCGGCTCTTTGTAGCCGGGCAGCGGCTCGGCGGCGGGGTCGGATTCCAATGTAATCGTGTCGCCGACGCGAACGTCCTTCAGCGTCTTGATCGCCGCGACCATGTAACCCACTTCCGCAGTGTTGAGTTGCTTCACCTTTGTGGGCATCGGCGTGTAGCGGCCGAGTTCGGTGATGGTGAACGTGCGGCCAGTGCCCATCATGCGAATCTTGTCGCCCACCTTCAGTGAGCCGTCGAAGATTCGGAAATAGACGATGACGCCTCTGTAGTCGTCGTAATGACTGTCGAAGATCAGCGCGCGGGTTTTATCGGTAACCGCAGCGCGAGGTGGCGGCAGTTTTTCGCAGATGGCGTCCAGCAGCTCAGGAATGCCGCGACCCGTCTTGGCGGAGCAGTAGATGCAATCTTCCGCAGGCAGGCCGAGCACCTGTTCGATTTCCATCGCCACACGTTCGGGGTCTGCTGCGGGCAGGTCGATCTTGTTCACGACGGGAATGAGTTCGAGGTTGTTCTCAACCGCGAGGTAAGCATTCGCGACGGTCTGCGCTTCAACGCCTTGCGTGGAGTCCACCACGAGAATCGCGCCTTCACACGCAGTAAGCGCGCGGCTGACTTCATAGGCAAAGTCCACGTGGCCCGGCGTATCGATGAAGTTGAGCTGATATTGCTCACCTTTGTACGTGTGATAGACGGTAACGGCGGAAGCTTTGATGGTGATGCCGCGCTCGCGCTCGAGGTCCATCGAGTCCAGTATTTGATCCTTGGCTTCGCGCTCGGAGATGGCGTGCGTCGCCTGAAGCAGACGGTCCGCCAGCGTGGACTTACCGTGGTCGATGTGGGCGATGATGGAGAAGTTGCGAATGGGCACGGGTGGAGCAGACAACGGGAAACGGATTCTTCAAGAGCCACGAGCCGGCGGAGCCCCTGCCGGGAAGGGGGCGGGGGTGTCGGGGGTGTCGGGGGTCGGAATCGAAAGCCCCGCATTGTATCAGGCCTGACAGTCAGCCGCGCGGAGAGGTCCGACCGGCGCGGGGGCGATGCGAGGGGGCCGCGGAACGTTCTTTGAGAGGCGGGGCGGGGCGTTACTTGCCCACACAGAAGGTAGCGAAGATGCGGCCCAGCACATCGTCGGGGGTGATGTCGCCCGCGAGCGAAGCAAGATCGTTGAGCGCAGCACGCAGCGCGGATGCGACCAGCTCCGCATCAGGCAGCCCATCCGCACGCGGCTCATCGCCCGAAGCGGGAACGATGAGCGACATGGCTTCCTTCAGGTTCGCCCACGCACTGCGGAGCGACGCTTCGTGCCGGGGCGCGAGCGCGAGTGAATCCGACGCGAGGCTGACCGCGCGATCGGCCAGCAGCGAAGCAATCCGGCCGCGCAGTTTGTCCAGCCCGGCGCCTGTCTTCGCGCTCACAAAAATGTCTTCGCACGACGAGGCTTCGCGGCCTTCACGATTCGACTCATCCACGCAGCGCGCGATGAGATCGCATTTCGTCCATACGCGCACAACATCTGGTGACGTGCTGATGCGTTGACGCGCCAACGTGTCCTTCGCGGGCGCGCATTCCAGAATCAGCTCCGCGCGGGTCATCGCTTCGCTCGCAGCGGTCTGCATGAGCGCATCCAGTTCGCTTCGTGCTTCATCCGCACCCGCGAGATCGACGAGCATGACTTCTGCATCGCCTTGCTTTGTGCGCACGTGCAGCGGCTCCGCCAGCACATCGCGCGTGGTGCCCGCAACGGGCGAGACCACCGCCCGCTCATGGCCGAGCAGCGCGTTGAAAAGTGTCGATTTACCCGCGTTCGGCGGGCCGGTGAGCACAACCCACGGAATCGCTTCGATCTTCTCCATCGGCGTCGCGCGTGCGAGCACTGCGTCAACGCGCGCAATCAGCGGCTGGATTCGCTGCGCCAGCGCGTGCGCGGAGATCGCCACGACATCTTCCTGATCGGTGAAGTCGATGCCCGCTTCGACGAGCGCGAGCGCGCCGGCGAGCTGATCCGCCAGTTCGTGCGCGAGCGTGCCGAGCGCGCCGCCTCGCATGATCGCTGCGGCTCGCAGTTCCGCATCCGATCTTGCTGCGATGGTCGCTGCGACGCCTTCGGCTTGCGTCAGCCCGATTCTACCGTTGAAGAACGCGCGAGCAGTGAACTCGCCTGCCTCTGCGTGGCGCGCGTCAAGGCCCAGTGTGCGCGCGTCGTCGAGCAAGGCTCGCATGATGCGATCGAGCAGCGCGGGGTTGCCCGGCGCCTGGATTTCCGCAGCGTCTTCGCCTGTGTAGGAATGCGGGCCGGGGAAGAGGAGCAGCAGGATTGGAAGATCGAACCCACCAAGCGCAAATCGAGCCGGGCACGCGCAGCGGACGCGCGGGATGCGGCCTGCCTCATCGCGATGAATTCTGATGCGTGCAACAAGCAGCGCGAAGGCGCGCTCACCCGTGATGCGAATGATGCCACGCGCTGACCGTCCGGGCGGCGAGGCGACAGCGAGAATGACGCCGCGGGGGTTCACCCGTCCGCTCACTTCCTCTTCTTGAACGAAGGCGGCGGTCCCTTGCGCTTGTCTTCCTGCTTCTTCTTCGCGCGCTCCAGTGCCTCCGCATACGCGCGGGCCTGCGGGTCTTTGATCTTCTTCTTCTTCGGCTCCGTCGGCTTTGGCGTCAAATCCATCTGGTCAACATGCGCGCGGATGTACTTGCTTTCCACGATGCCGATGATGCTCGACGTGAGAATGTACAGCGTCAAACCCGCCGGCGCGTTGTAGAGAAAGATCGGCATCATGCCCACGATCATCACGCGCATGATCTTCTGCTGCTGAATCTGCTCAGGCGTCATCGTCGGCCCCGGCGGCGGGGTCATGTACTTCTGATGAACAAACAGCACGAATGCCATCAGAATCGGCAGCACGTTGATGCCCGTGAGATGCCAGAACCAGAGTGTCTTCGGCTCCGCAAACTCGCCGAAGAAGTGGTCGCCCGTTGAAAGGTCGGCAAGGAACGGCCAATACGCGCCGAAGAGCGAGCCGACCCACTGAAACACGCCGAAGAAGGCCGGCTGGTGCAGAATGTCCGCTGCGAAATACAGCATGGCGTAGAGCGCGATCCAGATGGGCACCTGCAGGAACATGGGCAGACAGCCGAGCATCTGGAACGGGTTGACGCCATGCTCGCGCATCAGGCGAATCTGCTCCTGCTGCAGCTTCTTGGGGTCGGTCTTGTACTTCTGCTGGAGCTTGTCGATCTCAGGCTTCATCGCCTGCATCTGCTTGCCGAAGCGCATCATGTTGATCTGCGACCGCTTGGTGATGGGGTGCAGAATGGTGCGCACAACAACCACGAGGCCAATGATGGCGAGGCCCCAGTCGAACAGCACATAATCGTGCAGCAGCGCGAGGAAGAGTATCAGCAGGTCCGCCAGCCATTTGAACGTGCAGATGGCGCAGAAGGTGGACATCTGATACAGAATCAGATTCTTCATGCCGAGCGACGCAAACGGTTCGGTTCCGCTCAGCAGCTTGCGGTCCAGCAGGCCCGCATACACGCCGAGGTCGAGCGAAAGCTCCGCGCCGGGCGCAACGGCATGCGTGGGGCTGGTGAGATACGTGAACACCGTGCCCACTTCCGCGGAGCGAGGCGATGGTTCAAAGCGAACTTCTGAGACGATGCGCGTCAGTGTGCGGTCACCCTGACCCTGCGCATCCAGCACGGGGTGCACCGCCAGCGCGTAGTAGCGGTTGACCATCGCAAACCAAGAGAGTTGATAGCCATTGCCTTCGCTGGCTGCGTTGGGCCAAAGCTTGAAGTTCGTGTTTGCATCAAACTTCTTAAAGAGGTCTGCGCGCTCGAAGACAAGGTCGTTGTCATCCGACACGACAAACTGCCTGCCTCGATCGAGTTCGGGACGAAGCACGTAGCCGAACCGCGCTCTGCGTCGATCGAAATACCGCGCGCGATCAATGACAAGGTCATGCGGGCCATACTGCACCCAGCGGATGTTGAGTTCCTGCGTGGTGAGGTTTTCGATGCGCTGCACGAGCGTCATGTCGCCGTGCTCGCCGAGAACGTAGCGCCGCGTGATGCGCAGCACAGGTTCATCGTATTCGTTGACGATCAGTGTCTGGAAATGGCCGGGTGAAACTTCCGCCCAGCCCGAAAACAGCGAGACAAATGTTTCGCCGACAAACACGCCGTTCGCGCTGAGAATCGGAATCGTGAACGTGCCGAGCTGCGTATGAAGCGGCTGCTGCTCAATGAGCATGTAGCGAAGCGATTCATCGGGCATGGGCGGCGGGTTGGGGTCGCGTGATGCCACCGCCCGCGCATGCCGCTCGGCCTGCTGGCGCGCGTGTGCGGTCTGCCAGTGATCGCTGAGCGTGATGCGCGTCATGCCTGCTCCGGCGCGCGTGAACTCAATGAACATCGGGTGCTGCTGTGGATCAAGCGAACCAAGCGACGACGCGGGCTGATCGGGATCATCCGCCACATCCGGCGGCGCGATCGCGCGCAAACCGGTCATCGCGCGGACGGGTATCGCATCTTCTGCGGGAGCGTCCGCGGCGTCATCAGCTTCAGGCGAAACGGGAACTTCTGCCGGCTGTGCGGCCTGCTCCGGCGCGGGTTGGGGCTGCTCCGGCTGCGCTGCGGGCTTCGAGCCGGGCAGCAGCATGGTGAGCACCACCGTCATCGCGATGAAGCCCACAATGAGCGGAATGAGAATGCGGCGAACGCTTGGATTCATGGAGAAGCGCATGATAGCGGAACACGCCGGGGGAAATGGGGAAACGTCCGGGCGTCCAAATTCGAGCCGCCGTAACGGGGAAGATGATGGCCGCTCCCAGCCGTTATGAAGTGTCAGGAAGTTTCACCCAGCCAGCCGCCGCTTCGGGTTCTACTTTGGCGTTCGGACGTGTTCACCGACCTTCGATCAGTCGCTCGCCGAGCCAGTCGCTGAGTTCGGGGATCGCCTTGATCTTGTCCGCAGTGGTTCGCGCGTCGTATTCGAGCCGGAAGAACTCAACACAATCGTCATTCAGGATGGCGTAGCTGCTGCGCGGGTCGAGATCGCGCGGCTGACCGACCGAGCCGGGGTTGATGATGATCTTCTCGCCGTTGTTGAACTTGTACACGCCTTCCACATCGCCCGGCGGGTAGAAATCTGGCTCATCCGTGAACACGCCCGGCACGTGCGTGTGCCCCACCATGCAGAACTTCTCAATGCGCTCGAAAATCTGCTGCATCTTCACCGGCGAGTTGATCGCGTCTTCGGGGAAGAGGTATTCGTTGATCGGCCTGCGCGGCGAGCCATGCACGCACAGGAAGTTCTCGTACATCACGCGCACTTTCAACCGGCCCAGAAACTCCCATCGACGTGCCGCAACTTCCTTGTCGGCTTCCTTCTCAAACTGGGCGCGCGTCCAATAGGCCGCCTGCTCCGCTGCGTGGTTGAAGTTCGTCGGCTCGTAGAGCACGCCGAAGTCGTGGTTACCCATCAGGCACCATTCACATCGCTGGGCGACGAGATCGACACACTCAACGGGATTCGGCCCATAGCCCAGTACATCACCAAGGCAGACAATGCGCTCGACGTTCTGCGTGTCGATGTGATCGAGCACGACGCGAAGCGCCTCAAGATTGGCGTGGATGTCGCTGATGATCGCCGTGCGCATGCAGGAGGGCCTCAGGGGGCGGAAAAGAGCGACGATGCTACGAACATGAGGGCCAAACGTCAACGAAACGGGGCGTTCTGGGGGTGTGGCGGGGCTGGCCGGGCCGGTACGATGCGGCTATGTCAGGTCTTTTTGCGGGAACGCCATTCGAGCGGCCGGTTACGTGCGAGATATGCGGCGAGGTGATGGCGCGATGTGCCTGCCCACGCAATGCTGCGGGCCGGGTTACGCGGCCGGCAGACCAGACCGCGACGATCCACACCGAGAAGCGCAAGGGCAGCCGCGTGGTTACCGTCATCACGGGCCTTGACCCACATGCCAGCGATCTGGCTGCGCTCCTGCGAACCCTGAAGGCTGCATGCGCCGCGGGCGGCACCATCGCAGAAGGTGCGATCGAGCTGCAGGGCAATCATCGCGACACATCAGAAAAACTGCTGCGCGAGATCGGCTATCGGGTGAAGAAGAGATGACACACATCGAACTCGAATGGATGCAGGGCGCGTTCGCCGTGTGCAGGCTCGCTTCCGATACACCGCTGCCCGAATGGGCGGACGCTTCGTGCGGCTTCATCAGCATCACACGCACAGACCGTGAGTTGTCCATCATTACCTTGCAGGAGCGCGTGCCCGAAGACGTGCGCGCGGAACGCGGCTGGCGCGCGATGCGAATCGCAGGCACGCTCGATTTCTCGCTCGTGGGCATCATCGCAAGGCTCACCGATCAGTTCGCGCGCGAGCGCATTCCCGTCTTTGTCATCTCCACCTTTGACACCGACATCCTGTTGGTAAAGCAGGGCGATGCAGAACGAGCGGGTCGCGTGCTGGGCGTGCGTGAAGCATGAGAACGCACCGCGCGAGCATTTATTCAGATCAGCGCGGGGATGGCTTCGTCCGCATCAGCGAACCACCTGCGGGCGATGGATGCGTCGAAGCTGGCGGGAAGCTGGCGGATATCTTTGCGCGAGACGAGAAACGCGAGCACGGCTTCTGCGATACGTTCTGGCGAATCGCGACCGTCCGGCGACCAGAGGTTGTAGTCCGCCCACGAGAGACGGAGCGTGAAGCGGTGCAGCGCGCCTGCATCGTCGATGGCCTGTGCTGCGAACGCCCAGCCGCCCGCGCCGCGCGAGACCTCGCCGCCCTGCTCAGAAAGTATCTCGATCTGTGCCACCAACGATGACTCCGAGTGGTAAGAGGCCGTAGGATAGGCAAAGCCCCTGGCGATTGATTTGAAATCTCAGATTTGAGATTTGGCCTTTGAAATCTCAACCATCACCCACGGCTTCCCCAAGCGGCACTCAACCCCCCACCACCCAGCACCTGATCCACCGTGTCTTTTCTCCTCGAAACCATCCGGCTCGGCTTCAGCAGTCTGCTCCTGCACAAGTTGCGGTCTGTGCTCACCAGTCTCGGCATCATCTTCGGCGTCGCAGCGGTCATCATCATGGTGTCCATCGGCGAGGGGAACAAACAAGCCGCGCTGCGAGAGATTCAGGCCCTCGGCGCGACCAACATCATCGTTCGCTCCACCCGGCCGCCCGAATCCACATCAATGGGGCAAGAGCGCGCGTTCCTCGCCAAGTTCGGCCTCACAAGGCAGGACCTGCGCAGACTGCAACACTTCATGTCCGACGCGGCGCACATCGTGCCCATCAAAGCCGTCGGCTCGGAAATCACCTACGGCGCGAAGCGCGCCGTCAGCCAGGCATTCGGCGCGACGCCCGACCTCATGCGCGTCGCCAACCTGCGGCTGGAGCCGCGAAGCCGATACCTGACGCAGGAAGACATCGAGTCGCGCCTGCCGGTCGCTGTCATCGGCGCGGAAGTCGCCAAGGACTTTTTCCCGCTTGAAGACCCGCTCGGGCGTGAACTGCGCATCGACGACCGCATCTTCCGCATCGTCGGCGTGATGCAGCCCGTCGGCCTGGCAGGCGGCGCAGGCTCCGCGCTGGTCGGGCGCGACCTCAACAAGGACATTCACATCCCCATCAGCACCGCGGAGATCGACTTCGGCGACACCATCGTCCGCAGAACCGCAGGCTCCTTCTCTGGTGAGGAAATCGAAGTCTCGGAAATCTACATCACCGCCAGCTCGACCGAAACCGTGCTCGACACAGCAGAGCGCGTGAGACAGATCATCGCGGTCGGGCACCCCGGCTTCGCGGATGTGCAGGTCATCGTGCCCTGGGAACTGCTTGAGAACGCCAAGAAAACCGCGCTCGTGTGGAACATCGTGCTCATCGCCATCGCGGCCATCAGCCTGTTCATCGGCGGCATCGGCATCATGAACATCATGCTGGCGTCCGTAACAGAGCGCACGCGCGAGATCGGCATCCGCCGCGCACTCGGCGCGACCCGCAAGCACATCGTCGCGCAGTTTCTTGTGGAAACAGGCACGCTCTCCGCAGTTGGCGGCGTGCTGGGTATCTCGGTGGGTATCGGCGTGTCGGTCGGCCTCGAACGCCTGCTGCCTCATGTCCTTTCACTGCCCATGCTGCGCGGGTTCGTGGATGCAGCGTTCAAACTTGAAACACAGGTAACAAGCTGGTCAATCGTCGCGTCGTTCCTCGTCGCCGCTGCCGTCGGCCTCGGCTTCGGCATCTACCCCGCCATTATCGCCAGCAGACAAGACCCGATTGTCGCGCTGCGGCATGATTGAGCGCGGGCCTGTTCAGACGTTCTACGCCGCAGATACAAGATCAACAGCGATCAATCGTCATTTTCATACGCCCCCATATCCACGGTTCCGCCGATCACGCGGGCGATCCAGGCCAGATCGACCGGTATCTTCTGCTCGTTGGGACAAGTCGCGTCAGGCAGACCGAGCGATGTGGGCGAGATGTCGAAGTAATCGCACGGCAACACATCATTGTCCCCAGCATCCACACAATCCGATGTCGCCCTGATGCGGTAGTCATAGGTCAATGGATACACGAATTCCGGATCGACGCTGATATTGCCGTTGCCGCTCCAGCCGCTGTCCTGCACGTTCGAGTGCGTGATGGTGTTGTTCGTGTTGGCAAACACCATCGCGTCCGTGCCGCTGTTGCCCCAGACAATCGAGTTGTGCACGACAAGTTCATCAAGTTCAAACGGGCAGTAGAAGCCGCCAGCATGATTGCTATCGGCCCCCTGATTATCAGCGATTGTACAGTTCACCATCTCGACGCGATCCGCGCTGAGATACAGCCCGCCGTGCCCAGAAGTATCGTAAGACCTATTTCGAGCAAAGAGGCAGTTCCAGAAGTAAAGGTCGCCCGCATACTTCGCCTCAAATCCTGCTGCGGTGTCGGCAACAATCGCGTCCTCAGTTATCTGATTGTCCCGAAATGAACAGTTCACAAAATAAGCTTCTTCTGACTCGACGCGCACACCCGCTCCGCCGTTTTTGGCCGGTGGTGGATCACCAGGCTCATCGGTCACAACCGTAACTTGATTGTGGTAGAAGTCGCAGCCAATCGCGACAACAAATGTTGATGGCCCTGCATAAAGCCCCGCACCGCCGCCTTTCCAGACCAGGTTACTCTCGAACCGGGTGTGCTCAATCCGTATCGGCGCAGCCATGCTTGTGGAAGCCCGCACATGAATGCCCGCGCCACCAGCGTTTAGCCCCGCGCCCGGAGTGACTGGCCCCAGATTCCATCGAAAGAAGCAGTTGCGAACAATCGGTGCTGCGTCGATCGC
This sequence comes from Phycisphaerales bacterium, assembly GCA_035443885.1. Taxonomy (GTDB): domain Bacteria; phylum Planctomycetota; class Phycisphaerae; order Phycisphaerales; family SM1A02; genus DAOMNO01. The sequence continues at coordinate 96,126 of DAOMNO010000008.1, forward strand.
CAGCATGCCACCCCCACCAAGCGAATCCAAGCCATCCAAGTAGCTCGATCCACCCTCAATGATAAAGCCATCAAGTACCGCCGACTCTGTCACATTCTCGGCGAGCACAACATGGTGGCTGTTCTCATCATAATTCGCTGGGCTGAGCCAGTATTGTGGGCCGGAAACCAACTCGTTGCGCTCGTCATCCTCATCCAGATCGCCGCTGAGGATCGTGGGATTGCTCACCCAGTTGCGCGGCGTCATCCCGGTGCCGTCGTACCCGCCGTAGAGGTGAACGTTGTTCCGCAACTGAAACGATGCCGCGCGATCGCCCAGCGTGTAGCCGCTGCCCTGATCCGGCCGGTAAATCCCCGCAGCAACGTGGATGTGAACAATGCCTTGTTGGTTAATGTCAAGCCATGCATCCGCCTCGTCAAGGGCATCTTGAATATATTTCTTGGCCGAACCCCATGCCAGCCCGTCCCCACTTGTCGAGCCATTAGAGATATCCACGTGCAGTTGAAGCGTCTGAGCTTGCGCTGAACTCGTTGCCATGCTCATTGCCACAGATATGACCAACATCGCCGATGAAAGAGAGCCAACTCGAATAAAGTTCCGAAGGTTCGTCAACATGAGCGTTTCCTTTGTGTAGAAGTGTTGTTGGACAAGGATGCTCGATTCCCCACGATCAGAAATGAACATCCCGGAAGTGCGTTGCCGGAGCCGTGCAGTCTCCTTTCGTTCGATGCGGCAGTCATCGTCAGCCCCAGTTGCCGAGAAGAATGAGAAGATCGAGGACGTCCACGCGGCCGTCCCCGTTGAAGTCAGCAATCGGCACGCCGCCTGTTGCATTCGTCGGCGTCGGTCCCCATTGCTCCAGCAGGATGAGCAGGTCGTGTGTGTTCGTCGCGCAATCGTGATTCAGGTCTGTCAGCGGTTGATTGATCGGCGTAAGAACGACCGCGACGACTTTGCTGTTCAGAGTGCCGTGAGCCAAGATATTACCAAGGCCATTCACAGCAGCAGCTACATACATGTGGAGGTTGGATGGACTGCCCTGAGCAATGATGTTCAGATTGTGAAAGTAGCCGTGTTGCCAAAGATACGCGTCGTGCGTCGATACTTCGGTAGGTCGCATTGAGCCGACGATTTGACCCGCGTCATTCATACTTGCAGCCCCAGATGTTTGATAGCTTTTCGGCGGCTGATGATGGATCATTTCTCCGCTCATCCAACGAAATGTGATGAATGGGCCAGTAGGTGTTGTGCGGCAACTGCCGATCGCCTGCCCCATGTTGTTCATAGCGTTTGCTGAACTGTTGATTGTGTTGGAAAGCAGTCCCATGAAGACAGGCTTACCGACAAGCCACAGATAAGCTCTGCAATTTGCCGTTGTCACGCCAGTCCCAGCCCAGCCCGCGCCATCTGGACCAGCATTACCTCCAGCTGCCCAACTATTCGGCCCGTTCATGACGCCGAGGTCCTGCACGGGTGAGCCTTTCTCGAACGGTCGCCAGATCACCGCGTTGTACGGGTTCGCGCCGCTTGTGCTGATCGAGCGAGAACCCACCACGATGTTCGAGTTGTTGATCGCGTTTGCGTAGCTGTTCCCCACGCCGTGAAGCGGCTCCAAAAACATCATTTCGCCCGTCTTCGTGTCATACACCCACGCGCGATCGCCAACGTCGATCCCAGTCGTCATGTAGCCGCACACGATGCCGTGATCGTTGATCCCCGTCGCATACGACGAAAGCATCCCCGGCAGGCGAGGAATGGTGTGGAAGCCCGTCTCCGGCGTCCAGTAGAACGCTTCATCCGCAGTCACCCAGCACTGGGCATACGAGCCGCAGACATGGCCGAGTGAGTTCATGCCGTGACCACGCGTTACAGGCGGCCCCACAATCGGGCACGGCGGAGCTTGGATGATCGCAGCAACCTCGTAGCTGCACTGGGCGAACGCCGACGGCGCAGCACACGCCGCCGCTGCGAGCGCAGCAGCAACCAACCTCAACCGACCCCAGCAACGACACATTCTGGTCATCATGATGCATCCTCCGGAGGAGAGGGGAACCCACCGACGGATTGAACATACACTCGCCGCGCCGCTGTAGCAAGACAAATCTGCGGGGATTCCAGGCCGCCAGCGATGAGGCGCAATTGGCCTTTGAGGGTGCGGGGGGAAACTCGCTTTCGACCCGATTGCCACGCATATCCGCGCCGTCCCCGCCGCTCCCCTGCTATCCTGTCCCACCTCATGACTGCGATCACCCTGCAAGGGTTGACCAAGCGATTCGGCTCCACCACCGCCGTCGATGGCGTTGATCTCACCATCGAATCGGGCGAGTTGTTCTTTCTGCTTGGGCCGTCCGGCTGCGGCAAGACCACCCTGCTGCGCATGATCGCCGGGTTCATCGAGCCAACATCGGGCACAATTCTCTTTGGCGATCGCGAAGTAACGTGGACGCCGCCGAACAAGCGGAACGCGGGCATGGTGTTTCAGAGCTACGCGCTCTGGCCTCACATGACGGTGTACGACAACGTCGCGTACGGCCTCACGGTTCGCAAGGTGCCGCCCGCGCAGAAGCAGGAGCGCGTCATGGAAGCGCTGCGCGCAGTGCGCATGGCGGAATACGCGCAGCGGAAACCGAATCAGCTTTCAGGTGGCCAGCAACAGCGCGTCGCCCTGGCCCGCGCGCTGGTGATTCAGCCGACGGTGTTGCTGCTCGATGAGCCGCTCTCAAACCTCGATGCCAAGCTGCGCCTGGAAATGCGGAGCGAGATCAAACGCATCTGCAACGAGACGCGCATCACCACGGTGTACGTTACGCACGACCAGAAAGAAGCCCTTTCCATGGCGGATCGCGTCGCGGTGATGCGCGATGGCAAAGCGCGGCAGATCGGGCCGCCACGCTCGCTCTACGAACGCCCTGCCTCCCGCTTTGTGGCGGACTTTCTTGGCGAAACGAACTTCATTTCCGCAGTCGTCAACACGGCAGACAACGCGAACGCAGTCGGCACGATTTCGCTGGAAACCGCAGCAGGACGTCTAATCAGTACGGTGCCGCCCGCTGATGCGCTGCCGAAGGGTGGCAACGTAACGTGCTCCATCCGGCCTGAAGCGATCCGCATTCTGGATGGCGCATCCAGCAGTAACATGCTTTCAGGCAAGCGATTGCAGACGATTTACCTGGGCGAGATGGCGCAGCATCTGGTGGAGCTGGAAGACGGCACGGCACTGAAGGTGCTGGAGATGCATCCCTCCCACTTCGGCCACACCGGCGACACGCTTCGCCTCGGCATTGATGCGGCGGATGTCGTGCTGCTCACCGATTGATCGCTTCACGATCAGACGAAACAGGATTCACGCGACAAGCCGCGCTGTTTTATTAATACGGATTTTGTTTGGTAATATAAGTTTGAGCGCCGCGCCGGGGCTGTGCGAGTCATCAAGGTTGATTGAGCCGCCCGCGCGCTCGGCAAGCATCCGACAGACGGTCAGGCCGAGGCCGTGACCATCTGGGCTATTTGCTGTAAATGGCTTGAACAACAATGGTTTACGGTGATTCGGCACGCCGGGCCCGGTGTCGCGAACCGTGATCTTGGTCGTGCGATCCTGTGAATGTTCCACGTGGAACATAATGCGTTTCACGGGCGATCGACCCACCGCCGCGATGGCGTTCAGCAACAAATTGAGCAGAATCTGTTGGAGCTCGATCGGCGAGATGTCAACGGGTTGGTGCGGCGTTTCGCCCAAGTCGATATGCAGCTCGATACCGTCTTTCGCAGGATCGCGGCCCAGGCACCGCAATGCAGCGTGAAGCGCGGCTTCGATTGATGCGCCATGCGATTCATCGTCTCCGGCCCCCCGCTCTGGACTGTTGGGCGACGCGAACCCAAGGATCGTTCGTGCGATCTCGGTGGCGTCCTGAATCGACCGGCCAGCCCGCGCGAGCGCTCGGCTGGCAAGCGCCGCGTCATCTGGATGCAACTGGGCGAGCTGCGCCAGCGCAAGGGCTGGCGAGAGCAGATTGTTGATTTCGTGGGCGGTCCCCGCTGCCAGCGAGCCGAGGGTCGCCAGACGCTGGGCATGGGCGAGTTCAGCGCGCAGACGATCCAGCTCGGCCTCTGCGTGAGCGAGGCGATCCAGAACCCCGGTCAGGTCTGAAGCGGCGCGTGGCTGCATGGGGAACGTGTCGGTTCTGCCGCCTGCGGTGGCGGGTGATGAATCATCGGCAGGGGTCGAAGCCGAGTGAAGCCAAGCCGGCCAATCGCTCAATTGTTCCACGTGGAACAATCTGGACCGGCGGGTGATCTGGCGGGGTGGCGATGTGGTGCGGGGGACTTGACGGCTGAATGTTCCACGTGGAACATATGGCCTTTCCGCCCCACTCGTTCCACAATGTTTCACGTGGAACATATCCCCGCATGGAGGCTTAAAATGGCGAAATCAAGCTCAAAAACGCAATCTTCCGCTGAGAAGTCTGCTCAGAATCCGCCGCAGAATCGGCGGCTGGGCAGGGGGCTAGGCAGTCTTTTGGCCGCCCCGGTTCGCATCCATCTGGACGCCGCACCACCTGCTGAGTCAGACCGACCCGTGTCGCCAAGCGACATCTCTCGCGAGGTCGCGCCGGCATCAGGTGGGAGCAATGATGGTCCGGACCTTGGCGGCCTGCGGATGATTCCGACGGCTTCGATTCAGCCGAACCGGATGCAGCCACGTCAGCACTTTGATGAGACGAGTCTGGCGGCACTGGCGCAGTCGATTCGCGAGGCTGGGATGATGCAGCCGCTGGTTGTGCGGCCGGGCAAATCAGTGGGGGAGTTTGAGTTGATCGCAGGCGAGCGCCGCTGGCGTGCTGCGGGCATCATCGGCCTCGCTGCGGTGCCCGCCATCGTGCGCGATGTTGATGACAAGACATCCGCACTATGGGCGCTGATCGAAAATCTGCACCGCGACGATCTTAACCCGATTGACCGCGCCGCGGCGTTCAAGCGCATGTGCGATGAGTTTCACATGACACATCAGGACATTGCTGATCGTGTCATGCTTGATCGCACCACCGTTACAAACCACCTGCGCCTGCTTGAGCTTGATGAACTGCTGCGAGAATCCGTCGCCAAAGGCCTGCTCAACCTCGGACACGCACGAGCATTGTTATCAATCACTAACTTACAACAGCGCGCGAGGCTTGCGGCGGACGCGATTCGTGATCGTTTATCTGTGCGTGAAATCGAGAAGCGCGCCCGCGTGTTGACCGCCGCGCCGCGCCCGGCTCGCGCGCCATCTGCAGCGCTCACGCCCGGCCAAGCGCATCTTGAAACACTACAGAAAGCGCTTGGCGAGCATCTGGGGACAAAGGTCGCCATTCAGCGTTCGCGCGGCAAGTCCGGCAAGCTCATCATCGACTTCTATGATCTTGATCATTTCGATGGCCTGCTCGCCAGACTCGGTTTCAACCCAGACAGCCTGCCGTAATTCCGCGTTTTCGCTAGCAATTCTGCATGTTTGTTTGATCGCCGCGCAGTCTTGGCTGTATGAGCTGTTGGCAAACGCTGCATTGTTACACACGCTGCGCGACGGTGCGCCTGTCTTCTGCCTTGCATAACCCATTGTGCGAACATAGCATGAAGTCATCGTAACAAGATGGGGGCTTGTTGGTTCCAACCATTTTGTTCATAGGAAATTGGACACTCGCATGGCAAAGAAAAGAAGGAAGAAGCGCGGCGCAACGCCCGGCAGAAAAGCTGGCCGACCGCGCGGCACAACCGCACTGAAGACCGCTTCGCTTGACGATCTTCAGAAGGAAATCTCCAAGCGCCTTGAAGACCTCGCGGCCCGTCGCGATGAACTCGCTGCGGAAATCGCGCAGATCGATGATCTCATCGCGCGCGGCGGCGTCGGCGCGCTGGTTCGCAGAGGCCCTGGCCGCCCAAGGCGAATCGGAGGCCCCGCAATGGCTGCGGGTAAGACACGCGGTCGCCGCGGCCCCCGCGCCAAGAACAAGACGAACCTCGTTGAAGCGCTGCGCGGCGTGCTCACCGGCACCACCATGTCTGTTACGGAAGTCTCCCAAGCCGTGCAGACCGCAGGCTACAAAACCAAGAGCGACAACTTCCGCACCATCGTCAATCAAGCACTCATCAACAATCCGAGTGTCTTTAAGAAGGTTGCGCGCGGCCAATACACCGCGAAGTAATACCCCGCCTCACACGCCCCAGCCCGCGCGTCAGCCGACGTGCGGGTTTTTCATTGCGCCCGCTTGATAACCCAGCAACATGCAATTCATCCGCGCAATTTCCGCGCGTCTCAAAACTTTTGCGCATGTTGACCTAAGTCGCTCTATACAAGGACCGATAGTTCTGGGCGTTGATGCTTCTCGGAGCGAGTTTTTGACGCAGGAGTGGGGGGTTTTCTAGAGGTTTGGGGGATCAGCGGGGCGGAGCGTGGAGAACGGGGGGCGAACTGTGTTGGCCGCGGTGGGGCGCATCGATTGCTCTTGCAAGAGGTTGCTCATGAACGACGCCTTTCACGAATCCACGCTGAACGTGCCGACAATGCTTGAGGCTGACCGCGCCGTCCAAGAAGCGCATCGGATGTTCAGCCGCGTGCTTGCTTCGTGGGCACAGGATGTGCTCATCCTGCGTCAGCGGCGGCTGGCTGCGTGTTCGTGGCGCGCTTGCCCGGATATGCCAGAGGTGCTTGCCGCCATCACCCCGCCGCAGCGAAAGCGCGCCGCAGCATGAGCAGGACGCTTCGACGTGGATTGTGCAGGATGCAGGAGACAGCCGGATGGGTTCGATCACCAGCGGAATCGGTCTAATCAGCGGCATCGACACCGCCTCGCTGATTGAAAGCCTTATCACCCTTGAGTCGGGCAGTAAGTTCGCGCTGCAACGGCGCATCGCTTCGCTTCAGGCGCAGCAGAGTGCGATGCTCGACATCAATGCGCGCCTACTCAACTTCAAGAACGCATCCCGCACCTTCCGCATCGATAAAATATTCCAGTCTGCCAAGGCCGCCAGCAGCAACGAATCGCTGCTCACGGCCAGCGCGAGCGCTACGGCGCAGCCCGGCACATTCAGCTTCGTCGTCAAACAGCTCGTCGCGCATTCGCAGAAGCTCACGAAAGGATTCGCCAGTTCAAGCTCCGCGCTCGGCCTGGAATCACTTACATTCTCCTTCGGGCAGGGCGTGCTGAACCGCGATCGACCGCTGTCTGAACTCAACGGCGGCAACGGCGTCGCAGCGGGCAAGATTCGCATCACCGATCGCACCGGCGCGCAAGCCACCATCGACCTCACCGATGCGGTTACCCTGAACGAAGCACTCACGCGCATCAACGCGGACTCAAGCATCGGCGTGACCGCTTCCTTGCAGGGCGATCGCATCGTGCTGAACGACACCACCGGCGGAGGGGGGACGCTTTCTGTCGCTAACGTCGGCGGCGGCACCACGGCGGGCGATCTCGGCATCCTCGGCAGCGCGCCGGGTAACACGCTCACCGGCTCCATCATCAATACGCTCGGCAGCAACTCCTCGCTTGCATCGCTTAACGACGGCACAGGCGTGCTCGTGCGGAATCACGTCTCTGATTTCCGCATCACCGCGCGCAACGGCCTGTTCTTTGATGTCGATCTCGGCCGCATTAATGCGGACATCACCAACGACACGCCGCTCGCCAATCTCAACAACGGCCTGGGCGTCAAGATCAGCAACGACAACGATAATCCGGACATCAAGTTCGTCGCGCGCGACGGCACGGAGTACGAAGTCAACCTCACCGGCGTTACCACGCTCGGCCAGCTCATCACTCGCGTGGATGCAGCCACTGGCGGCCACATCCAGATTTCCATCACCGATGGCGACCGACTCACCGTTACCGACACCGTGGGCGGCGCAGGCCCGCTGCGCATCCTCGGCGCGGGCAGCAACGGCGACAAAACCGCGCAAGACCTCGGCATCCTCAATACCGTCGGCGTGGAGAGTGATTCATTCCTCGGCACGCTGCTGCCCAATACCGAGCAGAACCCGGCAGCAACAACCGTCGGCGATGTCATCGCCCGCATCAATCAGCAAGCACAGGATGCAGGCATCGCCATCGTTGCTTCGCTCGGCGACGATGGCGTAAGCCTGAAGATCACCGACAACACCGGCGGCTCCGGTGCGCTCATCATCCGCTCCGCGGTTACCAACCCAACCGTCGCAGCGCAGCTCGGCATTGAGACGCATGAGCTTGGCGTGATGGCGGACGAAGTCGCAGGGCGCAGGCTCATCGCGTCACTTGGTTCTGTGCTCACGAACAGCCTTAACGGCGGCAAAGGGCTGAACGGCGCCAGCACACTCACGCTCACGGACCGCGCCGGCGCAACCGCGACACTCAACAATCTGGATCAGTTCCATTCGTTGAGCGAAATCGTCGATGCGATCAACAACGCGGGTCTTGCCATCACCGCAAGCCTCAACGCCTCCGGCACCGGCTTGCGACTGACAGATACATCAGGTCAGACCGCAAGTAATCTCATCGTCAGCGGCGACGCGGCAGCAGCACTCGGCATTGAAGCCGATGTTGCGGCCAACACCGTGAATGGTTCACATCTTCGCACGCAGTATGTCTCCAACGCAACAAAACTGAGTGACCTCAACTACGGACGCGGCATCGGTCTGGGCAGCTTCCGCATCATCGACGGTCTCGGCGTCGCTCGAACCATCAACATCAACGCCAACCAGACCACGCTGCAGGATGTCATCCAGGTCATTAACGCGCAGGGCTTTGGTGTGCGCGCCCGCGTGAACGACACGGGTGATGGCCTGCTGCTTGAACAAGACCTTGAGCCAGGGCAGGAACCTTTCGCGCCGATTCGTGTTGAATCCATCAGCGGAACCACCGCCAAAGACCTCAACATCCTCGGCACAAGTTCGACCGTCGAAGGCGGCTTCATCAACGGCGGCTACACGCGCACCATCGCGTTCGACGCGGGCGATTCTCTCACGCAGGTCGTCAGTAAGATCAACGCCGCAGGCATACCGCTCAACGCATCTGTGCTCAACGCGGGCGGCGGCGCGAACCCGTTCCGAATCAACTTCACCTCACAGATCGGCGGCGCGCTCGGCGAACTCATCATCGACTCCGGCGGGTTCGATCTCGGCCTCTCCACCCTCACCAAGGGACAGGACGCAAAGGTGTATTTCGGCGGCGCGGGTGAAGACGGCGGCTTCCTTGTTACCAGCCGCACGAACACTGTGTCGGGCATCATTGAAGGCGTTACGCTGAATCTCAAAGCAGCGAGCCAGGAAGCGGTAACGCTCACCATCAGCCGCGATACTGAGCGGATTCTGACAACGGTCAATCAGTTCGTCGTTACGTTCAACGATGTGCTTGGCCGCATCAATGATTACGACCGCTTCGATGTCGATACGCAGCAGAAGGGGGTGCTGCTGGGCAACCCGACCACCGCGCGATTGCGCGATGTGCTCTTCCGCACACTGCGACAGCGCGTCGAAGGCGTCTCCACGCAGTATCAGTATCTGAGCGATGTCGGCATTCGCGTCGGCAACGAAGGCCGCATCACCTTCGATGAAGCCAAGTTCAAGCAGGCCTATGAAGCGGACCCGCAAGCGGTTGAAAACCTGTTCGCAGCGTATGAATCAACGCCGATCTCGCAGCAGGAAATCGAGCCGGGCGTCTTTGTGCAGGTCGGCGGCACGAATGTTACGTCGCGCGGGTTCGGCGACATCTTCAACGACCTTCTCGAAAGCCTCACAAACCCCAGCGATGGCACGCTCAGCAGGGCGGATCGAAACTTCAAAAGCCTCATTGACCTTTCCAAGAAGCGCGTGGAAGCCATGGATGTGCGGCTGGGCGCAAGACGCCTGCAACTGCAGCGGCAGTTCGCTGCAATGGAAGCCGCCCTCGCGCAGTTGCAAGGCCAGAGCGGCGCGCTGTCCTCGCTTGCGGGCAACGTTACGCTCGCGGGGAATCTGTTCAGAAGGAACTGAAACATTCGCAAATCGCGCGGCAACGGCCCATGTTGGCCACCCGTCCCGCCGATGAACACGCACCATGCCAGCAACACCAGCTTCATCGCCGAACGCCTATCTCCGCACAAAAGTGCTCACCGCCAGCCCCGCGGAGCTGCGGCTGATGCTGCTCGACGGCGCGATCAAGTTTGCAGAACAATCCCGCACCGCGCTGGAACAGCGCGATTACGAAGGGCTGTATGTCGCGATTACACGATGCCAGAACATCGTGATGGAGCTGATCAACAGCCTCAAGCCGGAGCACGACCCTGACTTGTGCGAGCGATTGTCTTCGCTTTACACCTATATCTATACGCGCCTCGTCAGCGCCTCCACGGAACGCGACCCGCAACTGATCGCGGAAGCGATCGGTCTTTTGCGCTTCGAGCGCGAAACATGGGTGATGCTCATGTCGCGCCTCGTGCCTGATGCGCCCTCGCCTGCTGCGGGCCAGGTGGAACAGGCTGTCGCGGCTAAGGCGGGCACGTTGAGCCTGAAGGGCTGAGCAGCAGTGGGGGCGCATCTTAGAAAGCTGCAAAGAGAAGACGCTCGCGCAGCAACATGCAGCGCGCTCGAGATAGGCCCGCGATATACTTTTCGCTTATTCCGCCAGCGCGTGCGGTACCTCTCACACACATGACAAGGATAACGTTCCTATGAACGCCGCTGCGAGTGATTTCGTCCTCGACGCCCATCGCCGACTGCGCGCCGCGGTGCCGGGGCTGTTCTTCGCGGTCCTGAAGTTGCTCTTCGCGTTCGGGATGGGCATCGTCTTCGGCGTGAACGAGGACGCTGTCAAAACGCGACTGAAGGACTCCGCTGCTGAAGTGCGCGACACGGTCTATGGCGGCGACGACGCTGCTGCCAAAGCCGTTATCGATAAATCATGGGTTTACATGCAACGCGCTCACCTGCACGGCGGCGGGCTTGGCGCGACCGCTGTCGGCCTCACGCTTCTTGTGTGCCTGCTGAGCGTTTCACACCTCTTGATTCGACTCATCAGCCTTGGCCTCGGTCTTGGTGGACTCGGCTACTCTGTGTATTGGATGCTTGCGGGCTTTCGTGCGCCCGAAATGGGCCGCACCGGGGCAGCAAAGGAATCACTGAACTGGCTTGCCATGCCCTCATCAGGAGCGGTGGTGCTGGCTACAGTGTTGGTCGCGGTGGTGCTGCTCTTCACAGCAGTGCGGAAGAGACCGTAAAGCCACATCCTCATATCGAGAGCCGATGTTCTGTTCCAATATGGCAGAACGCGGTGTTTTCTTGCGTCAGCTCCCGGTGGGTTTCCGCTATATTCGGCGGTCGAGCCACGAAGCTCGTGTATCTATAAGTCCAATAGGAGAAAGCAGATGAAGCAATCGACACCCAAGACCATCGCCGCCGCCGCTGTAATCGCCGTATCAGGCGCCGCGCTCGCTGGAACACAAGCCGGGGGCGATGGAAAGCACGAATGCGTCGTGCGAAAGGCTACGCCGAACTGGATGCCCGGCGCTGAGGGGGAATGGGGTGATACGCTGGGCGTGCTGTCGCTCAGTCACAACGGTCGCTACGTCGCATACAGCTCCTACACCACGCTCTATCTGCCTAATGCGGGCCAGATGCACGGCCACATTCAGCAGATCATCGTGCGCGACACCGTCACCCAGCAAGGCGAACTGATCTCCGCAGCATACAACCCGAGCAAAGGTGAAACCATCTCCGCCAACGCGCACTGCGAGTGGTATCTCGATATGTCGCCCAACGGCCGCTACGTCGCGTTCGTCAGCCTTGCAACCAATCTCACCGCAGATGAAGTCAGCGGCCAGCATTACCAGGTGTATGTGCGCGATCGGCAGGAACAGACAACATATCTTGCAAGCAAATCAACGAAGGGCGAAGTTGCCAATGACTGGGGCAGCGATGTGCGCGTTGGTGTTTCCAACAACGGCCGCGTTGCCTTCGCCAGCCGAGCCAACAATCTCCATCCCGATCAACCCATCACCATGTGGGCCGTGTATGTGCACGATATCCACACGGGCGTAACCGAACTCGTCAGCCGCGATGTGTTTGGCAACCCCGCAACCATCGACACATGGGGGCCATCCATCTCTGCGGATGGCAACACCGTTGCGTTCGTCGGCATTGCGCCGCTCGTGCCGGGCATGCCCTTCCATTCACAAGATGTGTTCGTGCGCGATCTCGCAGCGGGCATCACTGAAATCGTCTCCGTTGATGAAAACGGCGCCAATCGCCCCGCAGCAGGCGGTTACTTCCCACGGCTTTCACACGACGGCAACCGCGTCGCCTTCCGCTACGACAACCCGGCGTCAAGTCTCGACCCAAACTTCCCGCCCGGCTACTTCGATGTCGTCTATGTGCGCGATCGTGCTGCCAATCGCACCGTCGGCCTGAATCGCACATGGGACAATCAGCCCGCAACCCTGAACCCCGAAGGCGGATTCACACTCAGTGGCGACGGCGCCTACCTCGCGTGGGACAGCATCGATCAAGTCACGCCTGAGCCTGTCAGCCCGATCTGGCACGTGTACCGCACGCATGTCGATTCGCTCAACACCACCCTTGTTACCATCGACCCCTGGTGCCAGCCTGTGCCCAAGCAGCATGACATGATGTGGTCCGCCATCTCAGGCGACGGCCATCACGTCGTCTTCAACTCCATGTGGAACATCATGCAAAGCGACGACTTTGACTGGAGCCGACATCTCTATGTGTGGGTCGATCCCGCAGGCCCGCAACCCAACCCCGCAGACCTCAACAACGATGGCGTCGTCGATGTGCAGGACCTGCTCATCCTCCTGGTCGCATGGGGGCCGTGCGGCGATGAGTGCCCGGCTGACCTCAACGGCGACGGCGTCGTCGATGTCCTCGACCTGCTCTTCCTTCTTGGCAACTGGGGCTAAGTGGCCAATACAACATCACGCCTCAACAGCCCCGGCAGTTGCCGGGGCTGTTTTTACTTTCAGCATCTTCATTTCATCGCTCTGTCTGGACACCGCGCCACGCACTCGGCATACTGGCTTGCAGGTCCGCAGAGGAGAAGGTCGCCATGAACAACTCTGTAGGCATGCGTTTCGTCGGCTGCGCCGCGCTGGCGGCGTTGTTCGTTCTTCTGCCGCGCTTCACGCATGCGGGCAGCGATATCCGCCTCGGTCTCGTCGGCGATTCGCTCACTGACGAATACACAGAAACCGACTTCCCATACGCGCTTAACTGGGTGCAGCAGGCGGTGATGTTCCGCGCCGTCGATTGCGGCCCCACCGCAGCACAGGCCAGCCAGCCGGGCGGCACGTGGGGTGAACCTCGCCGCACGCAATATGAATACAACTGGGCGCGCTACGGCGCGACAAGCTCTACCATGCTCGCAGACGGCCAGCACACAGGCGTTGCTTCACAGATCGTGCCGAAAGACCTCACGCACGTGCTGATCGCCATTGGTGCGAACGATTTTTCACCAGCGCTCGGTATCGCGTATTTCGCCATCTACTGGAACCTCTGGTCCAACGCGCAGAAGCAGACGTTCATCAACAACATCGCATCGCGCATCGAGACCGCGCTGGATGCCGTGCTCGCGCACGAGACGAACGTCATCCTCGCGAATGTGCCGGACTACGGCGTCACGCCCGCCGTGCGCGCGGTCTTCCCCAACGCCATCCGGAGACAGAACGTTACAAACGTCGTCAACCAGCTTAACACGATGATCGAAGACATCGCGGCGGAGCGTGAAATCGTGCTCATCAACATCGCTTCGCTGACCACTGCCATCTTCGGCACGAACTTCAAGCTCAACGAGATTCTCACGCTGGGCAACGTGCCGATTTATCTCTGGCAATCCGACACCAACACGAACACAAATCCGCAGGCTGCATTTGTGCACGACAGCGCGCACCCGCACACCACACTGCAGGGCTTGTTCGCCAATGTCATTCTTGAAGCGATGAACATCACCGCTGCGCAGCCGATTACGCCGTTCGCAGAGCTGGAACTTCTCGCTCACGCGGGCCTGCGCTACGGCGGCGCGGACACGCTTGCCTCACAACTCGGCGCGTTTGCTGATTACGTGCTCGACTTCTCGCCGCAACAGCACACGCCCGGCGACCTCAATCAGGACGGCGCTATCGATGTGCAGGACCTGCTCATTCTGCTCGGCGCGTGGGGGCCGTGCACGGATGTCAACAACTGCCCGGCAGACATCAACCTCGACGGCAATGTTGATGTGCAGGACCTGCTCGTGCTGCTTGGGAACTGGGGCTGAGCGGCGGCGTGTTGAGAAGGGGTTGCACAAGAAAAGACGCTCGTTGCTGGGTGCCATGCTTCGTCCCGAAGGGCGAAGCATGGAGATCGCGCCGTTGCGCCGAACCACACTTCACGCGACCGCGCGAACCATGCTTCACGCTGGCGTGATGAAGCATGGCACCCGCCCATCGAAGTGCCTCCAAATACTCGCCTGTCCGCGCAGCACAAAATGCGGCGCAGAAGCCGTCCGAAATGGGTGGAAACAGTACGAAAACCCGAACGTCCACAAGTGCAAAAACCCCTGAAATTTCAGATGTTTTCGCACTTCTTCGGTCTTTATCAATACCCCGTAGGGGAGTCGAACCCCTGTCGCCGCCGTGAGAGGGCGGTGTCCTAGGCCACTAGACGAACGGGGCAAGTGGACCATTAGGGTACACCTCACCCGCACGCCGTTCAAGGGTCTGCGTTCATCCGCCAGAACTCGCTGTCGTGCGCGGGTTGGATGCCGGCGCTGCCGCATCTGGTTGACTCACCCGCTGTACGGATTACGATCCCCACTGTTGAACGCGGTTCACGATGTTCCCGGCGGCGTGAAAATGTCGCTGAAGGAGGTTTCGACATGCTTCCCAAGCCGCCCCCCCGTGAAGGGCAGATGGGTTTCCTTTTTCTCCCGCCCTATCGCATTCAGGGCATCAGTGTCGCCGGCGAGCAGACGGTGGTGCAGGTGCCTGAACTTGATGTGGTCTTCGATATCGGCCTGTGCCCGCGCCCTGCGCTTGCGTCGCCGTTTGTCGCGCTCAGCCACGCGCACATGGATCACATCGCGGGCCTGCCGTACTACTTCAGCCAGCGCATGTTCCAGAAGATGGGCGTCGGCTCGTGCGTGTGTCATCATAAGATTGCGCGACCGATCCAGGCGATGATGCGTGGCTGGATCGATCTCGAACAGCAGCAAACGCAGCACGTCGTCATCCCGCTCGAAGATTCGCAGCAGATTGAAGTGAAGCCGAACATCTACCTGCGCGGCGTGGAGATGAGCCACACCGTGCCCGCGATGGGCTACGCGCTCGTGGAGAAGCGCAGCAAGCTGCGCGAAGAGTTTGTCGGCCTCCCACAGGAGAAATTGCGTGAACTCAAGAATGCAGGCACAGACATCACGCGCACGCTGCACATCCCGCTCATCGCCTACACAGGCGATACCGAAATGCACCCCGGCCTGTTCCGTGATGAACTGGTAACGGCGAAGGTTGTCATCTGCGAATGCACGTTCTTTGAGCCGGACCAGCGATCGCGATCCAGTATTGGCAAGCATCTGCATGTGGAAGACCTCAAAACACTGCTTGCCGTGTGGCAGGCGCAGCACGTGGTGCTCGTGCATCTTTCTCGCAGGACGAACATGCCTGTCTCGCGAGAGGAAATCAACCGCGTATTGGGTGAAGAACTGTCTTCGCGTGTGCATGTGCTGATGGATCATCGCGCGAACCGCGCACGGTATGAACAGCAGATGGCGGATGCGGGTGTAACGAACGATGCGAAATCGTGATCGGACTGCGCGCTTTTGTGATGTGTGTCAAGCGTGAGGACGAGTGTTTCGCTCGCTTTGAGAAAATCGTCGTGCGCCGCGTGGTGATGTGGAAAACGATGTTGACGAGTCGCGCGGTTCGCCGTAGATTCTCCGCAGTGTGATCGCGAAGCAGTCTGAACGATTCAGACAACGGTCGGTGGGATCGTGCTTCGCTTCATGAAAGTTTGTGCAACGTGGTTCTTCATGGCACCGAAGTGAAGGGCGAAACTGATGGGGCGACCCGACCCGCAGCTCAGGGACGCGATTCTCGCGCACTTGAGGCGACACCATCCCAGCATGTGTCGGCATTGGTTCGACGACATTGAACCGCTTGAACCAGCAGGCGGGCTTCTGCACATCCTCGTGCGCGAACCGGTGCAACTGCGCTACTTGCAGAAGTGCTGCATCGATCCCTTTACAGAAGCCGCACGCGCTGCGACCGGGCACCTGCTGGTCGTGCGCTTTGTAGGTGAAGAGGACCTCGAACAACTGCAGCAGGCCGGGCCGGTGAAGACGAGCGGTTCCGCGCCGCCTGATCTTGTCGTGCATGACGACATGCTGCTCAGCCCGGATTACAGCTTCGAAAACTTCGTCATCGGGCCAGGAAACCAGCTCGCCCACGCAGCGGCGGTGGCCGTGGCGAAGAAGCCCGGCAGGGCGTACAACCCGTTTTTCATCCACGGCGGCGTGGGCCTCGGCAAAACGCATCTGCTGCAGGCCATCTGCCAGTTGGCGATGCGCTCCAACCCCGGCCTGCGCCTCTACTACATCTCCTGCAACGGTTTCATCACGCAGTTCGTCGATGCAGTGAAGGAAGGTCGCATGGCAGATTTCCGCCAGCGCTTCCGCAGCGTCGATCTGCTGGTCATCGACGATATTCACGACCTGGCCAAGCGCGGCCAGTCGCAGGAAGAGTTCTTCCATACGTTCAACAGTCTCTACCAGGCGGGCAAGCAGATCGTGCTCAGCTCGGATGCTTCGCCGAACGAGATACCTGATCTTGAAGAGCGGCTGACCAGCCGCTTCAACTGCGGCCTCGTTGCACGAGTGGAGAAGCCTTGCTTTGAAACGCGCGTCGCGATCGTCAAGAGCAAGGCCTCGCTGCGCAATCTGAACCTCTCAGACGATGTCGCCAGCTACATCGCAGCGCGAATCGATTCGAGCATTCGCGAGCTGGAAGGCGCGGTAACAAAGGTGCAAGGCCTCTCGCTCATCAACAACAACGCGCCGATCGACCTTGAACTGGCGAAGAAAGCCATTGGCGACCAGTTGGCGAACGCAGGCGGCTCCGGCCCGACGATTCAGGCCATCATTGACGCCATCACGTCGTACTACGATGTGAAGCTCTCCGACTTGCTCTCCAAACGAAGGCATAAGTCAATCGCCCAGCCGCGGCAGATTGCCATGTGGCTTGCCCGCAAGTACACGCGGTACAGCCTTGAGGAGATCGGCGGGTACTTCGGCGGCCGCGACCACACCACCGTGATGCACGCCATCCGTACCGTAACCAGCCGACAGGAAGACGATCAAAGTCTCCGCATGGATGTAACCCGGCTTGAAGACCGGCTTGGCAGCACTTTGTAAGGTGATCTGCGCCCGCAGTGAATGTGGATAAGCTGTCCATTCGCGCCCATGCCGTTCGCTGTCGCATCCAAACAGCCCGCAAACGGCGTTCATATTGCTCCCACTTCGACGCCGCCATCATGAACGACCCATCTCTTTCGGCTCTGTAAACCGACAGCCCCGCAGAGAGGTTGTTCACAATCGGCATCGTTACGGAAATGCCTTTGATTGCAGTTGTTTAGCCGCCATGTGCCGATTCGTACACCGGCTATCCACAAAACGACAGAGACCTCTACGAAGAGGATGAGTTCTTTAAATTTCTCTCTTGGTAGGAGTGCGTGCGCAACAATGACCCATCAGCATGTGTTCATCCTTTGCAAGGGATGGGTCAGCAGCAACTTCCCCACGTTCACACGCGCATTGTGCATAACTCAGTATGGCGGCGTTTCGTCATCGCTGGCATGACGGGCAATAGACCGTCGATCGCTGGGCCAGCAGGCAATGGGCAAGCGGCTTATCACAGCGGAAACAGGGAAGGCCTGCTCTGCCGTAAACGCGGTGCCTGCTGGTAAACGTGCCGAAGTTGCCATGGCTGTCTGTGTAGTCTCGAATCGTTGATCCGCCCGCCTGTACCGCATGTTTGAGTATGGATCGAATAGATTTGGCGAGCGTGTTGATTATCGTTCTGTTCAGATCGCCAGCGGCTCGATTGGGTCGGATACGTGCTGTGAAAAGGGCTTCATCTGCGTAGATGTTGCCCACGCCCGCGAGGATTGCCTGGTTGAGCAGTGCAGCCTTGATCGGCGTATCGCGGCCAGCGAGCCTTGCGACCAGCTCCGGCCCTGTAATCGTGAGCGCGTCCGGCCCCAGCTCCGCCCAGCGATGGCACAGGAGTGATTCCCGGTTCGGGAATGGCCAGATGCCGCCGAAGCGGCGCGGATCACGAAAGCTCAATATGCCTGCAACATTGTCGCGTTGGTTGAGCAGCTCCCACTCACAATGCGTGTGTTTTTCGCGCGCTTGTGGCGTTGTGCGGTAGATCAGCCGCCCGGACATGCCGAGATGAATACACAGGACTCGATCTTCTTCGGTGCAGATAGCGAGCTGTTTTCCCAGTCGCTCCAGATGGGAAATCGTGCAGCTTTTGAGCAGATCACGGGGTGAAACGGGCGATTTTCTGGACGGTTCCTGCACGGGGTGGATAACATCGCTTCGATGCACCAGCACGCGCCGAACTGCCGCTCCGACCAGCACAGGTTCCAGCGTTCGTTTGAGATGTTCGATTTCCGGCAGTTCCGGCAACGCAGCAACATCCGATGGGTAGGAAACGTTGAATCTTCGCGTTTCCGGCACGCGCCGGCAGGGCGATCGTTCGAGTATAGCCGCGCCCTTCACCCGCTCCGCTCTGACTCACAGCACGAGGAGTGTTCATGACCGATCCGCTTTCAGCCCGTCCGCTTGTTGAGGCCGCCGACCCCGAAACGGCAGCGCGCGAAGTCGTCAATGCGTACGACACCATCACAAACGAGATCCACAAGGTCATCATCGGCCAGGATCAGGTGGTGGACGAACTGCTCACATGCATCTTCTGCGGCGGGCACGGCCTCGTCGTAGGCGTGCCGGGCCTGGCCAAAACACTGCTCATCTCGACCATCGCGCGCACGCTCAGCCTCGGCTTCTCGCGCATTCAGTTCACGCCGGACCTCATGCCTTCGGATATGACCGGCACGGAAGTGATCGAAGAAGACAAGACCACTGGCTCGCGAGAGATTCGCTTTGTGAAAGGCCCGATCTTCTCAAACGTCATTCTGGCGGATGAAATCAATCGCACACCGCCGAAGACACAGGCCGCGCTGCTCGAAGCCATGCAGGAGCGCCAGGTTACAGCGGGCGGCGTGCGCCATCCGCTGCCTCAGCCGTTCTTCGTGCTCGCCACGCAGAACCCCATTGAACAGGAAGGCACCTATCCACTGCCGGAAGCGCAGCTCGATCGCTTCATGTTCAACATCACCATTCAGTACCCGACGGAAGAGCAGGAGCTGCGCATCGTGCAGCAGACCACCGCGGATACGCATGTGAACATCCAGCCGCTGCTGACCGGCGATGAAGTGATGCGCATTCAGCAGTTGGTGCGGCAGGTGCCCGTGGCGGACCACATTGTGCGTTATGCGCTGCGCCTGACACGCGCGACACGCATTCGCGAAGCGTCAAAGAAGCCCGCGGTTGTGGAGCAGTACGTTTCGTGGGGCGCGGGGCCGCGAGCGAGCCAGTACCTCGTGCTGGCAGCGAAGGCGAAGGCGATTCTCGCGGGTGCGACGCATGTGATGCCCGAACACATTCGCGCCGTCGCGTTGCCCGTGCTGCGCCATCGAATCATCACAAACTTCAATGCGGAAGCGGATGGCATCACCGCGGACAACATCATCAACACGCTGGTGGAGATGACGCCCGTTGACGGCTCAGACGACGCCACCACGAAGCAGATGGACGCGGTGATGCGGTAAGCCACTCTCTTCCCCCGCTCGGCACACGGAGGTCCCATGGCGGAAGCCACCGTTCGCGCAGAAAACTATCTCGCTCCCGAAACGCTCGGGCAGCTTCTGCCGTTCGAGCTGCGCGCCAAGATGATCGTCGAAGGCGTGATGAGCGGCATGCACCGCTCGCCGTATCAAGGTATGGCCGTCGAGTTCGCGCAGCATCGGCAGTATGTCGTCGGCGATGACCTCAAGCATCTCGACTGGAAAGTCTTCGGCAGGTCCGACAAACTGTATCTCAAGCAGTACCAGCAGGAGACAAACCTTGATGTCGTCATCCTTGTTGACGCATCCGCTTCGATGCGATTCGGCACGCTGGCGATCAAGAAAGACTGGGGCGGGACCACGGCCAGCAAACAGGTGAACCGCTGGACCAAGTTCGACCACGCCACCGCGCTTGCAGCAGCCATCGCCTACCTCTGCCTGCAACAGCAGGACCGCGTCGGCGTCGCCGTCTTCGCGGATGAACTCAAAACGCAGATCAGGCGCAGCAGCGCGCGAAGCCAGTGGAAGACGATTGTTACTAGCCTCAGCGGCGAACCAGTGGACGCACCCACAAACTTCGTCAAAGTAACCGAGCAGGCTCTGAGCAAGATCACGAACCGCGCACTCTTTGTCATCATCTCCGACCTCTTTGAGGATGCGGAGATCATCCGCCAGTGCCTCGCGCGTTTCCGGCATCGAAGACATGATGTCATCCTGCTGCACACGCTTGATCGGCAGGAAATGCGGTTCGACTTCTCGCAGCCTGCGCCGTTTGTCGGCCTGGAGAACGAAGGCCGCGTGCGCATCGACCCGCGCGCCATTCGGCAGGGCTACCTTGAGGCGCTGCAGCGACACATGGACGCCGTCTCTCGCGCTGCGATGAACTTCGGCTTCGATTACCTGCGCCTCGATACGCACGAATCCGTCGGCCCCGCACTGGCGTATCTCCTCGCCAAGCGCAACGCGCAGGTGAAAGGGGGGAAGTTCGCGTGAAAAATACTGATAACCGTTCAAGCGCCCAAAGAGAGTCAGGCATCCGTTTGCGGCACAGCATGGATTTCAAGGCGTCAGAGATTCAGCAGTTTGCGGGGGTTTGGGGGGCGCGCGCATGACGTTTGTAACCGCGTGGCTTGCTGCTGCCGGCGCCGCAGCGATGGCCATCCCCATCCTCATCCACCTGCTCAGCAGGCAACGTCGCAAGCCGATCGAATGGGCCGCGATGCGATTCCTTCTGGAAGCGATCCGCAAGCACAAGCGACGCCTGCAACTGCAGCAGATTCTTCTGCTCGCTACGCGATGTCTCATTGTGCTACTGCTCGGCGCAGCGCTTGCCCGCCCGATTCTTTCACAGGCAGGCCTGCTCGCGCGGGGCGGCAACCGCGCGGTCTATCTCGTCATCGACAACAGCATGGCGTCCGGTCTCGCGCCGGATCGCGCGGCAGCGTTGCAGGCCCATATCATCCACGCGCGAGAAATCATCAGCGCGCTCGACCCCGGCGATCGCGTCGGCGTCATCACCCTTGCGCGGCCCGCGCACGCGCTGCTCTCGCCGCCTTCAACCGATCACGCTTCCGTGTTATCGCTTCTTCAATCCCTCGCGCCGGCGGATGCCCCTGCGGATATTGCAGGCGCGCTGATCGCGCTCCGCCAGGCGCTGGATCAAACTGTGGACGATCGCGACCACACCTTCGTCTATCTGCTCAGCGAGTTTCGCGCTGGCTCCGCACCGCTCGATTCACCATTGCCCACGGTCTTGCGCGATCTCGGTTCGCGCGTAACGCTTCTTCACGAACAACCCGCAGCCGCGCCGGTTGGCAATGTGCAGATCGTCGCCATTGAGCCTGTGCGCAGTGTTGTCGTGCCTGGTGCAGCGGATGGTTCAGGGCAAATCACCGTGCGACTGACCCGGCACGGCGATGAACTCGCTGCGGATGTCTCGCGCGTGCGCGTCATTGTTGATGCGCCGGGGTCCATCGGTCCCGCCCTGCCCGAAGTCGAGCCTCGACTGGTTCGCTGGGAGCCGGGCCAATCACAGGCGTCAGTAGATGTGCTGCTCTCCATCGCGGCGATGAACGATCAGGAACTCTCGATCACCGCGCGATTGGATGATGACTCCCTCAACGCAGACAACGCGCGACATGCCGTGCTGAGCCTGCGCAGACAGATTCGGGTAGCGATGCTGGAGCGCCGCGCGTTCGGCTTCGAGTCCACAATCGACCGCTTCCGCGCCGGGCAATGGATTCGCCGCGCACTCGAGCCGCGCGAAGGCGGCCCGATGCAGCTCGTCGAAGTCGAACCAGCCGCACTCAGTCATGCGGATGTTCGCACTGCAGATGTCGTGGTCGCAGCGCGGCCAGACCTGCTCAATGAAGCGGGTTGGCGCGTGCTGCGCGAGTTTGTGGATGCTGGCGGCCTGCTCATCGTGACTCCTCCGGGCGATCTCAATGTGCACCAGTGGACCGAGCGCTTCACGGCGGAACTCGAGCTGCCGTGGCGCGTCGCATTGGAAGCGGTTGACCACACGGAAGGCATGTTCCTTGCCGATGAACAACCTGCCTCAGAGCTGCTGCGCTTGATTTCAACGGATATTGATGAGCTGTCGCGCTCGGTCGTCGTCATGCGGTCGCTCGCGGTTGATGTTGCGGAACAATCTGGTTCTGCCGCGGCGCTGCGACTGGCGGACGGCTCGCCCGCGCTGCTCATTGGTGCGCCGCCGGATGCGCGCGGCATGGTCGCGCTCTTCACCCCCGCGCTCGAACTCAGTTGGACAAGCCTGCCCAGCAAGCCGCTGATGGTGCCGCTGATGCACGAACTCGTTCGCCAGGGCCTGAGCCTCATTCACGCTTCACAGCGCATCATCGCGGGCGATCAGCCCGTCATCGCGGGTTATGCGGGCGGCCGCGCTGCGACAGAGATCGTTGATCCCGCCGGGCAACGCGTGCCGCTCGACGGGCGGCGCGGCGGCGCGCGTCCCATTCAGCCACTCTCACGCGCTGGTTTGTATGAGCTGCGCGATGGCGGCTCGAACGCGCTTGGCACATTCGCGGTCAA
Source organism: Phycisphaerales bacterium (assembly GCA_035443885.1). Lineage (GTDB taxonomy): Bacteria > Planctomycetota > Phycisphaerae > Phycisphaerales > SM1A02 > DAOMNO01. Next base: position 119,056 of record DAOMNO010000008.1, read on the forward strand.
TATCGACCCCGAAGCAGGCCGAACCGAAACACAACTCCCCGCAGCAGTGGCGGCGTGGCTTGGCGCGTCCGGCCCGTGGTCCATGTTCTCGCCGGGTGAAGCCGCAGCGGGTTTGAAGTCCACGCCCACATCGTCGCCCCTCGCCGCGATCCTTTTAATGATCGTGCTCGCGCTGCTGGCGATTGAAACCATCCTCGCGCGGCGGTTCAGTTATTCATCCGAGACGGCTGAAGTCAGTCTTGTCGCCGCGTCGTCGCGGCCAGTTGCAGCGGCGGGAGGCCAGGCATGAACACGCCGCTCCTGCGCTGGCTGTTGAATATCGAAACGATCCCCGCAGACGCGGAGAACGTGCGCCTGGCGTGGGAGAATCCGTGGCCTGCATGGGCGTGGGCATTGCTCATCGTCAGCGCGGGCGTCTTCGCAGCGTGGAGCTACAGCAGGCTGGTGGGCAAGCGCGCGGGCCGTATCACGCTCGCGGGCGTGCGATGCGCGATTCTTCTGCTCGTGATCACGGTTATTGCAGGCCCGATGCTTGAAATGCCGCGCGAAAGCGTCGAGCAGGATTGGGTGCTCGCGCTCGTGGATCGCAGCGCATCCATGCAGATTCCCGACGGCGCGGCGGTTACGCAGCCGGTGCGAATGACGCGCGATGAGCAGCTGCGCAGCATTCTCGATCGGCACACACCCGTTCTCGCAGAGCTGAGCGAACAGCGGCAGCTTGTGTGGCTCGGCTTTCACATGGGCGCGTTTTCGCTGCCCGGCGCGGAAACAGAAGCCGCGGCCATTCCTGAACTTGGTCCTGCCGACGGACCGCGCACCAACATCAATACTGCGATTGAACAGGCGTTGCAGCGCGCCGCAGGTCGGCCATTGTCCGGCGTGGTCGTTTTCTCTGATGGCCGCACAAGCGACCCACCCACCCGATCGCTGCTTCGCCGCCTGCAGGCGGACGCGGTGCCTGTGTATGTGGTGCCGCTGGGTTCTTCTGATCCGCTCTCAGAGCTGGCGATTCGTCGCGTTGATGCGCCCCGCCGCGCGTTTGTTCGCGACAAAGTTCCGGTGTCTGTGCAGCTTGATTCACTGGGTGACGCAGCGGCGGGGGGCCGCGCGACGATTCGACTCGTTGATGAGATGGCTGGCGAAGAGCTGGACCGTGTGGAGATCGCAGCGGGTGAGCAGCGCGAAGCGGTAACGCTCACCGCGGAGCCGCGCCTTGCCGGCCGCGCGAACTGGCGCATTGAGATCGACACCGAGCGGCCCGCGCTTGTCCCCGAACACACGGTGCATCGCTTCGCGATCGAGTTGATTGATCGTCCGTTGCGCGTCTTGTTTGTCGAGGGTTATCCGCGCTGGGAATATCGCTATGTGAAGAACCTGATGGTGCGCGAGCGGTCGATTGAAAGCTCAGTGATGCTCATTTCCGCGGATCGCGACTTCGCGCAGGAAGGCAACCAGCCGATCACGCGCCTGCCGCGCTCGCCTGAGGAGTTTGCCGAGTTCGATGTCATCGTGCTTGGCGACGTGCCCGCCTCGTTCTTCACGCCTTCACAGCTTGAGATGATTCGCGATCATGTTGCGGAGCGCGGCGCGGGGTTGCTGTGGATTGCAGGCGAGCGCGATACGCCCAGCAGCTACGCGGGCACCGTGCTGGCGGATCTGCTCCCCATGCGCAGCGGCAGCTCGCGCGGCGCGCAGGCCATCGGCCGCCCCGTCCTCATGCAGCCCACCGAACTCGCAGAACGTCTGGGCGTGCTGCAGCTCACAACGCCCGGCGGCGTGGGCTGGCCCGAAGAACTGACCGACCCCAGCTACGGCTGGTCGCGATTGCAATGGGCTGTGCGCGTGGAGCCTTCACGCCTCAAGCCGACCGCTGAGGTGCTCGCGGAAACAACCGAGCGATTCGATGGCTCGCGCCTTCCGCTTGTAACACTGATGCGCTACGGCGCGGGGCAGACAATCTTTGTCGCCACGGATGAAATCTGGCGATGGCGCTACGGCAGGGGCGAGCAACTGCCGGAACAGTTCTGGGTGCAGATGATGCGCATGCTGGGCAGAGAGAGCCTTGAGGCGTCAGGCCAGCAGGCGATTCTGGAAGTCAGTCCGCGCCGCGCGCAGGTGAGCCAGCCGATTCGCCTGGAGCTGCGCCTGCTTGATGCGCGCTTGACGGAAGATCGTCGCGCCAGCGTTGTAGCGATTCTCGAAAACGAGCGCGGTGAAACAACCGCAGAGATCGAACTTGTGCGCGACGGCGGAGCCGAAGAACGTTTCGCAGCGACGTATCTTCCTGATATCCCAGGTTCGTATCGCGTGCGCCTTGCGGACGCGGCCATCATGGATTCAGGTGCGGAAGCGACCATTGAGGTGTATGCGCCGGATGACGAAATGCGCAGGCCGGAAACCGACCACGCGCTGCTCGCTGAACTCGCGGACATAACGGGCGGCAAGGTGCTTGATCCAGACGATCTGGATGCCCTCCGCAGCTTGCCGAACCGCTCCATTCGGACATCCAACCCCCTGACAGAACGCATCTGGGATACGCCCCTGTTTTTTCTCTTGATCCTCCTTGCCCTCACAGCCGAATGGATTGGCAGGAAGGTGTTGCGTCTGGTGTGAGCGGACCCGCCATACAGTGTGTCAAGTATGAATCACGTGATCGACCAGCTTGAGCAGATTCGCAGGCGCAGCAGAGCCATGCTGGTGCTGCAACGCGCAAGCGTCGTGCTGGCGTGGGCGATCGGCATCATGCTCGCGCTCATCGCGCTGGACTATCTGCTCCGCCTGCCCAGCGCGTTTCGGCTCGTTACGCTGATCCTCGGTTCCGCCGCGCTCCTTTATACGTTCCATACGCGCGTGTGGAGCGCCGCCCGGTTCAGGCCCTCGCTCACACAACTTGCGCTGCGTGTGGAGCGGGTGTTCCCTGCGGTTGCGGGCCGCCTGGCGTCGAGCGTCGAGTTTGCAGCAGCGGGGGTGGACCAGACGAACGCGCTCGCAGCACACAGCGTGCGCGAAACAGAGTCGCGACTGGCGAGCAGCGGCAGCGCGATGCGCAGCATCATCGACCCCCGCCGCACACTGCGTGATCTCACGGCGTTCTTCGTTGCAGCCACCATCTGTGGGGCGTTCATCTTCATCAGTCCCGCGTCCGCCCAAACCGGCTTCACCCGTCTTTTGCTGCCGTACAGCGCAACAAAGTGGCCCGCTCGCACAGGCGTGGAATCACTGATGAACGAAGTTGTCTCGCCTGGCGGCGTTCATCCCCGCGGGCAGGCCTTGCCGCTGCGGGCGCGTGTAACACGAGGCGATGCATCGCAGCGGGTCATGGCGCATTACAGGTTGCGCACAGCGGGCGCGTTCGGTCCCTGGCAACAGGCGCTACTCACCCAGCAGGCCGCACATGCCGGCCGCGTACACGAGCGACTGATCGACTCCAGTGCGGATGGCATCGAGCTGTATTTCACCACACAGGATGACGAGACAGAGATCGAGTCCATCACGATTGTGCCGCCGCCCGCTGTTCGTCGCGCGTCGGTCTCCATCGCTCCGCCGGAGTATGCGGCGGCTCGCGTGCCGACGCGCGATATGGAACTCGGTCCGGGTTTGGATTCGCGCGCTGTAACGGAAACGGCGTCGCTCGTCGGTTCGGATGTCGAACTTCATTTCACCTTCAACAAAGCGCTGCCCGTTGCGCCGGAAGCGGCGCACGAGGCGTGGCTTCGTCGCACGCTCGGCTGGCATGAAGGCGATCTGCCGCGATTCGCGGTCGATCCACAGGATGGCAGGCGGTGGTCGCTGCGCTGGACGCTGGATCAGACGCGCGCGCTCACACTTGACCTCATGGATGAGCATGGCCTGCGAAACACCGAGCCGATCGTGTATCGCATTGAAGCAGCAAGTGATGCTCCGCCGTCCGTAACACTGATGAAGCCACAGGCTGATGAGGCTGTGTTGGCGAGCGCGATTGTGCCTCTTGCTGCGGAAGCGCAGGATGACGTTGCGGTGTCGAGCCTCGCAGTGGAAGCGCGGCTGCAAAGGGCCGGCGACCCGCGCGTGCCCGACATGGAGCACCAGCCGCTCTGGCATTACGGCGGGGCGGAGACGATTGATTCCCCACTTGCGCGGCTGGAAACAAGTCTTTCGCTGCCGCAGCTTCCCATGAAGCTCGCAGAGGGCGATGTGCTGCATGTTGTTGCAGTCGCCACGGACAACTTCGAGCAGGAGGGTGAAGCGCGTGGGCCTTCTTACTCCGCATCAAGGCGGCTGCGCATCATCGGCGAGCTGGAGTTCGCCACCCAGATGCGCCGCCAGCTCGGTGTTGTGCGCCAGAACGCCATTCGCATGGAAACCTTGCAGGCGGAGCTGCAAGAGAGCATTAGCGAGGACGGCGTGCAGCCGGGGGTGGAGCGCGCCCAGGCGCAGCTTACTGAGAGGATCGCGGCGCAGCGCGAAGCGGTTGAAGAACTCGCACAGCAGATGGAGCGTAATCGGCTTGACGATCGCCAGCTTGAATCACTCTTGCAGCAGTCGCGCGATCTCCTGGATTTTGCTGGCCGCGCCGCCAACCGCGCAACAGAAGCCATCGGCTCGCCCGCATCGCGAAGCGAGAATGAAGCAGAACGCGAAGCGGCGCAGCAGGATATCGCCGAAGCGCAGCAGGAAGTTCGTGATGAACTGGCTGACCTCATCGAGTTGCTTGATCGTGATGAGGACACATGGGTCGTTACCCGCCGCCTTGAAGGACTGATGGAAGAGCAATCGCGATTGGCAGAGGCCACGGCGCAGTTGGCAGATCGAACTGTTGGCCAGTCGCTCAGCGATCTTTCCCGTGAAGACCTGACGGAACTCGACCGCATCGCCCGCCGCCAGCGCGAGCTGCGCGATGAGGCGCGCCAGTTGATTGATAATCTGCGTGAGCGGGCGCAGTCGATGGAGAACGTCGATCAGCGCGCTGCATCCGGCATGCGCAACGCAGCGCGCACGGGCGAGCAGCGCGAGCTTGACCGCGACATGCAGAACGCAGCGGAGCGAGCCGCGCAGAACCAGCTTCGCGCCGCCCAGCAGGGCCAGCAGCAAGCGGCCCAGACCATGCAGCGCATGTTGCAGGAAATGCAGGAAACGCAACAGGCCCGCGCCGAGCAATTGCTGCGGCAGTTGGCCAGCCTGATCGAGTCCATCGATCGTCTGATCTTCGTGCAGGAGAACGAAATCGTCGCGCTCGCCCGCGCTGTGGAAGACGGTGATTTCACCGGTCGCGACCGTTCGATGATTCGCCTGAACCAGAATACGCAGGCCGTGGCGGGCGAAGCGCGCGCTGCGGGGCAGCAGTCAAGGCGTATCGCGCGCTCGCTAGATCGCGCTGCCGACGCCCAGGGTGCAGCAGCCGTTGCGCTGCGCGCCGAGCCGATTGATGTGCCTGCCGCGGAACGGGCTGAGGAACGTTCGCTTGAGCTGTTGCGAGAAGCCCGCGCACTGGCGGAAGAGTTGCAGCAGCAGGCGAGGGAAGATGAAGTCCGCCGCCGCCGTGAGGAGCTGATCGCTTCCTACCGCGTGCTGGCGGAGCGACAGGTGATGCTGCGCGAGCAGACGCTCGAACTCCACGCAGCAGGCCCCGCTGCGGGCGCGCCGCTTGATCGGCGGCAGCTTATGGAAGCTCGGCGTTACAGCACGAATCAGGATGAAATCCGCACCGCACTCGAAGAAATCGAACGTAACACGACAGAGCTGATGGAAGCAGCGGTGTTTCGTCACGCTCATCGAAGAATGAACGAATGGTCGGAGTTCGCCACGCTTCGCCTTGTGGATGGCGATGTCGGTGTCGCGGTAACCGATCGGCAGCAGCTTATCGCGCAGACCATCGGCAGGTTGATTGAAGCGCTGGAAGAAGCGGCAACGCCACCTGAAGAGTTTGATGAGGGTCGGCAGGATGAAGAGGGCGAGGGCGATCAGGAAGGACAGGAAACGCCGCTGATTCCGCCAGTGGCGGAGCTGCGCCTGCTGCGGGGCCTTCAGGAAGAGGTCTATAATCAAACACGGAGCTTGGATGAGCGCCGCGACCTTGACGCTGCGGACCGCACAGAGCGACTTCGCGACCTTGGCGCGCAGCAGCGCGATTTGCTGGACCTCGGCAGGCAGATGCTCGAGCGATTGCAGCGGAGAGCGCCTCAATAGGAAGTACGCGCTATGCAGTACACACGACGAAACCTCACGCGCCACACCGCCCTCGCGACAACAGTTGTTGCTGCGATGCTTGTGGGCAGCAGCGCGCTCGCGGACGACACCAAAAAGGAACCGCCGCGCGAAACGCCGCCCAGCGCACTGGATGAACTACTTGGCCTTGAAGAAGAAGAGAAGGAGGCCGGCCGCAGCGCGGAAGAATCCGCAAGGCGGGCTGCGGAGCAGGAACTGCGAAGGCGGCTGACACAGGAAGAGATCAACAACGCGCTGGCAGAAGCTGTCAGCCAGATGGAACTGAGCGCGGAGCGATTGGCGTCATCGCTTGACCCCGGTCTCGGCACGCAGCGCATTCAGGAAGATGTGCTCGCCAAGCTCGATCAGCTCATCAATCAGGCAAGGCGGCAGCAAAGTCGGTCTCAATCCGGCTCATCCAGCGCGCAGCAACAGCAGCAGCAACGCCAGCCGCAGCAGGCGCCAGGCCGCAGGCAGCAACAGCAGCAGGGCGACGAGCGAGGCGGCCAGCCGCAGGAAGGCGACCCGCCACCCATGCAGGAGGGCGACATCAACACCGTGTTTGAAGAGTCGCGTTCGGAGTGGGGTTCGCTGCCGGAGCGCGTGCGCGACATGCTCTTGCAGGGCAGGCGCGAACGATTCTCCAGCTTGTATGAACAGTTGACGCGCGAGTATTACCGTCGATTGGCGGAGGATTGATTCATGCATCGCCGTGTTCGGGCATCTCTCCTCGCCTCACTCGCCGCGTTTGTGCTGTGTGCGCTCTCCTCGCCCGGCGTTGCCAAGGCGCAGAATGCGGACGACGCAGAGCCTTTGGAGCGGCTTGAAACCAGCGCGGAGAATAATCCGCTGGCCGAAGAGATGACACCCGCGGTGCACGAAGCCGTGGAGCGTGGCTTTCAGTATCTCCGCTCGCAGCAGAACTCCGACGGCTCGTTCGGTAGAGGCCGATATGGCCGCAATGTCGGCATCACCGCACTCTGCGCGCTGGCGTACATGTCCGACGGCCACCTGCCCGGGCGCGGCGAGTATGGCGAAGAAGTCGCCAAAGCCCTTGAGTTCGTGCTGGCCCACGCGCATGAAAGTGGCCTGCTCGCAGCAGAAACATCACATGGTCCGATGTACGGCCACGGGTTTGCGGCGCTTTTTCTCGGCGAAATCTACGGCATGAATCCGCAGGATCGGCGCGTTCGCGATGCGCTCGTCAAAGCCGTCGATCTCATCGTCGGCACGCAGAACGAAGAGGGCGGCTGGCGATATAACCCGATTCCCTTCGATGCGGATGTCTCCGTAACCATCGCGCAGATCATGGCGCTGCGCTCCGCACGCAATGCAGGCATCAAGGTGCCGAAGCAGACCATTGATCGCGCGGTGGAATACGTGCTTGCCTGTCAGAATCCCGACGGCGGCTTCAAATACATGCTTCAAACAGGCGGCAGTGCGTGGCCTCGCACTGCAGCGGCGGTCGCCACGCTCTACTACGCGGGAATTCACGAGGGTGACGCCATTGATCGGGGCCTCGACTACCTCATGCGTGAATCGCTCCCCGGCGCGACCAACCCCAGCCAGGCGCACTATTTCTACGGCCACTATTACGCCGTGCAGGCCATGTACCTTGCAGGAGGCGGGCGATGGGAAGTCTGGTGGCCCGCCATTCGCGATGAACTGCTCGTGCGCCAAACTTCGGGCGGCAGTTGGCTCGACCCTCACGCAGGCGGCGCGTATGGCACCGCGATGAGCCTCATCGTGCTGCAGATGCCCAAGCGATACCTGCCGATCTTCCAGAAATAACGCATGACCCCACGCCCCTTTGCGATACGCCTTCAGAATCTTGCGCTCAGCGCGATCGTTGCGAGCGCGTGCGTGCTGGCCGCCGGCGCAGATGAGCTTCTGCTCATCAGCAGCGACCTTGATATTCGCAGCGTGAGACTGCTCGCGATTGATGCCCAGGGCGTGCATGTGCTTTCAGAAGGCTCCAGCCGTCCAGAATCGCTTGCATATGAAGACTCACTTGCGCTGCTTTCGCCCGTGTCACGCTTGCGCGCTTCGACCAGCGCGGTCGTGCACCTGATCGACGGCCAACGGTTCACCGGCCAGCCCGCGATCAATATTGCAGGCAATTCGGATGTGCTGGAATGGGATCATCCACTCATCGGCGCCGTGCGATTGCCATTGGATGAAATCGAATCCGTCATCTTCAAGCGAGGGTTTGGCCTGCCCCCGCTGTCGCCCGGCGCAGCGGCACGTGAAGCGGATGCCCTGCTGTTGACCAACGGCGATGTCCTGACCGGGTTCATCCTCTCGCTGAATGATCCCGTTTCAATCGAAATGGAAACCGAAGGCGCGCCCGCCCGTGAAGTGCGCATTCCGCTCGCGCGTGTCGCTTCCGCCGCAATGGTGTCTTCCGCCCGCGCCGTGCGGCAGCACACCGGCGGGCGCGTGTGGTTGTTCGATGGCTCAATTATCGACGCGCAGCGGATCATCGTTGCGGATGACGGTCTTGTACGGTTCGATGTTACGCGCCGCGCGTCCGCGTCATCTTCGGCGCGTGTCGCCGTGAGCGATGTCGCAGGCATCCTTTTCGATAGCTCGCGTCTGGCATCGTTGGCGTCATTGCCCCCACCACAGGTTGAGGGGCCAGAAACGCGCTACACCATTCCCGTACCGGCAGCTACCGAACCCTTGGCGGTGCTCGGCCTCTCGCCCATTGAGTTTCGCGGCCCACTGCTCGCACGCTATGCGCTGCCCGAAGGTGCAAGCCGTTTTGCTGCAACCGCGCTCTTGCCCGCATCCTCACGACAGTGGGGCGATTATGAACTGGTGATCCGCAACGACGGCCGCGAAGTCTGGCGGGGGCGGCTCACTGGCAATCGGCCGGAGTTTGAGATCAACATCCCGCTCAACGGCCGCGAGCTGACGATCGAACTGACCGAAGGCGCGCACGGCCCCGTGCAGGATCATCTGCTGCTCCGCCGCGCGCGCGTGCTCGTGGGGCGGTAGAGGTCAGCGTTCCTGTTGTGAACACGCTGCGAGCTGTTCAAGTGTTTGCGCCGCTGCGCCGGAGTCAATCACCTCGCGCGCTCGTTCCACGCTTTCGCGCCATGACGCCGCCCGACCCGCCACCAGCAGCGTGGCCGCCGCGTTGAGCAGGGTCATCGCGAGCGCGGGGCCATCGTCGCGGCCTTCCAGCACATCGCGGATCATCACCGCCGCGTGTTCAAGATCGCGCGCAGTAACAGCATCGAGGGACGCGCGTGAAAGCCCGACATCTTCAGGCGCAATCGTTTCCTCTCGCACGGCGCCATGATCGACATACATGATGTGTGTCGGCGCGGCGATGGAAATTTCATCCAATCCATCTTCACTGTGCACAACCATCGCGCGAAGCGCACCGAGTGACGCCAGCGCCTCTGCGATCGGTTTTAGAAACCGCGCGTCATACACGCCCATCAACTGCCTTCGTGCACCTGCCGGATTCGTGAGCGGGCCGAGCAAGTTGAAAATCGTTGGGAAGCCAAGCGCGAGGCGCACGGGCATGACGTGCTTCGTTGCGGGGTGATGGTGAATGGCAAAACAGAAGCACACGCCGACGGCGTCCAGGCATCGCGTCTGTGTGTCGCGGCCTGCATCGACATTGACGCCAAGCTGGCGAAGTGTTTCCGCGCTGCCTCGGCCGGTTCGTGAGCGGTTGCCGTGCTTGGCGACCTTCGCGCCCGCTGCCGCTGCGACAATCGCTGCCGCGGTGGAAACATTGAACGTCTTCGGTGCGCCGCCTGTGCCCGCGGTATCGACAAGCTCATCAGGCGGGCATGATGAACGCACACGATCGACATGCGCCCGCATGACGCGCGCTGCGCCGAGGATTTCATCAGAAGTCGGCGTGCGCGTTGCCAGCAGTGCGAGCAGCGCGCCCATCTCGCCGTGATGCACCTTGCCGGTCATCATGGCTTCGAAAGCTTCCGCCGTCTGTTCCGCAGTCAGCGTCTTTCCCGCTAGCAGGAGTTTGAGGGTGGGCGCAAGGTCCGCAGCGACCGCATCGCGAGGGAACTCCGGCGGCGCGCCTGGCGTGGCGTTCGGATTCTGTGATTCCATCATCACGCGACAAAGTCTATCGCGGAGACGCCACCTTCACGCGGTTCCAGCAGACGGCCTTCCAGCCTGCATCACGGGCGGCCGCGCCGAAGCGGATACACGCAGCACGCTCCTGATCGCGCCACGGCTCGGCATAACCGGGATGCACGCCGACTTCGAGGGCGCCGTCGAATGTTCGCTGCAAGAGAGGCCGAATCCATTTCTTGTCGCCCGCGCTGGTGGGCATGAAGAAGTGTGGCGTGGTGGCGAAGAGACTCATGATCCGCCGCCGCCAGAAGCCGCTGAGCCAGTACGTCGGGCTGCGTAATGGTGCGCGAAGATAGATGTTCTGCACATTGCGCACGCGCGTAATGCCGAACTTGGGCAATATAATTGCCATCGCAGCTCGAAACGGTTTGAACTTATGAAGGTGGCCGTGAGAGTCAACATGTGAAAGCGCGATGCCGTGATCGACAAGCACCCCGAGCTGCGCTTCCATTTCACGGGCGATTTCATCGACAGGCAGCACATTGCGCAGCGCGCGTGTGCGAACCTGCACTGGGTCGAGAAATCGGCCGGTCTCGTCAACAAGGCCGGGGATAGAAGAAGGCGGCAGCACTGGCCGCTCCGGCCCGTCGCTGCTGAAGGTGAGATGCGCCCCAAAGCTGAATTGCGGGTTCTCCTTCGCATATGCGAGGGCTTCCGCCGTGGCGTCCATGTTCGCCATGATCGTCGCGCTCGTCAGGCCGCCCTGCTCAAAACACTCGATGGTGGCGCGCACCGTGTCCGCATCAAAGCCGAAATCGTCCGCGTTCAGAATGACTCTCATTATCCAACCGCATGATAGAGAGACAGCGGTGGACCTTGTCCATCAATTTTCCGACGTAAGCCACAGTAAAAACATATTGATAAACAGAGATAAGAGCGGCTGAGGTCATGACATGTGCCGCATCGCGCCATTTGGCTAGGCATGCAGGTGCCCGGCTTGATTCATTCTAATGTAGCCATCGGCGGCGCGTCGGGCATGACCGATGCATCGAGCGCGGAGCCGAGCAGATGGTGCCGCAACAGGTGTGCTGCGAGCGGCAGAGAGCGCAGCGTGTTTTCCCCCTGCTCGACAAGTTCATCCCAGCTCATCATCGCGCGCCCCGCAACCGCGCCGCTGTGCGTATCCGGCTGAGGCGGGTGATCTGGATTCGCATGGTGACCGCCGGCGGGAATGACGATCCATACTGGCAGCGGCAAGTTTGTCTCGTACACAATGTTCGACACAATCGTCAAACGTCGAAGTCGAAGCCAGTCGCGATAGACCGCCCATGGAATGTAATCATGGGGATATATCGGATTCGCGTGATTCTGAAAGACCGGCATCTCTTCCGCGAGAATCTCCTGCCAGAAGCAGGGCGACCACGCCGCAAGACCATGTGCGCTGGGCGGCCACAGGCCGGCGGGTTGCGTGGGGCATTCAAGCGACTCCTCATAACCGCCGTTCAGTGGTCCCACGGGCCAGACGACACCCGCGGCTTTCGCCTTGCCCCACGTCGCGTTCATGACCGCGAAGATGTGGTTGTAGAACTCACTTTCATACGTCAGACAGCCGAGGTAACTCGAATGCCGGTATCGATGTGAGATGAACGGATAGACCAGCGAATCGCCGTGCTCGTTGGCAAGCTCAAGATAGAGCATCACCGCGTTCATGGCTGCTGCGAGGTCCCAATATTCCGCGCCTTGTTCGGGATTGCGATACGAATCGTACAAGCTGGGGTAAAACCCCGTACTCGCTGCGGATATCGGTGCGGTCCACGTCGCGCGGTTCTGCCACGCTTCGGTGCTTCCGCTCCACCGCTGAGGAATGTTGTAGTAGCCGACCTGCGCGAGTGGCCGCAGTTCACGAACAAGTTCAATGAGCGCAACGCCCTCAGCGAGCGCTGCCTGGAAGACCGCTTCGGTTACCTGCACGCCGCTGCACCAGCACGTTCCGCACGGCCCGACAAACATGATGCAGCCCCACTTGCCTTCCCAGTTGACCACAACCGGACCGTCGAACGTCAGCGGCACGTTGGCCTGCACCCAGTTCTGTACGGCGACTCGATTGAACTGAAGCGTGTCCGCACCATTGAAGACGCCTTGGCCGAGAACATATACATCCTCGGAAGCGCCAAGCGCTTTGTAATAGCTCTGCTGGGCCGCTGACGACACGCCCCAGATGTAAATGCGAGGATCAGGCGCACCATGCGCCGCACTGGCAAGCCCCACAGCCGCAGCGATGATGAGCGCGACCGTGTGAACGCGACGGTGAAGTGAGCATACGGACACATTGAGGTGAAACTGAGTCGGCATGATTCATCCCCTACGCAACGATGACTTTCTGAACGCCCACGCCCCGGTTGACGCAAGCAATCCCCCCATTTCCCCCATTCGCCCCAGCCCACCAGCGAGGTCGCATCATACACGCACGTGCGGCCTCGCAAGGAGCCTAGGGCATCATATCAATCATTTATTATATTTCTAAACCCTTGTCCCCCAATGACTCTGAGTGGATCGCATCGTCGGGGGCGTTCGCCGCGGCGGTCATGTGAAGAAGTTGTCGCCATCACCGGGGCGGATAAACCAGGATGCGGGGCGGCTCAGCGCCGGTAATGCAAGGCGGCTGCCGGGCGTGGCGGAAAAAACCGTGTGTTGCGATCCGACGCGCATGAACCCCATCGCACGCAGTCGCTCGTTATCCGCATCCGGCGGCAAGCACACTTCAACCGCGTCAACTCCGCTTCGCGACAGCATCCGCGCCGCCAGCAGCAACATGGCATGAAACGACAACCGCTCCGGCTGGAAGATCATCCAGTCCTGCAATGAGCCGAGCAGCACATCGCGAAATCCACGATGCGACGCGATGCCGTGGTATCGCGTCTTCGTGAGTACGTAGCCAAGCTGTTCGCCACGAGCATCGCGAATCACCCACAGGTCCGCCGCGGCGCGTGGGTCGTCAGTCAGTCGATGCGTGAGCAGCCAGTTCAGCCACGCAGCGGAGCGATGGCACCGCACGCCGGGCTGTTGGGTTTGAAAATGCGCATCCCACTCGTGGGGCGCAGCATCAAGTCGTTCGATCATCAAGCCGCTCGTCTTGAGCTTCATCCACACTGCAAGCAGGCCGCCGTGTGCAGCAAGCGCGAGATCGCCAGCAGTTGTCGCGACGGAAGCGAGCGCTCCATCGCCACAAAATCGCCTTGCAACAGGCTTCGCGCTGCGGAGCATGATGAATCGCTTCATGCTGAGATCGTGCCAGCCGAGCTTGCGGTAGATGGGAAACAACATGCTCGACACACCGCACGAGCAACAGACTTCGCGGAGTGCCATGCGATGCTGGGCGAGCATTCGCCCGATGCCGCGCCCGCGATGGGTTTCGGGCACGAACATGCCGGAACCCCAGTCGGTTTGGATCGGCTCACCATCCGCAATCAGCTCGCCGGGCAGCATTTCTTCCTTGCCGACGATCTCGTCATCCGCAACAGCGAGGACGCGCACAACGGCCCGATCATCGCGACCGAGCGGACAACTGAGCCAGATGGCGCGTTTGGCTTCGCGCATTCGACTGAAGCCGTGCGGGTCGCGCCACGGGCGAGTGGGTTCTCCCGCGCGAAGTTCGCCGAGTGTAACTTCATGCAGGGTGATTGAGCCGTTCATGAATCGGTCGGCATGGGCCGCTCACGGATGATCTTCGCGGGATTGCCCGCGACGATGACGCCGGGCGGCACATCCTTCATCACCACCGCGCGCGCGCCGATGAGCGCGTTATCGCCGATGGTAACGCCCGGCCCGATGAACGCACCGGCACAAATCCACACGCCGCTGCCCACGGTGATGGTGGGCCGAATGAGCGGCAGATTCGGCTTCGTGTAGTCGTGCGTTCCCGCGCACAGATACGCATCCTGCGAAATGACGGAGTGATCGCCGATGGTGATCGGCCCCAGGTTGTAGATCGTAACCCCCTCGGAAATCATGCTGTGGTCGCCCATGGAAAACAGCCACGGATGGGTGATCTTGGTGGATGACTTGAAGCCGGAACCCATGCCGATGGTCGCGCCGAACCGCCGCGCCCAGAAGTTGCGCCAGCGATGCGCTTTGCGATAACTGAGTCGAATGAACGTGCGCTGCACCCATTCCCATGCGAAGCGGCGGATGTATTCATCGCGCGAATACGGCGCGCGTGCCGTTGTGTCGCACCGCTGGAAGATTCGAGTTTCAGTCGCGCGATCGGACATGGTTATGTATCACAGAGACGAAACCACGGCTGAAACAGCTCTACGCACTCGCCGCGGCCAGCGTTCGTTTCATGCCTTCCTCAAAGCTCACGATCGGCTCATAACCCAGCAGCTCCCGTGCGCGGGAGATATCAGACTGTGAATGCGGCACATCGCCGGGCCGGGGCGGGCCGAAGCTCGGCTTCACCTCAAAATCGAGCAGTTTTCCCATCACCTTGAGCACTTCCAGCAGACTGATTCGCCGCCCCGTGCCGATGTTGACGACTTCGCCCGCAAGCGGCTTCGAGCTTGCAGCGGCGAGCAGGTTGGCATGCACCACGTTGTCGATGTAGGTGAAGTCGCGCGTCTGGGTGCCGTCGCCGAAGAGCGTGGGCTGCCGCTTCTGGGTGAGCATGCGCGTGAAGGCGGAAATTACGGCTGCATAGGGCGAATCCGGGTTCTGCCTCGGTCCGAAGATGTTGAAATACCTCAGGCTGATGGTGGACAGGCCAAAGCAGTTCGCGAACGCGCGGAGCAGTGTTTCGCCCGCCACCTTGCTGGCAGCATAGGGTGAGCAGCAGTCCGGCGCATGTGATTCACTGCTGGGGAGCCGCGGCTTCTCGCCATATGCCGCCGCGGATGCTGCAAAGACGACCCGCTTCACGCCCGCATCGCGTGCCGCAAGCAGAATACGCTGCGTACCTTCGATGTTGACCCGCAAGCATTCCTCGGGCTTTTCCACGCTCTCCGGCACAGAGACCATTGCGGCCTCATGAAACACATACGCGCAGCCGCGAATCATCTCGCGCAGCGCATCGTCGTCCAGAATGGATGCGGCCCGCAGTTCCGCACCGGGGGGCACGTTCTCGCGAAACCCGCCAGAGAGATCGTCCAGCACGCGAACGTCTGCGCCAAGCTCTACGAGCCGATGCGCAAGGTGCGACCCGATAAAACCTGCCCCGCCCGTGATGAGGACGGGCACGCTGGTGAACGCTGCATTAAGAGCGGCCTGATCCGTTGGCGACATATCGCGTCAGCGTAGGCGAGAGTTGGCCTTAAGTGCAATCTCGCAAGACGAATCACTCCAAACTCTGCTGCGCGAGCATCAATAGCGGTCGTATCGGCCCGGCGGGGCTTCGTCCGCAGGCGTTACACCTTCAATAGGCTGCTTCTTCGTTTCGCGCGGCGGGCCAGCAGGATCGAGCGAAGCGATCTTCGCTGCCAGCGCGCCTTGGCGGGCGTAGTCGATGGCTTCAGCGAGTATTCGCGCCGATTCCTGCGGCGCGTGGAAGCCGTGCGAGTTTTCCGAGAAGACAAAATCAAGCCGCCACTGCGCCTTGCGGTGAAACTGCAGCGCATCGCGCAGTTGGGTGTCCGTCGCGCCAGCAGCACGGGCCGCCGTGATTTCGCCCATCATCTCCATCAACGCTTCCGAGGCGCGCTCGATGAGCGCGACTGTGCGGTCCTGAATGGTGTGCGCGCGGGCCAGCAGCTCCGCTTCCGGCACGCGGTGGCACGTCTGGCATGACGCTGCCACGTTCAGCAGCGGGCTGCGCACGTGGTGGTCGGAAACCTTCATCGCGCCGACGCGCCGATACGGCATGTGGCAATCCGCGCAGGAGACGCCTGCGCGGGCGTGTGTGCCCTGGCTCCACAACTCGAACTCAGGGTGCTGCGCCTTGAGCACGGGCGCGCCGGTGATGCCATGCGTCCAGTCCGTGAAGCCGATTTCGTCGTAGTACGCCTCAATCTCTTCGACCTTCAGACCCTTCGACCACGGATAGGTGAGCTGTGTGTTCGGCGGCGCGAAGTAGTATTCCACATGGCATTGCGCACACACGTAGGAACGCATCTCCTGGCGGGTGGCGTCGCGATTCACATCGTAATTCTGCACGCCCAAAGAAGCCTTGTACGCCGCGATGCCGATCTCGAATGCTGGCCGCGTGATGCGCAGGTTCATCGTCTGCGGGTCGTGGCAATCGACGCAACTGACGGGATGATCGACGAGCATGTGGCCGTGTGCATCGGTCATGTGACGAGCCTCGTTCCACGACATCGCATTGACGATGCGGAAGCCCTCCATGATGTCGCCATTGCCCGCATGTCGGTACGCGGGCAGCACGGACGAGTGGCAATGCAGGCACGCGCCGGGTTGTGATCGTTGATGCACGCGCTCCGTGTGATCCTGATCGGAGAGCATGTAGGCGTGGCCTCGCGCTTCGCGGTAGTCGAGCGAGAACGCATAACCGGAGAACATGGAGCGCAGCCACGGGTGCGTGTCGAGCTTCTGCGTGGGGATGGCATCACTCCCGCCGTAGCGCGTCTGTTCGTAATCCACCGTTCTGCGATAGCTGTCGTATTGGATGGGCCAGTTCGCGCCCCAGAGTGCGGGGTCGATGGTGTCCTCGTTCACATCCACCACGCGAACGAACGGCACACGCTCTTCCTGCTTCCGCTGAAAGATATTGACCAGCAGCGCCGCCACGATGAACGTCAGCACCGCGGTAACGAGAATCGCAGCGACAAACGCAGCAGCAGACCTGCGACCGGGCGTGGAAGTGGTGAGGTTTGTCATGGCGAGAGTCCTCGAGTGATGAAGCAGCGGGTGTGGGCCGCGCCAGAAGTCAGCCGGCGGGGCCTCTATCGCACCGGGCCGTGGCCGACGCCCGCGTGGCAGTGAATGCAGGACATCGCGTCCTGTGGGTTGATGTTGTGATGAGCCGCGATGCCCTGCACAAGACCGTCATGGCAGCGCAGGCAGTTGTTCTCCAGAATCCTGCTGTTGCGCGGCTTGATCTGGATCGGCTCGTGGAAATCCTGAAACGTGAACGCCCATGAGTGATTCCAGCCGTTGTCCGCCTTGGCAATCAGGTTGTGCGGAAAATCCGTCGGCATGTGGCAATCGACGCACGTCGCCACGTGTGCGTGGCTGCTCTTATGCCACGAGTCGTACTGCGGCCGCATGATGTGGCAGTTCACGCAGGATGAAGGGTCCTGGCTGAAATACGACGTGCCGTTGCCGTAATGGAAGGTGAATGATCCCACGCCCATGAACACGCCAAGGGCGATCGCAACAGCCAGCATGGGTCCGGTCAGCTTGCGCATCTGCGGAACTCCTGCACGTTGTGCAGCGGGGCTCGCTGCGACACGACCCAGCGTACAGAACCTGGCCGATTCATCAACCCCGGAAACCGCCGTGAAAGCATCCTTTATACTTTGTGCCATGTCGCTTCGGCTCTACAACACGCTCACCAACCGCGAAGAGACGTTCACGCCCATCGACCCCGCAGGCAAGTCCGTTACGTTCTACTCCTGCGGGCCGACGGTGTACGACTACGCGCACATCGGCAACTTCCGCTCATTCCTCAATGCGGACGTGCTCCGCCGCACGCTGGAGTTGCTCGGCTATACCGTGCGCCACGTGATGAACATCACCGATGTCGGCCACATGACCGATGACGACGTGGCGGACGGCGGTGGCGAGGACAAGATGCAGGTCGCAGCCAAGCGATTGGCGGAAGCGAAGAAGTCCGGCAAGCTGCCCCCCGAAGCGACCGACATCGACCCGCGCGATCCCTACGCCATCGCGAACTTCTATGCAGATGCATTCCTTGAGGATGCGCGAACGCTGGGGCTGAAGATCGCATTCGAGGTCCAGTCGAAGCCGGAGCTGATGCCCCGCCCCACGCAGTTCGTGCCACAGATGATCCGCCTTATCGAAACACTCATCGCCCGGAACCATGCGTATGTCGGTTCCGACGGCGTGGTGTATTTCGACGTGCAGTCGTACCCGGAATACGGCAGGCTGTCGGGCAACACGCCGGACACCATCCGCTCCGGCGAGGGCGGCCGCGTGAGCGAAGCCACACAAGCCATCAAGCGCCACCCGGCGGACTTCATGCTGTGGAAGCCCGATCCTTCACACCTGATGCGCTGGCCAAGCCCGTGGGGTGAAGGCTACCCCGGCTGGCATCTGGAATGTTCCGTCATGGCGAAGGAACTGCTTGGCGAAGAGATCGACCTGCACTCCGGCGGCGAGGACAACATCTTCCCCCATCACGAATGCGAGATCGCGCAATCCTGCTGCGCCACCGGCCGCGAGTTCTTCGCAAGGCGGTGGTTCCACACGCGATTCCTCATCGTGGAAGGCGAGAAGATGTCCAAGAGCAAGGGCAACTTCTTCACGGTGCGCGATCTTCTGGGGCGCGGCGCTTCACCTGCTGCCATGCGCCTCGAACTCATCAAGACGCACTACCGTTCGAACGCGAACTTCACGTTTCAAGGCTTGCAGGATTCGCAGCGGATGATCGACCGCTGGTCGCGATTGCGCGACTGGCTTGTGGCGCATCAGAACGTCCGTCGCGCGGGAGCTTCGCCCCTGGCGGACGGTCTCGCAGCGTTCACCGCAGCACTGAGCGCGGATGTCAACGTCGCGGGCGCGATCGGCGCACTGAACGAAGCCGCGGGCGCGTACAGCATCACTTCGCCGCCGGTTGATGCTGCCGGCGCAACCTCAACCTACGCCGAAGACCTTGCTGCGCTGGATGCGATGAACAGCGTACTAGGCGTGCTTGACCTGCAGCGCGAGGGCGGCGCGTGCGGGGATGACGCGATGAAGGCGGAGATTGAAGCGAAGATCGCTGCGAGGAATGCAGCGCGAGCCGCGAAGGACTGGGCTGCTGCGGACCGCGCACGGAACGATCTGCTCGCGATGGGCATTGCGATCAAGGACGGCCCCGAAGGAACCACTTGGTCGCGCATCGTGCAGTGAGCGAATCGCGCCGTGCGCGTTGTTACTGCGTGCCGAAGATTCGGTCGCCCGCATCTCCCAGCCCGGGCAGGATGAAGCCGCGTTCGTTGAGCTGGCGGTCGAGGCTGGCGGTGTACACCGTTACATCGGGGTGCAGGGCAAGCATCTTGCGCACGCCTTCCGGCGCACTGACGAGGCAGATCAGGCTGATATCCGCGCAGCCGCGCTCCTTGAGCACGGTAGCGGCGTGGCACGCCGAGCCGCCCGTTGCAAGCATCGGGTCGATCAGCAGCACTGGCCCAGCACTGATGTCGGGCGGGAACTTGGCGTAATACGCGACGGGCAGGAGCGATTTTTCATCGCGATAGATGCCGATGTGCCCAACACGCGCTTCGGGCATGAGTGCGAGAATGCCGTCCGTCATACCGATGCCCGCGCGAAGGATGGGCACGAGCGTAACAGGCCTGGCCAGCGCGGCGCCTTCCGTCTGCTCCAAAGGCGTCGTGACAGAGACGGTCTTGGTCTTGAAGCGACGGCTGATTTCGTAGGTCATCAACCCCGCGATTTCGTTCAACAGCCTGCGGAACTCCAGCGACGGGGTGGTGCGATCCCGCGCGCGGGTCAGCTTCATCCTGATGAGCGGATGCTCAAAGATGCGCAGATTGTCGAAGTCCTCATGACGACTGGGCATTCACCGTAGTGGAACGGGGAAACGTCCAAACGTCAAAACCGCATTGGATGGGTCGGGGTGGCCGCAGACCGGGTGGCGGGGGTTCAGCGGTCGAGGCGATAGATGAGCACCTTGGGGCGATCGACGCAGCTTGAGACTTCCCAGAAGGCATCCCCCTCTTCGCAGAGCCAGCGGTGGAACTGACCTTCTTTGTCGTCTGCATAGACGCCGAGCGGCGACCCGCCGATGAGCACGGTGCGCTGAATAACGAGCGGCGTGGGGTTGAGATGCTCATGCTCTGCCGCGACGGCGCACATCGCGTTCACCAGCCTGCTGAACAGTGTGCGGTTGGCATCGAGCATGACGTGCGAATCCCGCCACACGAAGTAGCGATGACGCACGCCGCCGGGCCAGTTGCGCAGCGCTTCGATTACGCCGTCCATGGTCGGCTTGACGGTGAGGTCGTCGTACACGCGCAGCCTGCGGGAGAGTTCATTGGCGAAGCCAGCAAGATCCGTCGCGTTGACGCCATTGATGCCGATGACCTGTGTGTCGCTCAAACCGCGCAGATATTCGCAGAAGGACGTATTGAAGCGCGCACGACGCTCTGGCTCATCCGAGAGCGCCACAAGGTGGTGCTCATCGAGAAGCTGGGTCAAATCCGCCTGCCAGGTTCCAGAGTCGAAGAGTTTCACGTCCACATAATGTACGGCGGAAACAAAGAAAGGCCAATGAAACCCGCCAGAGAGCCGAAAGTGTGTGCACTTTCTCGCGAATCGATCCTCATACGACAACTGCCCCGCGCCCCAAAACTCTCCAGTTTCACAAACCGATCCACCATCATCGCGTTCGCCGCCTTGAAAAGGTTCTAATCTAGATCACCCGTCTCGCTGGCGATGAACTTGCACCGCGACGGGTCGCAGCCGTGCTCATCGAAGATGAGCAACTCGTTTTCGCCCTCTGCGTTCAGGTACGCGCCGGGCACGAAGAGGCGGGTCTGTGGGCCGACAGCTTTACCCGTCGCCGTCGCTGAGAAATACCGCCCCAGGTTGTATCCGTTCAGGAAGACCTGCCCCTTGCTCAAGCCCTTTGTTTCCAGCCAGAGCGGCTGGATGGTGGCTTGCGTCGCCGGGAACGTCGTGCGCCACCAGCACGGCAAGCCCCGCAGAGAACGTGCGGCGCCCGGCTCTCGGTACGCGCGAGTCATGGGCGGCTCCCACTTCGCGAACGCCCACGATGCGCTCTCCGTCAATGACTCCAGGCATTCATACAGCGTTGTCGCACGACTGATCTGTTCCGCAGCGGCATCCTGTCGCGGGTCCGGCGCAAAGCGCAACACGTTTGCGCCACGCTTGAGCGCGCTCCCTTTCGTCTTGCCGTCGAGCGCCAGCCGCATATGGCATCCAGCGGAAGCGCCCGCGTAGTACGCGATCGGCACGTCGTTCAGCACGAAGGTTCCGCTTGCGTTTGCGCCGCGCACGTCGATGAGAATCGGCGTTTTGCGCGAATGGGTGAACTTCCATTGCACCTGTTCAACGTCGCTGAGCTGCCCCTGTGCAAGACCGACGATGTACGCGCGAAGCGAGAACGGATCGACCGCCTTCGCCTTCACCGGCTTTGGCTTCGCAGCACGTAGAGCTTTGACCTCATACACGTGGCCATACAGTCCCTTTGGCTCGACAAGATCGTTGCCATCTGCAAAGCGGCCGAGGTTATCGACGAGGGCGACGAGCGACAGGTCGCCCTTCGCAAGTTTGAGATCGAACGGCGATGGCGTCGCGCCAGGCCCAACACCGAACAGGTGCGCCAGCTTCCCTTCCATGAACAGATGCACGCGGTCCGCGGCGTGCGGCAAGTGGCAGAGTGCTTTCTTCGCAGCGCTGCTTTTGAAGCGAACGCGATACCAGCCGTAGCCAACTGGTGCGCCGCAGGTTGCCAACGTCTCTGGCCCGTCGAGCGTGGCGTAGCGCGGCGATTCGCCCGAAGCGTGTTCCGCACACGGAGCGACGAGCCACGGGCCGGGCTTTGGCGCGCGGTTGCGTGAGCCGCCTGAAGGCGATTCAGGCGAGAGTTCAGCAGCCGTCAGTTTGCGCAGTGTCGCATCGCGCGTTACAGCCCACACTTCGCTCGCGCCGGGCGCAAGGATGGGCAGCCCCGCGCTGTCCAGCCCCGCGCAGCCCACATACACCGTTGTCTGATCGTGATACGTCTGGTCAATCTGCTCGCGACTGCAGATGACGAGGGTAACGCCCTTGTGGTCGATGACTGTCGGCTTGCTGCCGCTCGGCACCTTCGTGTTCACCGGTGCCGCATTGATGGAGAGGTACGCAGGCGATTTCTCCGGCCCGTGCAGGACGAGCATCGTGCGATCAACAATCGCGTAAGGTGAAAGATTGGAATAGTCGAGCCGCCCCGCGCCCTTGAGGTCCACATCCAGCACGTACCAGCCGACGCGCTGATCGCCCAGTGAAACCGGCATGCGCACGCCGTCTTCCAGCAGCAGTGAAAGCTCGCGACCAGCCTGCTCCGCGAAGATGAAGACAATCTGCCCCTGCGAGCCGCGCAGTGGAACGATGGATACCGCGCCGTTGCCTGTGGCTCGACCTCGCGATCCATTGTTGCCGTCTGTTGCAAAGACATCTTCAACAATCGGGTGATAGTCCGCGTCCAGCTCTGCGAAGACGTGATCGAAATGCGATGCAAAGGAGACGATGCGCTTCATGCCACGATACGCCGGGCCACGATGACCCGCTTCACCCAGCGGCGGCCCGGCCGCGGCAGCGGTCGTCATGAAAAGGTCCATCCCGCCGGGATGCCGACCGCCGAGGAAGCCGAAGTTCGTGCCCGCCGCGAACGGCGAAACCACCGGCTGTGCCCCCGCAGCCAGGCACTGCGCGATTGAGAACATCAGCCCGAGCGGGTCATCCGCTTGTTTGCCGGTGGGCGTGGTGTCGCCCCAGATGCCCGGCTCTGCTGCATCCAATGCGCTAAGCAGTCGTGGCGCGTCCGGCTGAACGGTGCGAAGCTGGCGCAGGTGCGCGAGCAGGTCGTCCCGGCCGCGCCACGTGTCGATGGTGCCGGGCGACTCCTGCCAGAGGTCGTTGGCGTTGATGACCGGCACGTTGAAGCCGCTTTCGCGGATGACGCGTGTGATTTCGCCGAGATACCGGTCCGCCTGTTGCTCGCTGGCACAAAGCCAGGCGTGCTCGCTTTGCACGAGCAGGATCGGGCCGCCTGCGGGCCATGTTTGGGAATTGTGCGTTGCTTGCAGGTCTTCGAGCTTGGCAAGCAGGCGGCGGAAGTAGATGTTGACCCGTTCGAGGAACTCTTCGTTCGCCTCGCGGACGGGCATGGCAGCAGACTGGGTGATCCATGAGGGCAAGCCGCCGCCGTCGAATCCGGCACCGATGAATGGGCCGGGGCGAAGTACGACGCGCATGCCAGCCTTGCCGCAGAGCGTAATGAACTCACGAACGTCGTTCTGGCCTTCAAAGTCGAATCGGTCCCTGCGGGGTTCGTGGATGCACCACGGGCACGCCGTTTCGATGGTGTTGAAACCCGCCTGCTTGGCGTCCGCGATTCGGGCGGCCCACAATGCCCGTGGAATACGGGCATACTGGATGGAAGCGCCAAGCACCCACAGCCGCCGCCCATCGATGGAAAAACTCTGCCCGTTATAGGTTACGCTCGGCATGTAAGTGATCCTTCACTTTCGCCATTGTGGTGACTTTCGTGAGCATTTCAAACGGCGGAGCGTGCTGAGGGGGCCGGAGGTGGGCCTAGGATGCAAGTTTCGGGGCGAAAGATGGGGTCATACTGCAACAGATGCCGAAATGTTCGGTAGCATGGCCGACCCGCCTTTGTGCGGGCCAGCCGGGCCGGGGGATGTCGGGGGGATGTCGAAGGGGAAGCGGGGTGATGGGGTGCAGGGGCGGGGATGTGGGTCGGCATCATGTGTTTTCGTTCATCCGCTCAGCAACCCGTTCCGCCCGTGAATCGCCACCAAGAATCGATCCTGCTCCCGCGCTGCGCCGCTTCGCTTGCGTTGCTGCTGGGGCTTGCCTTGTGCGCTGCGGGCTGCACGGCCGGTCTGAGCGACGTGGACCGCCGCGTGGACCGAATGATGGAAGGCGCAAGCGCGAAACTGGGCGGCGATGCGCCGGCTCCACAGATTGCGAAGGACTTTGAACCCGCCCGCGTCGGTGCGGATCGAGGCCGCATCTTCGCTGAGCGGCTCGACACCGTGAACCCGACCGCTGCGGAGCTGGAGTTCAAGGCGCGATTGGAAGCGCAGCAACTCAACGATCGCTTGAACCGATTGGACGATGAGGCGGGCAGCCGCGAGGTCGTTCGCATAGACCTTGCGCAAGCGTTGCTGTACGCCTCGCGCCACAGCCGCGAGTTTCGCTTCGCGGAAGAAGAGTATGTGCTGGCGGCCCTTCGGCTGCTGATTGAGCGGCATCTGTGGGGGCCGCGATTCTTCAACGAGACCAGCGTGCGCGTGGATGGGCGTGGCGACGATGGCTTCTTCGATACCTCGCTCAGGCTCGTCAACGAGTTTCGCGTTACGCAGCGGTTGCCATACGGCGGCGATATCTCCGCCCGCGCGCTCGCCCGCGCGGTGGACGATCTGCATTCGCGTGTTTCGGCTCCCACAACACAGTCCGCGGACCTGCTCCTGAGCGCGAACATCCCGCTGCTGCGCGGCGCGGGAGATGTGGCGCGGGCGTCGCGCGTGCAGGCGGAGCGGGAGCTGATCTACGCTTCCCGCAGTTTCGAGCAGTTCCGCAGGGAGTTTCTGTTCGACATCACCCGCGAGTTTCTCGATCTCGTCGTGCGGGCGCAGTCCATCGAAAACGCGCTTCGACAGGTGGAAAGCTTCGTCTGGCTGGAGCAGCGATCCGAGGCGTTCGTGGAAGACGGCCGCGACTCGCCGATTGATCTCGCCCGCGCCCGGCAGGACACGCTGTTTGCACGTGACAGCCTCAGCAGGCAGCGCGAGGCGTATCGGCTGGCGGTCGATCGTTTCAAGCTGCGCATCGGCATGAGCGATGACGTTGATCTGGTCATTGTGCGCTCCGACCCCGGCCTGCCCGTGCCGGATGTTTCATTGAGCGAAGCCGTCGATCGCGCGTTGTCATATCGGCTTGATCTCCAGACGCGGCGCGATCAGGTGGATGACGCCCGGCGAGGCGTGGCGGTTTCCGAGAACCTGCTCCTGCCGGACCTGCACCTCAGCGGCTCCGTCGGTGTGCCGACCGATCCCCGGCGAACGCGCGGCGGCGCAGACTTCAGCCCTGGTGATGCGTCATTTGAAGGCGGTGTAACGTTCGGCCTGCCTTTGGACCGTGAAACCGAGCGCATCGGCGTGCGGCAGGCACAGATTCGCCTCGAACGCGCGATTCGTGAATACGAACGGTTCCGCGATTCACTTGCCATCGAAACACGCAGCGCCGTGCGCGACATTCAACAGGCGATGTTCAGTTTGCAGATTCAGGAAGAAAACGTGCGCGTCGCAGAGCGTGGCCAGGAAGCGATTCTTGAAGCGCCAGACCGCGCCACCGCACGCGATCGTTCCGAAGCCGTTGATCGTCTGCTGCGAGCACGCGATCAGCGCGACAGCGCGAGACGAGACCTGCAGATCGCCATCCTGCGATACCTGCTCAACAGCGGCCAGCTTCGCGTCGGGCCGGATGGGCGCATCCTGCCGTTGAGCGGCATGACCCTCAACCCCTTCACGGCAGAAGTGCCACCCGCCCCGCGGCAGGTCTCGCCGGAGCTGCCCGCTGAGCTTGCTGAGGAACTGGCCCCGGAAATCGTGCCGGAACCCCAGCCGTAGGCGAGGCTCTGGGATCGCAGCCGTTTTGGGGCGATGTTCTGTGGGGGATTGGGTCTCGCAGCGGGGCGGGAATCGCTGTTTGGGCCGTCTGAGCGCGGAACAAACTGAAAAGATGCGCCTGGAGTAGCCGAAGATGCAAGAATCTGCCGGGAAAATCGGTTGAACAGAATGGAAGAGAGTTGCTGGCGGCAACGTCGGCCTGTCGCGCCGGTACATGGCGCAGGGAACGCTGGATACGCATGAGCATGACGAATCGATTGAATAACGCTGTTTTCGCCGCCTTACCCCGTCGGCGCACTGGTTTGAGCACGCCCATTATCTTGGGTGCGGTGCTGCTTGTGCTTGCCGCGGCGGTGGGCGTGCTTCTGGTGCGGGGCGGCAGCTCCGGCGATCGCCGCGACCAGACGGAACTCTTCACCGTGGTCCGTGGCGAGTTTGATGTGACCGTGCCCAGCTCTGGCGAACTGGTTGCAATGCATCAGGTCGAGGTGCGCAATCGCCTTGAGTCGCGTGCGACGATCAGCGAGATCGTTGCGGAAGGCAAAACCGTCCGCGCGGGCGACCTGCTCATGCGCCTGAATGACGAGGAACTCCGTAACCGGATTAAAGATGCAGAAGACGCGGTGAAGACCGCGGAAAGCCAACTCATCGCTTCAGAAGCAACGCTTGCCATCCGCGAGAGTTCAGCCAAATCTGAGCGGGAACGGGCTGAACTGCAAGTCGATCTCGCGACGCTCGCGCTGCTGGCGTGGCAAGAGGGCGAGGTGGTTTCGCGTCGGCAGCAGCTTCGTACCTCGCTTGAGACGGCGGAGATTAACTACGAGCGGCTTCGAGAGCGGTATCACAACTCCATTCGCCTGCATGAGCGTGAGTTCATCAGCGGCGACGAACTCAAGCGCGATGAGATCGCCATGATCGAGGCCAAGGCCCGCTTCGATCAGGCCACCGTCGATATCGAGGTGTATGAGCAATACACCTACCAGCAGCAGGAAAAACAGAAGCGATCGGACCTGGAGCAGGCCCGCGCGGAGCTTGAGCGCGTGCAGCAGCGGCATGAAGCGGAACTGAACACCGCCAAAGCCGACCTCGACAGTCGTCGCTACCAGCTCATCAGCCGACAGGAGCGCCTGCGCGATCTGCAAACGCAGCTTGAGTTCTGCACGGTTCGCGCCCCAACCGACGGCCTCGTCGTGTATGCGTCGAGTCTGGAATCGGGCGGCGGTCGGCGCGGCATGGGCGGCATGGGCGACCCGCCTCAGGTCGGCACCGATCTCTCTCGCAATGAACTCGTCATGATCCTGCCCGACACCTCGCGCATGGTCGCGGCGGTCAAAATCAATGAAGCGCTCAGCGGCCTCATTCGCCCCGGGCAGCGTGCCCGCATCGTCTCCGACGCCATGCCGAACGTTACGCTCACCGGCGAGGTTCTGAATGTCGGCGTGCTGGCGGAGTCCGGCGGATGGCGCGATCCCAATCGGCGCGATTACACTGTGCGCATTCTGATCGACGGCGGCAACGAAGTCGGCTTGCGCCCGTCCATGCGATGCCGCGCTGAAATCTACGTCGATCGTGTCGAGAACGCGCTGCATGTGCCGGTGCAGGCGGTCTTCCGCGAGGGTCGCAGAGCGTTCGTCTATGTGCCCGTGCGCGGGGGCTATCAGGCCCGCACCGTTCGCATCGGCCGCTCATCAGAACTTTATGTGGAGATTCGCGAAGGTCTCGAAGAGGGCGAGCAGGTACTCACGCGCCGTCCAACTTCAAGTGAGGTCGTTCGCGAGGAAGGCGAAGCGGCCAACGGCGGTGCAGCACAGCCGATGCCGAACGGAAACGGCGCGGGCGGCCCCGTGCAGGACATGCAACGCGGCCCGGCTCAAGGCCCCGAAGCAGGTGCGCCGCGACAGCGTGGCGTCGGCGGGCAGGGGGGGCCGGGCAATCGACAAGGCGCTCCGCGCGGCAGCGCAACAGAGAGCGCACCGGCCAACTCAACCGAAAGTGCAGCACCGGCTTCGGATGACAGCGCACCAGCCGTGGAAGGTGAAGAAGCAACGCCCGCCGAAGCGCCGAAGACCGGCGATGCTGCGAAATCAGAGTGAGGCTCGCTTTGTATGAGAAGGATTCAACCCGGCGACAGCCGGGTTTTTTCTTCGTTCGCGCTGCGTGCATCACGCGCTATCATGCTCAGCATCATCACCCACCTGGCACGGGGCGTGCGCGAACATGATTCTTATTGTCGATACCTACAACGTGCTGCACGTAACCGGCGTGCTGCCGCCGGACCTGGCGGGCATCGACACGCGCGGTTTGATCGAACTGATTCGACAAAGCCGCTATGGCCACTCTCGCGTTGAACTCATCTGCGACGGCCGCGCCCCCGGAACATGTCGTCCAACAGGAACCGCAAGCGTGGCGCCTGCGTTGCCTGTACGTGGGCGCGGCAGTGCGTTGCCGCCCGATGCGCCGCCGGCGCGTGTGGGGCTGATCGCGGTGCATTACGCGGGGCCGGGCCGCGAAGCGGACGACCTCATCGCGGCACTCATTCGCGCTTCCACCACGCCCCGCCAGCTTGTAGTCATCTCAGCGGACCACTTCGTGCAGCGCGAAGCAAAGCGGCGGCGATGTCGCGTGCTGGAATCCGAAACATTCCTCCGCCAACTTGCGGAAGATGCGCTCGGCGGAGCAGAAGGTCCCGCCAACGCGCCGCGCAAGCCCGCGAGCGCACTGACCGAAGCGCAGGTTGAGCAGTGGCTTGACGCCTTTGGCGTGGACGATGAAGCAGAAATCGAACGGCTGCTGATGGAGGCGGATGACTCGCTTCAGATTGAAGAAGAGCACGTCGAACGTGGCAGCGACGTTCGTGCAAGCTCCTCTATTAACCTGCCCAGCAACACGTTGCCGCCGGATATTGTCCGCGAAGCGGAGCGCATCTGGAAAGAATTTGATGAACGCAACAATGCCAGCTTATAAGATAAGCGCCATGGCGAGCGGCAATGTCTACAAACGAGGGATCGTTGCGATTGCGTTGGCAGTCGCCTGTGCGGGTTGTGAAGATGCCGCGCTGCGTGATGGGCTTCAGCCACCCGCAGCATCGGCCTCTCCAACCGTTGCCAGCAACGATCTAGGCGAGGTTCGGGCGCACTTGATTGAGCGCGACGACCCGGCGATGCTCGCTGCGATGGCGCAGGCGCGGGAGACAGCGGACGAAGCTCGCACGCGCTGGCAGGCATCGCCTGAATCCGCACGCATGCGATGGGCGGTCAAGTGGGCCGCGCCGAACGAATCGAGCGAAGCGGATGATGAAGCGGAGCCGTCTGTTGAATATGTATGGGTGCTGCCGCTGCACTGGTCGCCGTTCCGTGTGGAGGGCATTCTGGCCAGCGACCCGATTATGCCGCTGGCGTGCAAGGCGCGCGAAGGCGATCTGGTGAGCTTCTCCATCGAAGAACTGGCGGACTGGGTATACATCAACGACGAAGGCGCGATTGAAGGCGGCTTCACTGCTGCAGTCATCGCGGCGCGCCATGGCCACGGTATTGGCCCCTGATATCACCCCAATCACCCCATACGATCACTCGCTTCGCAGAGAACGCGGAAAAGATTGTGGGTTTATTCTGGCCGCGGAGAGCCGTACCATGTCATGCTGGCGTGCCGCTGCGATTGCAGCGCAGCAAGAGGTGCTCGCGTGCTCGATGAAGGCCTTTTCAAACTGCTGCGGCTTGTCGAGGTGAAGGACGCCAGCACGGCGGCTCACACGTGGCGGGTCGCCCTCTACGCACAGGCCCTTGCGGAATCCATGGATATGGAAATTCCCGTCGTGCAGCGCGTGATGCGTGCTGCGGCTCTTCATGACGTGGGCAAGATCGATGTTCCCCGCGAGATTCTCACCAAGCCCGGCCCGCTCACCGACGACGAGCGCGCGGTGATGCAGCAGCACACTGTCAACGGTCATGCGCGCCTGCTGCGCATGGGTGAAGACGATCAACTCGCGCTCGATGTCGTTCGCTCGCATCACGAGCGTATTGACGGATCAGGCTATCCCGACGGATTGAAGGGCGATGAGATTCCCGTTGCAGCGAGAATGTTCGCGGTGATCGACACCTTCGATGCGATGACTTCCGTGCGGCCGTATCGCGCGCAAACCGATCAATCTGCAACCTCGCGCGCCTTGGCGGAGCTGCACATGCACGCCGGTGCGTGGTATTGCCCGGAAGCGGTGGACCGCTTCACGTCGCTTTATGCATCTGGCCGCCTCGCGTGGATTCAGAAGCATTACAACGATCAATCAAGCATGGCGAGCGCGCCGGAACCGATGCGACGCGACGAAGCACAAGGCGCGACCGGCATGTACATCTGGCGCGAGATCAACGGCAAGGAAGTGCTTGTCCCCGCGGAATAACCCGCTCACAAGGAGTTCGCGCCCATGAGCGCCGCCCCGACGGAACGATACAACATCGACACTGGCACGCCGTGGGAAGCCATTGTGGGCTACTCGCGCGCCGTGCGCGTTGGCAACATGGTCTTCGTGACCGGCACCATCGCAGCGGATGAAACCGGCGCGATCCTGCATGTGGGCGATCCCTACGCGCAGACCGTCGCAGCAATCCGCAAAATCGAAGCCGCACTCCAGCGTGCCGGCGCGGACCTGAACGCCGTCGTTCGCACGCGAATCTTCGTGACGAATATCGATCACTGGCGGCAGATCGCCCAGGCGCACGCGGAGTTCTTTGGTCGTATCCGCCCCGCAACGACGATGGTGGAAATCAGCCGCCTCGTTGCGCCGGACGCACTGGTCGAAATCGAAGCCGACGCGGTGGTTCTGTAAGCGGCGGGCGGTTTCAACCTTCACCCAACGCGCGTTCGATGGCGTTCACGACTTCGGGTGAATCCGGCGCGATGCGCGGGCCGAAGCGACTGATGACGCGACCATCGCGGCTGATGAGAAACTTCTCGAAGTTCCATGCGATTTCGCCCGCAAACTCAGGGTTTGTTTCGGGCGATGTCAGAAAAGCGTACAGCGGCGAGATGTTTTCGCCCTTGACGACGATCTTGGAGAACATATCAAAGCTCACGCCGAAGTTTGTTTCGCAGAACGTTGCGATTTCTTCGTTCGTGCCCGGCTCCTGATTGCCGAACTCATTGGCGGGGAAGCCGAGGACCGCCAGCCCGCGCGGACCGTACTGTTCATGCAGTTTCTGGAGCGGCGCATACTGGGGCGTCAGGCCGCACTTGCTGGCGACGTTGACGATGAGCACGACCTGCCCAGCGTATTCATCCGCAAGGCGCACGGGTGTACCGTCGATGCGGTTCATTGTGAAATTAAGCGCTGCAGGTGTTGCCGCACGATGGGTCATCGTTGGAGCATCCTGTGTAGAAGGCTTCGGCTGCTCGCACGAGATCATCGCGGCGCTCGCGGTCAGCACGGTGCATGGAACGACAATCAACGCGCGAATCATGGTGATCTCCGAATGAGGAGATGATATGCGCGGGATGAATGCTGTGGCTTACTGATCGTGCCCAACCGAAGCGGGCAGTTCATGGCCTGCGTCGCGCAGCGTTTTTTCCCGCCGGGCGAGTTCAAGGTCCGCATCGACCATCATCTGCGCCAGCTCCTCGACGGTTGTTCGCGGCTCCCAGCCCAGCACGCGCTTCGCCTTGCTGGCGTCGCCGAGCAACTGCTCCACTTCCGCCGGTCGGAAGTATTTGGGGTCAATGGAGACGAAGTCGTTGTAGTCCAGCCCGACATGGCCGAATGCCAGCTCGCAGAACGCGCGCACAGAGATCATCTTTCCGGTCGCCACCACGTAGTCATCCGGCGTGTCCTGCTGAAGCATGAGCCACATGGCTTCAACAAAGTCGCCCGCGTAGCCCCAGTCGCGCTGGGCGTCGAGATTGCCCAGGTACAGCTTCTTCTGCATGCCCAGCTTGATGCGCCCGACCGCGCGGGTGATCTTGCGCGTTACGAACGTTTCGCCTCGACGCGGGGATTCGTGATTGAACAGAATGCCGCACGATGCGTGCAGGTCATAACTCTCGCGATAGTTCACTGTAGCCCAGTGGCCGAAGACTTTGGCGCAGCCATAGGGCGATCGCGGGTAGAACGGGGTCGTCTCCTTCTGCGGCACTTCGAGCACCTTGCCGAACATCTCAGAGCTGGATGCCTGATAGAACCGCACCTGCTCACCCGAACTCTGCTGATAGTCGCGAATGGCTTCGAGCAGTTTGATCGTGCCGATGGCGACGGTGTCGCAGGTGTAGATTGGCATATCGAAGCTGACGCGCACATGGCTTTGCGCGCCGAGGTTGTACACCTCGCAGGGCTTCACTTTCTGAAGGATCGTGCTCAGGCAGTTGGCGTCGCACAGATCGCCGTAGTGAAGGAACATTCTCGCGCCTGCTTCGTGCGGGTCGCGATAGAGGTGGTCGATGCGATCGGTGTTGAAGCTGGACGAGCGACGGACGACGCCGTGCACTTCATAACCCTTGCTGAGCAGCAGCTCGGTGAGGTAGCTGCCGTCCTGGCCGGTGATTCCGGTAATCAGCGCTCGCTTGGTGGTGGCGGGCATAACGAAAGACTCCTGAGACAAAGCGAGAGCGGGGGCCAACTTCGCGGGGGCGAAAACCGTCCCGCACGCCCGAAACAGGGGATCGGACGTTCGGGCCGCCAAGTGTAAACGAAAATGGCAGTCTGTCGGTTCGCGGCCAGCCGTGCAATCGTGCAGGTCTGCCGTGCAATTGTTTGGTTTTCACAAGATTCAACCAAGTTGTCCACATTGCACTCCGATAACAGCCCCGGTCCGCGTGTGGTTGTCAGCGGGTGATAGGGGCGTGTCATGTTTGCACTCAGGGAGCCGTTCCCGACAACCAAAGATCAGCCGGGTATCGTCGGCGCGAAGAACACGGCGCGCTTCGTCAGGCTGTGCGCGTGGGCAACCCTTCTCGCAGGCGCTTCGGTGCTGGCGGGGTGGGCGATCGGCAACGAGCCGCTCAAGCGAGTCTCACCAAACTACGTGGCGATGAACCCCACCACGGCGGTGTGCTTCGTCCTCGTCGGCATCTCGCTGCTGCTCATCAGCTCACGTAATGTGTCCATCAGGGTCATCCAGATCGGCGGCCTCGTTGGCGCAGCGGTCTGCGTCATCGGCCTGCTTAAGCTCATGTCGTTCATTCCCGGCATGGACCCTCACATCGATCAGATTCTCTTTCGCAATCGTCTGTACGCAGCGCAGGACGTGCTGCCCAACCGCATGGCGCCGAATACCGCGCTGTGCATGACATTGCTCGGCGCGGCCATCGCGCTCATCGCGACCGGGCGCGAGCGGGCCGCACGCGTGGGGCACGTGCTCATGCTTGCATGCGCGCTCATTGCCATGCTGGCGGTGATCGGTTACGCCTACTCGGCGGCTGCGCTCTACGGCGTCGGCGAGATGATTCCCATGGCGCTCAACACCACGGCGCTGCTCATGCTGGCGTCGCTCGCAGCGCTGGCTTCGCGGCCCGCGCAGGGTGCGATGCGCCGTTTGATGGCCCGTGATGCGGGTGGCATGGTGGCGAGACGAATGCTCCCCGCCGTCATCGTGCTGCCTCTGCTTTCCGGCGGCCTGTGTCTTGCCGGTGAGCGTGCCGGACTTTACGGCGAACAGATGACCGTCGCGCTCATGGTACTCGGCACGATCATTCTCCTTGTCGCGGTCGTCTGGTTTACGGTCGGGCTGATCAGCCGGACGGATACAGCCCGGATTAGGAACGCTGCGGTCATTCAAGACCTGTATAACGCCGCACCGTGCGGCTATCACTCCCTTGATGCGGACGGGTACATCACCCAGATCAACGACACAGAGTTGAAGTGGCTTGGTTATGCGCACGAGGAAGTCTTGGGCAAAGTGCACTTTACGCAGGTGCTCACCGACGCGGGTCGTGAAACGTTCAGAGTCAACTACCCGGTCTTCAAGCAGAAAGGCGAGGTAAATGATCTGGAGTTTGAGATGGTTCGAAAGGACGGCAGCACGTTTCATGTGCTTCTCAGCTCGACCGCCATTTACGACGAGCATGGCAATTATCGCTCGTGTCGATCGACGATGACGGACATCACGCGCCGCAAGCGCATCGAAACCGAGTTGACGAAAGCGAAAGCCGCTGCGGAAGCTGCGAACCGCGCCAAGAGCGAGTTTCTCGCGAACATGAGTCACGAGATTCGTACGCCGATGATGGCGATCATCGGCTATGCCGACCTGCTGCTCGACACCTCGCTCACCAGCACGGAACGACTGAGCCGCGTAAACATCATCCGTCGCAACGCGGATCATCTGCTGACCATTATCAACGACATTCTCGATCTGTCGAAGATCGAAGCGAATGAAATGCGCGTCGAGAGCATGCGGTGTTCGCCGGGGCAGATCATCTCCGACGTTGTTTCGCTCATGCGCGTGCGCGCCGAAGAAAAGGGCATCAGTCTGAATGTGCGAACGGACGGCCTGGTCCCCGAAACCATTCTCAGCGACCCCACGCGATTGCGTCAGGTGCTGACGAACCTCATCGGGAACGCGGTGAAATTCACGGAGCGCGGCGGCGTGGAACTCGTCGTCAGCACGGTCGCAGCAGAGGACAACGAAGGCGAGCCGGGCCTGCGCTTTGATGTCATCGATACCGGCATCGGAATCACCCCCGAACAGATGGACCAACTGTTCAAGCCCTTCACACAAGCCGACAGCAGCATGTCGCGACGGTTCGGGGGCACAGGACTCGGTCTCACCATCAGCCGAAAACTCGCGCAGATGCTTGGCGGGACCATCCTTGTGGAAAGCGAACCGGGATTCGGCAGCACGTTCTCGCTCGTCGTGGCGACCGGGTCGCTTGAGGGCGTCCGCATGATCGAGCATTGCAACGAAACCATCGTTGATGTCGGCAACGACGAGAGCGCAAACAACGTCGTTCTGAACGGCAGTATCCTGCTGGTGGAAGACGGACACGACAATCGTCAGCTTCTCTCGCTCTATCTGCGCACAGCGGGCGCACGTGTGGAAGAAGCCGAGAACGGCCGCGTGGCGTGCAAGATGGCGCTCACGGCCATGCGCCAGGGCCGCCCGTTCGACCTCATCATCATGGACATCCAGATGCCCGAACTGGACGGCTACAGCGCGACCATCAAGCTGCGGGCCGATGGCATTACCGCGCCGATCATCGCGCTCACCGCGCACGCGATGATCGAAGATCGAGACAAATGCCTTCGCGCCGGGTGCACGGATTACCTGAGCAAACCGCTCAGCCGCGCCGCGCTGCTGCGCGCCGTCGCGCTGTATCTGAACGGCGCATTGCAGATGGATGGCGAGGCGGAATCTGAATCGACACCCCAGCCGGATCAGCTTGTCAGCGAGATTACCGAAGAAGTCATCCTGCCGTATCTCGACGCGTTCATCACGGGCCTACCGGAGCGAGTTCGCGAGCTTGAGGAGAAGCTCACAACAGGCGATCTCCGCGCTCTGGAGTCCGCGGTGCACCAGCTCAAGGGTAGTGGCGGGCTGTTCGGTTTCATGCCCATCACGGAGCAGGCCGCCATCGTGGAAGACATGATCCAGCGACGCAGACCAATCCATGTGATCGCTGCTGAGGTGCGCGAGCTGACACAGTTGCTCAAGCGCGTCTCAAAGCGTCGCTACGCCGGCGCACGAGCAGCGTGAGCAATGTCCGCGATCACTCCGGCTTGCGCCAGTCGTGGTTCTTATCTTTGTGCAGCGCGCCTGCGGCCAGCTTGATGCATCGCCGGCAGATCGTTGCTTCCTCGCGCACGGGGCTGCGCCAGCCCGGTTCACCCTCGCGGCCAAGCTCTGCGCGGTCCGCGTTCGATTCCAGACACATCGGGCATTTGAAATCATCAGGCGATGTGTCGGACTTGTTCACGACCACATCAAGATATGCCAGCGTCAGGCACTTCCCGCAGATGCAGCTTCCCTGATGCCCTTCAAGCATCGGCTCGTCTTCGGTCCACTCCCGCTGACAGAAGTCGCAGAGGACATCGGACATCTGCACGTTGTTCTCATCAGTGCCGGGCTTGCGCATCGAATGAGTATAGAACGGGCGGCGTGAGGCATGAGGCACTGGGCAACAGGCACCGGCGATTGACAACCGGTAACGGCCAACTGACACCGCCAACGGCTCTATTACCTAATCCCCCACGCGAGCGCATGCCGATTGGGTGGTGTGAAGACTTCGCAGGATGCACAAGCCGCAGCAGAACAAACCGCAGAGCCGGTGCGCCTGCTCACGCCCGGCAAGCTGTGGCTGCAACTTCTGTTCTGGCTCATCGGCCTCGCGCTTCTGGCGTGGATCATCCGCGGAGCGATCGAGAAAGGCGATTGGAGCCGGGTTACTGCTGCGGACCCGCTGCTCGTCGTGGCCTTGCTCGGCTGCACGGTGCTGAGCGCATTCATCAATGGAGCTGCGTTCTGGATCACCGTTCAACCCATGAGGCCGCTCACCTTCTGGGACATGCAGCGACTGAACTTCGTAGGCAACCTGCTGAACTACGCGCCCGTCCGCGCCGGCGCGCTCGCTCGCATCATGTATCACCATCGCGTCGATCGAATGGGCCTGCTCCAGATGGGTG
This sequence comes from Phycisphaerales bacterium, assembly GCA_035443885.1. Taxonomy (GTDB): domain Bacteria; phylum Planctomycetota; class Phycisphaerae; order Phycisphaerales; family SM1A02; genus DAOMNO01. The sequence continues at coordinate 155,404 of DAOMNO010000008.1, forward strand.
CATGGTTCGCCATGCTTGGCGCGACTCTCGCACTCAGCGTTGTCGCGTGTCTTGCAGCGACGGTCGTGCGCGGCGAGATCGATGCGATCTGGTTCGCCGTTGTTTTCAGCATTATGGCTCTCGGTGCGCTCACGTTCCATGCGGTTGGCAAACATCCTTTGCTCATCACGCACGGGCGCGGCATTGACAAGCTGCTCAGTCATCCGCGCGGCGTGTGGGGCGCGATGGCGCTGAGGTTGGCCGATGTCGCAGCGTTCACCGGCCGCATGGCTGCGGCGCTCGCCATTCTAGAGATTCATCTTCCCGCGCAGCAGGTCATCGTGCTGGCGATTGTCGCGCTGGCGTCGAGCATGATTCCGTTTGGCAGGGTCGGCTTCCGTGAGGCGTGCGTCGCGCTGGCTGCGGGCGCGCTGGCGTCAACAGGCGATGCGAGCGACCACGTGCCGTGGGAACAACTGGCCCTGGTGGAATCCGCCGGTGAAGCGATCGTTTTCCTTCCCGTTGGTGCGCTGGCGATGATCTGGTATCTCCGCCGCTGGCGCGCCGCCGGGCGGTGATCCGCCCCACAATCCCCCGCAAAACGCTGCATCCGGCGCGACGGATTCGACGCGCCGTTCCGCCGGATGCTACACTGCGGCCGTAATTTTCAATGATTGGGAGGTCAGTCCGCCATGAAGGTCATCTGCGATCGTGCCGCTCTGGTTGATGCGGTGAATCTTGTCGGGGGCGTTGTTTCCGGCCGCACGCCGACGCCGGTGCTGCAATGCGTCAAGATCGTCGCGGACGCGAGCGGTCTCACGCTCATCGGCACCGATCTGGAAGTCGGCCTGCGCCTGAACATCGATCAGGTTGATGTGCAGAAGAAGGGTGAGGCGCTCATCCCCGGCGACAAGCTGAGCCAGATCGTCCGTGCGTCGGACGACCCCACGCTCACCATCGAAGCCGACGGGCACACTGTGCACATTCGCGGCGCGGATTCACACTTCAAGGTGTACGGTTACGACCCGAAGGAAGCGCCCGCCGTGCGCAATTTCGGCGATGCAAAGATTGACAGCGAAGTTTCCGCAGGCGTGTTGCGAAATCTTATTAATCGCACGCTTTTCGCTGCCGCCGCCGAGCACAGTCGTTACGCGATCAACGGCGTGCTCTTTGAGCGCGATGGCAAGAAGCTGCGCCTGGTGGCGACCGACGGCCGCCGCCTTGCGGTGGCGCGCGGCGAGTGCAAAGCGAAGGATGGCAAGTCTTCGTGCATTATCCCCACCAAGGCCCTCAACCTCATCAGCAAGCTCATCAGCGATCCCGATGCGACGGTGCGCATCGCCATTGAAGACAAGCAGGTGCTCATTTCCGTCGGCGAGGGCAGCGGCGCGGCTTCGCTCACGAGCAACCTCGTCGAAGGTGCGTTCCCGCCGTTTGAGGATGTCATCCCGCGCGATTCCGACAAGAAAGTCTCGTTCGACGCGCACACGCTTTCCAGCGCGATTCGTCGCGCTGCGCTGCTCACAAACGAGGAATCAAAGGGCGTGCGCTTGAGCTTCGCGGATAAGTCGCTCACGCTCACCAGCCGCGCGCCGGAAATGGGCGAAGCAGAAGTGCACCTGGACGCGGGCAGCTATGAGGGCGAGCCGCTGGAAATCGGCTTCAACCCCGGCTTCATCGTTGATGCGCTGAAGGTGATCGACGGCAAGGAAGTGCTCATTGAGCTGAAAGCCCCGAATAAGCCCGGCGTACTCCGCACCGGCAACGACTTCACGTACGTCATCATGCCGGTCAACTTGCAGTAAGCGCGACGCGATAACCAGAAGCAACACCGGCGGCAGAAACTTCTGTTCATGCGCTGATGTGTGGTCTGCTTGGCGATTATCGTCTTCGCCTGCGAGCTGCGAACACGCCGAGCAGCACAAACGCGCTGGCGGGCGTCGGCACGATGGAGACCATATCCAGATCGAATGTGAACGTCTCATCGACCCCGGCGAGCGCGCCTGCCACGGCGCCGATCTGAATGTTCGCGAGGTTGCCGAAGATGGAGAAAAACGTCTGTGAACCCTGGCTGTAGGTGAACTCTGGATTGTCCTGCACGATTTGGAATGTGACAGCGGTCCACGCGCCGGGCGCAATCAGTTCAGACGTAACGGCGTTGACCGACGGGTTGTTCGTGGGGCCGGTCATGCGCGCGAAGAACGCCAGCGGCTGTGTGCCGTTGTGCCGCACCATGAAGCGAAGCTGTGTAACGCCCGCGCTGAGCCAATCGCCGACGAACGCACCGTTGCTGCTGCCGAGGTTCGCCTGGCCTCGGAAGAAAAGATGAGGTGAACTGGGCACGGAGTTGGCGAAGTTGAACGTGGCGGTGATGTAGCCGCCTTCTCCGCCCGGCGCGCCGCCGCCCGCCACCCACGACGCCGGCTCGCTGCCTGCCTGGTTGTACCAGTTCGATGCGCTGCTGCTGAAGTGCTCGGTGAAGGGCACGATCGCGCCTGAAGCGAAGCCCGCGAAGCCGAGCACACATGTTGCTGCCAATGCTGCCTGATATCGTTGCATCTGCTTTCTTCCTTCCTGTGCAGGGGATGTTGTGGTGAGATTGACGGTGTGAGCAGGTGTCGATGAAAGAACGGCGCGTCATCCCCAATTGGCGAGCAGGATGAGCAGGTCCTGCACATCGACGCTGCCGCTGTTGTTGAGGTCTGCCGGGCAGTTGTCCGGTTCTGCGCATGGACCCCACGCACCGAGCAGGATGAGCAGGTCCTGCACATCGACGCTGCCGCTGTTGTTGAGGTCACCAACGATCGGCAGCGAGCCAACCTGTACGGTGATCGTCAGCCGCGCCGCCTGCGCCGCGCCTGCCTGTACGAGGAGATTCTCCTTTGTGTAGAACTCCGGGAATGAACCTGTGCCCTCTTCTGAAGCGGGATAAAGCGACGCAGCCATGAAGTGCACGATGCCCGTGTTCACCGATTCGCGCAGGTACGCTTGAATCGCAGGGTCGTTGACATCGAGCGCGAACGTGAACAACGTGTTGCTCGGCACGAGTGCGCCGACGGCGACCGTCTCCGTCGTACCGAGCGCGAGCGGCGAGGGATCGAAGCCGAGATCAACGTTGTTCGAGACATCCGCGCCGGTGATGCGATCCTTCGCAAACGTCGAACGATGATTCTTGCCGAACGGACCGAACGGCGAGTAAGGCGACGTTTCCTGAAACGTCGTGGGCGTGAAGCCGTTGCGGAAGCCCACGCCGTACAACTCCAAAGGTGGAACCGCGACAGGGTTTGGGCAGCATGTGCTGCGACCATTGAAGCACGGCACCGGCGCAGGGCAGATGAACTCCGGGTGGTCGGGTGGCAGATAGCTCTGCCACGGTAAAAGATCGACCTCATAACGGAACTGATTGTTGTTGGCCACCATCATCGTGAGCGTGGCAGCGGTGATGGTGTACTTCTCTGCGCCGAGACCCGGCTCAACAAACGCGGCGGTGCTGAACGCGACGTGAAACTGCGCATCGCGATTGTCGAAGTCAGGGCTGAGGCCGCCCGGCTCGAACGCACCGAAGATGCTGGCCACCGGGCGAATGCCGGGCGACTGGTTGAAAGGGTAGTTCCAGCGATCGAGCGTCGGCTGGGTGAAGCTGATCGTAACCTGATTGGCAACAGCATGTTGCGAAGAACAAGCCGCCGCCAGACCAAGAACCGGCAAAGACCGGCGAAGTGCCAATCGAGACATTGAAGCCATCGTCTTCTCTCCTTCGTAGTTGAGAATGCGTCTCAACCGCGTTAGAGTATCGACCTTTGGCCGCACGTCAAGCCCGCCGGTTGAACACTCCTTTTTTTATCCCTGCCATGCCACATTCGTCTCGCCCTCGCCGTTGCGCATTCACCATCACGGAGATCATGGTCGTTGTCGGCGTGATCGCGCTGCTGATGGGTCTGCTCCTGCCCGCGCTGCGCTCCGTTCGCGCCAGCGGCAGGCAGACCGTGGAACTCAGCACCGCGCGCCAGCTCATGGCCGCGTATGCGTCCTACGCCAACTCCAATCGAACGCATGTCATGCCTGGCTATGCGCCGAGCGACTTCAAAGCGTTCGACATGCACGGCACGCCAATATCAGGCGGTGTGCAACTCACCACCGCGCGGCGGCGATATCCCTGGCGGATCGCGCCGTACCTCAACTACGACATGCGAGGCCTCTTCGCCAACGAACATCGCGAAACGCTCGAACGACTGGAGAACGAGAACTACACCCAGTATCTCTATGCCGTCGCGCAGTCGCCTTCACTTGGCATCAACGCACAATGGGTCGGCGGGGATTACTCCGGCACAGGCTATGCGGGCAATTCGCAGGCCCTCACGCTGTTCGGCAAGTTCTACATCACGTCCATGTCCGAAGCGCTGCATCCAGATCGACTCATTGTGTTCGCGTCCGCCCGTGGCGAAGCGCCGCTGACCGAAACAGGCGTCGTGCAGGGCTACTTCAAAGTCGAATCGCCTCGATTCTCTTATCTTGATCCCGCGCCGCGCTGGAGCGATTCGTTTCAAACAGCCGAGCCACCGGCAAACTTCGGCTACGTTTCGCCTCGACACCTCGGTACGGCAGTCATCGGCTTCATGGACGGGCACGCAGGCACCCTGACCACGCAGCAACTGACCGACATGCGCCACTGGGCGAATCGCGCCGATTCACCCGATTGGGTCATCCCGCAGCCCTGATCGCTGCGCCTGTGGCGAAAACAGAAAGATTCGCGAGCTTCTTCCGAAGTGATGGGGGTGCAGTATTCGCGATGCCCCGCCGGTGCAATCGTCCCGAACGCGGTACGATTGAACGATCATGGGCTGCCCGGCCCCGGACTTTCGCCGGCCTGCCGATCTTGCTCGCGTTTCACGCTTTCAGTTTGCCATCAGGAGATGACCAATGGCCGCACCGGATGTCGCCCAACTCGAAGCCGCCGCTGAGAAGTTTCGCAGCGACTACATCGAGACGAAAAAGCAGATTCAGAAAGCCGTTGTCGGCCATGAGCAGATCATCGACGGCGTACTCATCTGTCTTTTCGCAGGCGGCCACGCGCTGTTGGAAGGCGTGCCGGGCCTCGGCAAAACGCTGCTCATCCGTTCACTCTCTGAAGCGCTGCATCTGCACTTCTCGCGCATTCAGTTCACGCCAGACCTCATGCCCGCGGACGTAACAGGTACGACGATCGTGGTGGAGACCGAGCACGGCAGAGATTTTCAGTTCCGCAAAGGTCCGCTCTTCGCGCAGATCGTGCTCGCCGACGAAATCAATCGCGCCACACCCAAAACACAGTCGTCGCTGCTCGAAGCGATGCAGGAAAAATCTGTTACCGTCGGCGGTGTTACCTATCAACTCGAAAAGCCCTTTTTCGTGATGGCAACGCAGAACCCCATCGAGCAGGAAGGCACGTATCCGCTGCCCGAAGCGCAGCTCGACCGATTCTTCTTCAAGCTCGAAGTCGGCTATTCCAGTCGCAGCGACCTTTCAGAGATTCTCAACCGCACCACAGCGGGCGAACAGCCGCAGATTCAGCAGGTGCTGAACGGCGAGAGCATTCTGAAGCATCAGCAGCTTGTCCGTCGCGTCATCATCGCGCCGCACGTACAGGATTACGCGGTGCGCCTTGTGCTGAGCACGCATCCGCAGGGCGAACTGGCAACGCCGATGGTTAACAAATTTCTACGCTTCGGCGCCAGCCCGCGAGCGGCTCAGGCGCTGGTGCTGGCAGGCAAGGTCAAAGCTCTGCTTGATGGCCGCGCCAATGTGTCGATCGAGGATATTCGTTCCGTTGCGCTCCCCGCGATGCGCCATCGCTGCCTGCTGAACTTTGAAGGTGAAGCGGAAGGCAAGAGCACGGATGACATCATCCAGAACATTGTGGACACGATGCCGGTGGATGTCGGCGTTGCCGCTGGCGCTGCGTGAGCAAAGCATCAACGCGTCAAGACCGAACCGGCGAAAAGCGCTCCGCCATGCGGTGATGCAGCTCTGCGAAGATCGTGTCCGCATCGACGGAAGCGTCGATGACAAGATATTCGCCGTAGGGCGGCCTGCGGACCTGTTCCAGATATCCCTCGCGCACGCGGCGATGGAACGCAGCGCCTTTCTGCTCCATGCGATCCAGCAGCGGATTGAGCCGCGTCGCTGCGACCTGTTCATTCACATCGAAGACCACAGTGAGATCGGGCCATTGCTCGCCGATCGCAACGTGGCCGACCGCCATGATTTCTTCGCGGCTGAGTCCGCCCGCCGTGCCCTGATACGCCAGCGTTGAGCTGATGAAGCGATCGGCCAGCACCAGCTCGCCTCGCAGCAGCGCAGGTCGAATCTTCTCTTCCATCAACTGCCCGCGACTGGCCATGTAGAGCATCATTTCGCAGCGCAGGCTCATTTCTGCATTCGCGGGATCGAGCAGCACGTTGCGAATCTGCTCGCCGATGTTCGTCCCGCCCGGCTCGCGCACTTCGCACACCGATACGCCGTGACTCTGGCAGAAAAGCGAGAAGCGTTTGAACTGCGTGGACTTGCCGGAGCCATCCGGCCCGTCGAACACGACGAATCTTCCCGCGAGCGCGCGCACCCAGGTTGGATCATGCTGCGTCATCAGGTTGGGACTATGCACGGGAACAGCCCGCTCGTCAACGCCTCGCGATGCCTTGCGCCGTTGCGCCGCCACGAATGCCTGATTCCTCAAGTGTCGCCGCGGGGCGCACTGTCTCCGCCGCCTCTTTGTGTCCCAGCAGCCATGCGGAAGCGTCCATCACCAGGCTCATCAGCAAAGGCACGAGCAGCAGCGTGAAGATTGACGACACGATCAGCCCGCCGACAACCACACTGCCGAGACCTCGGTACAGCTCCGAGCCGGAACCAGGCATGAGAATCAGCGGCAGCATCGCGCCGACGGAAGTCATCATGCTCATGAAGATCGGCCGCACGCGCGTGCGCACGGATTCCGCAATCGCCCTTCTTGCGGGCAGCGGGCCTTCGTATTCAGTTCCCTCGCCTGCATCGCCCGTGCCTCGCATGAAGTTGAGAGCCTGATGCACGATGAGGATGGCATTGTTCACCACCACGCCGATGAGAATGACAAAGCCGAGCATCGTGAGCACGTCGAGGTTCTGCACGGGCAGGTAACGATCGGTGATCGACCACACATGCACGCCGTAGAGAGCAGCAAAGCCGCCGAGCGTTGCCAGCGGCACGCTGAACATGATGACCAACGGATGCAGAAAGCTCTGGAACAGCACGCACATGAGCAGATACACAATGACGAGCGCGAGCACGAGCGAGCTGCCCATCATGCCAATGAACGTGCCGTCGCCCAGAAGTGCGCTGCGCACCGCCTGCAGCTTGCTCGCGGAGCCGGCCATGTTCACGGCTACATCGGGCGTGATCGCGCCGGAAGCGCGCATCTCTTCAAGCATCACGGCGATGTCCTGAATCGCAGCTTCCAGCGGCATGCCGTCCGGCGCGGTGAACTGAAGTGTTACTGCACGCTGACGGTTCACACGGTTGATCTGCTGCGGGCTGGTTACGCGGCGAAGCGTCGCCAGACTCGACAGCGGCACGACCTGCCCCATCGGTGTGGCGATCGGCGTGTCTTCCAGCCCGTTTAAAAATGCAGAGCCGATGGCGTCCTTCGAGATGATTTTGAGGTCGATCGTTTCGCCGCCGATGCGATACTCGCCGATGATCGCGCCGTCACCCGCGGCCTGCACCGCCACGCCGAGATCGACGGTGGACATGCCGACCTCGCCGAGACGAATCAGATCAGGAATGACCTGCAGTTCGGGGCCGGGCGTATTGAAGTTGGTGGGGTCGGGCTGCGTGGAGAAAGCGCCGTACTTCCCCATCATCGCGCCGAGTGCAGCACCCGCCGCAGCGGTTACGTTGCCCAGATCATCACCTGAAAAATCGATCTTGACCGCGGAGCCGGTGTTGCCGCCGAGCCGGAAGAGCGGCACCTGAAACGCGAATGCGCGCACGCCCGGCACGATTTCCGGGCGCGTTGCGAACTGAAACAGCGGCGCCAGGTCCGGCACCCGCTTGGGGTCGTCGCTGATGGCGCCGTGGAACACGGTGCCCGGCGTGCCGACGAAGAAGTAGTTGTTCATCGAAGGCGGAACGACATTCGGCCCCGGCATGCCACGACGGAAATCGAACGTCGGCACGCTGGGCAGTTGCGCTACCGCTTTCGCATAGGCTTCGGGATCGTCAATCAGTTTGCCCGCTTCCCAGAACGGCCGCATCGTTGCTTCAATGCGATCGCCGAGAACGGCCTGCTGATCGATGTTGTAGCCGGGAGGCGTGTTGAGAATGCCGAAGATGAGATTGCGGTTGCCCTGAGGGAGGTAGTCTGCAGGGGGCATCAGCTTCCAGCTTCCGTAGAGCGAAGCAGTGGTCAGCGCAAGAACCAGCACAACCCGCACGAGCACACTGCCGCACAGAAAGTAAATCGCGTCGCCGAGTGCACGGGGAATCGAGCCGACGGCGCGCCCAACAGAGCGAGCGGCTCGATACGGCGCGGTCAGCACGCGCTGCCATCGCGCTGCCGGTTTCTGCGACGCTTCTACAACGGCTTTCTTCTTCACCGGCTTGAGCAAGCGCGCCGCAGCGGTGGGGATGACGGTGATCGACACGATGAGGCTGAGTCCGATCGCGGCGCAGATGGCCAGTGCAATATCGCGGAAGAGCTGGCCGGCTTCTTCCTGCACGAGGAGAATGGGGACGAACACGGCGATCGTGGTGAGCGTGGAGGCAAGAATCGCGCCGCCGACTTCCTTCGCGCCGTCGAACGCGGCACGCATCGCCTTCTTGCCCATTTCAAGGTGGCGGAAGATGTTCTCCAGCACCACGATGGCGTTGTCCACCACCATGCCCACCGCGAACGCCATGCCCGCAAGACTGATGACGTTCACACTCCGGCCCATCACCACCATGACGACGACGGACCCGATGACGGAGATTGGAATCGCGAGCGCGACAATGCCCACGGATCGCACGGAGCGCAGGAAGATGAGCAGCACGAGCACAGCGAGCGAGCCGCCGATCCAGATATTGCTTTGCACCAGCGCGAGCGCATCGTCGATGTAGATTGTCTGATCGAACACCTGCCGCAGGCGAAGCGTGCCATTAAGGCCGATCTGCCTTGCGTAGGTATCCAGCATGCCGCCTTCTGTGTTCAGTCGGGCGATTTCAGCCTTCAGCCCGGCCATGACCTGCATGACGTTCGAGCCGACTTCTCGCTGCGCGTTGATGGCGATCACCTGCTCACCTCGCGAGCGGACGAAGCGGTTGGGCTTCTTGAACGTCTCGACCACCGTGGCGACATCGCGCACGCGCACCGGACCGCGCGGTGTGTTGAGAATGACCGTCGCTTCCACCGCTTCGACGGAGTCATACTGGCCCACGGTGCGCAGGCGCACATCGACTTTGCCGTCCGCCACTTCACCCGCCGAGATATTGCGATTAGACCGCTGAATGGCGGTAACGAGTGCGGAAGGCGACACGCCATGCTGCGCCAGACGAATCGGATCGAATCGAATCTGCACTTCACGTTCGCGGCCGCCGAGCACGTTCACTTCCGACATGCCTTCCACACGCTCGAGCGCGGGCTTGATGCGATCGGCTGCGAAATCCTGCAAGGCGCGAATATCGAAATCCGGGTCGGTCGTTTCGAACATGATCCACGCGATGTAGTCGCGGTTGCGCGGGTCAGACGCGTCCACCACCGGCTCATCAACGTTCAGCGGGTACGACGGCACCTGGCGCAGCTTGTCGCTGATCTCCTGCATCGCCGCTTCTTTGCGCGTGCCGACCGCGAACTCCAGCGTGATCTGTCCCTGCCCCTGCTGGCTCGTGCTGGTCATCGCGCGCAGGTTGGTGAGGCTTTGCAATCGCTCTTCCTGCTTGTCGATGATCTCCTGTTCGATCTCATCGGGACTCGCGCCGTCCCAGCGCGTGGTAACAGCGATGACCGTTTCATCCACGTTGGGCGTGAGCTGAATCGGAATCCGTTGCAGCGAGATCAGACCCGCCATGAGGATCAGAATCACGCCGACGGCGACGGTGATGGGTTGCTCAATTGCTGCGCGAATGAAAGACATGGGAAGAAAACGGTGATCGGTTGTCAGTTTGCAGTGGGTGGTTATCAGTTTCCATCGCGCGATGCATCGCGGGCTGATGCAGCGACCTGCACGATCTGCACCGGCTGCATGGGTATCAAGCGTTCATTCCCTTCCACCACCACCTGATCGCCCGCCTGAATCGCAGGCGCGGAGACCGCAACGCGGTCGTGCAGATCGAACAGCACCTGCACCGAAACAGGTGCCGCGCTGAGCGTTTGCTGCGCACCGGCAGCGCGCACCACGTACACAAACGCGCCGGCTTCGTTGCGAAGCACAGCATCCTTATGAATCGTCAGGTGCTCCGCCATGGAGCCGGTGGGCAGCCACGCTGTAACCGACATGCCGGGCGAAAGTACATCTTCATTGTCTTCGATCAAGACCACGAGTGAGAACGTTCTCGCCATGGGATCGACATCTCGCACCACGCGAGCGGTGCCTGCGATGGACGTGTACGACTGTTCGACGGCTTCCACGTTGACCGAAGCGCGCAGGTCTCTGCCGCTCACCGCGGCCGCATTCCGCTGCGGCACGTCGAGCCATGCTTCAAACGCATTCACAGCGACCACCTCCGCGACGCTCTGCCCTTCGCCGATCCACTGGCCGAGTTCAGTCAGACGGTTGACCACCACGCCGTCGAATGGCGCACGAATGGTCATGTCATCCAGTCGTTTGCGCAGCAGGTCCGCGCTGGCCTGGGTGACGGCGACTTCTCGCCTGGCCTGATCGAGCCTTGCTTCCGCTGCCAGCAGTTCCAGCCGGGCATCGGCGACCTCCTTCGGATTCACCGCGCCGCGTGATTCGATGGATTGAATCATCTCCAGATCGCTTCGCCTGAGCGCGACTTGCGCTTCGCGTTCCGCCATCATGGATTCGAGCACACGTTGCTGCGCTTCGATTTGACGCAGTTGAATAGCCAGCCTGCGATCGTCGAGCTTGGCGAGCAGATCGCCGCGCCTGACGTGGTCTCCCGCCTGAATGGGCAGTTCGATGACGATGCCCGGCTCTCGCGCTGCAACGCGCGACCGCGACACAGCGCGGAGATTGCCGGTTACCAGCCGCTGCTGCTGCACCGTTTCAACCCGCGCATCATCCACGCGCACAGGCGCGGGTGGCGGCCCCTGGGCGGCGGCATTTTGCATGCAGGTCGTGGCCAGCGCCACCAGCGCACTCAACCACGCCGTTTTTCTGTCAAGCGACAACTTCATTGTGAGACAACCTCGTCGATCCCCGGTTTCATTCATATTGAGTTACGTCAGAAGAGCCTTATCGGGCAGGTACGATCCCGCTGGCCGTGCAGCATGGATTGTAGGCATGTCCACTACTCCACCCGCCGCGCGAGGATCATGGCCATCTCCAGCGCCTGCTCATAGTTCAGCCGGGGATCAACCTGTGTGCGATACGCTCGTTTGAGGTCTTCTTCGTTCAGGCCTCGCGCACCGCCCGTGCATTCTGAAACATTTTCACCCGTCAGCTCGAAGTGCACGCCGCCCAGATACGTGCCAGCTTTGCGGTGAATCTCAAAAGCCTGCTCCAGCTCCGCGAGGATGTGTTCGAACTTGCGGGTCTTGATGCCCGCTGCGGTTTTCTCCGTGTTGCCATGCATCGGATCGCACACCCACAACACGTGTCGCTTCGCGCGGGCGACCGCTTCCACGAAAGGCGGCAGACCTCTCGCAATGCCATGCGCGCCGAAGCGCGTGATGAGCGTTATGCGCCCCGGCTCATTCGTGGGATTCAGCACATCCAGCAGCGCGATGAGCGCGTCCGGAGTCGTGAGCGGCCCGCCCGTGCCGATCTTCAGTGCGATCGGATTGCTGATGCCTCGAAAGTATTCCACATGGGCGCCGTCCGCATTTGCCGTGCGCAGACCGATCCACGGGAAGTGGGTGGAAAGGTTGTACCAGCCTTCACGGTGCGGCACGCGGCGCGTCTGCGCCTGTTCATACAGAAGATGCAATCCCTCGTGGCTGGTGAAGAAATCAACGCGGCTGAGCTGCCCCACGCGCACGCCCGAAAGCGTCTCCATGAATCGCAACGAATGGCCGATTGATTCGACCATCTTCTGATACTCCGCTGCCTGCGGTGAATGCTTGACGAAATCGAGGTCCCAGTATTCAGGGTGATGCAGATCAGCGAAGCCGCCGTCGATCAGCGCGCGAATGAAGTTAAGCGTGAGCGCAGCGCGCTCATAGCCGCGAAGCAGCAGCAGGGGATCAGGCGTGCGCCCGGCTTCATCGAACGCGACGCGGTTCACGATGTCGCCGCGATAGGAAGGCAGGGTGCGCCCGCCGTTGGTTTCCGTCTCCACGGTGCGCGGCTTGGCGTATTGTCCTGCGAACCGTCCCACGCGAATGACTCGTTTGCGCGTGCCGTGCACCAGCACTAGCGACATCTGCAAGAGAATCTTCAGCTTGTCCGCGATCTTCGAAGATTCGCAGTCGTCGAAGCTCTCCGCGCAGTCGCCGCCCTGTAAGAGGAACCGCTCGCCCCGCTGCGCTTCCGCGATCTGGCTCTTGAGCGATTCAATCTCCCACGACGTGACCAGAGGCGGCAGGTGCGCCAACTGGGTGCAGACGGATTCCAGCGCAGCGGCATCCGGGTACGCCGGCTGCTGTGTTGCAGGCTTTGTTCGCCATGAATTCGGGGACCAGTCGCTCATCAGGCGGGCATGGTACGGCGATGAGCGGACATGGAGCAACGGAATGCGATGCTGCAAAAATCCCGTCGCCAGAGCCTGGCACGCCCTGCCTGCTCTGTGAGTGCGACGGGAACGATTGTGGTTTTCTCAACGCTGCGAGAACGGAGACACATCCCGGCTCCGTTGTATTCGGGGGTTCGGGGGTTTCAATCGCAGCACTGTTCCCTACGCATTGGTTTCGCAAGGGGTTCCCGCCATGCAGAAAAACGCCCGCAGAAGCGGAGCTGAACGTGAACCGCCCAGGCCGGTGTCACAGAACACAGCCAGTTTTGTGTAATTGCCCCCTGCGTACAGCCAAGAAATGCGGGTGAGAGGACTCGAACCTCCACGGGTTTCCCCACTGGAACCTAAATCCAGCGCGTCTGCCAGTTCCGCCACACCCGCTCTGAATGCCGATAGGATTATCTGCGGTTGCAATGTGCCGGGCAAACGGTTGTTGCGTCCATATTGCAGGCCATCGATGGACAGGAGTGTCCCATGTCTCGCTTCAACGCCTATTCAGCCCTCGTGATCGTGCCGCTTCTGGCGCGAGTCGTTCTTTGTGCCGCCTTTATGACGGCAGGGTGGACCAAGCTCATGCACACGCAGGAGTTCACGGGCGACGCGGCCCGCATTCTCCTTGAACGCGGCTTCGTTGAAATGCCTCGCGCTGCTGCGGCATCAGTTGCGTGGGTTCGCGCTGGGGTTGACGATGCGCCACCCGCCGCCGCCCCACCCGCTGCGCCGGCGCCACCTCGGGCGAACGATGCCAACCCACCGATTCCGGCCAATGCGACCGTTGAAGCGAAGCGGTTGCATAACGTTACGGTGATGCTGGTGCAGAAGGGGTTTGAAGGGCGCGTACCCGGCATGCTGGCGTGGAGCTGGGCGTTGGTCGAACTTGTGGGCGGCACGCTCCTGCTCGTCGGCCTCTTCAGCCGCATCTGGGCTTTAGGACTCGTGGTCATCATCGGCTCGGCGTTTTATGCGGCGTCCGTTCCGCTGCTCGCAGACCCCGGCGTGTTCGGCATCGCAGCGGATATGACAAACAACTACGGCCTCTTCCATCAGGTGTATGCGCAGGTCGGCCTGCTTGTGCTTGCCCTGTGCGTGATGCTGGCGGGTCCGGGTCCGGTAAGCCTCGATCGACTGATCTTCAGGCCCTCGCGAACCAGCGATCAGACTGCGGATTTGCCGGATTAGTCGGGGATTCCGGAACGAAAGGGCGGCTTCTTCCGGCGAGGGAGATGACTTCGTGCGGGACTTTTTCCCGCGTGCGCTCTAGCATGTCGATCCTGCATGACTTCATCTCACCCCGACGCCCATTCCCGAACATCCGAAAGCGCTTCCCCTCGCGGGCGGAGCAGTTCGGCCCGCACCGCAGAAGGCAGCATCGACACGCGTAACTTTGCGATCGAGGCGGCACGTCTGCTGAAAGACCTCAAATGCGACGACGTGCGCCTCCTTGATGTGCGCGGGCTGTCGCAGGTGTGCGATTACGTCCTTATTGCCAACGGCACCAGCGAAAAGCAGATGAAGTCCGTCGCAAGCGACCTTGAAGAGCTGGGCGAAGAAGTCCGCCATCCTGTGTTCCGCACGAATCGAGACACCGGCGCGACGTGGATCGTCATCGACTTTGTTGATCTCGTCGCCCATATCTTTGAGCCAAGCCACCGAACGTATTACGATCTTGAACACTTGTGGTCCGACGCCAAGACCGTCCGCTGGGAACGGGATGGCCAGTAAGGCGCGGGGATGAAAGCACTGCTGCGGGGAAGAAAGAACCGCCCGCAGCTTCGTTATCGAACGCCTGATGTTCGCCTGCCGTAGAAACACCATGCTCCGCGAAGTTCTGTACGCCAAGATTCACCGTGCCACCGTTACGGACTGCAACCCCAACTACATGGGGTCGATCACCATTGACCCCATTCTGCTCGAAGCCACCGGCATGGTGGTCAACGAGAAAGTGCTCGTGGCGGACTGCGACAACGGCCAGCGGTTTGAAACGTACATCTTCCTCGGCGAGCGCGGCTCCGGCGAGATTCGTGTCAATGGTGCAGCGGCCAATCGCACAGGCATCGGCCATCAGGTGCTCATCATGAGCTTCTGCCAGGTGGATGAAAAAGAACTGGCGACCCACCGGCCGCGCGTTGTCATCTGCGATAAGCGCAACGGCATTGCGGATTTCATTCGCTACCCCGCTGCGGTCATTGAAGCTCCGCAGATTGAGAACGCAGCAAATTGAAAACACGCATGAACGCGAAGCGGAACATGATTGCAGATCCGCATGACGTTTCGTTCACTTGGGCGTTTCTCACATGAGCTTTGGTCTTTCACGCGGCAAGACGCTTGATGTAACCGGCTTCGGCATCGACCAGTCCGAGCTGCCGCCCTTTGACCGGGGCCGCCTCGACCCGCGAATGTGGTTCGCGCATCCTGAGCGACGATTCGAGATTGAGATCGGTTCCGGCAAGGGCACGTTTCTCGTGCAGCAGGCCGCGCTCCAGCCTGAAGTCAATTTCCTCGGCTGCGAATGGGCAGCGGAGTTCTACCGCTATGCAGCGGATCGGCTTCGCAGGCGCAACCTGACGAATGTGAAGATGCTCCGCGCGGACGCGACGGAGTTTCTGCGCTTCTGGTGCGCGGACGAAGTCGCAGCGGTCGTGCATTTGTATTTCTCCGACCCCTGGCCCAAGAAACGCCACCACAAAAGGCGGGTCGTGCAGGATCACACGCTCGTCGAGTTTCATCGTGTGCTCCAGCAGCGGGGCGAGCTGCGCATCGTTACAGATCACGATGACCTGTGGGCGTGGTGCGAAGAGCACGCAGCAAGACACACGCATCTGTTCGACCGCGTGGAATTTGATCGGCCGACTTCTGCGGGAGAGGCGGAAGTCGTCGGCACGAACTTCGAGCGCAAATACGCGCGCGAAGGCAGGCCGTTCCACGCGATGACACTGGTGAAGCGGGGGGGAGATTCGTTGTGCTGATTCTTTACAGCACGCTCGCGCTCTGCACGCTCGTCGTTGTGCTGCTGATTTATCGCTACGACCTGTATGACAAGGAGCCGTGGTACATGGCTCTGCTTGCCATGCTGCTCGGCGCAGGCGTGATGTGGACGATGGGGCCGATCGGCGGGTACACCATCGAGCGCATGGGCGACTTCGGCTACACGCCCACGGGCATCGCCATCGTTGCGGGCGTGCAGGAAGAACTCGGCAAGCTCGCAGTCGTGCTGTTCATCGCGCTCGTCTTTCGCGGCGTGTTCAACGATCCGCTCGACGGACTCATCTACGGCTCACTCGCGGGTCTCGGCGCTGCTGTTGAAGAATCCATCGGCGTGCTCACTCGCGCTGATGCGCATGGCATGTTGCCCGGCGCGGAGATCGTGCGCCTTGTTGGGCATGCAGTCATGGGGGGCATCACCGGCTACGGCGTGGGCATGTGGGTCATCAACCACCCCCGCCGCGTGCGCATCTTCTGGACGTGCCTCGGCGTTTCCATACTGCTGCACACGCTCTGGGATGTCGTCGCAGGCACGCAGACGAAAGCCGCGTCCATGCATAGCTTTGCCGGCGCGATGCTCATGCTCATGGGCCTGGTCATCTTCGGTAGGCTCACGGTGATCGGCGCAGAATACTCCCGCGTGCACTTCAACAAGGAACATCACCACCGCCTTTTCGGCTGGCCCTTCACGAAGTTGTTTTGATGGCATTGAGCCGGTGGCGCGGCACGGGGTCGTTGGGGGGCAGGGGGTGGGATCGGGGCGGGGTTCCGGTTCATTTGCGAGCGGAATCGGTCGAAAATCCCTCGCGCGGCCTTCCCGTCATCGCGAATCCCCGCGATACTGCCCCATCGAACCGCAAGCCGTTTCCGTCCCTCGGAGTTTTCATGCCTGAACGCTATAGGACCATCCTTCTCTTCGGCCCGCCCGGCGTGGGCAAGGGAACGCAGGGCAAGCTGCTGGGCTGCATCCCCGGCGTGCATCACCTCGCCACGGGCGACATCTTCCGCTCGCTTGATCGCGAATCGGACCTCGGCAAGGAGTTCCATGCGTATTCCTCTCGAGGCGAGCTGGTACCGGACGACCTCACCATCGCGCTCTGGCAGGATTACGTGCGCAGCCTCATCAAGAAGCGCACGTATTCGCCATCAAATGATCTGCTCATTCTCGACGGCATTCCGCGCAGCATGAAGCAGGCGCAATCGCTCGATCAGCACATCAATGTGCTGAAGATCATTCACCTGCGCTGCCTTGATTTGGATGAAATGGTCGCCCGCATGAAGCGGCGGGCGCGGATGGAGAACCGCCACGATGACGCGGATGAAAAAGTCATCCGCAGGCGATTCGAAGTGTATGAAGAGGAAACCGCGCCGGTACTGTCGCATTACGCGAAGGACCTGATCGGCGAGGTGGATGCGCTCGGCGCGCCAGTGGAAGTGCTGCTGCGCATTCTGAAGGTCATGGTGCCGGTCTACAACCATCATTTCACCAATCCGCTGGGCAGCCCGCCGCGTGCAGCGGCCGGCGCGGAGTGAATGCCAAGGGTTCTCTGTTTTACCACGCAGCAAGCTCGCCGGTGAGCGGCTCCACGAGGTCTTTGAGTGTTGCGATGCCGATGGGCGCGCCGGTGCGCGGGTGCGTAACGATCGCCAGCGGACACGCGCTGCCTCGCATCGCATGCAGCGCTTCGCGCACAGGCATGGAAGGCGAAAGCGAGATCGGCGAGAGCGTCATCTCCGCAAGCGGCTTCTCCGTATTCAGCATCGCATCAATCATGGACACAACACCCACAACGCGCCCCTGCGCGTTCACCACAGGAACGCGCGTATGCGGCTGGCGACGCAGCATCGCGATGCGCTCCGCAGCGTCCGCGCTTTCGCGCAGTGTGCTCACGTGCTTCCATGGCACCATCTCGCTGCCCACGCGCACCTCGCGCAGCGCGAGCGCGCGATCCGCCAGGCTCGTCTGCGATTCCGACAGCACCCCAGCGCCGGCGCCTTCCTTAATAAGTTGACTGATGCGCTGTCGTGCTGCGCCGCCCGGCAGTTCGTCCGGCACGTCATCCCGCTCCCGCCGGAACGCGCGCCCCGCCAGCACTCCGGCGCCTTGCACGGCGGGCAGCACACCCGTCCACAGCAGCAGTCTCTCGCACCACGTGAGGAAGCTCGCGAAGGAGTAGGACCAGCGGTCGGTGTGCGTGCGGAAAAGGTCTTTGGGAAGCGTCTCGCCAAAGACGAACAGCAGCGGGATGAGGATGCACGCGTTGATGGCGATCGCGCTGACGGGTGAAACGCCGTACAGGTCAAGCATGGCTGCAATGCCGAAGCTGCCGAGATAGTTGGCGATGTTGTTGCCAATGAGCAGCGTGCCCAGCATTCGCGCGGGGTTCTGGATGAATCGTCTCAAACGCTCCGCGCTGCGGTCGTGTCGGCTGGCGCGCACGGTCAGCCGCACGCGGTTGAGCGTGTACAAACCTGTCTCAAGGCCGGAGAACAACGCGCTCAGGCCAAGCCCGACGAGTGCGACTGACGCCCACAGCAGCAGTTCCGCGTTCATGAGGCCGCCCCCCGTTCCGGCGCCTGCGCGAACAGTGTGATTTCCGCCGTCGCCACCCGCGAGCGATCCACTTCCGTGACGCGCAGCTCGACATTGCCGAGCCGAACCACATCACCCACTTCCGGCGCACGGCCGAGCCGTTCGATCATCAGCCCGCCGAGTGTTGATACGCGCGGCGAGATGAGCTTCTGGCCGAAGGCTTCCGCCCAGTCATGCACGCTGATGTCGCCGTCAATCTCCCATTTGTTTGGCGCGAGTTCGCGCGGCGGCCTGGCCTCGTGCGGCTCCGGGCTGGAGAGATCGCCCACCAACCGCTCGACGACATCTTCAACGGAGACCACGCCGGCCGTGCCGCCGAACTCGTCCACAACGATCGCAGATTGTGATCGCGTTGTACGAAAATGGTCAAGCAATTGATCGAGCGTGGCGATGGCGGGGACATATCGCGGCGAGCGCATCGCCTGCGCGAAAACGGACGCGCCGCTTGACGGCCCATGCGCGTTCATCAGAAATCGTTTGATCGAAAGAATGCCGACGATGGAATCGAGATTGTCGCGATACACCGGCAGGCGAGTCAGACCCGTTTCTCGCACGATGGCCAGAACATCGTCGCGTTTCGCGCCGACGGGAACAGCAAGCATCTTCACGCGAGGGGTCATCACATCGCGCACGCGCAGTCGGCCAAGGTTGACCACATCGCGCAGCACGCGCTGCTCATCGGGATCGATCACGCCCTGCCTGCTGGAAATCTCCAGGAGAGCGTGCAGTTCGTCTTCATCAAGTTCAGGTGGGGCTTCGCGCGGTGCGGTGAGGCGGCTGAGCGGTACGACGACGATCGCATCCAGCAGCAGGCGCACCGGCGCGATGACGTTGTGCAGCGTGAGCAGCAGCGGTGCCGCGACAGACGCGAATGCCGTCCGCCGCGCACTGGCAAGCATCTTCGGCAGCACTTCGCCCAGCAGTACGATGGTGAGCAGGGTGACGGCGGCAAGAATCGTTCCGCCCAGCAGGCCCGTCTCCGCGCGCATGGTGAGCACGGAGCTGATGACGAAGTACAGCACATTCGCGGTCATGTTGCCCAGTAGCACGGTAATGAGCAGCATGCGCGGCTGGGCGAGCAGGCTCTCCACCGCTCTTGATGCAATGCCGCCTCGCTTACGAAGCTGCATGCGTTCGGTTTCGGTCATGCTGAAGAGCGCGGTCTCCGTGCCGGAGAAGAACGCGCTCAGAACCAGCAGCACGGGCAACAGCGCAAGCAGGAAGACATCCAGCCCTTCCCAGCCGAGGAAGGCGGATGAGGCGATCGATTCTGTCGCGGGTTCAGGCACGGTGGCGCACACACTGTATGCGGGATTGACCAGTCAAGAAGTCAAGAGATTGACACGTCAACATCGGCATAGTGCATGAGATTTGCTTCGCGGAAAGTCTTGCGTTACCGCCCCTTCCGCCCGCGCTTGCCGGGCTTTGCGCCCTTGCGCCTGTCTTTCGCGCCGGCCTTGTTCTGTTTGCCGCGCTGTCGTCTCGCGCCGCCACGGCCGGTTTCACCTTCCGGCTTGCCAACGCGCTCCGGCATCTGCGTCATCATCAGGTCCATTCGTCTCGCAGCAAGGTCGATACTCACGATCTGCACCGTAACAATGTCTCCGATCGCCAGCATGCGCCCGCTGCGCTCGCCGTAGATGCGCCCGATCGCTTCGTTCACGACCCAGCGGTCGGCCTTTCCTGCGGCCTGCGGCATGTCTTTCATGTTCACCATGCCTTCGACGAGGTAGCGCTCGATGGAGACGAATACGCCGCGGTTCATCACCCCCGTGATGACGCCGGGGAACTCGCCGCCCAGGTGATGCTCATGCAGAAACTGCATGACGAGGAAGCTGCGCAGCTCGCGCTCGGCGAGTTCGGCTTCGACTTCCGTTTCACTGCAATGGCGACCCAGTTCGATGAGTTGCGCTTCATCCAGAATGCGCGTGTCATCTGCAAGGCGGCGTTGCAGTTCGCGCCGCTTCTTGCCGCCCGGCACATTGCGGCCGTTGTCGGTCGCATCAAGGTACGCCAGCAGCGCGCGGTGAAGCGTCAGGTCGGGATAGCGACGGATCGGACTGGTGAAGTGTGCGTAATGATCGGACGCGAGCGCGAAGTGGCCGATGATCGCAGGGCTGTAGTTCGCCTTGGAAAGCGTGCGCAACACGGCAAAGTGAATCGCGCGCGCTGCGGGCGTATCGCGCGTCGCGTCCAGCAGTCGTTGCAGGTCGTGGCGGGTCGGTTCTTCCGGCACGCGCTGGTGGGCGGCCAGCGCGTACATCTGCAACTCCGCCAGGTCGCCGTGCGCGGGATCAGGGTGCACGCGTCGCAGAATGGGGATGTTCAGGTCGTTGAACAATCGCGCGAGCGCTTCGTTCGCTTCCACCATGAACATTTCGATCAGCTTGTGCGTGAAGGCGTCGTCTTCCGGCACAGCGTCGATGACGTGGCCTTCTTCATCGAACACCAGTTCAACCTCCGGCAGGTTGAGCACGATCATGCCGTCGCGATGCCGTCGCGTGCGGAGAATCTTCGCCAGTTTGTCGCTTTGGCGCAGCGTATCGATGAGCTGTTCGGTGTATTCGGTCTCGGTGCGCGCGTGGGTGCGGGCTTCGGCTTCATCGCCGTCGATGAGAGCCTGCGCTTCGAGGTACGTCAGCCGCTTGACGGAGCGAATCACCGTTCCCGCCACGCGCTGCGAGAGCACGCGGCCTTTGCTGTCGAACGTGATGAACACGCTCTTGGTGAAGCGATTCACGCCTTCCTGCAGCGAGCACACGCCGTTGGAGAGAATCTCCGGCAGCATGGGGATGACCAGTCGCGGCAGGTACACACTGTTGCCGCGCGCTTTGGCTTCTTCATCCAGCGCGCTGCCCGGGGCGATGAAGTGCGCCACGTCCGCAATGTGCACGCCCAGCGTCCACTCCTTCGCACGATCGTCGTAGTCAATCGAGATCGCATCGTCGAAGTCCTTGGCGTCTGGCGGGTCGATGGTGAAGATGAATGAATCGCGCAGGTCTTCGCGATCGTCCCACGGACCGTCGGCTTCCGCATCAAAGGCGCGCGTTACCTCGCGCGCCTGCTCAATGCACGCAGGCGGAAACTCCGTCCGCAACCCGTGCGCTGCGATCACTGCCTGCGTTTCCACGTCCGGCTTGCCTGCTTCGCCGAGCACGCGCGTGATGACGCCTTCCGCCTGATAATCGCCTTCCGGATAGTGGAGCAGTTCGATGACGACCTTATCCCCCGCCTTGGCGTTCTTGGCGTGCGGGTCGCGAATGAGGACAGGCTCGTGTAGTGAGCGGCCGTCGGGCTTGACGAACCAGTTGCCTCTTTCCTTCACCAGCACGCCGACGAAGTTGTCCTGCCCGCGCTCAAGGACTTCGATGATGGAGCCGCTGAAGCCGGATCGCGGCCCCGGCCCCCCACCCCCGCCGTTCCTGCCGCGCCCGCGCGTGTCGCGGACCACGCGCGCTTTCACGCGATCGCGCGAAATCGCGCCGCCCGTTTCGCCCGCGGGCACAAAGAGATCGCCTTCGCGGAATTTCTGATCGGGCACGATGAAGCCGAACCCGCGCGGGTTCAGCCGAAAGCTGCCGGTGATGACATCCGGGTAGCTCGGCAGGCGCAGGAACTCATCCTTGCCGAGCGTAACCAGACCTTCGCGCACAAGCTTCGCGACCGCTTCATCAAACGCATCGCGATCATCCTGTTCGATGCGCATCGCGCGGGCGACTTCCTTCGCGGGCGCGGGGCGATAGCCCGAATGAGAAAGATGCTCAAGG
The DNA here is from genome assembly GCA_035443885.1 of Phycisphaerales bacterium. Taxonomy (GTDB): domain Bacteria; phylum Planctomycetota; class Phycisphaerae; order Phycisphaerales; family SM1A02; genus DAOMNO01. The sequence goes on from DAOMNO010000008.1 coordinate 177,571, forward strand.
ATTCTCGCGGTGTATCGGGAAGGCATGGATGGGTTTCGCAGGTGGGCAGCCCGATGCGAAGCCGGGCGGCGGGATGGAAGAAGTCGGCGGAACGTCCGATAGCGCGCTCAGGCGGCTCATGCAGCCGAACCGCGATGAGCATATCCGCAATGCCTGTCGCTCACCATGCAAAGGGCTTTTTGCAAGGTTTTCCGCAGGTTTTTTCACCTCGGCTCGGAAGCGTGGCATGGTATGAGTGTCTTTTTTGTCATGACTGTCGCGGGCGGCTGCCCGCATTGAAGAGCAAGGAGAAAGTGTCATGTTGAACCGATTCGGCTGGACCGGAATTTTCGCCGCCGCGCTGGCGATGTTCACACTGGCGATGGTGATGGGCGCAGCGATGGATGGCGGGCGCATCATCACGCCGCGCGGCGTGGTTGAGGGCAGCAAATCCCCCGTGCCGCCCGGCGTGCGCCTGCGCGAGCGAAGCGAGGGAAGCCAGTGGGGCGACGACGGCACGCTGCTGCCGGGCCAGAGCGGCACGCTCGTCTCGCGCGTGCGCATCATTCAGTGGGACCACAGCGTCGCTCGATTCGACTCTGCAACGGGATCAATCCATCGCTTCAACGGCGATCTCGACAAGCCGAACGTCCGCGCGCAGTGGGTGCCGCTGGTGCGCGGCGTGAACGAGCGCACGTCAGGCGTCCTGCAGATTCAGCACCCCGCGGGTGTGCACGCCATTGATGCGCCGTTTCTTGTTGATGTGATGACGGGCGACACGTGGATTCTCCGCAGACGAGGTGCGAACGCAGCGTGGGAGAAGGTTGAAGTGTTTCGGTGAGTGATGGCGATGCGCAGCGCGGCGAGCGTTCTTGAATAACGCCATAAACAATCGCGCTGCAATCACCCCTCGCGCAGCAACGCAGCGTGATCGATCAGCCCCGATCACTTAATGCTCGGGCGAGAGGAACGCGAACGGCTCTGCCTGCACTAGGTTCTTGGTTTGATCCCCGCCGAGGAATCGGTTGCGCACCATATCGAGTTTGCGCACGCCGGATTGAGGCGCGAGGTCCAGTTCCTTCAGGTTGACCCACAACAGGCTGGGGCTGGCGGTATTCTCGAAGTAATAGACAAGGTTCTTCTGGTCGGCAACGGTACGCCAAAGAGTGGACGAAATGTTCGGCTGATCGGGTCTGGCAATGCCGGGCGGCACGCTGACGTTGCGAATCACCGCGAAGACGCCTGCGACGGCTTCGTGGGCGTTGTCTGTTATCGGCAGCTTGTTGATGTAGAAGGACGCGCGAACAAATCGGTCCGCTGCGCGAGTTGTGCCGGGCAACATGATGAGGCCGCCGATTTCTTCCCAGTACCTGTTCAACGCGAGTTGCTGGTCGAAGACGGGGGAGTTGGTCATCACCTGATGGTCGCGACTGTGATGAATCTGCAACTTGCCGCCGATGTACTCGAAGATGGCCGAGTCGCCCGTGGCATCGGAAAGCGAGAGATGGACCGTACCTTTGTGCCCGTTGGGTGAAGCGACTGTAACCATGCGGTACTGTTCTCGCCTTGCATCAGCGACGGCTTCTGCAACCGTCGCGAAGTTGTCGAGCATGTATTGACCCCATGAACTGATGACGAGCGCGGGGCGAGGATCGTCTTCAGCCGAATATTCTGATTCCGCAAGGTAGAGAAGATTGGCAACAAGCCCCCTCTCGTTCATGCCGTCGGTCGTGCCGCCTTCATAGGCGGACGCGATGACACTGCCGTACTTGCTTGTCCATACGAGGGATTTGTCGGGACCAAGCCCGCCATGGCGATTCATGCCACGCGGGAACACCCAGAGGTTGGTGAACATGTCTTCCGCCCAATCCATACTTCGACCGGTAACGATCAGGTTGTCTTTGCCGAGATAGACCGCACGAGTGCAAGCCTCGGACGGCGTGACGACCAGAATCGTGCCGAACAGCAATATGGCGAGCGCGAACATCGCCAACACGTTCAAAGACTTCATCGCATGATCTCCGAAGGAAAAAGAAGTTAGGAATGATCTGCTTCCACAGTGCCGCGCATCGCCGCGATTGGGAGCACCGTCGCGACCGGGAGCGCCGCACTCTGCCATCGCAACAGAAACTATACAACATCAAACTCTTGCGGCGAACCGATCGCAGCATGAACAGAAAAACGCTGCAGAACACTACTGCTTTCCCTCGCGCAGCGTCGTGAATGTGCCGGGCGACGCCCACACGTCGTAGCGAACCAGCTTGCGCTCGTGCGAGGTTGTTGCGCCTTCGCGCAGCGGCGGGGCGTGGTCCGGTCGCTTCACAATCACACGCCGGATGGCATGACGCAGCGCTGTCTCCAGCAGATTCGCTGCGTCCGGGTCATCGCCCACCGCGGCGCGCAGTGCCTGAATCTCTTTGCGGGGCAGGGCGGAAACATTCCGTTTGGGCGGGAACATCGGGTCGATGTAAATCGCATCAGCGCGATCAAGCTGCGGGATGAGCTGCTGCGCATCGCCTTGCATGATCGTCAGTCGATCGCCCATCGCGCCGCTGAGTCGCGTATCTTCACGCGCGCGGCGGATGCCGTCTTCCAGCAGCGCGAACACAATCGGCGAGCGTTCAATCGCCAGCACGCGGTAGCCGAGGCACGCCAGCAGAAACGCATCCTGCCCGAGGCCCGCGGTGGCGTCGATAATCGTTTTCGTTCGGGCGCCTGCGGCGCGGGCCAGCGGTTGCTTGCGGCCGGGCTTCACATCCACACCGGTGAAATCCGCAGCGACGCCTCGCCCCGGCTTCATGCCCGGCAGCAGCAGCTCCACGCGATGTTCATCCACGGCCAGTCGCATGAGATCGGCTGATGTGCCTCGCTCAATGACCATGCTGCCAAGACGAGCCACGAGCGCACTGGCGCGACAGCGAACATCATCCGCCGCATCGGGCGCGATTTCAATCGGAATGGATGGAGATGCGTTCACGGTGTGCGATACGTTACGCCCGCCACGTCGCATGGGACGGGGAATGAACCAATGACTGATGGATGATCGCGTAAATAAACGCTTGCGATGGCCTTCATGCCTCGTGGACTCTAGCATGACCCCGTACAAGGAGAGCCTTCATGCTTGATCGACGATTCGCGCAGATGTTCACGCTTGGTTTCCTTTTCACGGTGGCGGCGTGCAATGGTGCTGGCGCTCAGGACGACGCAGCGGCTGCACCGGCAGGCGACCTGCCGACGATCCGCCTCTCGCCCGCATTCCCGCAGCTTTCGTTCATGCGGCCCGTGTGGGTCGGCGCGGCGCCCGGCCGCGCGGATCACCTGTTCGTCATCGAGCAGACCGGCCGTATTGTGATGTTCGAGAATCGCTCGGACGCATCAGAAACCAGTGTGTTTCTCGATATCCGCCAGCGCGTGCAGATGCGACACAATGAAGAAGGTTTGCTCGACCTTGAGTTCCACCCGAAGTTTGCGGAGAACGGTGAGTTCTACGTGTGGTACAGCGCAGGCAACCCCAGACGAACCGTGCTCTCTCGCTTCACGCTGATGAAGGACGACCCGAATCGCGCAGACCCGGATTCCGAGGTTGTGATCCTCGAAGTTGAACAGCCGTGGGGCAACCACAACGGCGGCACGGCGCTCTTCGGGCCGGACGGGTATCTCTATGTCAGCATCGGCGACGGCGGCGCAGCCAACGACCCGTACAACCACGGGCAGAATCTCGGCACGTTGCTCGGCACGATCATCCGCATCGACGTTGACAACACGTCAGTACGACAACAAGGCAACACATCGACAACTGATGGTGAGAAGCCTGCGATGGCGTATGCAATCCCTGCGGATAACCCGTTTGTCAATCGCGAAGGCGCGCGGCCTGAGATCTGGGCGTATGGCTTGCGCAACGTCTGGCGCATGAGCTTCGATAAGGAAACGGGCGACCTGTGGGCGGCGGATGTCGGACAGGACAAATGGGAGATGGTGTACCTCATCACGAAAGGCGGCAACTACGGCTGGAACATTACCGAAGGCTCACACCCCTTCCGCCCCGCGCGCGAAGGTGAGCCGGCGGACCCGATCCTCGATCCGATCGTTGAGTATCCCCGCAGGATGGGCATGTCGATCACCGGCGGGAATGTGTATCGAGGCGAGGCGAATGTGAAACTGCGCGGCGCGTATCTCTATGCGGATTACGTGAGCGGGCGCATCTGGGCGTGCAGGCATGAGGGCGGCAAGCTGACGGCGCATCGACAGGTGTATGCGCCGCCGCCGCCACGGTTCATTACCAGCTTCGGCGAAGACGCCTCTCGCGAGTTGTACGTGTGCGCGTTTGACCGGCTCGACGGGCGCGAAGGGAAGATCTATCGGGTGGTGGAGGAGTAGGAACGCCTTGGCGAGATCGCGAAATTCGGGAAAAAATGCCCCGCGCGCAAGATCGCAGCGAAACCAGCGTACTTCTTTATGGAATGACCTTGCTGCTCGCAGAAACTTCGCGGCCATCACCCCTGCCGTATGGTGCCGACCTCACAAAAATGGTGATTTTTTGCTTGCAAGCGGTCATTCTCACGGTACGGTGTAACTGCGACGCCGGGCTTCCGCACGGGGCGGAGGTTCCGGGATCGTCGCCAATCCTCCACTTCCGGCTGCCTGTGGCGGGGCCGGGGGGTTTG
>DAOMNO010000009.1:0-123899 GCA_035443885.1 Phycisphaerales bacterium
GCCAAGCTGAAACTGACTGGTGAACACACTCATCATTCAAACCCCCCGGCCCCCCGCCGATACCGCCACAGGCAGCCGGAAGTGGAAGATTGGCGACGATCCCAGACATCCGCCCGGTGCGAGGGCTTGGCGTCGCAGGTACACCGTACCGTGAGAATGACCGCTTGCAAGCAAAAACTAACGGTTATTGCGAGGTCAGCGCAGTTTGACAGGGGCGATGGCCGCGTGGTTTCTGTGTGCAGCAAGGACATTCCATAAGGAAGTACGTGGAGAAGCGCCGTTCCCTGCGCGGCGGCGCGAAAAATGTGATGCTGGTTCTGCTCAGCGCGACGGTCTTCGGGTAGCACTGTTTGAAGTTCACATCTTCGGGCGACTGGCGCAGGCATGGACGGGGCAACAACAAGCTTGGCCCGCCCCTTGGGCGGAACCTGTTCGGGGCTGCGGTTCCCGATCTGCCGGGCAACATGCTACACTGACGAACCGCCGTCTCGAATGCCCGATAGCGGCGGTCCTAAGTGCTGGAGATTCTGAACCATGCGTATGCGAGAGACGAGCCTGATTCTGAGTGTTGCTGCCGCGTCCGTCACCCTGTTGGGCGGCTTAACGGGCTGTGAGGACGCCGACGCCCGAGCCAGAGGGCAGGCGCAGCAGATCATCACGCAGGCGTCGCATGACTTCCGCAAAGCCACAGCGCGGCCCTTGCAGCTTGATGAACCCTCTGAAAGCGCGCGGATCAAGAACGAACTGAACGCGATCGTGAACCGGCTGAATGCCGCGCCGGATGGCGATGCAGGTCAGAGCGCTGCCAAATCACTGCTGCTGGCTGAAGCCCTGCATGAACTGGCGGGCATTGATCTTGCTCGCATCGACAGCATGGAGCTTGCGCATCGCAACGACCGCATGGTAGCGAACAGCCAGGTTGGTCGTCTGATTCGGCTTGAAGCCCTCGCCGCGGCGCGAGAAGCTCTCAGCACAAGCGATGAGCGTCGCGCGTTGCAGCGCGATCGCGAGCAGGCTGAAATGGCCGTGCGCGCGCTCGCCCAGCACGTGCAGGAGCTTGAAGCGCCGATTGCCGACCGCACGGAGCGTAATCGTCAGGATGCGGAAGCGGCGCGGCGGCTGCGTGAAGAGGCCAACAACCTCACCCGCCGCGCGATGGAATTGGGCTATCGCGAAGGCTTCACTAGCTTTGAGCTTGGTGCGCAGCGGCGACGCGAGGCAGATCGCCTCGATTACCAGATCGCGCATCGAGAGATTGAACTGAACACCGAACTCGAACCCGCCCATGAGCTGACGCGCATGAGCGCAGCCCAGATGCAGGCGATGATCGAATCCATCAATCGCGCGCTGCGACAGTTTGACGAGATGGAACAAACCCGCGTGGCGGAAATCTCACGCCTGCGGCAGGAAATTGAAACCGTTCGCACCAGCGCGGCGGAACTCATCCGAACCCTCAGCGCTTCCACGGGCGGCGAACTCGCGGACCTTTACAACGAAGCTGCAACGCGCCTGGAACGTGCGGCGAGCCTCAGTCGGCAGGCCGCATCCCGCATGGGGCAGCAGGGTCAGGTTGCGCGGCTGACCGAAGCACGCAGCTCTGAGCTGCTCGGCCGCGTGCTGGCCACCCGCGTGCATGGCATTGCAAGCCAGATCGCTCTGCTCAACGCAGCGATCGACAGCCGCGCGATGGGCGGCGTGCAGGCGTATCAACTGGAAACCCAGAATCTGGCTGCGACACAGGCGGAACTGACCGCGAAGGCTGTTGAAGCGTATGCCTCGGCGGAGCAGGCTCTCAGCCAGGTTGGCGGCAACTTGCCCGCCGTGGAAGCCTATCGCGCCAACCTGCAGCGCGCGATAGCAGCGCTCGCGGGCGAAGTGGTGGACTGGAGCCAGCCGCTGCCCGGAGAAATTGACCCTGAAGGCGAGATGGACTTCTCCGACCTCGAAGGCATGTCGCTGGAAGACCTGATGATGATGGGCGGCGAGGTAACGCCCGAACAGCTTCTCGCGGCGCTTGAAGCACTCGACTTTGACACACTCCTGGCGCAGATGCCCGGCGTAGGCGACAGTATTCCGCCTGAGATGCGCCCGATGCTGCGTCAGGCCTTTGACTCAGCCCGTCGCGCGGTTCGCGTTCGTGTTGAGAACGGCCAAATCACGACCGTCGAACAGTTCCAGCAGGCACTGATGGAAGAGATGATGAAAGGCATGGGTATGGGCGGCGGCGGTATGGGTGGCATGGGGGGAATGCCGCGCTGAGTCGGTTTGTGGCGCGGAACCTTCCCCATAAAGGATCGGCATGATGTCGTCTCAAGGGAGCATGCCGAACCTGAGCGAAATCCGCCGACCGTTGCGCTACATCAGCGGCGGGTTCATGGCGCTCACCGGCGTGATTGTCCTGATCGGCTCGCTCTTCGTGTTCAGCCAGTTCGCGTTACTGATCGCTGAACGAGGCGAAGACTTCGGCGAAATCGGTGCACTGACAGCATGGCTCATCGAGCATCGCTGGCAGGCGGCTTTGCCCGCGGTCATCACGATCGTCTGCGGCGTTCTGCTGTTCTTCACACAGAAGCTGAGTATTCGCCTGCCGCTGTTGTTCATCGGCTGGCTCTCGCTGCTGCTTGCGGTCGCGGCGGTGCTGGCGACCCTCATCGGCCTGCTTGCGCCGCTCTACACCGTGCGAGAACTCTGAGCGATCACAGCTCGCGCCGCGCTGCGAACGATTTCATCTTCCGCCAGGTCTGCCGCGATAGCTTCGATGCGCATTCGCAAGGCTGCATTCTCATTCTCTCGCAGCGCATTACCCGCGCAGATAACTGCGTTGCGCTTCATCATGCTGAGCTTGGCGCGTTTCATGGATGAACCAGTGAAGGCGCTTCGCCTCGCAGTTTCGTCCCAGTTCAGCACATCCAGCAGTGGAAAGCCTTGCAGCCGATCATCGCGTGGCACGTACGCCCTGTGCGTCGTCAGATTCTCCTTCGCACGAGTCGGCTGGTTGTGCGGGCACACTTCCTGACAGATGTCGCAGCCGAAGAGCCAGTCTCCCATTGCGGCATGGAGTGAAGTGTCAATTTCGCTTCGATGCTCAATCGTGAGATAGCTGATGCAGCGTGTTCCATCAACGGACCATGGCGAGATGGCGTTCGTGGGGCATGCATCAATGCAGCGCGTGCACGAGCCGCACGGATCGACGGGTTCGCCTGGCTGTGCTTGTGTTGGTGTGAGTGGCAACGTGGTCAGCACTTCGCCGAGCAGCAGATAGCTGCCCGCGCCCTGCTCAATGAGCAGCGTGTGCTTGCCGATCGCGCCGAGGCCCGCGCGCATGGCGTATTCGCGTTCGAGCAACGGCGCGGTGTCCACACAGGCACGGAAGGCATGATCGGGATACGCACCAGCCAATTCATCACACAGCGCGTGCAGCCGCTTCTTGATGATGATGTGATAATCGTCGCCACGCGCGTATCGCGCAATCCGCCCGCGCGGCGAACCCGTGAAGTCGATACGGTCCGTCCCGCCCGTGTGATAGCGATCCCCCACACAGATGATGGATGTAGCGCCGGGCAGCACATGCTGCGGGTCGAGCAACGCTTCGAGATTGCGAGCGAGATATGCCATCTCGCCGTGACGCCCTGCGCCAAGCCACGCCTTGAGTTCCGCAGCGTAGTGCGTGGGTGCGGCAGATGCAACACCCGCCAGCGCGAAACCGAGTTCCCGGCAACGATTCAGAACATGATCGGTCTCGGTGCTCAGCATCATCGAAGAAACGTTACGGTTGGGCGACGGCTTTCAGAGCCTCCTGCAGCGAGAGCACGGCATACACCGTCGCCATCACATCATCGCCTTCCAGCCAACGCTCCGCTTCATTGCGCCAGCTTCCGTCCTCGCGTTGTCTGGAAGTGATCGCGTCAATGAGCTCTTCGCGCCAGTTGTGCTTGACATCGTTGATGTCCGCAATGACATGCTGCTGCGCGATGCGCAACGCACGCGACATCGTGTGGTAGTAGTAATAGAGGCCCTGATGACCGAGGCCTGGGTTTTCGTCAAATGTCCAGTGCCTGCGAATCCAGTCGAACGCAGCGCGCACGCGAATGTCATCCTGCGACATGCCCGCGTACATCATGCTCTTGAAGCCTGCATACGTCATGGAGCCGTAGCTGCGCAACGAACGCGCCCGGCCTTCAGGCACGATCTCGCCGTATCGGCCTTCACCCGCAGCTTCGCTCGCGAACGACTCCCCACCGTTGGCTGGCGTGTAGATGAAACCGCCGTCATTGCCTGCCCATTCGCTGGGATTTGTGGCTCGCAAATTCTGCGCGCGGGAGAGAAACGCAACCGCACGCTGGAACGCAGGTTCATCCGGGCACATGCCCGCTTCATACATGGCATCAAGCATGAGCTGCGTGTTGGAAAGGTCCGGCCTACCGTGGTTGCCGTACCCTGCGCCGCCGAACCAGTCCTGTTCCGGCTTCACGCCTTCGCTTTGATCCCATTGATTTTTCGACAGCCATCGCACGGCATCGCCCAGTTCATCGTGATGATCTGGGCTGTCCAGCGATGCAAGCGCCATGACGACGGACGAGGTAACGTAGTTCGTCAGCGCGCCACCCTCGAACGAGCCATCTTCTCGCTGCGTGGAGCGAATGAAGCGCAGCGCTCGTTGCACAGCGGGCGTCTGCAGCGCGGCTTCATCCGCCTGAACAATCGCACGCACCGCGAGCGCGCTGACCGCAACAGCGATCGGCGACGGTTTGTTGGGCTGATCGGTGGGCACCGTCTGCACAGGCGTCATCCACGCACCATAGCCGTCCTGCCGGGCAAGCAGGAATGCAACGCCTCGTTCGACGGCTTGCCGAGCGCGATCCCAATGCGCTTCGCTGATGGGAACCTGCGAACGATCCGTCGCCATGCGATGATCCGGCGGCAGCGGCAGCAGCACACGCTCCGGCAGTGGCGGAGGCTCGGTCTCCGTGATTCGCTCTGGCTTTGCAATGCGCTCGTCTAACTCGCGAGCGGGAGCCTCATAGACACGCGGCGGCTGCCGCGAATCCGTGACATCCTGCTGCGCGAACGCTGAAGATGTCGCCATCAGCACGCTGGAAAGCACAATCAGGGTGGGATACATCATCATGCTGAAATAGTATGAGCGAGACCGTTACGAGGGGAGAATACGCCCGCCGATCGTTCAGCACATCGCGATTTCATGCACGGGCGGCGTCAGACCGATGCGGCAGCATTCGCTCAGGAACACACGAACCGCTTCCCGCCCAGTCTCGCCGAAATCGATTGTCCGTTTGTTGACGTACAACCCGACGAACTCATCCGCCAGCTCATGCGACATCCCGCGTGCGTAACGAAGCGCGTAGCGAATTGAATCGTCCCGATGCGCAAGAGCGTATCGAACGGATTGCAGCAGGAGATCACACACGGCAGCGATGGTTCCTTCGCCGTGATGCGCATCGAGATCGCGGCGAATCGCATTGATGCCCAGTGGCATGGGCAGGTTTGTTTTTGCAGTCCACCACGCGCCCATATCCTGCACAAGGTGCAGCCCCGCATCGCAGAACGTCAGTTGACCTTCATGAATGACAAGACCCGCATCAAAGCCCCCCGCTGCAACATGATCAATGATTGTCTCAAACGGCACAACTTCATGCCGAAACGAATCGCGGCCGAGCATCATGCAGAGGGCAGCAAACGCGCTGGTGCGCTCACCGGGGATGGCGATGAGCGGCTTTGATTCGCGCAACGCTTTAACCGTCAGCGGTGATCGCGCCACCAGCTTCGGGCCGTAGGCTTCGCCCATGGATGCGCCGCATGAGGTGATGGCATACAGATGCTGCACATGCGGATACTGGGCACAGCTCATCGCGGTGATTTCAAGCTCACCCGTTGCCGCTCGCCTGTTCAGTGTTTCAATGTCCTGCGTAACAGGCTCGAAGCGGAAACGGCCCGTTTCAAGTCGTGGCGATTCGCCATCCACCTCGAAGAGCGGCCACCACATGAAGGCGTCATCGGGATCGGGGCTGTGCGCGAGGCGGATGAGAATGTGGTCATCACAAACCATGATCGCTGAGCATACAGCAAGGCCCGCCCCGAAGAGGAGCGGGCCTTGACAATCGAAGTGGATTTCCGGCAGCTCAATCCCATGCGTTGCAGCAGTTTTGCTTGGGATCCTTCGGTTTGAGCAGCGGGATTTTGAGGGCTGCACAATGTGCCTTTGTCACCTTATCAGAGTGCAACCCGGGGCAGTTCGGAGGATTGCCTTGCGGTTCCATGATGTTGCCATTTTCATGGCTTAGGTTGCCGAGCGCGTGGCCGAGTTCATGGGCCAATCCGCGCACACTGGCCGGATTGCATGCTGTCACAGCTGCATCCTGAACGATGACCTGAGCGCGACTGGTGCCACCCCCATGACACACCCCGCAGCCAGATCCATGCGCGGGGTTGGCATAGGACTTGACGAAGATCACATCAATGCACTTGTTGTTTCCTTTGGGGTCCGCCTTGTCAAAAAGCGATTTTTCCTCGGGCGCCAGAGCTGCGCCGATCGGACCATCGATGATTTGAAGGTTCGTGTCGTCGATGAACTTGGCGTTGTTTCCATCGAGCCACTCGAACTCGACGCAGCACTTCCCCCAGATGGCTTCCGCAGCGGCCTTGTATTGTGCATAACTCGCGCCAGCCGGGTTCTGCCCCGCGTTGTCTCGCACAATCCACACCTGGATGCAGACTTTCTTCTTGTTTCCTTTTTTCACCTCCGCACAGGCTGGCAGGTTGTATAGCTTCTTCGCTGCGAGAGCGGCTACGGTAACACTGGCACCGGCGGCGCCTCCGACACCTGCGTTTACCAACGCGGCGATCGTACCCGCAACGAGAGCGATGTCGCCATTGCCATTGAAAAATGCAGTGCCGACCAAGCCGCCTTGCCACGATTCAAAATGCGGGACGAGAAAATCCGGGTGAGGCCGCGTTGAAGCCACATGGTTCTCGACATTCCAGTAGTGGACATTGAACTGACCTGTCAGTTCGATCTCGCCGGTTATGCTGTCCCAATAGCCGTTGAACTCACCGCCAGGCGTGAATGAAATGCCGCCGGTCTCTGTTTTGTCCACGGGAACTGAAGAAGCGCCCATCGAGAAACTTCTCGCTTGCAGACCCCAGAATGTTTGTTCATCGTTCAGCGGGCACGCGACAAACTCGATGAACACGTCGAAGAATGAAGGGCGATTTACCCCGTCCGTCACGACAAAGCCCGGCAGGTCTTCAACCACGAGTGAAAAAATGCTGCCCTGCGAGAGCGGACACGCTCCCCAGTCGTTGAGCAACATGAGCAGGTCGATGACATTCACCATGCCATCCGAGTTGAAATCAGTCGGGCATCCAGTGCAGGGGCCCCATGTCGCAAGCAACTTCAGCAGGTCCTGCACATCGACGCGACCATCGCGCGTGATGTCAGCCGTGCAAGGCGGGGTGCAAAATGCGAGTTCATTGCTCTGCTCAGCAGAACCGTCGGCATCTCTCTCGTGCGAATGATCGCACACATTCTTGGCATATCCGAGAATGCCATTGCGCTGAGGATTCGCAGCGGGTGCATCTGCAACAAGTGATCGGGCATCGCTTGTTACCACTCGCGAATCGACGGTAGCAAGCCATGTTGATCCCGCGGCCAGCATGAGGAACGAAGCAAGTGTGCCAAGACGGGCGAAACCAGAGAGATACATACAAGACTCCTTTGCCACCCAGGGCGTAAACACAATGCTGCGCACAGAAAAACTTGCGGAACTCGTGATGAGATCCCACTCGACGACCAGTGCGGAGCAGCACGAGGCTTGCGAGCACGCACTCGCAAAGCTCGAATCGCTCTCAATCCAAATTTGAAACTCTGTTCACACCCAAGCCGCACCCGCGTGCCTCCCTGCCGGGACTGTAAGGCCGACAGCGTGGCGGTCCTTGGCGTGGTGAGCACCCCCACCGTTGCGCGCTATTCTGCCGCGCGGATGAGAGAATGCAATAGAAAAACACGCGCGATTCAAACTATTGATGTAACCGCCTTATTTACCAGCGTTTACAGGTTGCGTGAAGTTCGCTAAACGCTCCGTGTGCCGCGGCGGAAGGCCCCTTCAACCGGCCACTTCCGCCTTCAGCTCGCGCCGCATGATCTTCCCCGTCGGGTTGCGAGGCAGCTTGTCGATCACACGAATGTCGCGTGGCACCTTGTACCCCGCCAGCGAACTGCGACAGTGCGTGCGCAGCTCCGACTCATTGAACTCGGCGCCTTCCGCCAGTTCGATGAACGCCAGCGGCACTTCACCTCGCGCGGGGTCGTTCAAACCGATGACGGCCGAAGCGTTCACAGAAGGATGCGCGTTGAGCACTTCCTCAATCTCACGTGGAAACACATTCTCACCCGCCACAATGAGCATCTCTTTGTATCGGCCAGTGATATAAAGGAACCCGTCGTCATCGAAGCGGCCCATGTCGCCCGTCTTGAAGTAACCGTTCTCGTCGAACGCATTGGCCGTTTCCACCGGCAGGTTGTAATAGCCCTTCATCACGTTCGGGCCTTTGATGCGCACCTCGCCGTCTTCGTTCGGCCCGCAGATGCGACCGCTTTCAGGGTCAACAATGACTTCTTCCACGCGTGGCAACGCCCGGCCCACCGCCTTTCGCCTGTCGTCTTCTGGTCTGCACCAGTTCGTAACAGGCGAAGTCTCCGTCAAGCCGTAGCCTTCGTTGATGGTTGCGTTGAACTTCTCGCGGAAGCCCTGATACACCGATTCCGGCAGCGGCTCACTGCCTGATACAAGATAGCGCAGGCTCGTGAAATCGTCCGGCTTCGCGCTCTTTGCGTTCAGCAGCGCGTTATACATTGAGGGAATGCCAATGAACGCCGTCGGCCGATGCGTGCGGATGAGTTCGAGAATGCGGTGCGGCACGAACTTCGCGGTATAGATCACCTTGCACCCAACCGTGAGCGGCAGCAGCGTGAGTACCGTGAGGCCGAAGCTGTGAAACTGCGGCAGCACGCCGAGCAGTGAATCACGTTTCGTGAACTCTGCCCACTCCACGCATTGTTGAATGTTCGCGCTCAAGTTGGCTGCGGTGAGCATGACGCCCTTCGGCTTGCCCGACGTGCCGGATGTGTAAAGTAACGCTGCGATGTGGTCGTCATCGCGCTTCACGGCACGGCGGAAGGGCGGGAAACCCTTGAAGGTCGATTTCAACTCGTCCAGCTTCAGTTCCTTCACCCCCGCAGGCATGGAGCCGAAAAGGTCGAGCATGGGTGTTACCGTAACAACCGCGTCCAGCCCGGCGTCGCGAATAACGTACTCCAGCTCTTCGCGCTTCAGCAGGTAGTTGAGCGGCACAGCGGTGCGGCCGAGCATCCACGTGGCGATGAGCGACATGGGAAAGAGACCGGAGGTTGGCAGCATCAGGCCGACGTTCTCCTTCGTGCTGGCCCGTTCGATAGCCCTGGCGACGTGATACGCCCCGATGAGCAGTTCGTAGCTTTTCCACGCCCGCTGGTCGTCCACCGCAGCCACGCGGAAGGGGCTGAACATCAATCGCCTGAGAATCGGTCGGAGCGTGTGCATGAATGGTGGTCCTTATCAGCGAAATCCTCACGATGGACGAACGATCAGTACGATACGATGGACCTCGGACCACGCCAATCCGCCCGTGTTTCTGCTGGACCTGCCGCCATGAGTATTCTGCGATTGACACTGCTTCTGCTTCTGAGCGCAGCGGCTACCGCTGCGGGTTGCCAGACGGCCCCAAAAGCTGGCCTTTCACAGGCCATTGCGGACTATGAAGCGCAGCGATTTGCTGCGGCGCATCAGGGTGCGGTCGATTCCATGCGGTCCGCAACGGGCGTCGAACGCGAACAGGCTGCATATGTAGCGGGCCTGAGCGCGTTCCAGCTTGGTCGCCTGGACGAAGCAGAACTCAGGCTGCAGACAGCGGTCAACTCATCCGACAAGCGCACCGCTGCCAACGCCAAGGTGATGCTGGGCCAGATTCGCCTCTCGCAGGGGCGGCACGCCGAAGCTGCAACGATGTTTGAGACTGCGGCCCCGAATCTGGAAGGTGAAGACGCCCGGCAGGCCACCCGGTTCGCGACTCGTTCGCATCAACTTGCGGGCAATACCGCCGCGGCCAGCCGATTACAGGCTTCAAGCGGTTCAGGCGGTGGAGCGGGTTCCGGCTTTACGCTTCAGGTCGGCGCGTTTCAGGAGCGGCAACGTGCGGATTCTGCGGCTTCCGCTGCGGGCGATCTCTCCCGCCGGGAAGGACTCGGACAGGTTTCCGTCGTTCCCCGCATCGATTCGCGCGGCAGGCTGCTTTATGTCGTCCAGCTGGGTCATTTCATGACGCGACTGGCGGCTGAACAGGCGCGGGAGCGGATCGGCAAGCGAGAATACATTGTCTCGCCCATTTCTTCGCCGTAATTCTGATTCAGAACAGTCAATCGGTACCATCAGGACATGCCGGTCGCGGGCAGGTCGATTGCTGGTTTGCCTTCCTCAGCGTACTGTTTGTCGTTCGATGAGCGATGCGATTGGTCATGAGTGTGGTCTTGCGCTGGTGCGCCTTCGCCAGCCCTTGACGTACTATCGGGACCGCTACGGCGATCCCGCCTGGGGTTTGCGCCAGCTCTATCTGCTCATGGAGAAGCAGCACAACCGCGGGCAGGACGGCGCGGGCATGGCGGTGGTGAAGTTCGACATGCCACCGGGCGAAGAGTTCCTTCGCCGCGTCCGCTCCGATCGGCACAACGCCATTGAGCGAGTCTTCGACGTGGTGATGCGCGATGTCATCGTCCGCCAGGCGCGCGGCTGGCATCACACCGACGACGCAGCCATCAAGCGAGCGTGCGAGTTCCTCGGCGAGGTGTATCTGGGCCACCTGCGTTACGCCACCCATTCCGCGCAGGGCAAGCTGAACTGTCATCCGTATGTGCGTAAGAACACGACGGCCAGCCGCAACCTCGCGCTTGCGGGCAACTTCAACATGACCAACTCGCAGGAGCTGTTTCGGCAGCTTGTCGAGTACGGCCTGAACCCCGTGGGGGAATCGGATACGCAGGTCATTCTGGAGCGAGTCGGTTACTTCCTCGATCGCGAGCACGATCATCTGATCGCGACAATGGGGCCAGAGTCGTTCCGGGGTCTGACAGGCCGCGAGCTGGCTGCGGAAGTGTCGCGGGAGATCGACCCGTGCCGCATCATTCACAAGGCGTCAGAGAACTGGGACGGCGGGTATGTCTTTGCCGGGCTGATCGGCAACGGAGACTGCTTCGTGGTGCGCGATCCCAGCGGCATCCGGCCCGGATTCTTCCACATCAACGAAGAAGTCGTCGCGGTCGCGTCAGAGCGCGCTGCGCTCGCCAACGTATTCAACGTCGATCCTGAGCAGGTGGAGCCGATCAAGCCGGGGCATGTGTTTTCAATCAAGCGAGACGGCACGATTGAGCATGAGCAGTTCATCGAGTTGCGGCCGCTGAGACAGTGCACCTTCGAGCGCATCTACTTCAGCCGAGGCAACGATCCTGACATTTATCGCGAGCGCAAAGCGCTGGGACGCAATCTTGCAACCCGCGTGCTTGATGCGCTGGGGAATGAAACGCATAACGCCGTATTCAGCTTCATTCCCAACACGGCGGAATCCGCCTACATGGGCCTTGTCGAAGAGATCGACCGTCGCGTGCGTGAGCGACACGAAGATGAACTGTGGCAGAAGGTGAACGCGGGCCAGCTTTCGCGAAGCGATCTGGCAGCGATGCTCAACGGCGGATTGCGCACAGAAAAAATCGCGCACAAAGACCAGCGCATGCGCACATTCATCACGCATGACGCGGCAAGACGCGATCTCGTCCTGCACATCTACGACATCACGCGAGGCATCGTCAAACCCACGGATACGCTCGTCGTGCTGGATGACTCCATCGTGCGCGGCACCACACTGCGTGAATCGATCATCACCATCCTCAGCCGCCTGAACCCCGAACGGATCATCATCGTCAGCTCCGCGCCGCCAATCATGTATCCGGACTGCTACGGTATCGACATGAGCCAGCTCGGCCGCTTCATCGCGTTCGAGGCTGCGGTTTCCATGCTGCACGAACGCGGCGAGAGCGCCCTGCTCGACAAGGTGGAAGAAAAGTGCCTTGCACAGTCGGCCGACCCGCCGAGCAGGATGGTCAACCACGTTCGGGCGGTGTATGACCGATTCACACTTGATGAGATTTCCGCAAAGGTCGCCGACCTCGTGAGGCCGCAGAACATCCCCTGGAAGGGCGAGCTTCAGGTCATTTATCAGGACATTGCAGGCCTGCGCAACGCACTGCCGAACCACACAGGAGACTGGTATTTCACGGGCGATTACCCCACCCCGGGCGGTTACCGCGTGCTCAACACGTCGTACCTGAACTGGCGGCGGAGCGTTGATGCGCGGGCCTATTGAGCTGCGACCCGTTCGCAGGACACGCGCGGTTGATACAGGAACTCCACCCAGACTTGACTTAACTCGGACCTCCGGTGGTCCGATACTTTCTCCAACGGCGCATGGCTGTGCCCCTCTGTTCCTTCAGAGGGCGATTCGGAGACTGGTTCATGTCTGGAAGAATCGCGCGACTGTTTCATACGTTGGCGGCTTCGCGCCGCCGTATCGATGACCGTGCGCCGGCATCTTCCCCCGATACACATAACCGAAATGAACACGCCGCTTCACGTCGATTGGCGCACGCCCTGGATCGCGCGATGGACCTGGGGCTATGGGAACATGCTGAGCGATTGGCGCAGAGCGCCGTCAGGCTCAAGCATGTTTCATCACAACTGGCGGAACGTCTTGCGCGGCTGCGGCTGGTGCAGGGCCATGCGGAAACCGCGCTGGCAATCATCGACTCGTGCAGCGAGCGATGCGCTTCGCTTCGCCTGCTTCGCGCTGCGTGTCTGATTCATCAGGGCCGATCTGCAGAAGCGCAGCTTGATCTGCGCGAATGGTCGCTGAAGTCCACCGCCCCGCTGGCAGCGCGGCGCCTGCTTGCGCTGCTGGAATGGGATGCGGGGGACGTGGAATCCGCGCAGCACACGCTGACCAGAAATCTGCGGCATCTTGAAGACCCGCAGACAATCGAGATTCTGCTTGTCATGAGTGTCGCACAGGAGCGAGGCGAGCTTGCTGCGGTCTGGGCGGAGCGGCTGCGTGCTGCATCACTGTTCGCCACGGCGGGTGTCGAGATAGAACTGCTGCTCACGTCCGTCGGCATTGAAGTATCTGAAGCTCCCGCAGCGCCGACGAAGACGCAAATCGAAACTCTTGCCGTCGAGTTGACGAGCATGGAGACAATCATTCCGACGCTGGTTGAAGCGCAGCGGCTGAAGCCTGCGCCAGCGCGGGCTGCCCTGCTCTATCAGGCTGTCATGCACGCGCTTTCAAACCTGACCAACGAACTCGCAGCGTGTGAAGCGTTGGCGAGATTAGCGCTCATCCTGAAGAATCCCGCCGCTGCGATGGAATGGGTGCAGCGAGGATTGAAGATCAACCCGATGTCCGTCACACTGGCCTTGCTCGCACAGGAAGCGGTGCAAACCGGACCAGACGGACCGCCTGACGCTGCGTTCGGCGAAGAAGTCGTCGCCACCATCGGTGAATCTGAAGCAGAAGCACCGGTGTATCGCACGGGGAGGGCGGCATGAGCAGCACTCCGTCGATTGTCCTCAACGCGAGCGAAGCTGCTGCTCTCCTGCGTGCAGCAAGACGAAACCCCAGCGAAGCATCTCGACTGGTGGATTGGGTGCTGCTCGCAGCGCCGGACAGCCGGAGCGCCCAGCGACTCAAGATTCAATGCCTGCTTGCAGAGCGCGACTTTGAAAGCGCGGATGCCATGCTGGCTCGTGCGCTGCTCGTCAGGCCGCACGATCGTTCGTTCATCATGCTTCGCGTGAAAAGCCTGATTGCGCAATCGCGATTGCAGCAAGCAGAATGCGAACTGGAAGCTGCGATCATCGCCCATCCTAAGTGGAAGTCGGCGATTCGCATCGCAGCGGAAGTCGCAGAGCAGCTTGGGAATGTGAGCCGGGCGTGCGCGCTGTATGGGCGGCTGATACAGCTTGAACCAAAACAGACGTGGGTTCGGGACCGTTACATCCGCTCGCTGATTCAGTCGGGAGACGTCGAGCACGCAGAGGAGCTGCTCGACCGCACGCCTGATGCGCCGCACGTGCTTGTGGCGCGTTTGCGCAAGCGACAGGGGCGATTGCTTGATGCCGTGGAACTGCTGCACGAAGCGGTTGCCGCCTCGCACACATCATCTGCAGTGGAACGCGATGAAGCGCTGCTGCTGCTGCTGGAATCGCTTGAAGAGATCGGCGAGCTGCGCACCGCACAGCGATTGGCATCTGAGGCTTCCTCGCGTTGCCCCGCAGCACGGCTGCACACGGGCCTCCTTCTGCTGCGGCAGGGGCGATTCGTGCAAGCCGTGCGTGAAATGGCCAAGCTGCGCGATCATGAAAACCTTGCAGACGACGCGCTGCGCACACTCTGCGTGGCGGCGGCACTCAGTGGACGGCCTCGACTAGCGAAGCGAGCCGCTGCGCGCGTCAGTGCGAGTGGTCGCACACATATTCAAGCGATGATCGAACGCTGGCGGCGAGGCATGATCGGTCGCGTTGTACGCAATCAGCAGAGCGCGAAGACAGCAGGCGCTGACCCGTGCTCAAGCCTGCTCACGCCGCTGATCGGCGATGCGCTCTCCACCTTCGATGCGCTGGCTCGCGACGCAATGGATGCAGCGGGACCGGTCGATCCCGCGGAAATCCGCAGGCACCGTGCAGCCTGTATTGAAGCGATGGGTGCGGGGCTGTGAGATAGCATTCTGTACGACCCGGAGCGCGACTCACGGCGATTCTGGCTCATGCGTTTCCGCGTAGAGACGACAATCTGCAACAACGCCGGGAACATCGCGCATCACTTCGCTCAGGTCTTCACGCGAAGCAATATAGATGTATTCCTTGTTGCGCACGTGGCTGACGCGGCCGACCTTTGCCCCACGCGGGCTGTAGATGCCGATCTGCGCCCCGACATAACGCTTGTAATCGTTCTCGACGGTCATCACATGCGCTTCACCGCACCAGAGTCGTGCGAGCATCGACTCCATCTCTTCGCGCGAAAGATACCCCTCGTTGTTGAACGAAACGATCAGCAGCGGCGCACGGACCGACGCGAGCAGTTCTCGCATCGCTTCTGCAAATCGCTTCTTCGAGTTGAACTCACTCTGCCGCTCGCGCACGTCGAGCCGCTTGCATGCCACGCCGTACACTTCTGGTTTGTCCCACCGGATGAGCGATTCCCAGATGTGATAGTTGCCGAGGTAGGAATGCTGGTTGTAAGGCGGGTCGAGATAGGCGGCATCCGCTTCCAGAAGCCTCGCTGCATCGGTCGCGTTCATCGCGTGCGCTTCACCCTTGCCGTGCGCTGCGCGAGGCAGCACATTCGGCACGCGCAGTTCGAGGTCGTTGTACGCGCGCGGCGCCCACTGTTTGAGATAGGCCATCTGCAAGCCGGTGGTGGAATCGACACGGTCCGACGCTTCCATCAGCGAAACGAGCATGACGGCTTCCAGTTCAGGCTCCAGTTGCTTGGCGGCGATCGCTTCACGGATGGCATCGATGCGCTCGCCGTTCTTCGGCTGGAAGAACCGCGACTTCACGCAATATGTCTCCGTGAAATAGCCCGGCTTGCCTCGTATGGCGTTGAACTCCGCCACCAATCGCTTTGCATCAGCGAGCACGTCTTCTGCGTCCGCCTGCACGTAACACCGCGCGAGCGTCATCGCGTAAGCGTTGTGGTCGTTGGCGAGGACGCGATACCCTGCCTGCTTGAGCGCGTGTCCTACGCGAGCCGTGCCTGAGAAAAGATCAATCACGCTGCGCACGCGACCGGCTCGCTGGATGATGTCCAGCACGACTGGCAGCAGCGTTCGTTTGGAACCGATGTATTTGATCACGGGATTGATCCAGCGAGCGATGTGAGCGCCCGCGCGGGCAAATTTTCAGGAAATTGTACGATCGATTGGCGAAGATCGGGGGACGATTGCCGCCCGCCCCCGAAGCGCGCTACACTACGCTCCTGCATGAGCACGACCCGCAAGACTACGTCCGCCTCCCCTACGGCCCCGCCATCCCCTGCCGCCGCAGCGCAGCAGAACGGCCTGCCGTCATTGCCCGCCGTCACGGATGCGGAAGCGATGGAGCACGTTCGCGCGTTGCTGTGCTACATCGGCGAAGACCCTTCACGCGAAGGTTTGCTCGAAACTCCGCGACGGGTCATCGGCACGCTGCGCGACCACTTCAAGGGGTATGAGGAAGACCCTGCAGACTACCTCAAACGAACCTTCACGGAAGTAGAGGGTTACAACGAGCTGGTGCTTGTAACGGATATCGAACTGCACAGCCACTGCGAGCACCACATGGTGCCATTCGTCGGCAAGGCGCACGTGGGCTACATCCCCAACGGCAAGGTGCTGGGGCTCTCCAAGATTCCGCGCGTGATCGACGCCTACGCCAAACGATTGCAGGTGCAGGAGAAGCTGACGGCGCAGATTGCAGATGCAATCTGGGAGCACCTTCAGCCACAGGGTGTGGCGGTGATTCTCCAGTGCCAGCATTTCTGCATGTGCTACCGGGGCGTGAAGAAGCCCGGCTCGTGGACGACGACGAGCAAGCTGCACGGCTGCTTCCTGCAAAGTTCCGCTTCCCGCATGGAGTTGTTCAACCTGCTGGGTATGAAGCGCGACATTGGGTAACCTGGGCGACGTGGCTCGTGGGGGTTTGTTTCTAAGTACAGCAGACAAATGCCGCTAATCGGCGGAATTGTTCATTTTTGATTTGGTTTTCAAATGATTCCCCGCTAGTTTGGGGGTGCTGATGGCGCGATGTGCGGCATCGCGACAACTCTCCATTTCTCATGGGGCAACACCGCACGGTGTATAGGGATACCGAATCATGGGTCAATCATCGTTTTCAGCTATTGCGATGTTTGTTTTGCTTGGGTCAAAAGCCGCGTGGGGCGATATTCGAATCACTGAGTGGATGTATCAAGGCAGCAGTGCTTCGGGTGGCGAGTTCATCGAATTCACCAACCTCGGCAGCAAACCCATCGACATGACTGGTTGGAGCTACGACGATGACCATCGCGTTGCAGGCGCGTTCGATCTGAGCGCGTTCGGCGTCGTCATGCCGGGTGAATCCGTCATCCTTGCCGAAGACCCCGCCGAGTCGTTTCGCGCCGACTGGAACCTACCTGCTGAGTTGAAGATCATCGGCAACCTCGGCAATCCGAACGGCAACAATCTCGGTCGCAATGATGAGATCAACCTGTACGACGCGAAAGGCGCACTCGTCGATCGTCTGACATACGGCGATCAAACATTCCCCGGCACGATTCGCACCCGGTGGTTCACCGGCAATCCTGTGAAATACGAAGCGATTGGCGCAAATGATCCATATCTGTGGGTGCTCGCGTTCGTCGGCGATGAACTCGGTTCGTGGATGTCCGGCAGCGGCGATGTCGGTAACCCGGGCCTGTTCAAGGTTGCCGGCGGTATTCCAGACGTACCGGTTCGTCTGAACGAGCTGATGTCCTCCAACAGTTCATCCATCACCGATGAAGATGGGGATCACTCGGACTGGATCGAAATCCATAACTTCAGCGACGAGCCGGTCAACTTGCTCGGATACGGGCTTTCAGACAACGCAGGCAATCCGTTCAAATGGGTCATGCCTGACGTTACCCTCGCCCCGGGCGAGTTCCGCGTCGTGTTCGCATCGAGCAAGGATCGTTACGGAGCAGAACTGCACACGAACTTTGCAGTAAGTGCGGACGGCGAGATCGTGCTGCTGACGCATCCGTCGGGCGTGATAATCGATCAGATTCCGCCGACACCGATCGCAACCGATGTTTCGTTTGGCCGTCAGCCCGACGGAAAAGGCCCGTGGTTCTTCTTTAATGAACCGACACCCGGAGCAAGCAACACGACGCCGGGCTATCAGATCACGGGGCCGGTTTTCGCTTCACATGCGGGTGGCCGCTACACCGAGGGATTTGACCTTGTGCTGACGAGCGATCCTGATGCGACGATCTATTACACGCTGGATGGCTCGCTGCCGACGCAGGATTCACTTGTCTATGCAGGCCCGATTTCAATTACGGACCGAAGCGGCGACCCCAACCTTTTCAGTGAGATTCAAACCGCGATGGACTCGCTGTGGCTCCCGCCTGCGGGCGAAGTGTTCAAAGCCACTGTTGTTCGTGCTCGAGCGATCAAATCCGGCTCCGACTTCGGTCCGCCCCTTTCACAGACGTACTTCGTGGATGAGAATATTCATTCGCGATACACACTGCCGTTGATTTCGATCACCACGGAGAGCGACAATCTCTTCGGATACGAGCAGGGCATTTACGTTCCAGGCTTGATCTACGATCAGAATTACAATCCGAACCTGCCGTGGTTTGCGCATCCTGCGAACTACACGCAGTCTGGCATTCAGTGGGAGCGACGAGCGCACATCGAGTTCTATGAAACAGACGGGTCGCTCGCCTTCGCCCACGACATCGGCCTGCGCATCCACGGCGGCGCGACGACCGCTTTCCCTCGCAAATCACTGCGGCTCTATGCGCGCGGCGAATACGGCCAAAGCTGGATTGAATACCCCATATTCGGCAAGAAAGGGTTGAGTCAGTTCAAGCGGCTTATTCTTCGAAACTCCGGGAATGATTGGGATCAGACCGTCTTTCGAGATGCACTTCTGCAAACCATCGTCAAAGACCTCGGCATCGACACACAGCACTACCGCCCGGCCATTCTCTTCATCAATGGCGAGTACTGGGGCATTCACAACATTCGCGAGCGGTACGACGATCGGTACCTTGAGACGACACATCAGGTCGATCCCGCTGAAGTCGATCTGCTGGAATACGGCGGTCAAGTCGTGCACGGCTCGAATACCCATTACCTTCAACTGCTCAACTTCGTGCAGACAAACAGCATGACGCTGCCGGAGCACCTGGCGCACGTTGAAACGATGATGGACGTGGACAACTTCATCACGTATTACTCATCGCAGATTTACTTCAGAAACCATGACTGGCCGTTCAACAACATCAAATTCTGGCGGCACCAATCACCCGAAGGTCGATGGCGATGGCTGCTCTACGACACCGACAATGGATTCGGATTCCAGGGTGGCCATTGGTCATATGTGCAGAATACGCTGAACTGGCTGATCAACGAGCTTCAAAGCAACTCCACCATTCTCTTCAAGCGACTGCTTTTGAATGATGGTTTCCGTACGCGGTTCATCAATCGACAGGCTGATCTGCTCAACACCGCTTTCATGCCGGATCGAGTGCACCAGCTCATTGACGAGCGAATCGAAGAACTTGAGCCGCACATGGCTGAGCACATTCATCGTTGGCAAAAGCCGGTTTCGCTTGAAGCCTGGCACAATGGCCCCGCCAGTATTTTCGCACTGCGAGTCTATGCATCGCATCGCGGGAATCAGGTTCGACAGCACTATGCGCAGGTCTTTGATCTGGCGGGTCAAGCCTCGCTCACGCTGGAGAATCCAACCCCCGAGCGCGGATCAATCGCCATCAGCACGCTTGATCTCGAAAACCTCGACACGCCATGGACCGGCATCTATTTCATCGGCGTTCCGGTGCCGCTGTACGCGGTTGCTGCGGAAGGCTACCGCTTCGCAGGCTGGGAAGGCGTCACGGGCAGCGAGGGCGCCTCAGTTTTCCACTACACCCCGATCGGTAACGCGACGCTCCTCGCCATCTTCACCAAGTCCCCCGATCTGAATGGCGACGGCATCGTCGATGTGCTTGATCTCATCACCATGCTGGCTGCATGGGGACCGTGCCCGAAGCGAGGCGACTGTATCGCAGATTTGAATGAGAACGGCATGGTGGATGTGCAGGATCTGCTGATCCTGCTCAGCAGTTGGGGATAACGATCCGCACCATTGTGTTCGCACTCAGTTCGCAGCAATTGACACGCTGATTGTTTTATTTTGTCGACGCCTTAACGTGATGCAATCTCGATGTGCGTTACGTCAACTCGTTGACGACCAAGCTCTTACACTTCGTGCTTTTTCTCACGAGCAAGGCCCGCTTCGGAGCGCATTCGCTTCTTCGCTGCTTTGTCATTGCATGCACTCGAATGCGATTTACAATCAGTTCGCAGGTTTGAGGCGAGCAGCGAAGCTCGCCTGCGAATGTGCGGTACGGTGCGCCAGCACTGGATGATCCATCACAAACCCCGGCAGGGAGAGGAGTGAAACAACATGGCTCAGATTGCGACTCACGCGCTTCGATGTGCAACAGCGGCAGCGATGACGGCGCTCGCGTGCAGCGCTGCTGCACACGCGGATGTGTACACGCTCGTTGCCGAGCTTCGCGGCGGGCAGGAAGTGCCCCCCGTCAGCACAACAGCGCGCGGCTCAGGTCGATTCATCGTCGATACTGACGCCAAGACCGTCACCTACTACATCAATTTTCGAGGGCTTAGCTCGACAGAAACGGCGGCTCACATTCACGGCGTGGCCGATCCGGGCGTGAATGCGGGCATCAAGCACAACCTTGGCACGGGCAACCCGAAAGCCGGCGTCTGGAACTACAACCCCGCTGATGAAGCTGACATCCTTGCGGGGCGGATGTACGTCAATGTTCACACAACCAACTTCCCCGGCGGTGAGATTCGCGGACAGATCAGCCACTTCGCCATGGCGATGGATGGCGGACAGGAGAATCCTGCCGTTGCGACTTCCGGCAGCGGCTGGGGCACGTTCCGCATCGACACATGCGCCAAACAACTGCACTACTACATCGTTGTGGAGTCACTCAGCGCGAACGAAACAGCAGCACACATTCACGGCTTGGCTCTCCCCGGCGCGAATGCGGGCATTCTTCACGACCTCGGCACGGGGAACCTGAAGGTCGGCACATGGAACTACCCGCCAGAGATGGAACAGGCCATTCTCAACGGCCAGACTTACGTCAACGTCCACACCACGGCCTTCCCCGGTGGCGAGATTCGCGGACAGGTCATTCGAACCATTGTCCCCATCGACGGCGCACAGGAAGTGCCACCTGTTCCTTCAGCGGGCGGCGGCACCGGTTTCATTGCGTTCAACCCCGCCACAAACCAGTTGGGCTATTACATCTTCTTCTCCAATCTCACTTCTGGCGAGACCGCAGCGCACATTCACGGCTACTCGGCACCAGGCGCGAACTCCGGCATCGTTCACAATCTTGGCGTCGGCAGCCCGAAGAAAGGATCGTGGACCTACGGCGTGGCCAACGCAACCAACGTGATGAACGGGCTGACCTACATTAACGTTCACACGACCAACTTCCCCGGCGGTGAGATTCGCGGGCAGATCTTCCCCGCGCCGCTTACGGAGTGTCCGCCAGCGCCGCCTTGTCCGGCGGACCTCAACAATAGTGGCTCCGTCGATGTGCAGGATCTGCTCATCCTGCTCGGTGCATGGGGGCCATGCGGCAAGGGTGAGTGTCCGGCCGACCTCAATAACTCCGAGTCGGTTGACGTGCAGGACCTGCTCATCCTGCTCGGCGCGTGGGGACCGTGCCCACGATAGAGGATTGATCTGCTTCAAACAAAAACCGCGGTCGGAAGGACATCCGGCTGCGGTTTTCTTATGGCGTAGTCGTTTTCCATCCGTTCACGGGCGCCACGACAGGCGCCCGGGCGCATCCCGCAGCAGCCGCTCCTGTCGCAGATATGTGTGACAGGCGATGCACGAGTTCGTCAGCGCAGCATATGACGTGGTCGCAGCATTGAGGTCGTTCGCAGCGGCGTGTTCCGCCAGCGCGCGGGCAATCGCACGGAAGTCGTCGCTGAGCGCGACATACGCCACCGTGTCATGCACCATCCATGTGGACTCCATGCTGACCAGTTGGAGCTGCTCCGCATTCAATCGCACCTGACGGAGATCGCCGATCGCTAACCCTTCGACGATCGCCTGCGTATGCACGAGCTTGGCGTGCATCACGTCGTTCATATCCATCAGCGGCGGCGGCCACTCGCGGGGGTGCGGCTCCTGAACATCCAGCCGCTCCCGCTGCTGCGAGCACGAGACAAGACCAGCAGCGATCATGGACGCAATCAGAATCAACTTCGCATTTTTGATCAGCATGACAGATTTCTCCAGAACGAGATTATCGTCAGAATGGCCCGTGTTGCGGGAATGATCCGATGAAGCGCACTGGCCTTTTGGCCCGTCTTTTCGTACCGTATCGAGAAGTTCAACGCCACGGAGGGCGCCACGCATGTCTGTTGCTCCATCACTGCCGCTTCTGGATGAAATGACCCGCTCGCATAAGTCACCGCCACCCTCGGCTGCCTCGGCTTCCAGCAGGAAGAAGCCGTCCAAATCGGCAGGCCGTGGCAAAGCGACGGCGGAATCGATGGCGACCATGCAGCGCGACATCTCCGTCTCGGAGTTTTTCGCCAAGAATCGTCATCTGCTCGGCTTCGACAACCCGCGCAAGGCCATGCTCACCACCGTGAAGGAAGCGGTGGACAACGCGCTGGACGCCTGCGAAGAAGCGGGCATTCTGCCCAACATCGCGGTGGTGATTGAAGACCTGGAGCCAAGCCGTCCCGCGTCCGCCAAGCAGTCGCGATATCGCGTAACGGTCATCGATAACGGCCCCGGCATTGTGCGCAAACAGGTGGAGAACGTCTTCGGCCGCCTGCTCTACGGCTCCAAGTTTCACCGCCTGAAAATGAGTCGAGGGCAGCAAGGCATCGGCATCAGCGCGGCGGGCATGTACGGCCTGATCACTACCGGCAAGCCAATGATCATTCACACGCGGCCCGGCCCGAAGAAGCCCGCTCACCATATTGAGTTGGCGATGAACACCAAGACCAACCGCGCGGAAGTAACGGTTGACGATCTGACTGAAGATTTCCCACCGCAACGGCTGCGATCCATCAACGCGGGCACGCGCAGCGCGGATTTCCTGAGCCACACTGACTTCCCCAGCGGCACTAGCGTTAGCATTGAACTGGAAGGCCGCTATCAGAAGGGTCGCGGCAGCGTGGATGAGTTCCTTGAGCTTGTCGCCATCGCCAACCCACATGCGCAGATTGCGTTTGTGCCGCCCTCGCGCGTCAGCGATGACGACCGCGACGAACCGACACTGGCCGACGCCGCGGCGAATACGGACGCCGCCGCAGATGCTGCCGCGCCGCCAAAGAAGCGTGCGAGCAAAGACGCAGAGATTGATCCGTCCATCACCACCATCGAGCGCGACGGCGTAACAATCTTCCCGCGCGCGACCAACGACCTGCCGCCTGAAACGCGGGAAATCCAGCCGCACCCCCGCGGCATCGAGCTGGGCATTCTTATTCAGATGCTTCGCGACTTTGAAGTCGAGAACAAGGGTGGCGGCACACTCTACAACTTCCTGCAGGAGAAATTCAGCCGCGTCAGCAGCGCAAAGGCCGGTGAGTTCTGCAAGACGATCGGCGTCCACAGCCGCACGAAGGTGAGCGACCTCACGCCTGCGCAAGTGCAGCATCTTTTCAATGAGATGCAGGAAGCGAAGCTTCCGCCCCCGCCGACCAACTGTCTCGCGCCGATCGGCGTGCGGCAACTGCTCGCGGGTCTGCTCAAGGGCGTGAAGGCGGAGTTCTATGCAGCCAGCACACGAGCGCCCGATGTCTATCGAGGTCGTCCGTTTCAGATTGAAGCCGCCATTGCATTCGGCGGCGAGCTGCCTGCGGGCGACACCGCTCGCGTGATTCGCTTCGCCAATCGTGTGCCGCTGCAGTTTCAGCAGTCGGCATGTTCGAGCTTCAAGGCTGTGGTTGAAACGAGCTGGCGCAACTACAACCTGACACAGTCGCGCAGCTCACTCCCCACCGGGCCGCTGGTCGTGATGATCCACATGGCCAGCGTATGGGTGCCGTTCACCAGTGAATCAAAGGAAGCGATCGCCGATTACGATGAAATCCGCAAGGAGATGAAGCTCGCCCTGATGGAGTGCGGCCGCAAACTCGGCACATATCTGCGCAAGCGGCAGGCGATGCGCCGTCAGGCGGAACGTCGCGACATCTTCGAGCGATACATCGGTGAGATTGCCAAAGCAATCAACGCCATCACGGGCGAAGACCCGAAAAAGCTCTACGACAAACTGCTTGAAGAAGCGCGCAAGCGCACTGCCGTGGCTGATGCGACACTCGACGAAGAGGGCCGCATGGTGAAGAAGGATGAAGCGGACGAGTTCCGCGATGACGAAGGTGTGGTGTTCGTCGAGCAGCGCGCAGCGCACTTGCAGGAAGCCGAACCTGAAGAGCAGGAAGCAGCACCCGCAAACGCCGGTGGAGACCGCGTCAAGCTCACACGGCGGAAGAAAACGAGTAAGAAGCGATCATCTGACAGCAAACTGTTCTAATCGCAGCGGTTCATCATGGCCAAGAAAAAGACAACCACCACGGCGTCCACGTCCCGCTCCAAAAGAGCCGCTGAACGCGACAAGGCGACACTCAGCAAGATTACCGCTCTTGCGGAAGATGTCGCCAAGTCTGCGTACAAGGGCAAGGACATTGCCATTGCCATTCCCACGCGAACTCGCTCGAACACGGTGTGGAACCGCAAACGCGGCATTCTGGAGATGGGCGACAACAAATCCTCGCGCGAGCTGTTCAACCTCAATCAGGCCAAGCAGTTCATGCAGACGATGCTGCATTCCAGTTCCATCAAGGAGCTGATCGAAGCGCAGAAGACGCTCAGCCTTCGCGGTATGTTCTATAAGGGCCTGCACACCATCGCTGGCACCAAGAACGAAAAAACGTTCGCAGCGCAGGATGAATCAGACTCCATCCTCGAAGACCTTGAAGTCTCGCTCGGCGCGCTGCGCGAAGAACTGCATGTGTTCGCAGAAAATCGCGGCGGCATGGTGGGCAACATCACCATTGTCGATAAAGGCGACGAAATCGATTGCAGACGCATGGGGTCGGGCGGCTATCAGATTCCGTCAATCACCGAGCCGGACATTCTGCAATTCAAGAAAGTCGATGCGAAGTTCGTACTGCATGTGGAAAAGGGCACCGTGTGGAACCGCTTCAACGAAGACCGCTTCTGGGAAAAGCACAACTGCATTCTGACACACGGTGCCGGCCAGCCGCCGCGCGGCGTGAGACGCTTGCTGCAACGATTCGATCAGGAACTCCAACTGCCCGTCATCTGCCTGCTCGATAACGACCCGTGGGGACACTACATCTATTCCGTCATCAAGCAAGGCTCGATCTCGCTGGCGTTTGAATCATCGCGGCTGGCGATTCCACGCGCGCGATTCCTCGGCATCCGCGCGAAGGACTACAAGGAATGCGACCTGAGCGACGACGTGCAGATCGCGCTCAGTGACAACGACATCAAGCGCGCAGGCGAAATCGCGGCGTATCCGTGGTTCGCAGAAAATCGCGCCTGGAAGCGCGAAATCGACCAGATGCTTCGCAACGGATTCAAGATGGAAGTCGAATCGCTCATCACGAAGGACATTTCCTATGTAACGGAAACCTACGTGCCGGAGCGGCTGAAGGCGAAGGACTGGCTGGATTGATCGATTGCGTCGCTCGCTATTCGATCACTTCGATCTTGAGATTTCCCATCAGCAAGACCGTCGGCGTCATCTCCACAGGTGAAAGCCCTTCCGAAAACCCCGAGACGCTGATGAGAATGTGCCCTGCGTGATACGGGCCGGGCATCGCTGCGTCGAAGTCGATCCACTTGCCGTCGATCAGCGCTTGCGTCCACATGTGCCAGCCGAAAATGTCCTTTTCGCCTGCGAACTCATCCACATACACCAATCCGGTCGCAATGCGCGACGGTATGCCTTTGGCTCGCAACACCGCAGCAAGCAGCACAGCGTGTTCCGAGCAATCGCCCGTGCGATGCCTTGCCGTCTCCGATGCAGACGCAAACGCCGTCTCCATGCCTTTGAACACAATGTGGCGGTCCACAAACGTTCGCATTGCATCCGCAAGGGTTCGAGCGTCTCGTGGGTTGCCCGCCTGCTGCGCCGCCCGGTCGGCCAACTGCTGCACAACCTCATCGCCAAAGTCAATCAATGGCGACGCTTCGCGATACGCCTGCTCTGCAATGTCTGCTTCTGTTGCGGGAAGGGGATCGTTGACATTCACGCGAATCATCGCGCTTCGTGAATCAGCAGCCATCTCTACACGCTGCGCTCCTGCTGAAGGCAGCGATGGCAGTTCACCTTCAATCGCACTCAGCCGCAAGACAAGCTTTCGCTTTGATGCGACATCCTTGATCGGCCGATCAGGCTTGACGAACGTCTGAAGCATCACTTCCGGCGCGGGAACTGCAAGATCGCGCATCGCTTCTTCACGCCCGCCCGGCGCGCTGTGAAGCGAAATCACCCCTTGGCCGACCATGGTTTCCTGATAGACCAGATATCCATCGCGCGAATAATGCTCCACACTCGGAGGAACCTTGTCGTTCGTGACCCGCCACACCGATACAGGAATCGCTCTTCCGCCGGCGTCAAACTCCGCTTCGCCAATGCGAACGCAGCGAAACGTCATAGGCAGTAATCCCGCCTGCGGGTCGATCGTTCGGTATGCCATGTCCGTCGCGCCAGCCGCCAATCGCTCGCGCAGAAAACGATGCACGGCACGAGGCGTAAGCCACACGCCTTCCGGCAGCGGGCCTTCGCGCAGCGCGTCGCCTGAGCGCCAGATGACTTTGTCATCCTCGAAGGTCCACTCGGTCTCAACAGGCTGTTGCGACATCACCTGCCTTGCGGACATCGCTTTCGGCTTGCCTTCTCGCGTTTCGATGAACGTCGTCTGAATCTCGATCGTGAGCTGTGCGTCCGCTCGCCCGACCGTCATGTGAATGTGTGTTGTGGTGCGAAAGAGATCACCCCGTTCATGTACGGCGCTGTGCGTCCAGCCGTTGCGCACGCCGTTCATCTTCATCACATACCACTGCTCTTCGACAAGCGACCAATCGTCCGCGTGTGCGTGTCCACACCACACCAGCGTCAGCAGCACGAGTAAAAGCAGCCGCAGCCTGCTGCACGAGCGGGTCTCCCCTGCTCTCGCGCTCCGCTGCTCGCGCTTCGTGCTGGTCATCATGCAGGATTACTCCGTCGCGTCGCCGATCGGCTTCATCAGCGGAAAGAGGATGACATCGCGAATCGTCGTCGAGTTCGTCATCAGCATGATGATACGGTCGATGCCGACGCCCAGGCCGCCCGCAGGGGGCATGCCGACGCGCAGCGCATGGATGAAGTCCTCATCCAACGTGCGGAAAGTCTGCACCTCTTCATCCGCACCGGCAAGCTGCTCGGTGAACTTCGCCAACTGCACGTCCGGGTCATTCAGCTCCGTGTAGCTGTTCGCCAGCTCCATGCCCGCGATAAACAGCTCCCAGCGATACGACAACTCCGGATTGTTCTCATGAGGCCTCGTCAAAGGCGAAATCGCAGAGGGGAAGTCGGTAACAAACGTCGGCTTTGACGGATCAATCGTGTGTTCCGCATGGCGGTCGAACAGCGCGCTGGCGAGCAGCCAGTGATCCAGCCTGTCCGCATTCTCGATGTGATCCTGCTTCGCTTTCGCTCGCACCTGATCGCGATCGAACATCGAAAACCCAAGTGCTTTCTCGAAGAGTTCGCCATAGGTTACTTTCGCAAACGGCCGCGAGTAGTCGATCATGCGATCGCCGAACGGCAGCGACAACCCGACTGCCTGTGGCTCGCGGCTGAGCTTCTGCGTCGATTGCGCGAGTTCGTGAATCAGCGATTCCGTCAGCTCGCGCATCGTCTCGTAATCGCCGAACGCTTCGTACACCTCCATCATGGTGAACTCAGGATTGTGCTGGCGATCAATGCCTTCGTTGCGGAAATTGCGGTTGATTTCATACACGCGCGGCATCCCGCCCACGAGCAACCGCTTGAGATACAGCTCCGGCGCGATGCGCATATACAGCGGCATGTTGAGCGCATTGTGATGGGTGGTGAACGGCCGCGCCGCCGCACCGCCTGCAATCGGCTGCATCATCGGCGTCTCGACCTCAAGAAACCCGCGCGATTCCATAAACCGGCGAATCTGCGAGACGAGCACCGAGCGCGTGGTCAATGTCTGCAATGTTTCAGGGTTCGCGAACATGTCCACATAGCGCTGTCGATAGCGCAGCTCCGGGTCCGTCAGGCCGTGGAACTTCTCCGGCGGCGGGACAAGGCTCTTGCAGTGCACCTCGAAGCGATCAGCCCATACACATACTTCGCCCTTCTGCGTCATGCCGACGCGACCGCCCGCAACGACGATATCGCCGTAATCAAGCTTGGAAGCGAGCTTGAATCCTGCCGCATCAAGATCGGACTTTGAGACACTGACCTGCAAATCGCCTGAATGATCGCGCAGCAGCATGAAGACGAGCTTGCCCATCAAGCGGTGTTGCACGCAACGCCCGGCGACCAGCGCACGCGGCCGTCGATCGTCTTCGTGGTTCGCGGCATACGCCTCATGCGCCGACTGATCGAACAGGGCGCGCGCTTCGGCCAGCGACAACAAGCCATCCACGCGCCGCCCATATGGCTCCACACCAAGTTCCTCGCGCCAACGTGCGAGTTTCTCTCGCCTCGCGCGAACGAGCGGATCGGATTCATGTGCATGCGCCATCTGCGAAGGTTGCGTCATGTGTACGATGGTACATCGCAAGTGCCGTGCAGTGGCATTCGCGGAGAAGGAAACCACGCCATGTCCACGCTTTCAGGCAAGACGGCTCTCATTACAGGCGCCAGCAGCGGTATCGGCGAGGCTCTCGCCCTCGCGCTCGGCGGACGCATGACCAACCTCATTCTGGCCGCCCGGCGGCTGGACCGCTTGCAGGCGCTCGCCCGTCGCATCGTCGATGCGGGTGGCCATGCGGTGCCGATCGAATGCGATGTCGCGGACCGCGCTCAGGTGAAAGCTGCAGTGGACGCCGCCGTCGCCAGTTTCGGCGGCCTCGACATCCTCATCAATAACGCGGGCATCATGCCGCTCGCGCCGATGGCGAAGTGCCGCATGGATGACTGGGACGCGGAAATTGACGTCAACATCAAGGGCCTGCTCTACGGCATCGGTTTCGCGCTGCCCATCATGCTGGAGAAGAAGGCCGGACACATCATTAATGTGTCTTCCGTTGCCGGGCGCGTCGTCTTTCCCGGCGCTGCGGTGTATTGCGGCACGAAGTTCGCCGTCCACGCCATCTCAGAAGGTCTGCGAAGCGAACTGGCTGAAGCCGCCGCCCGCGATGGAAACCAGATTCGCGTTACGGTCATTGCGCCAGGGGTGGTTACGACTGAACTGCCGGACTCCATCCGCGACCCACAGACGAAAATGGCGTCCAAGATGTATTACAGCAGCATGAAGGGGCCGTTGGTGAGCGAAGACATCGCCGCTGCCGTGTTCTACGCGCTCGAAGCCCCGCCACACGTTGGCGTGAACGAGATTCTCATCCGTCCGACCTCGCAGGTTCGATAGACACCGCAGCGCGTTCGTCCACATCACCCCATTTTCTCGATCCTTATGCCCCACACCATTCGACGCATCGGCGTACTCACCGGCGGAGGCGACTGCCCTGGCCTGAACGCTGTCATCCGCGCCGTCACGAAGACGGCCATCCTTGAACACGATATCGAAGTCTTCGGTATTGAAGATGGCTTTCAAGGCCTGATCGAAGACCGGCTCCATCAGCTCACGATCGCGGATGTCTCAGGCATTCTCGCTCGCGGCGGAACGATCCTCGGCACCAACAACAAGTGCAGCCCGCAACGCTACTACACCGGCGACGATGAGCAGGGCAAGCCCGTGTTCGTTAATGCGATGGATCAATGCCTCGCCACCGTTGAGCGCCATCGTCTTGATGCGATCATCGTCATCGGCGGTGATGGCACGATGAGCTGTGCAGCGCCATTGGTGGAAGCAGGCGTCAACTGCATCGGCGTGCCCAAGACAATCGACAACGACATCGTCGGCACAGAAATCACCTTCGGCTTCACCACCGCCGTCAACACCGCCACGATGTCGCTTGATCGGCTGCACTCCACCGCCGCGAGCCACCATCGCGTGATGGTGTGCGAGGTCATGGGACGCAACGCGGGCTGGCTCGCGCTGCACGCGGGGCTTGCATCAGGATCGGATGTCATTCTGATTCCGGAGATTCCCTACGACATCGACAGGATTTGCGCGTTCGTGCAAAGCCGCGTCGTCAACCGCCGAGGTTTCTCGATCATCGCATGTGCAGAAGGCGCGCACCCGGCGAATGGTGAAAAGGTTGTCGCGCGGCGCGATCTCACCAGCCCCGACCCTATTCGGCTCGGCGGCATCGGCGAGAAAGTCGCGGACGACATTGCACGACGCACAAAGATCGAAACACGCACCACGGTGCTGGGCCATGTCGTGCGCGGCGGCCCGCCGATCGCTGCAGACCGCGTGCTGGCTTCGCGCTTCGGTTTCCGCGCACTCAAGCTCTTAATGGCTGGCGCGCGAGGGCGCATGGTCGTCATGGAAGGCAACACGCTCAACGATGTCGAGATCACCTTCGCAGCCAATAAGCAGCGGCTGGTCCCCACCGATCATCCACTCATCCGCGTGGCGAGGGCCGTGCGGACCAGTTTCGGCGATTAGCTGCATATCATCACTGACATGACCGGTGCGGCTCCATCGCTGCGAACATGCTCCACCTGTGGCCTCGTGCAGGTCATGCCGGTCGTACCGAGTGATTACCGCGCGTGCTGCGTGCGGTGCGGCAGCGGCCTGCCGGGCAGAACATCTCGTTTGCGAAGCAACAGTCGCACGGCTGCATTCGCCGCCGCCGCACTGTTGTTGTACCCCCCCGCCATCACGCTGCCGATGATCCGCATTGAGCAGTTCGGCCATCACCATCACGCCAGCATTCTGAGTGGAACATGGACGCTGCTCACCGGCGGGCACCTGTTCATCGGCATCGTCGTGCTGCTTTGCTCGGTTGTCCTGCCGCTGGGCAAACTGCTCGCACTGCTGGTGCTGGCGTCGTCGCCATTCAGCACGCGGATGCTCTCCCGGCATCATCGGGCGTCCATGTTTCACATCGTGGAATGGACCGGCCGCTGGGGCATGCTTGATGTCGTCCTCGTCGCCATGCTCGTCGCAGCACTCAAGCTGGGCGATGTCGTGCACGTTACGCCCGGACCCGCAGCGGCGGCGTTTACGGCGTGCGTCGTGCTCAATCTGCTCGCCGCAGCATGTTTCGATCCGCATCGACTCTGGGAGGCGCGCGCATGAGCGAAACACCGCCGACGAACATCCAACTGCCCACCGCCGAGCTTCGCCCGGTTTCAGCAGGGCGCCGCGTCTCCTTCGCGTGGATCGTGCCTGCAATTGTGCTGCTTATCAGTGGCTGGATCGGCTGGCAGGCGTGGAACGAGCGCGGCATTGAGATCATCATCCGACTGAACGAAGCGCATGGGCTGAAAGTCGGCGATCACATTCGCTATCGCGGCACCAGTGTGGGCGATGTGCGCGCCATGCGCCTCGCCGATGATCTTGACGGGTTGATCGTTACAGCGCGACTGAACCGCGACGCTGCGATGCTCGCGCGCAGTGGCTCGCGTTTCTGGGTTGTTCGACCCGCCGTGACGCTTGATGGCGCGACCGGGCTGGATACGCTTGTCGGGCCGCGCTACATCGCTGTGCTGCCTGCGAGCCCGTTGGCGACGACTGAACCCATGCGAGAGTTCATCGCGCTCGATCAATCGCCGCTCATTGAATCGTTCCATCCTGATGATCTCGAAATCCTTGTTCATTCGCGGCAACGCGGCAGCTTGGCGCCGGGTGTGCCCGTGCTCTATCGGCAGGTGCGCATCGGCACGGTGCTGTCTGTCGGCCTGACGAGTGATGCCGCAGGCGTTGAGGCCAGGCTGCACATCCAGCGCGCCTTCGTACCGCTCATCAGAGAGAACAGCCGATTCTGGGATTCAGGCGGCTACAGCGCACAGCTGGGCTGGAGCGGCTTGAACATTGAACTGGACTCGTGGCAAACGCTGGTTACTGGCGCCGTCGCAGTAGCGACGCCACCACTCGAACAGGCCGGCGCAATCGTCCGCACCGGTCATCGCTTCACGCTCGCGCCGGAGCCGCAACGCACATGGCTTGACTGGGAACCGCTGATCTCCATCGGCAACGAAATGCTCCCGCACGGCCGCTCGCTGCCGAAGCCGCTGCGCGCCCGTCTGGCGTGGACGGAAAGTCGATTGATCGGCAGCAGCAGACAGGTGCGGCGCGGCTGGGTGCTTCAAACCGAACGCGGACTGCTCGGCCCGGCAGACCTCATCACGAATGCAGCCAAAGCGCGCGAAGGAAGCTCCGTGCTCGAAGTCGCCGGCGCAATCGTGCCGCTCGGCGCGCTGGAGTGGACACAGCGCGGCATCGCGCTGCTGAGTGTACATCTTGACGAGCCGAACTGGCCTGCGCCACTCATGCGCACAGCAAGCGAAGTCGAAGACTGCATCATCATCGGTGATGCAGCCGATGCACGGCCGATCGCTGCGGCGCGCATGACGGCGGGCGACGGACTCTGGCACATTCACCCGACGGTGCAGTTCGATGAAACATGGCACGGCGCAACAGTCGTCTCCCGCCGCGATGGAAGCATCATCGGCCTGCTGCTCGTCAACGGCACGGCATCGCACATCGCCATCCTGCCCGAATAAACGGACAGGCCACTGCTGCACTCACGACTTGCCCGCGGCACGTGTGATCTCATGCCGAAGCTGATCGATCAGTTCGCGCAGGTTGACATCACGCTGCGGACCATCGCCGCAATCCACCATTGCGCCAGCAGTCATCTGCGCATCAACGCGCGCAACAGCAGCGTGAATGGTGGAGTGATGCTTGCGTCCGAGCGCGGCGGCGATCTCCGGATAGCTCATCGCGATGAGATTTTTCGCCAGATAAGCCGTTACGGCACGAGCCAGCACGACTCGCTTATGCCGCCCGCCGCCGAGCATGTCGCCGCGACTAATGCAGAGCCGCTGACAGACATGCTCCATGATGCTGGCAACCCGCACCGGCGCAGCAGGCTTCCACACCGGCTCAGTGAATACCTGCTCGACCAGTGAGAGGCCGACGACCCCCGATTCGCCGCCCGTCGCCTGCTGCATCGCGCGGAACTCATGGACGGCTGCGATCTTGTTGATCGCGCCCTCAATTTCACGCACGGAGCCTGCACAACGGGACGTAATCGTCTCCACGGCTGCGTCGTTGAGCTTCAATCGCCTTTGCTCAGCCAGACGACGAATGAGCTGCGCTCGCATCTCACGGTCCGGAGCCTTGATCTCCACCACCATGCCCGCCAGCAGCCTGCTGACCAGGCCGGGGCTGAACTTGCGGATGTTGCGCGGGTGCTCATCGGATGCCAGCACGATCCTCGCGCCGAGATGCTGAATCGCATCGATCGTGCATTGAAACTCATGCTGCGTGCGCACTTTGTTGGAAAGGAAGTGCACATCGTCAATCGCGAGCAGTTCCAGTTTGCGAATGCGGTCGCGGAACTCCTCAATCGTATTGAACCGCACGGCTGAAATATATTCGTTGGTGAACTGCTCGCCCGTTACATAACGCACCTTGCCCGGCATGCCGGTGCGCTCTGCAAACCGCCTGCAAATGCCTTGCAGCAGATGCGTCTTGCCGACGCCGCAATCGCCATGCACGATGAGCGGCGAAATGAGTTTCGCGGTGGGATCGTTCGCGAGTCGCTCGGCGGCGCGAAACGCGAGTTCATTCGATGAGCCGATGACGAAATCCTCAAGCCGTCGCAACCGCGCAAAGCTGGTGTTCGCGGACTTCCTGAGCGTCCGGGGCGCTGCGCCGTTGTGCGCGGCAAGCTGCGCCTGACTTGTCGCGACGTGCCCGTTGTGCGATGTTTCGTTGAGCGAAGACGCATCGCCGGGCCGCGCCGGCGCGGCGTCAACAGTAATCGAAACGCTCGCCGCCTCACCCAGTGCTTCGCGCGCCACCGCCTGCAGTTCGCCGGAGTAGTGCGAACCGATCCACGAGGCGACAAACGGGCTGGACGCCGCGATGTGCACTTCGCCTCCGTTGACATTTACTTTCGCCGAGCCGAACCACATGTCGTACTTGTGGGAACCGATTCGGCGTGAGAGTTCGCGGGTGATGCTTTGAACGTCGCCGGTTTCGATTCGCAGGGCTGGGGCGGAAGGTCGCTTCATGAAGCTCTCCTGTGGGATGTCGTGCATCCCAGCAGCGTGCGCGGCGTGGCGCGACACGAACATGGCTGGAACCCGAAGCGATCGAATGCTTCGCGCAGTTCCCGTGGGCATGTGTGAGCGGGATCCCTCCCACCGCTTCCGGCTCGGAAAGCCGCAGTCGGCAGTCGGCACGTTTCTCTTCGCGCTCAACGGAGCGCGGAGCGATCACCCGCGGATAGCCGAAGGGCATTTCCGCTGAACTTCGCAGCGTCGTGGCCGCGATGTTTTCAGATGAAAAACGCTCGAAGGAACGAGACGATTGAGTCGGAGATCATCCATCCATGAACGACGGGTGAAGAATACGTGAACCGCCGTTTCGACACAAGGGATTTTCTCCGCTGCGCACGCGCGATGCGCCGAAAGTGCCGTGGATACAGGAGAAAGCGACGAAAAAAACTTTCTCCACGCGCTGGGTTGGCGTTTGTCGATCCACGGTGGAAAACTTTTGCGTTTGACTTCGGCGCGCCCGTTCATCGCGCGCGCAGCGAGCGCACCAAGGCGATGCGACGTTGCGATCGCGCGAATCCCATGCTGCTGTAGAGTGCGATCGCCGGCGCATTCTGCTCGTCCACGGCAAGGTTGATGCGCCGCTCCTCTCGCGAAGCCAGCCGTGCAAAACCGTGTTGCAGCAACAGTTTGCCAAGCCCACGCCCGCGCGCGCGAGGCGTGAGACCGAGATACACCAGCTCCACACTGCGATGTTGAGGCGAAGGATTCAGCAGCAGCGCACCACGTGGCACGTCGCCTTCGTACAACATCAGCCACAACGTCGGATCAAACACGCCGGTCGCGCGATGGCCTTCCAGAATGTCCTTCGTTTCCCGCAAACCGCGCAGACCCGGACAGTCCAGCGTGCCTTCATAGCTTTCTTCCAGCGCGCGAAGCAACTCGCCATCCCGGCTGCGAGCGTACTCCTCCACATGAAGCCCCGATGGCCACGCCACCGGCTGTACCTCCCGTCGCTTCGGCATCGGGCGATCCATATAGCTCAGACGCGCCAGCTCTGTAAACCCTGCACCAAGAAACGCATCGTGCTCCAGCCGTTCTGAAGGTTCCAGCAGCGTCTGGGCCAGATGCACCCCCATGCCACGAACCTCGGTTGCCGCACGGTCAATCAACCGGGCCAGCGGCTTCACCTCGATGGGTGCCACGGGATGGCTGGCGAAGAACATCGCCGTCTTGCCCGGATTCGGCACCACAAACACGGTTTCGACGATCCGCCCGGATTCATCAACCAAGGACCATATGGGATCCAGTTTGATGGCGTTATCGCGTGCGAACTCCATGAACCGCCGCGCCCGGCCAACTTCTGCTGTCCCGTGCACCGCCAGAAGGCGATCCAGTGCTTCTTCCAGCCGGTCCGCGTTGACCCTGACGATGCTGCAACCATCGCCGTCATCCGCCGGAAGCAACCTCGAACTGTCCGACTGCGAAGTCGTCATGAGGGTTACACTTTGACCGGGCCGCTGCTCTCATTAGAATACTCGTTTGCCCTCGTGCTGGAGCCGAAACATGCCGATCTTGAGTCGATTTCATTCAGATACGCCCCGGTCGTCCCGCCGCGCCATGCTCTTCAGCGCGCCGCGCACCGCCGTGGCTGCACTCGGCATGCTCATCATCGCGTGCACGGCAATGGCGTATCCGAGGCCGGCGGCGGTCCCCTACCGCTGGGAACTGCACTTCGAGCCAGGCCCGCTGAGGCTGTATGTCGATGATCTGGAAGGCGCCGCCTACTGGTACTTCACGTATACCGTAACCAACCGCACCGGCCGCGATCAGACGTGGGCTCCCACCTTCGTCCTGTTCACCGACGCAGGCGAGATTCTCCATTCCGGTGAGCACGTGCCCCAGCGCGTAACGCGAGAAATCATGGACATGCTGGGCAATGACCTCGCCCAGAACCAGTACGAAATCATCGGCGAGATTCTCCAGGGCCGCGAACATGCCAAAGACGGCGTCGTCGTCTGGCCCGCCCGCCAGCTCAACATCACGGAGCTTTCCCTCTTCGTCAGCGGCACGAGCGGTGAGACCGCCCGCGTCAAGAACCCCGTAACTGATGAAGAATCCCTTCTGCGGAAGACCCTCCAGCGGGACTACCTGATCCCCGGCTCCCCGCTTGCACGCGGCAGCCGCGAGATCGAACTCGTTCGCCAGCAGTGGATTTTCCGCTGAGTCCCTGTTACACTGCTCGGCTCGCCGCTTCGGCGGCAAGGCACCTGTTTTCGTTTGTTCCCGGCAGTTTTCCCGCCGGTCTTTGGGAGTGATTCGTCATGGCACATAAAAAGGGACAGGGTTCGAGCCGCAACGGCCGTGACTCCAACCCGCAGTATCGCGGCATCAAGCTCTACGGCGGCGAACAAGCCCGCGCTGGCGCGATTGTCGTGCGCCAGTGTGGCACAAAGTTCAAACCCGGCTACCTCGTCCGCCGTGGTAATGATGACACCCTCTACGCCGTGGCGGATGGCTCAGTGCGCTTCCGAGGCCGCTTTGTGGACATCATCCCGGATGACCCGACGATTCCGCAGTTCACCGCCGTCGAGCGAAGCCTCGCCAACTGAGCGACCTGTGAACAAGTCCATGCTTTGAAAGAGACGCCCGCTGGCGTCTCTTTTTTCATTGGCTACACCGCGACCGGTGCCGGGATATGCGGGTGCGGGCTGTAGTCCGTCAGCTCAAAATCCTTGTACTCAAACTCAAAAATGGATCGCACGCGCGGATTGATCTTCATCCGAGGCAGCGGCTTCGGCGTGCGTTTCAGTTGCTCCTGAGCCTGCTCCATGTGGTTCAGGTACAGGTGCGCATCGCCGAATGTATGAATGAACTCGCCCGGCGTCAGGCCCGTTACCTGCGCGATCATCATCGTGAGCAGCGCGTAACTGGCAATGTTGAACGGCACACCGAGGAAGATGTCCGCCGACCGCTGATACAACTGGCACGACAGGCGACCTTCCGCCACATAAAACTGAAACAGCACATGGCAGGGCGGCAGAGCCATCTCTTCAATCTGGCCCACGTTCCACGCGCTCACGATCAATCGCCGCGAGTCCGGGTTCGTTTTGATCTGCTCAACAACCTGCGCGATCTGATCAACCTTTCCGCTGACCGTTCCCGGCGCGGGCCATGAGCGCCATTGATAGCCGTAGATGGGACCAAGCTCGCCGGTAACGGGGTCGGCCCATTCGTTCCAGATGCGCACGCCCTGCTCCTGAAGCGGCGCTACGTTGGTTTCACCCCGCAGGAACCAGAGCAGTTCATGGATGATGGATTTGGTGTGCAGTTTCTTCGTGGTGACCAGCGGGAAGCCCTGCGCAAGGTCGAAACGCATCTGGTGGCCGAAGATACTGCGCGTGCCGGTGCCCGTGCGATCGCGCTTCTCCACGCCTCGCTCAAGAGCCAGTCGCATCAGGTCAAGGTATTGCTTCATCGCAGGAACGCAGTGTATCCGTATTCTGCTGATCAGTTGTCCACCGAATCGTCATTATCCGGCTCAGCTTCCGCAGGTTGCGGGCTGGCGGCCTTGAACCGCGCGATCATCCGCTGCCTGCGGTTGTATCGCCAGATGCCCACCATCGCGATTCCCACCGCCACGGGCATCATCGTCCATCCCATGATGTCGGTGGCGACTGAATCGAGAAACTTGAGAAACGTGATGCCGACAATCACAAGCGTGAGCGCAGTGCGCAGATACGCAAGGAGCGTGCGCTCGTTGGCGAGCGTGGTGCGATCCATCGCCAGACGATCGCGCAGAATGAATCGATCTCGCTCGAATGGAGTGTACGGCGTATACGGGCTGTAAGACATGCGCTCGCTCCTGTCACGGATCAATCAAGACCGATAGGCCAGACCCAGAGGATCATCGGAACGGAGACGATCGCGATGACGATTTCAAGAGGCAGGCCAAGCCGCCAGTAATCGCCGAACCGATATCCTCCCGGACCCATGACGATGGTATTCGACTGATGGCCAATGGGCGTGAGAAAAGCGCACGAAGCGCCGATGGCGACAGCCATGAGAAACGGATCAGCCGAAGCGCCGAGGCCCTTGGACAGACTGATGGCGATCGGCGCCATGAGCACTGCCGCTGCTGCGTTGTTGATGAGATCACTCAGAAACATCGTGCCGAGCAGGAGAATGATGAGCATCATCGTTGGTGAAAGATGCTCGCTGAACCGCAGGAGTGAGTTCGCTGCCATCGCCGCCCCGCCGGTGGTTTCCATCGCAGCGCCAACAGGGATCATCGCTGCAAGCAGCACAATGACGGGCCAGTCGATCGCGCGATACGCGCCTTCGAGCGAAACGAGCTTCGTCGCCACCATCAACAGTGCAGCAGCAGCAAAGGCGATCTGCACCGGCAGCCAGCCGATCGCGGAAATCGCCAGTGCCGCCAGAAAAATGCCCAGCGCGGGAATGATTCGGCGAGGCCTGCCCAGTTGCAGTTCACGATCTGCCAACGGAAGGCACCCCAGCGTGTTCAGTGTTTCATGCAGTG
Source organism: Phycisphaerales bacterium (assembly GCA_035443885.1). Lineage (GTDB taxonomy): Bacteria > Planctomycetota > Phycisphaerae > Phycisphaerales > SM1A02 > DAOMNO01. The sequence goes on from DAOMNO010000009.1 coordinate 38,846, forward strand.
AACTCGCCTCAGCCTGCACGAGCACAATGTCGCCCGCCTGAAAGCGAATGCGGCGCAGCGGTCCCTTCAACCGCTTACCCTGCCGCGCCACCGCAAGCAGGTTCATCCCATGCCGTGAGCGCAGACGCATGGACTCCGCAGAGGCGTTGAGCATGACAGAGCTTGGCGAAATCACCGCCTCAGCGATTTTGATTTCGTCTGAACTGACCGTGCGACCTGACTTCTCGTCAGACTTACCTTTGCCTGCCAGCTCAAAACCGCTCTGTTCAAGCAGAGTCTGCAGTGAATCCGGATCGATCTCAATCGTCAGCACATCGCCCGCAGCAAGTCGCTCATAAATCGACGGCGCTGCGATGCGACGTGTCTGTCGATAAAGGCCTATCACAATCGCTTCGCCGTCCGTCATCTTGCCGAGGTCAGCGATCGACTTGCCAATGAATTTACTTTTGTCCGGCACGCGCACTTCAACGAGATACTCGGAAATATCGAAGAGTTCTTCAGGCGAAGTCTGTGCCTGCCGACGCGGCACAAGCCGCCAGCCGATGAGCGCGATGAACGCCACGCCCGCCAGTGCAACGGCAACGCCGACTGGCGCGAAATCGAACATCCGAAATGCCTCGCCGCCTTCTGTCGCCTGACGCCTGAAGGTGGCGATGATGATGTTGGGCGGCGTACCGATGAGTGTGATCATCCCGCCAAGCAGCGAGCCGAACGCCAGAGGCATGAGCAGCATCGAAGGCGATCGGCCGGACTTTCGCGCCATCGCAATGGCCACAGGCATGAACAGCGCCAGCGCGCCCACGTTGTTCATGAACCCGGAGCACAACGTTACGATGCCCGTCAACGCCGCTACCTGAAGGAACGGCCGATCGCCGATCGACGAAAGCGTTCGCGCCAATGGATTGACGACACCTGAGTTAATCAATCCTCGGCTCAGCACCAGCACCGCGGCGACCGTGATGACGGCGGGGTGCCCAAAGCCGGAGAAGGCGTCCGCGGCTGGCACAACGCCGACGATCGTGAGCGCCAGCAGCGCGAGCATCGCGACGATGTCATACCGCCACCACCCGCCCACAAAGAGAACGAGCGCACCGGCAAGCACCGCAAAGACAATCCAGACATCGCTCATCTGCTGGGAACGATACCACAGTCAGACAACGAGATGATGCTGTGCCTTCGCCCGGCCCGGAACCGCGTCAAGCAGTCGCTGCGTGTACGCATGGCGCGGCTCAAACAGCACCTGATCGCGATCGCCCGCCTCGACGATCCTGCCTTCCTGCATCACGGCGATTCGGTCGCACATATGCGCCACCACAGCCATGTCGTGACTGATGAAGAGATACGCCAGGCCGAACTCTTCCTGCAAATCGCGCAGCAGGTTTAGAATCTGCGACTGCACAGAGACATCCAGCGCGGAAGTGGGTTCATCGCACACGATGAGCCGAGGATTGAGTGCAAGCGCACGCGCGATGCCGATGCGCTGACGCTGCCCGCCGGAGAACTCATGTGGCCTACGATCTGCTGCGCCGTGCGGCATGCCGCATTTTTCCAACAGGGCTTCGACGCGCCGCCGAAGCTCCACGCCGCGCGCCACGCCATGCACCAGCAGCGGCTCGCCCACGATCTCGCCAACTCTCATGCGCGGGTTGAGTGAACCAGCGGGGTCTTGAAAGATCATCTGCATGGACCGACGCATCGTTCTCAGTTCACGGCGATGCATCGTCATCATTGATCGACCGTCAACGAACACGTCGCCTGATGACACGGGCACAAGCCGCAGGATCGCACGACCGAGCGTCGTCTTGCCGCAACCCGATTCACCCACCAGCCCCAGCGTGCTGCCAGCGTGCAGTTCGATGTCCACATCATTCACTGCGCGAACGGTCAGACCGCGCGATTGATACGTTACGCACAATCTCTGCACGCGCAGGAGCGGTGTCGCATCAGGCTGTGCGGTCATCATGGCGTGCGGAGAACCATCGTGATGAAGCTGCCGTCCGGATTAATCACGCCGATGCGCACGCCGCGCCTTCGCAGGTCGGCCCGACTCAGTGCGTCGATGAGTTCTTCCGTCGTCGTGATTGCTCTGTCGGAGACGCGCACGATGATCGCCCCGGGTCGTACGCGCCGAGCCAGTTCCGTGTTGGGAACGGTCTCAACCAGCACGATGCCGGGCTGGTAATCGATGCGCAGTTCCGCAGCCAGTTCAGGCGTCAGCGTCTGCATGCGGCGGATGCCGAGCAGTTCGAGCCAACCCGTAGCGCCGCCGTCGAACTCCGGCACGCCGGCCAGTCGTCGCGGATCGAGCCGCCCGACGATGATCGCAATGTCAACTGTCTCACCTGTACCGGTGGCTGCGTTCAATCGCCACACGCGAAGGCGCGCCGTCTGGTCAGGCATGACCGATGAGATGATCGCCTGTACTTGTCGCACTTCGCCGACAGACTGGCCGTTCACCTGCACGATGACATCGCCGCGCCGGATGCCTGCCTGATGCGCTGGGCCGTCGCGATCGACGTTCACTACGGGCACACCGGCAAATGTGAATCCCGCCTGCTCCAGGCGCGAAGCGATTGTCGCATCGAGATCGAGCATAGCATGATCCGCCAGTTTGCGCGCTGAAGCAGCAGGCAATGAAATGGCGTGCCTCGCGGAACTCAGCCGCTCGTGATCGAATCGCCAGACCGTCAACTCGATATCGTCGTCACCTTCGAGTTCGTTCACACGATTGATGAGCATGGTGCGATCAAACACGGGCCGCCCCGCGAAGCGCGTGATGACATCGCCGGGCAGAAGTTCGCCTGTGGTGATGTATAAATCCGGCGCCCCCGCTGCCAGCAGCACACCGTTGCCCTGAAACTGCGCCAGTTCAAGCTCTCGATACAGTCGTTCCTGACGATCGAGAATGTACACGCCCACATAACCCTTCTTCACTTCACCCGTGGTGATCAGCTGGTTGACCACAGGCTCAATCATCTCAACCGGAATCGCAAGCCCGATTCCTGCGAACTGGCCTTCATCCTGCAAATTCGGGCGACCATCGTTGAACCACCTCGCGCCGGTGGCGATTGCCGTGTTCATGCCGATCACATGCCCGCGAAAATCCGTCAGCGGCCCGCCGGAATTGCCGGGATTGATGGCCGCGTCCACCTGAATGAAGTTTTCATAGCTGACACCCGGGCCGGAACGAATCACACCCACAGACCGCCCCTGCCCGGATACCACGCCGGATGACATGGAGAATCGAAAATCAAACGGTGAGCCGAAGGCGAAGACGAGATCGCCCTGTCGAACAGGTGAATCCGGCGCGCGGCGGACCGCAGGGTGCAACCGCTGAGGGGATATCTTCAACACCGCGATATCTGTGCTGGGATCAGAACCGATCCACTCTGCAGCGCGAATCTCGCCTGAATGAAGCTGCACATCAATGCGCGAAGAGCCTTCGATCACGTGATGATTGGTTACGACGTGACCCTGCGCGTCATACACCCAGCCGGAGCCGGAAGAAAGCCGAGGCGTCAGCAGCCCGGCAGTCGATTCGCTTGATGTGCGCTGTGCAGTAATGTGAACGACCGAAGGCTCGACAAACTCTGCAATATCGCGATACGCCTGATTGATCTGCTCCAGCACGTTTTCGTGCTGCAATCGCTCGCTTGCTCGAATGATGCGGGCGGAAGTCTGTGCATAGGTCAGGCGATGCACCGCCTCAGGCGTCATCACCAGCACAAGCGCCGCGGTGGCGATCACAAGAAGGCTCGGTCCGTAGGCGCTCAACTTTCGCATAAGTGGGGCTTTCAGCTCACTGCCAACATCCGCGTTCCCGCCGCAGCCTATCGCTGACAGCCGGAAGCCTTAATCACTCATTCGGTACGGGTGCTCGCCCATATCGCGATTTTGCACCTTTTCTTTCCAACGTACCGCAGCGGCACATAATGCCTCGCCTAGTGAAGTTACGGGCTGGGCGAAGGAAGGTTGCCACGCCGTCAGTCCCAGAAGGTCTTGCAGGACGACAATGTGGCCATGGCAGGCCGGCCCGCCCCCGCACCCAATCACGGGGATCGATACCTTTTCCACAATCCGCTGGCTCACTTCCGCCGTGGTCTGCTCCACAAGCAGCATGACTGCGCCTGCTTCTGCCAGCCGCACCGCCTGCAACACCAGTCGATCGACCTCTGCCTGCGTTCGCCCGGCGACGAGCGCAGTACGCACGCCATCATGCCTTGCACGTTGCGGCCGCCAGCCGATGTGCGCCACGACCGGAATGCCCGCGCGATCCAGCTTATGCACCAGTTCTGCGTATGTTTCATCCACTTCAAGCTTGACCGCATCAGCCAAACCTTCCGTCAGGAATCGCCCTGCGTTGCGGATTGCTTCCGCGTCGTCCGCCTGATAGCTCATGAAGGGCATGTCACCCATCACAAAGCAGTTCGGCGCGCCGCGCTTGACCGCAGCGGTGATGTGAAGCATGAAGTCAAGCGGTGCGTGGATCGGCTGATCGAAACCGAGAATGACCTGCGCAGCAGAATCGCCCACGAGCAGCACGGGAATCCCCGCCCGCTCCAGCCAACGAGCTGTCGTCGCGTCATAGCAGGTCAGGCACGCGATCGGCTCCTTCTGCCGCATCATCCGCGTCAGTGTGCGGAGCGTAACCGGCACGGTCAATCGGTGATCCACCGCGCGAGACGACGATGGTTCTCGCCCTGCATTCCCGGCCTGCATGCTGTCGCTGAGCGTGGACATGGCTTAAGTGTATCGCCGTGGCGGGTAACACGGCATCTCATTGCGACAGGGCTTCCGTAGGCCTGTTTCATGCGATAGAGTGGGTCGGCACCTTAGAAACTGGAGGAACCGCGATGTCTCACGCCGGTCTTGACTCATCCAGCATCGAATCCATCCTGCAGGAAAAACGGCTCTTCGTGCCGATCGCAGACTTCGATGCCCGCATCGGGGGCGCGTATGTCAAGTCATTGGAGCAGTACCGAAAACTCTACGACCGCTCCATTGCAGACCCTGATGGATTCTGGACCGAGATGGCGCTCCAGTTCGACTGGTTCACGCCGTGGTCGAAGGTCGTGGAATGGAAACTGCCGGACGCCAGGTGGTTCGTCGGCGGCAAGACCAACATCTGCCATAACTGCGTTGATCGGCAAGTGCAGAGCGGGCACGGTGACGATGTCGCCATCATCTGGGAAGGAGAACCGACAAACGTCAAAACATCCCAGCGTCAAAGCGCCACCGTTGAGAACGGCATCGAAATACAGAAACTGACCTATCGTGACCTTCAGCGCGAGGTATCGAAGTTCGCCAACGTGCTGAAGAAGCTGGGCGTCAAAAAGGGTGATGTCGTTACGATCTACATGGGCATGGTGCCGGAGCTGGCGATTGCCATGCTGGCCTGCGCGAGAATCGGCGCAGCGCACTCCGTTATCTTCGGCGGGTTCTCCAGTCAGGCGATCGCAGACCGTGTAACAGATGCCAAAAGCCGCGTCATCGTTACGGGCGACGGCGCATGGCGGCGAGGTAAAATCGTGCCGCTGAAGGACAACGTCGATGCCGCGTGTGGCATGCTCGCCGACGCAGGATGCACCGTCGATGCAGTTGTTACGCTCAAGCGCTGCAATAACGAAATCGGCTGGCACAACGCACGCGATCACTGGTGGCATGATCTCATGCTCGCAGCGGATGAAGACTGCCCCTGCGAACACCTCGACAGCGAAGACATGCTCTTCCTGCTCTATACGTCCGGCTCAACCGGCAAGCCGAAGGGCATCATGCACACTACCGGCGGGTATATGGTCTATACCGCGACCACCGCGAAGTACGTCTTCAATCTCAACCCACGCGAGCCGGGGCGTCCCGGCCCATCGCACACATTCTGGTGCACCGCAGATATCGGCTGGGTAACAGGCCACTCTTACATCGTGTATGGATTGCTGCCGAACCGCGTGCCAACGCTGATGTATGAAGGCGCGCCCAACTTTCCCGACGAAGCTCGATTCTGGGACATCGTGGAGCGGCACAAAGTTACGCAGTTCTACACCGCGCCGACCGCCATTCGCGCATTCATGAAGTGGGGCGCGGAACACCCGCGAAAGCACGATCTTTCCTCACTGCGCGTACTTGGCACCGTCGGCGAGCCGATCAACCCTGAAGCGTGGATGTGGTATCACAAGGTCATCGGCAACGAGAAGTGTCCGATCGTCGATACCTGGTGGCAGACTGAAACCGGCGGCCACATGATTACGCCGCTCCCCGGCGCGACACCCACCACTCCCGGCAGTTGCACGCTGCCGTTCTTCGGCGTCGATGCAGCCATCGTCAACGAACGGGGCGAAGAGCAACCCGCCAACACGGGCGGTCTGCTGGCCATCCGTAAGCCCTGGCCATCCATGCTGCGCGGCATCTACGGTGATCGAAAGCGATTCATCGACACCTATTTCTCGCGCATTCCCGGCATGTACTTTGCGGGCGACGGCGCACGGCGCGATGAGCGCGGCTATTTCTGGATCATGGGCCGTGTCGATGATGTCATCAACGTCTCCGGCCATCGCCTCGGCACGATGGAAGTGGAAAGCGCGCTGGTGAGCCACGATGCGGTGGTGGAAGCCGCCGTCGTCGGTATGCCGCATGAGATCAAAGGCACAGGCATCGCAGCGTTCGTCACGCTGGAGCCGAGCTTCAAGCCAAGTGAAAAGCTGAAGAACGAACTCGTGGAGCATGTGGCGAAGGAAATTGGCGCGATCGCCAAACCCGATCTCATCCGCTTCACCGATGCACTACCAAAGACTCGCTCCGGCAAGATCATGCGCCGTCTGCTCCGCGACGTCGCTGCGGGAACGGACACCGGACAGGACGTAACGACGCTGGAAGATTTCTCCGTGGTGGCGAAGCTGCGCGAGAGCGAGGAAGCGTGAACCACACACATAAAATCACCTTCCAATGAGGGTGGCGATACTCGCTCAACGATCCGCGTAAACGAATGTTCGGCGGCCCGCAAGCACGCCGCGTGCGACCCATGTCGTGGAGTTGGAACTGCACCGCCAAAAGCGTCGCGAGGCCATTTTTCTGCCTAAGATTCGCTCCCCATTCTTGCGGCCTTCGCCACTCGACCAACGACGAAAACGATGACCCAAATCGAGACCACCACCGGCCCTCTCCCCAGTCCCACCGGCAGCCCGATTGATCTGATTCTGCGGTTCTTCAGCAGCATTCGGCTCGGCATTCTGCTGCTCTCGCTGCTTTTCATCTATTGCTCCATCGGCTCCGTCGGCATCTGGGTGCCAGGCACGTTCCCCGTTGCGTATTACCAGGACTGGGTGCACCACATTTACTGGCTCATCCCGTGGACGCAGTATCACATCCGCCAGGCGCCGGGGCTGGAAATGACCGAGTTCGAGTGGTTCCACTGGTGGCCGTTCAATCTGCTCATTCTGCTCATCTGCATCAACCTGATCGTCGCCACGATTCGGCGCATTCCGTTCAACGTCGTCAACCTCGGCGTGTGGATGATTCACACGGGCATCATCGTGCTGTGCATCGGCAGCGTGATGTACTTCGCCACCAAACTCGAAGGCGACACACCGATCATCCGCAGGCAACTGGTCATTCAGTTCCCCGGCGAAGCACCGTTCACGATGGCGGCGCAGCCCGGCAATGATCTTCAGGTTGCCGGTCCCGGCGGTGCGTGGCGTTTTCAGGTGATGAACATCGACCCGAACTGGGAAATGCTCACCGGCGACGCGAAGGGCGTGAAAACATACGCCGTCATGGTCGCTGTGCAGTCGCCCACGCAGAACTTCGTCCGCACGATTCCCGCCCGGTTTCCGGACGACACGCAGGATGCGATTTTCACGGGCGATGCAACACAGCCGATGCAACGTGCGATTCACGCATTGGGCAGGCCCCTTGTGGATGAATCGCTCACCATGTCGCTGGTCTATCTGCCGCAGGAGCACTTCTATCTTGTCGATTCCGCTGCGTTGTATCTGCGCGAAAAAGGCCAGCGGGAATGGTCGCAGAGACCAATTCGCAACCTGCCCCGCTACAACGATTACGTCGATTCGCATCGTTCAGTCTGGCCCCGCGCAGACATGCGTGAAGTGCAACTGAATCCGCTCTCCATCAGTGTGCCCCCGATGCCCGACACTCAGGCCTTCGATCCGCTCGGCTCGCAATCAGTGAGCGTAACAAGCTACCTGCGCTACGCGATGCTTGAAGATCGTCCCATTCCCGGCGGACCGACGCTCAATCCGTATGCCACGGTTGAAATCGCCAGCGGCGACGGGCGGCGCATCGCACACGATCTCTTCGCGCTCGATTCCATGCGGAGCATGGCGCAAGGCGGCAGACTCCACTTCCGTTGGGTGAACAGCGAGCAGGCGTTCAACGCCATGATGGTTCCGCGTGCGCCGCGTCTCTCCATCAGCGTGCCGGGACATCAGCTCTCGCTTGAAACAACGCTGCCTTCCGCGATTGATCCCGACGCACCGTTCACGGAAATCGATGGCACAGAGTACGCATACCGTGTTGAGAGTTTGCATGACGGCCTCACGCTTGCCAGCGGTGGAATGGTGTCCGTCGCCATCGTGCAGATTCGCTCGCCTGAGCGCACGTTCCGCCGCTGGGTGATGAGCGATGGCAGCCTGCCCAGCCGCGATCTGCCGATCACCGGCCACACCGCAACGGGCATGCACGAAGAAGAACTCCCCTTCGATGATGCAATTGCGATGGTGTATCACCCCGGCCGGGCGCTCGCCCCGGTAACCGTCGTGGCGGGGCCGGGCGACAACGACCTGCGCCTTGTGCTCGCGCTCGGCGTGGAAGAACCAACCGTCAAGCCCCTCCGCCTGAACGAAGCCGCGGTCATTGATCGCAACATTACGCTGACAGTTCTGCGTTTCGGTGCGAGATCGACCGTTGAAAGACGGGCCAGCATTGTTCCACCGTCGCAACGGCACCGCAACGACCGGCAGCAGAACTCGATGATTCGCGTGGACATTCCCGGCGCCACGGAACCCGTCTGGCTCCACTATCACGTGTATCCATTCCCCGAAATCAACAAAGCGCTGCGCCGCTTCCGTTTTCAGCCCCGCGAAGTCATGCTCGCAGACGGGCGCATCATTGAGTTGATGTATTCAAGGCAGCGACTGCCGCTGCCCGCGCCGGTCGCGCTGGACGATTTCATCGTAACCAGCCACATCGGCGGCTTCACCGGGCAGACGCCCAGCATTCGCGACTGGACCAGCATGGTGCGTTTCATCACCGCTCAAGGCTGGACCGATCCCAAACCCATCAGCATGAACAAGCCGACATCATTCGGCAGCTTCTGGTACTTCCAGGCGCAGTGGGACCCACCTGACCCGCCTCGCTTTCAAGGCGATGCGCCGTCCAACGGCCTCAACTTCACCGTGTTGGGTGTGGGTAATCGGAACGGTGTGTACACGCAGCTTCTCGGCTGCGTCATCGCGGTCGCTGGCATGATCTACGCGTTCTATGTCAAGCCCGTCATCAAGCGTCGCAGGCAGCAGGCGGTGTATCAGAATCTGAACCGCGCCGCAGGCGAGGCTTCATCAGAGGAAGGAGGATCGCGATGAACCGCATCCTTCATACGCTGTTCATCTCAATCGTTGTTGCATTGCTCACTTCGTCCGCTTTCGCACAGCGGCTGGCCAGCGAAGAGCTGCAGCAGAACATCGCTACGTTCGCGGCACAGGTGGACTACGACTCGCTGGGCCGAATCGCCGTGCATTCCGACGGTCGACTGAAGTCCTACGGCTCCTACGCCCGCAGCACGATGCAGTTCATCAGCGGTCCTCACTCGGTCCGTGGGCAGACCGCTGCGTTCACGCATTTCGACCTGATCTTTCGTCCTCGCGCATACGAAGACGCAGAACTCATCTACATCAAGAACAAGCCTGTCCGCGAACGCATCGTCACGGAACTCATGAAGTCGGTTCGCCCGAATCTGGAGAACGTGCCGGGCGGCACCGATGAACTCGCGAAACTCGAAGAGCGCGGCGCTCGCTTCATCAAAACGGGCCTCGTTCCCGCACTGTGGCTTCGCGATATAGGTGTGGCGGCGCTGCTCGGCGAACTGCGACAAGACCTCATCACCACCGCGAAAGTCGTGGAAGACATCGAAACCGCGCTCGCCGTGATGAACGCCGACCTGCTCCGCCGCAACCTGCGCATTGTTCCCCCGCCCGGCGGCGACTTTGAAGATCGCTGGTACACACTCGACGAACTCGCTGAACTTGAGCGCGTCGATCCGCGGCGATACGCAGCCGTCGATAAAGACCTGAAGCTGAACATCCTGCGCGAGTGGGATGTCTTCCAGGCGGGCTGGCGCGAGATGGACGCGACTCGCGTCAACACTGCCGCAGCGCAACTGGCGGAACTGCTGCCGAAAGTGAACCCCAATCTGTATGAGTCGAGCATTGGTCGCACCGGCTGGCCGTGGTCGATTACCGAAGGCTCAGGCTGGGCGTGGACTTCAAGCATCGGCCTCGGCCTGCTCAGCTTTGTACTGTCGCTCTTGTTCATCATGCAGCGAAGGCCAACCGCAGCCGCCATCGCTGCAACGTGCGCCCTCAGCGCGGTGATCTTCCATGGCACGGGCCTCTACCTCGGCAAGCAGAATCCACTCACACTCGAATCGTGGTACTTCGCCACGCGGAACATGACATGGGTGTGGCTGTTCTACATGGCAGCGATTGTGCCGCTGCTCGCCGCCATCATCTTCCGCTGGCGCGGCGCACATGGGCTGGGCATGGCTCTCTTTCTGGTGGCGTTCGGCTTCCATACAGCTGCGCTCTTCATTCGCTGGTACGTCTCCGGTCGCTGGCCGAACTCCAATATGTTTGAAGCAATCACGACCGCAGCATGGTTCGGCGGGTGCTGCGCCATCGTGCTCGAACTCTGTGTGCGTCGCCTGCCGATGCAGAGCCTCTTCGCGCTGGGCAGCGCGGTCTCTTCGATGGTCGCGCTCATGGCGGTGTATTACCTGCCCGTGCAGCTCGACCCCAACATCCGCAACATGATGCCCGTACTGCACGACGTGTGGCTTTACATCCACACCAACGTCATCATCGTCAGCTACTGCCTCATCTTCATGGCGGCTGTTACCGGAACGCTGTACCTGCTGTACCGACTCATCGGTTCGATGCGCACCGACGACTACGACGGCACGCAGGAGTTCGCCCGCATGGGCGGCGCAGCCTCGCTCATTCAGACGACGCCCTCGGGCGAAGCCATCATCGTTCGCGCCAAGAGTTCGCTCGGTCAGGTGCTTGACGGCACAACGATGGTGCTCATGGAGCTTTCGTTCGTGCTGCTCTGGGCCGGGCTGGTGATGGGCGCGATCTGGGCCGATCACTCCTGGGGCAGGCCGTGGGGATGGGACCCCAAAGAAGTCTTCGCGCTCAATACGTTCATCGTCTTCGCGGTTCTCATTCACACGCGGCTGAAGGTGAAGGACAAAGGCTTCTGGACGGCGATCATCGCCCTGATCGGCGCGGGTGTCATGCTCTTCAACTGGATCGCGATCAACTTCGTCGTCGTCGGCCTGCACAGTTATGCGTGATCGCAGCATCAGGCTCATGCAGCCTGGTCAATCTCAGGCCGAATGACGCCTTACGGGTGCGAAGGCGGCAGTTTCTGCGCGTCGTGCTCGAATGCGGCAAGGTTCGGGGAAAAACTGCTTTTCTCAGGCATGAGGGCCGCTCGCCTTGCCGATGAGGGGTTGCCGCCTATCATGCGGTTCTCATTTTTTCAGACGACTTGCAGGGCGATCTCCACCTTATGGAACCTTCAGTCCACACACCGTATCCGCCGTTCGCATCCGGGTTTCCCGCAGGCGGCGTGATCCGCCCCATGCCGGACATGCTGAACGCCGTCCAGTATCAGCGCACGCGCGAGATGACCCTTGATGAGCTGATGCTCGAAAACCGCGTGGTCTTCCTCGTCGGCGAGATCAACCACGTCTCCGCTGCCCGCGTCATGATGCAGATGCTCTATCTGGAAGACCAGAAGCGCGGACAGGACATCAATTTCTACATCAACTCGCCCGGCGGGTCGGTGGATGACACACTCGCCATTTACGACACGATGAGCTTCATCTCGTCGGATGTCGCTACATTCTGCATCGGTCGCGCCTACTCAGGCGGCGCAGTGCTGCTGGCTTCGGGAACCGCGGGCAAGCGACACATCCTGCCGCACGCCAAGGTAATGATCCACCAGCCGTACGGCGGCGTAACCGGCCAGACGACCGATATCCAGATTCAGGCGGATCAGATCATCAAGGCCAAACAGACCCTCAATGAGATTCTCGCCAAGCACACGGGCCAGCCGGTCGAACAGATCGCACGCGACGGCGAGCGCGACAAGTTCTTCACCGCGCAGGAAGCCAAAGCCTACGGGCTTGTCGATACCGTCTTCACGCCGCCCGACAAGAACAAGAAGGACGAGAAGAAATAACGGCTGAGTGATGACCGCTCCGCCACCTTGCCCACTGCACCCTGTCAACGAACTCTTCCCATGACACTCGTACCCATCGTCATCGAGAAAACCGGCCGCGGCGAACGCGCGTACGACATCTTCTCTCGCCTGCTCACCGACCGCATCGTCTTCGTCGGCGGGCCGGTGATGGACGAGATGGCCAACCTCGTCATCGCGCAGCTTCTCTTCCTCGCCAACGAAGACCCCAAGGCCGAAGTCAGTCTCTACATCAACTCGCCCGGCGGGTCGATCACCGCTGGTCTCGGCATCGTCGATACGATGAACTTCATCCCCTGCGAAGTTGCCACCTACATCATTGGGCAGGCCGCCAGCATGGGATCCGTCATCGCCTGCTCCGGCACAAAGGGCAAACGTTTCACCCTGCCGAACGCGGAGAACCTGATGCACCAGCCGCTGCTGCACGGCGTGATGGAAGGCCAGGCGACCGATCTTGAAATCGAAGCCAAGCACATCCTGCGGATGCGCGACAGCATCTACCGCATCTATGCCGACGCCACCGGCCAGTCGATCCAGCGCATTACGGAAGATTGCGAACGCAACAAGTGGCTCACCGCGCCGGAAATGCTGGAGTACGGCCTCGTGGACAAGGTGCTCGATCGCCTGCCTGAGAACCCCTCCACTCACCTCCGCCGAAGCGAAGATTGATCGCCGCCGCTTGACGAAACCTGCAAACACCCACCCGCGCCCACGGATACACATCCGTGGGCGTTTTCGTTGGCCACCATGCACACAAAGCGACAGCGCCAGTTCGGACAGTGAGCACAGTCGAGCGAAGACCCCAAAGGGTATTCTCAACGCTGGGTGTCATGCTTCACGCTGACGCGATGAGGCATGGCGCCCAGCCTACGACCGGGACGGTGCGTTTCGCTCGAACGCGCCCGACCTGATGAATCGAATGAATGGGGACACTCCGATTTGCGGCGATATGAAAAGTTCAAGGCATAGGCATCACGCGTTGCCAAAGCATGTCAACATATATGTAAATGGGAGCTGTCTATATGTATCCAGAAAAGTGAGATTTCGGACTTGCCCCCCCCCCGCACATGCTATATTCTGCTCAGGTTGTTCCAGACACGGGAGGAACACAATGGGACTTATCCGAGGCTGGGGAATTTTCATCCTATGCTGCGCCGCTTCCGGCGTAATGAACCGCGTTGCCACAGCAAACGCCGACGTTTCGGCGGTTGAGTTCCGCGTTACGCACGTGCATATCAACAGCGCGGATGACGCGGATATCGACAAGGCGATTGCGTCGCCGGAACTGATTGTTGACAAAATCAGAACGCGATCTCGATTTCACGGGATGGCATGGGGAGAGTCTCGGCATCGTTTCGCAATGCAAGCGGTGGATTTGTCGCAGCCTCACCGTTTTCCGCCAGTGCGAGATGCGCGGGGCATGCTCCAATTTCCGATGTCCACAATCGTGTGCGGCCGCGCCGAGACGTTCGCATGGGAAGGCGCCGGCAACAATATCGTGGAGATTCGTTCGAACGATGATCCCGAGCCAACGTTCGGGGCACGCCTTCGTTATTGGCAGGAGCTTTACGATTACGTCAACGACCCGGAGGCGGCCTTTCTTGATTTCGCCTCTCGTTTCGGCGTTGCAGAGGTAACGCGCACGACGCTTGCGCCAGTTGACGGCAACACCGTTGAACGGTTGTCCTTTACAACGCCAGATGAAACCTTCATAGGAATACTGGTTCTCACCCGTGATCCGGAAACCGGGGCCGCCACTGCCTGGCAACACCGACGGATCAATCGCCGAGATCATTTCGCCATTGTGCGAATGGCGACGACCCAGCCTGGTACGCCTCGGCTCTTGCCCGCGCTGCCGGAGCAATTGCCTGATGCATATTCCAACGTAGAGGGGGCCATGCCGTGGGATGATCTAACAGATGCCTCGACGGCAGCAGAATCTGTCGTGCACACAGCGCGTCCCGCATGGCCGGTGCGGCTTGGCGCTGCTGGTGTTTTCATACTCGTTCTCTTTTTGATGGTCCATAAACGGAGCCCAAAATGCTGAAGAACATCATCGGAATCGCCCTTCTCGGCCTATGTATGATGACCACTGTGATGCCCGACACAGTGCTTGGTCAAGTTTCAACTCACTGCTTCAGGCTGCAGTCGAATGGTACCTGTGGCCTTTCTGCCACAGGGCCGAACTTGTATTGCGGCCCCGGTCAGAGTGGCCCTGAATGGCTGATCATGGCGGCTCGCGTCAACATGTGTGGGCACGCGGTGGCAACGGGAAGGGATATTTGCGAAGAAGAAGAAACCATGGTTTCACCACGACGTTGTAACTACGCGTGCGACGAGTTGGGGCAATACTACCTGACAGGATGTGAAAATCTCACCGAATTTGCGTGCCCGTCCGCGAAACTCAGCGGTGTATCATGCGTGGCCAATTGAACCTGATAATTGCGTCACCGACCGGGTAAGGCACTGAACACCTTGGCTATCAACAATCTGCGGAAGGAGTCAGCCAACATGGTCCGGTTCTTCATATCAGTTCTTGTTCTTGCCTTTATGGCTGAGACGGCCTTCGCCCAGTGGGCGTTTCGAGTCGAGTATCGGTATCGCCCGACATTTCGCCAGGAACATTACGATCGACTGATTGAAATCTTCCAGCCGGATGATCGCCTCAAGGCATCGATTGATGAGATCCACACACGGTACGTTCAGAACTTTGAAGTGTTTGTCAAGGAATCGCAGGCGATTGAGCGCAAGGTTGCTGCGGATCGTGAGGCTCGACTCGAAGCCTTCTATGAAGAGAATCCAGACACTGACCTCACCGCAGAACTGCAAATGAGCCTTGGGTTGGATGGCGAGCACGAGACGGTGAAGATCGCGGATCGTCAGGCGGAGTTGAATCGTCGCGTTCTGGATGAACTCGCCGCCCTGCTGCGCGAGCATGATCCTGATGTGTGGGACAGCTTCGAACGATGGCATCGCAGGCAGTTCCTGACGCCTCAGCTCGGCATGGCGCCGGGCGTTGGCATGAACCTGCTCGACATCCTTGATGCCATGGAACTTGAGGAACTCCCGGAAGAGACCCTGGCGACGATCGGCGATCTGCGCCTGAGCTATGAGATTGAGATTGACGCGGCCTTGCGCACGCTTCACCGCGATGCGGTGCGTTACGCCCGCGAGAAGCCCAGGCGCACGCTGGCAACAATGCGCATGCATGAGGAAGCGGCTGCTGCTGAAAACTACGAGCAGGCCATCGCGATTCATGCCGCATTCCGCAGGCGGGAGTACCAAGAGGTTTGGCGCCGGGATGAACCGGTTCGCGCGCTGCGCCGTTTACAGATCATGTTCGTTGAACTGTTCAGTGAAGCGTTGCTCGAAGAACATCGAGCGGCCTTTCTCGAAGCGGTCCAGCCGAAAATGTATCCGCAGGCGTATCTTCCCATGCTCGCCGACAGGTATTTCCCCGTTCTCTTCAATCTGGACGACCTCACCGCCGAGCAGGAACACGAACTGAAGCAGCTTCAGGCTGAATACGCTGCGGAGATCGAGAGACTGCGGAATCGACTCATTGAAGTATATGATGAGTATCACGAGGCCAGGGCGCAAGCGCGCCTCCGCGTGCCTCCGCGCGGTGTGGAACTCAGTCAAGAGCTTCTTAATCTTGAAGCGACCCGTGAAAAACTGAGCAAGCAGACAATCGACCGCGCCTTTCACCTCTTGACGACTGCCCAGCAGGCCAAGGCGCCCAAGCCGAACCCCTACGCGCGGCGAAGTGAAGACTGACTCCGGCAATGCCCGCGATCCGCAATCTCAACCCGGCCGCCGCAGTGCGTTCTTCGACACCGAAGAACACAAAGACCGCCCTGTTCACCGTCCGGTACTGATGTTTGAAAGTGGAACGGGCTTTCAGCCCGTTCACAACTCACACGGGCAGGATGCTCGTGCCACCGAGTTTATACACTGTACCAGTACCGATTACTTCCCAGCGTAGTCGATGATCGAACTGATCTCGCTGCGCAGGTCGCTGCGGGGCACCACGCGGTCGATGAACCCGCAATCGCGAAGGAACTCCGCGCGCTGGAAGCCTTCCGGCAGCTCCTGCCGAATGGTCTGCTGAATGACGCGCGGCCCTGCAAACCCGATGAGAGCCTTTGGCTCTGCAAGAATGACATCGCCAAGCATGGCGAAGCTCGCCGTCACCCCGCCCGTGGTGGGATCTGTCAGCACGGAAATATACAAGCCGCCCATGTCGTCGAAGCGGGCAAGAGCTGCGGAAGTCTTGGCCATCTGCATGAGCGAATAGCCGGATTCCATCATGCGTGCGCCGCCTGACGCGCTGACAATGACGAGGGGCAGATCGCCATCCGCTGCGACTTCAATCGCGCGCGTAATTTTCTCGCCGATGACAGACCCCATCGAACCGCCGAGGAAGAAGAAGTCCATCGCGGCGAGCACGACCTTGCGGCCCTTGATGAAACCGGTGCCGGTGTGCACGCCATCGTTCTCGCCGGTGGCCTTCTGTGCTGCGATGATGCGCTCTTTATACGGCTTAAGATCGACGAAGTTCAGCGGATCCGCAGGAGCCATTTTTTCATTGAACGGCTCGAAGCTGCCGGGATCGCAGAGCTGCGCGACGCGCTGCGCGCCGGTTACGCGGAAGTGATGCTGGCACGTCGGACAGACCCAGAGGTTGTTCTCCACTGCTCTACGGAAGAGGATCGCACTGCACTCCGGGCAGCGCATCCACAAGCCCTCAGGCACAGCCTTCTTGCCCTTCGGCGCGAGTTCGGGCGAATCCGCCCATGTTCGTGTCGGCACGTTCGTCATCCGTGGATATTGTCCCCGATTCCGGGCGATCGTTCCACCCGGAAAACAGGTTTGCACGCCATGCTGGGGTGCCTGAGGCCCTGCGGACCGGCCCGGGAAGTGTTCGATGGAAGCCTGGAACTGCGTCCTGTCGGTCGCTCTCCCCTGCTTGGTTTTAGTCGCTCAGACCCACGGTGCGAGAAGGGCCATCCGCCGTGCCGGGCGGCGGGAACCGACCGCCGCTGGAGGCGCGAAGCTCCTCGCGAAGCTCGAGCCGCATCGCGTCGATCTCACTCCGAAGGCGATCCAGCGCTGCATCCGCACCATCTTTCATCAAATCCTCGTAGGGAATCGGCGACGCCGCACGCACCGCAAGCCTGCCGGACAGTCGCGGCTTCTTCTGATGAGCAGGCCACACATCGAACGCACCTTCAATGGCGACCGGCACTACCGGCACCTGCGCTTTCTTCAGCAGCAGCAATACGCCGCGCTGAAATGGATGAATCAGTCCATCCGGCGAGCGGCTGCCTTCAGGAAAAATCAGCACGCATCGTCCCGCTTCGAGTTCTTGAATCGCTGTGCGAATCGCACCGGCGTCCCCTCGCCCCTGTTCGATCGGCACCGCGCCGAGCGAGCGAATCAGCCAGCCGAACACTGGATTGTGAAACAATGAAGCGCGTGCCAGCGATGAGAAAGGTCGATCGCGCACCAGAACACCGACGATCGGCGGATCATAGTGCGATTGATGATTGGCGACGTATATATGCGCGCCGGTTTGCGGCACGTTCTCTTTGCCTCGGCATTTGATGCCGTAGAACACCATGAAGAACAGATGGACGATTCTGGCGATGAACGTCCACCAGAACAGCACACCGAATGCGCTTCGGCCGGGCTGGCGTCGGCTGGTTTGAAACTCCCTCACGCGCCAAGCCCATGCACTTCACGCCGCACGATCGCTTCCATCGCATCGACGACTTCGTCCACACTTCGTTCGCCGGTGTCGATGTCGATCGCGCCTTCGGGGCGCACCAGCGGGCCATCCGTGCGGCTGGCATCGAGCTGATCGCGCTGAAGAATGTCCTGCACGACGCGCTCCTTGCCGACGGTCTGGCCTGACCGCTCAAGTTGCGCTCGGCGCCGATCAGCGCGCACGTTGACATCCGCGTGCAGGTAAAACCGCACACACGCCTCGGGAAAGACAACGGAACCCTGATCGCGCCCTTCGCTGACAAGACGAGGATGACGCTGCGCGATGCCGCGCTGCCGCATAACCATGATTCGCCTGATCTCCGGCTGTGCTGCAACGATGGACACAATTTCGCTGACATCCAGATCGCGAATGCGCCGCGTTACATCGCGGTCGCCGAGCATGATGCGAGGCGGATCGGCTTTCCAGTCGAAGTGCAGATTCGCTTCTTCAACGGCGCGGGCGAGCTTTGCTGCGCCGCCCGGCGCGGCGGGGTCGATGTTCTGCTCCAGTGCGATCGCCGCTGCGGCACGGTACATCGCCCCGGTATCAAGAAACTCCAGCCCAAGCCGGGTGGCAAGCCCATGCGCGACGGTGGATTTGCCAGTCCCCGCAGGCCCATCGATGGTGATGATGAGACGCTCCCGCGCAAGCGCAGGCGTTGATCGCTGGTTGGGCTGCGAAGACATCACGTTCATATCATTCCACTTCTTCAGGGTCTTCCAAAGATTCTTCCAACACTTCTGCGATATTTTCGCCAGTGTCATCGTCGCTGATCGCATCGTGCAGCACCGCGCGGGCGGTCTCAATGCTCTTCACATGATCTTTCGAGCCGGTGAACTCGATGGCGACGGTGTTCGCGAAACCAACGCTGCGGATCGCCTCAATGTACGCCTTGAGATCATATCCCTTGTGTGCGCCGGATTTGTCGAAGCCGACGACTGACGCGTGAATCGCCCCTGCATATGGCGCGAGCTTGCGCAGCGTATCAATGGGGTCAGCCGTCTCCGCAGCGTGGGCAAAGGTCGGCAGGCAACCGATGCGAAAGCCGCCAATGCGCTTGATGAGTTCCGTCAGCCGCTCCGCTGTATGCGTCAGACCCTGATGCGGCGCAATAAGCAAGTTGACTTCATACTGCTCGACGATCGGCAGCATGGCCCGCACTTCGCCTGCCACCAGTTCAAAGGCATCATCGGTGTCTGGCGCTTCAAACCGCACTGCCAGCGCATTGCAGCCGAGCCGATTCGCAGCGAGCGCAAGACGTTGAATGCGGTCGCGTACTCCCGCTGCGGGCGTCGCGCCTTTGCTGCCGCCTTTGGTGGCAGGCATCATTTGGAGCGGAGCATCTTCCACCAGCACCAGGCACGGGCAGGCGGCTTTATCCGCGTAATCGCGAAGTCGCTCCAGATCTTCGAGCGACCAACCGGCCAACATCGATGTATGCACGTTCAGACCGCGAAGGTTGAGTTGCCGAATGGCATACTCAGGCAGGTCGTGCATGGTGAGACTTGCACCGGCGATCTTCCCGGCTTTGCTCCCGTTGTTGGAGAGCAAACCTGCAAAGGAGTGAGTTGCAAGGGTAAGCAGCATCAGGAATCCCGGCCTACGGATGAAGTCGCCGGTTGACGTACACCCGGCGGTGAATGAAGCCTGTCTATCCTAACTCATGCCGAGCCTTCCGACATGCCAACCACGGCCCGCTGCACGGTGATGATCGAAAGAAAACGTCGACCACGAGGGCCGACGTTTTCCGGAGGGGAGAAAGATCTCATCATCATCAGCTTGAGTGAAACCCCGGCCCATGCCGAGGCCCGAACCCCAAGGCAACCAGATCGTACTGAACCTCGCATCAAAAGGCAACGAAATCTCCCCCATTTTTACCCAGCTTACCCACATCACCCCAGCAGGGTGTCCGCCGCTGGAGGGAAAAACACCACAACTTGCGATACCGCAAGCAAATACGACGAACAAGGCCGGTCCAACGTCAAACCCCTTGCCGATGATTCATCCACAATCGATTCGCGTATCATCCGGTCTTGAGTCGGAGTTCTATTCACCCGCCCCCTTTCCCATTTGCGAGCTGCCATGAACCCCCAGGCATCCCCCACTGCAACGGCTGATTCCCGTCAACGCGCTAAAGCGCCCGCTGCCCCTCATCTGCCCACCGCAGTCTTTGAAGAACTCGAAATCGTCCGCGATCCGACCAATCTGTTTCACCAGACGATTGAACAGGTGCTGATCGCTGCCGACCTCGTCGGCATGAAGCATCATCAGAAGATCATCATCGCGCAGCCCAAGAACGAGATCATGGTGCACTTCCCCGTACTCATGGATGACGGGCATCACAAGCTCTTCAAGGGATATCGCGTGCAGCACAACAACGCGCTCGGCCCCTACAAAGGCGGCTTGCGATTCCATCCGCACGTCTCACTTGATGACGTCAAGAGCCTCGCTGTGCTGATGACCATGAAATGTTCGCTGGTGAAGGTTCCCTTCGGCGGCGGCAAGGGCGGCGTGAAGTGCAACCCGCGCGAACTCTCCACCGAAGAACTCAAGCGGGTTACACGCCGATTCTGCGCCGCCATCGGCAATCAGATCGGCCCCGAATACGACATCCCCGCTCCGGATGTCGGCACCAATGCGCAGATCATGGCGTGGTTCGCAGACACCTACCAGCTCATGAGTCCCGAACGCACTGCGCAGGATTCACTTCGCGTTGTTACCGGCAAGCCGGTGGAAATGGGCGGCTCGCTCGGTCGCGAAAAAGCGACCGGCCAAGGACTGGTGGACGTGCTCATTGAAATGCTGCCTGAACTTAATATCGACATCAGCAAGTGCACGTACACGCTCATCGGTTTCGGCAACGTCGGCGGCTGGACTGGCCGCCTGCTCACGGAACTCGGCGCGAAGCTTGTCGGCGTGCTCGACCACACCGGCGCGATCCACAACAGCAAAGGCATCGACACCGATCAGCTTACCGAACATGTCGCGCACACCGGCGGCGTGGGCGGCTTCAGCGGCGCGGAACCCATCAGCACCGACGACTTCTACGGCCTGCATGTCGATCTGCTCATTCCTGCTGCGCTCGAACAGATGATTACCCCCAAGGAAGCGCAGCACATCAACGCCAAAGTCGTTGCCGAAGGCGCGAACGCACCAACCACACCCGAAGGCGATGCTGTACTTATGCAGCGAGGCATCGAAGTGCTTCCTGCCATTCTGTGCAATGCAGGCGGCGTAACCGTGTCCTACTTCGAGTGGGTACAGAACAAGACAAGCACGCACTGGACGGCGGAAGACGTGGACGACAAACTCAATCGCCACATGGTGCTTGCAGCACGCCGCGTCAAGCTCGCTCGTGTGAAGTATGAATGCGACATGCGCACCGCAAGCTACTGCGCTGCGCTGGAGCAGATCGCCAAGGTGTATGACCTTCGTGGCGTGTTCCCGTAAGTGGAACTTGCTCCGCCGCAGTATGAAGGCGGTCCATCATCATTGTTGACAGACGCATGAAAAAGAAAACCCCCGGCCTTTCGGCCGGGGGTGATTGTTATTGAGAGCAACTGCTCGAATCAGTTGCCATTGGCACGCAGCAGCCATGAGCCGTGCGGCAGGGTCGTCGTCGTCAGATCGGTCGGGACGATACCCCACGCTGCGGGATTCGACGGATCAAACGTGCCGAACGTACCGCCAACGGTGCCGCCGAAGAACGCACGACCGACACCCGGCGAAGCGGGGCCGTCAAGCGGTGACGGGAACGTTCCACCAGCATGCTGCACCCAAACGGCCACGAAGAAGCTGCCGTTGACTGCAACATTGGGCACGTTCACCGCCTGCAGTACGTCGGTTCCGATGGAACCAGCCGCTGCCTGCGCCACGGTGTTGAAGAGCATGGTGCCAGGCGCGCCAGCATTGTCGGCATAGATGGCTACGCCGAAGTCCTGACCAGCCGTCACACCGATGGCGGTGCTGCCGAAGTTGCCGAAGGTGGTCAGCACTTGCGTCAGCGTGTCGCTTCCGCCGCCGTCAACATCGAAGCGGTGGAGCCAGACGAAGACGCCGCCATCAGTCCAGCCGATCGCTGTGCTCGTGCTGCCGCAGTCGAACGCGTAGTCTTCCTGCACACACTGCACCTGGGCGCAGGTGAGGCCGAAGTAGTAGCAACCGCCAAGCTTGGCGCATTCAGTCTGAGACAGAATGCTGCAGTTACCGTTCACGCAGCAAGCCGCCTCGGTCGGGATGCAGGCATCCGGGTCTTCCGTCTGAATGCCGATGCAGAACGTGCGATCGTTGTTGCCGCTGGCGGTGTTGAGCTTATCGCCTGCAACATAAGAGGGATTCGCCTCAGCGGTCTGATAGGCAACGCCGTTGCCATCCGCAGAAGGTGCCCAGAGGAACGCGCACGCAGCCGCGGCGTTGATCTGCACGATCTCAACCCACACGCACTCACCAGCCGTTACGGGCACGGAAGGATGCGTCGCGGTGTAGTCGATCAGGCCGGCATTGCCGAAGGCGAAGCCGATGAAGCCGATACGAGCAAACGTCGGCTGAACAGTGAACGGACCCGCCTTGACGGTTCCGGGAATGCCGCCCGCATCATTGCGGTAGGTAATCCTGAACTGCTGACCCTGGCCGAGGTTGTTGAGGCAGACTGCGAACGGACCGCTCTGAAGCTCAACGCCCTGCCAGCAGAGCGAAGTGATGTTGCCGGAGACTGCCGCACGGAAGTCGTCCGTTGCCTTGAACGCGAGGTTGGTATCGCTGGTGACATAGCTGCCGCCGCTGCGAACCTGGCACTGCGCGGTTGGAAGCGTACACACGGGCGGGAAGACCTGGCCGCAGTCCACATTGCTCGTGCAAGGTGTCGCGTCAGAGGTAACCGTCAATGTCACGCTGCCTTCGTTTGTGCCTGCACCGTACACGGCGATGTAGTACGTCGTGCCGTTTGCGGCGCACCATGTCGCTGCGGCCTGGAAGGAGTTTTCGCAGTTTGAGTCGGGATCTTCAAACTCACCAGCGATGCATGTAAGCGCGTCACATGCGTTGCAGAACACCGTTACGCGCACGCTGCCAAGACCGCTGCCGCACGTTGCTGCGGTGAACTGCGTGCCATTGCCGGTGATGGTGTACCACGCGGTGCCTGAGCCGGGCGCTGGAGCATTGCCGCACGGCGAGAACCCGGCGACTGGATTGCCAACGGTTGAAAGAGTCGTCGGCGTGTTCAGTGATACGGTTACAGCATTTGCGCACACCGCACCGCTCGGAGGCGGCGGACAAGCCGTTGTATCGCACGACGTGTAGTCGCCCCAGTAGGTGCCGCCAAGCTTCGCGCACGCCGTCGCAGAATCGACCTGCTGGCACGCGCCTGTATTGAAGCAGCACGCGCCACCTGCTGCCGGCGCAGGCGGGCACGCGCCCCATGCGCCGAGCAGAATCAGAAGGTCCTGCACGTCAACCGCGCCGCTGTTGTTCAGGTCCGCGGGATGGCCGGGGTTCGTGCCCCACGCGCCGAGCAGGATCAGAAGGTCCTGCACGTCAACCGCGCCACTGTTGTTGAGGTCCGCAGGGCACGGCGCGCCAGCGCCGATCTTGCCTTCAACGATGAAGGCGAGATCGGTTGGAACTTCTGTCCACGCGCCAGCGTCGTTGCGCTGCAGCGACACACCAGTGTTGAAAGTCTCAGTACGGCCGGGCATCCATCGAGTTCCCGTCGCGCCGTTGCCGAGCGATGAACTGACGCTGATCCAGTATGTGCCAGGCTGAAGCGGAATGCTTGTGCCAAGTTTCAGTTCAAACACAGCGCGGGCCGTGTCCGTGTTTGGAGTCGCCGAACCGATGCGATACATGTTTGCAAACTGCGTTGCGTACATGCGATTCGTCGTGCCATCGCCGAAGATGACCTGACTGGTGGGAAGGCGCGGATCGCCGTCCCAGATTTCCAGTGTCGCGCCGCCAAAGGGTGAAAGCGCGAGATTGGTCCATCCGGTGACATAGCCGTACACGGTGATGGACGACAGTGTCCAGCCTTGAGCGTCGGTCACGGTAAAGGAATCAGCCATGCGGAAGCCGGGGCTGTTCCAGTTCGTGCCGAGCGTTGTGTGCGGTGGCAGAAGACGGCTGAGGTCAGCGCCACTTGCATGGCCGCCAACCTCAGTAACGAGCGTGCCATTGTCATGCAGGACACCACTTGGGTTTGCCCACAGGGGCGTACACAGAGCGCCAACGGCGGCTGCGCACACGATACTCTTCTTCATCCTGATATCTCCTCGCTTGCTTAAAAGCATGCTCAACGAAACATGCGCTGCGTTCGCGCCCGATGCGCGCCGCATACATCCCCACCATCAATATGCCGCTCGCTTCAGGCTCAACGTTCCGACTGCAAAGCCCGATATCGCGCAACAAAGTCAAAATACCAGCATTTCATATCCTGGCAATCCGATGTTTACAGGTTTACAGGTTTAAATGTTTTCTGTTCTAGGACTTATGGCACTGGCTCCATTCATCCCAAAGCGAGGTTCGTCCCCTATCTGGGATGGCGACGCTTGGAAACCCTGGGCAGGCATGACACCGGGTGCAAACGAAAACCCCCGGCCTTTCGGCCGGGGGTAAGTCAACAACCAACTCCGTGCATGAGCGATGGCTTAGTCGCCGTTGGCCCGGAGGATCCAGTGGCCGTTCCATGTCGCGTTGAGCGACTGCATGGGGGTCGGCGCAAGACCGGGTGCTGCTGGGTTGTAGGTGCCGGGGAACGTGGCGCCGGCCGTGCCTGCGATCATGACGCGCGAAGCAGGCACTGCTGGGCCTGAAACCGTGTCCATGATGGTCACGAACGAGCCTTGGACCCACGTCACGATGTAGAAGCTCGCAGGCACTGCCACGTCCATGGTGGCGACGCTCAGACCAGCCGTGCCGGGCGTGGCCGTAACCGTGCCGGTGCCTTGAGCGATGATCGTGCCGGGCGCGGTACCTGTATCGGTCATAATCGCCCAGCCGAACGTCTGACCGATCGACACCGGACCATTCGCATCACCGGCGCCGAACGCCGTGTGAATCTCGGTGATCTTGGTCTGACCGGGCAGACGATTGAACTGGTGATACATCGCCACGACGCCGCCCCCCGCGAAACCAACCTGGAGCGCAGGCGTGCCGCAGTCATAGACGTAGTCCTGCGTTGCGCACGTTACCTGGCTGCAGTTGGCGCCGAGGCTGAAGCAGCCGCCGAGCGCAGCGCAGCTTGCTGCCGTCTCGATCGTGCATGAGCCACCAGCGCAGCAGGCGCCGGTCTGCGGCGTGCAGTTGTCTGCATTACCCAGCTCGATGCTCAGGCAGAACGCGCGATCCGGCGTTGCAGTGGGAATCTCATCGCCGGGGTTGTACGACGTGTTGAAATCGGTCTGCAGCGATCGGCCGTTGCCCTGCTGTGAAGGCAGCCAGCGGAACGCGCATGTGCCGCTTCCGCTGAGCTGAACGATTTCAACCCAGTAGCACTGACCGGCCGTTACAGGCACAGACGCGTGCGCGAGGGAGTAATCGATCAGACCGAAGTTGCCCGCGATGAAGCCGATACGAGACGATTCAGGAACCGCAGTGAACGTCGCCAGCGGCGATGCAGCGGGGAAGCCGCCGTTATCCGCGAAGTAACGCACACGGAACTGATTGCCTTGGCCTGCGTTGTTCGGGCAGACTCCCCAAGGCGGGGTGGCCGCTTCGATGCCCTTCCAGCAGATGCGAGTGATATTGCCCGATGCATTCGGCGTGAAGTCATCCGCAATCTGGAATGCAAGCACTTGATCCGACGTAGCATTGCCAACGTTGTCCCATGTCAGGAACGGAGCCTGGCAGCTTGATGCCGACGGCGTCGGATTGATGCAAACCGGCGGGAAGACCTGGCCGCAGTCGACGCTCGACTTGCACGGCGAGTTGTTGGAAGTCACGGTCAGCAGGACATTGCCTTCGCTCGTTCCCGCGCCGTACACAACGATGTAGTACGTGCCGCCATCGACAGCGCACCACGATGCAGCAGCCTGGAACGAGTTGCCGCAGTTGAACGTCTGATCTTCAAACTCACCTGCGATGCACGTCAGCGAAGCACATGTGTTGCAATACACACGGATGCGTACGCTGCCGAGACCGCTGCCGCACGTCGAAGCCGTGTACTCCGTCCCGTTGCCGGTGATGGTGTACCACGCCAGACCAACACCCGCGCCGGGATCAGGCGCGTTGCCGCACAGCGGAATCGCCGGGCTGGGATTGCCCACCGTGGACACTCGCGACGGGGTACCCAAAGTGACCGGCAGGGCGAGCGCACAGGTCGTTCCATCCGGCGGAGTCGGACATGCCCATGTGGCGCATTCCGTCCAATCGCCCGCGTAACTGCCGCCAGAGGATGCGTTGCAGTCATCCCCTGTCAGATCATCGCAGGTCTGCGTGGTGAAGAAGCAGCACGCGCCGGTAACAACCGCGCTCGGCGGGCACGGGCCCCATGCGCCGAGCAAGATTAGAAGGTCCTGCACGTCAACTGCACCGCTGTTATTCAGGTCGGCGGGATGGCCGGGGTTCGTGCCCCATGCGCCGAGCAGGATCAGAAGGTCCTGCACGTCAACCGCGCCACTGTTGTTCAGGTCGGCGGGACATGCGCCGCCCTTGACGACGCGGTATTGGATCGTGAAAGTTGAACCCGCGCCCCATACACCTTCGGGGCCGTTGGGGTCGTCCTGGAACGTGTCAAAGAACTCAAACTCAACGACGCCGCTGAACACAGGAATGTTTGGAATGCTCGCGCTTCCAAGCGTGATGAGGCCGTTGCTGGAAAGCGGAACATTCTGGCCACCTTGATCGATTCCGACGCCGGGCGTCACGAACAGCGCGGCAGGCTGGCCCTGATCTGCAATTGAAATGACTGCTTCACTTACCCAGCTTGTGCTGAACGTGCTGTAGGTACCGTTCCAACCGACAGCGCGAATGGCGATCGTCGCGCCGTTGGGCACGTTGAACTGAATCTTGGTGTTGCCTGCATCACCCTGCGGGTTGAAGTGCACAACACCTGAAATGTCGATGACGGCAGTCTCAATCTGACTGTTCGCCATAGCGATGCCGGTCATCATCGCCGAGGCGCTCGCCATCGCGCTCAGCATCATGAGACCATTCCTCTTGTTGCTCATCCTGATATCTCCTCGCTTGTATTCAACGAACATCAACACAAAGAACCACAATGGCAATCGCACACGATGCGCACTGCCACATCCCCCCTCATCGATATGCGCGAGACTCGGCCCAACGTTCCGACTGCAAAGCTCTATCTCGCCCGATAATCCAGCGTAACGCGCAAATCACTGCGGCAAAAGACAATATCTGCAACTTTCGATAAGTTTTTGCCCGCATCAGCGCGCGTGCCGGATGGACACGGATCGCCCGCTCGCGACGCATGTGTCGGCGGTCAGCCGCTGTGCGATCGAGAGCCAAGTCGCAGTGCCAGCTCATAGTTGCGGTAGGACTTCTCCTCCGTCACATCCCGAACAATCTCCGATCGAATCCACGCTGGGATTGGCGGAGTATCTGCTGCTGAACGCAACTCCACCTCTGCAAGAACCAGCGGCAGCCCGATGAACTCGTCGATCTCCCACGTGAACTCGCCAAACGGCACCACATGCCGCGTCTTCATCAGCCTGCGGCCTTCAGTCGCAGGCCAATGACGCTCGAACTCCACTTCGGTGATCTCGCGTTCAACCTCATCACGCACCAGTCCGTCGCCTCGTTTGATGGTGTGTGTGCAGCGAATCGAACCGTCAGGCAATGTCGTGCGACGAAGGCGGCCTTCCAATGCGCCCTCGCCAGAATCTGCGAAATACCCTTGTTCGATTCGCAGCAATGCCGCGACCGCGCCTTCAGGAAATCGCGGCAAGCCGCGCAGCAGGTATGTGCGTTCAATCTCCACGGGAACTGCACCATACAAAGAAATGACCGGGATGGAGTGGGGAGACCTCCATCCCGGCCCGGGACACTGAAGGGTAAAGGCCCAACCCGCCGGAACGTGTCCGCGCTATTCATGGTCACTCATATCTCTTTCAACTTGGAAGGCGTGGCCTGCAACACCTCGACCGCGCGGCGAGCCAGATCCGCTAGTGGCGACGGAATCGATGAGTCTTCGCGCAAGCGGCGCAATCCGCGCAGCAATGCGCGATCAGACTGCCGACTGATCCTCACGCCATGCAACACGATGGCCGCTGCAATCGCGGCGAGATACATCACGCCGCCCACGCGTCGATCCGCTGCGGATTCACCGAGAATGCGCATCGTCTTGTAGGCCTGCTTGGCTTGTGCGAGGTGCTGCAGCGGCACATCGGGCCGCGTCAACAGTGCGATGGCTGAAGGCTGTGTGGGATCAATGTCCTGCGCAATCCAGTCCGCCGCCGCGACCGACGCATTGGCAGATGTTTCCAAAGCCCATCGCAACGCGACTCGAATTCGATCTGACTCAGTGTTCATTTGGCCCCTTCCCCCGGCTGAGATGCATCTAATCCTCGCAGAAGATCGTGCAGTTCAGCCTCGGCTTCATCAGGGTCTTCAATCGTGTTGCGCACTTCCGCGATGAGCGTCCGTGCGAAGCGACGTTTCACCGTCACCATCATGTTCGCGGCCTGCGATGCGCTCTCCAACTCCAACCGTTTCACCAGGTGCTCGTACTCTTCGGGCCGCTCATTGAGCAAGAGCGGCCTCGCCACGCGCTGTTCAAAGACAACCCAATGCGCTTCCTGGCCCGACGAAAGACATCCCTCGCGCACCTGCTCCAGCACGCGGCTGATGAGCGTCGCGCTCCATTGCATGCAGAACGCCTGCTCCGGCGCAACGTGCGTGCGTACTTCCGACGCTGCGATCTCCGCCGGGCTGATCATCGACGGCTCGATCGGACGACCACGATTCACGCCGGAGCGATGCACTTGCGCGAGATAATTCCGCAGCGCAGTAACGAGCAGCGCACGAAATCGACCTCGCATCGGATCAGCGCGGTTGAACAACTGACGCTGCATGATGACCTCACACACGAAGCCCTGCGTCAGGTCGGCCGCCTCATGCACATCGCGGCCTGTGCTGCGGATGTACGCATACACCGGCGGCCAGTACCGCCTCGCCAGTTGTTCCAAAGCCGCCGCGGCGTCCGCCCCATCGCCCCCTGCCTCCTGAATCAGGCTCCAATCCGTCTTCGTCAGGCTGGCGGCACGTTTGTTCATGGGCGGCGTACATCCAGACACAAAACTCGCTTGCGGCTCCTTATGAGAAACCGCTGGGTTGAACCGGCCAAGGCATTCCACGCGGAACATCGCCACAGACCGGTAGCAGATTCGGATGTGCCCCCCCGAAGAAGTACGACAAGATTCCCGCTTCATTGCGCGGGAGCGCCACAAAATTTTTCTTTTTCGCAAGCGGTGGGCCGAAAATCCGCTTCAGGACGCCAGAAGTCCTTGACTATCCATATGTTGCAACAAGGCTTGCACAGACTGCTCCACAGACAATTCCGCCGTGTTCAGACGCAGTTCCGGCCGATTCGGAGCTTCATACGGGTCGTCGATCCCCGTGAACCCCTTGATCTCACCGGCTCTTGCCTTCTTGTACAGCCCCTTGGGATCACGCTGCTCGGCGACAGCCAGCGGGCAATCGACGTGCACCTCAATAAAGGGCAGCTTGGCTGCCTCATGCATCGCTCGCACGAGGTCGCGATCAGCGCGGTACGGGCTGATGAAGCTCGTGATGGCGAGCAGCCCTGCATCTGAAAACAGCTTCGCCACCTCACCGATGCGACGAATGTTCTCCGCACGGTCTTCCGCAGAGAAGCCAAGGTTCTTGTTCAAACCGTGTCGAATGTTGTCGCCATCCAGCACGTAGGCGTGATGCCCCTGCTGAATGAGCACCTGCTCCAGCGCGACCGCGATGGTGCTCTTGCCGCTTGCAGAAAGCCCGGTGAACCAGATGGTCGCACCGCGCTGCCCCAGCGCTTTCTGTCGCTCTTCGCGCGTTACGGAACCGGCATGCCAGGTGATGTTCGTTGCGATCTGTTTCGTCATGACTTCCAGTCTAGCGACCTTGGCCGGCATTGTCGCCCGCATGGCAGAACGCGTATTCCTGCCCCAGCGGCGCAATGTCAAAGATGACATACCCAGCATCGAGAATCGATTGGACCGATGCGCGAGTCTTCTCCAATGATTCGCGATTGCCTCGCGTATGGTGATACTCAATCAGCCATTGCGTAATACTGATCTTGCTCCGAAGAATGTCCGCGACCACGGGATATTCGGCGCCTTCGATATCCATCTTCAACACGTCAATGCGATCGTGTCCAAGACGCTGCATCAGCGTCGCCAACCGCTCAACCGGACATGACACGCTGGTTTCCGTCTCGCCAGCCATTCTGAATGAAACCCAATCGGGATTTGGAAGCGTGAATCGCGCTGTACCGTCATAGTCGGCAAGACCGATGGGATAATGAACAAACTGCTGCGGCAATGTCTGCGATGCAAGCCATTCAACAGATTTCGGTGTCGGATCAAAAGCGTGAACGATCGTGCCAAATCGCTCAATCATCGCCAGATCGAACGAAATGTCTGTTCCAATTCCCACTGAATACACGATCGAATCAGAACCGATCAGCTCCGGCCTCACTGTCCATCCGCCGTAGTCGGTGCCCAATCGCAGCTTCTGGCACCGATACCCGGCGCGAAACGGAACATCGCGACCAAGCATTTGATTGACGGTGCGTCGTACGGGAGCAAGCGCCTTCTTGACTTTCCGCAGCATGGCGTACTGCCCCATTACAAGGTGTCATTGCATTCAGACCGGCGAGAGTTTCGCCGTCGCCCATTTAATCAGGACATCCGCCACTTCTGGTCTCGTGAACTCCTGTGGCGGGCGCTCGCCCTTCTCAAGCATCTCGCGCACCTTCGTGCCAGAGAGCGCGACCTTCTGATCATTCCCGTGCGGGCACGTCTTGGGACTGGTCATACCCTCGCACGCGTTGCACCAGGCGGTATGTTCGAACTTCAGCGGCGAAATGGCCAGTTGACGCCGCCTGAATTGGTCGAAGATGTTCTGCGCGTCATACGTGCCGTAGTAGTTGCCTACGCCCGCATGATCGCGACCGACGATGAAGTGCGAACAGCCGTAATTCTGGCGCACAATAGCGTGCAGCAGAGCCTCGCGCGGTCCGGCGTAGCGCATTGCAGCGGGCATGACGGAGAGCATTGTCCGCTCCGCCACGTAGTACTTGTCGATCAGCGTTCGATAGCACTCCATGCGCACATCCGCGGGGATGTCGCCCGGCTTGGTCTCGCCCACCAGCGGATGAATGAGCAAACCATCGCATATCTCCTGCGCGCACTTCGTGAGATACTCATGCGCACGATGAATTGGGTTGCGCGTCTGGAAGGCGACCACCGTTTTCCATCCGCGCTTCTCGAACTCGGCTCGCGTCTGCGCGGGCGTCAATCGATAGTCTGGGAACTGCTCGCCCTTGTCTTTCTTGGGCATCACCGTGATGACATGCACACTCCCGCCGACCAGCCATTCGCCTTCATCGAGCACTGCCTTGACGCCGGGATGAGCGGGATCGTCCGTGCCGAAGACGCTCTTGATCTCCAGCTCCTTGTCATGGGGATAGATGTCCGCCGTGTCCATCACCGCCATGAGGGTGCCGTCCGCGTGATACAGCGCCGCCTGCCCGCGCCGCTCCAGCGTGCCGACCGTCGCAGCGTCAACCGCCAGCGTGATCGGAATCGGCCACATGATCTGATCGCGCGGGTTCGCAGCGTCAAGATGCATGCCGCGACAGATACTTTCAAAATCGCGCCGCTTCACGAAACCATTGAGCGGCGAGAACGCGCCGATCGCGATCATTTCCAGATCGCACATCTGCTTGGCGCTGAGGGTGATTGAGGGCAGGTTCTTGGCGCGGTCGCGAAGCGCCTTGGCCCGCGCGGAATCAACTATCCGGTTCACAAGCGGTCCGCCATGCGGCCTGATGATTTCTTGGACGAACATGTTGCAGTGGCTCCATCTCTCCCCGGACCATGCTGAACGGATCATGATAGCAAACCTTTTCATCGCGTTTGCCAGCCCCGCGAATCATCAGAGAACTATGATCTGACTGCGTGAACTTCGCCCTGCCCATCGCTGACGCTCCGCCGCACCGTGCCACCCCGCCACCTTCGCCCCGCCGGGTGGGCGAACTGGAGGATTCGCACGGCAGAGCCATCCGCGATCTCCGTCTGAGCATCACGGATCGGTGCAATTACCGGTGCGTCTATTGCATGGACCCGGATTTCCGGTACATGCCCAAGCGCGAGCTGCTCACGCTTGATGAATACCTCACGCTGGCCCGATTGTGCCTGTCCCTGGGCATTGAGAAGATTCGCGTTACCGGCGGAGAGCCGTCGCTGTATCCCCAGTTGATCCCGTTGATGCAGGGGCTTCGCCGTCTTCCCGGCCTGCGCGATCTCGCCATCACCACCAACGGCTCGCGGCTTACAGATGATGTCGCCAACTCCTGGCGCAGCGCAGGGCTGGACCGACTTACGCTCAGCCTCGACAGTTTGCGCCCGGAGCGCATTGCTTCGATCACACGCTCCTCTGCGCAACTCAGCGACACCATCCGTGCGATTCACGCAGCACACCGCGCCGGGCTTGCACCGATCAAGGTCAACGCCGTCATCATGCGAGACATCAACGACGACGAAGTCGCAGACTTTGCGGACTTCGCACGTGAGCACAAAATCGACATGCGGTTCATTGAGTACATGCCGCTCGATTCCAGCAGGGCGTGGAAGCGTGAGGATGTCGTTACTGCAGATGAGATGCTTGCTCGGATTCAGCAGCGGCACAAGCTTGTTCGCGTGAGTGACGAACGCGAAGACAGCACCTCACTCAACTTCACCTTTGCAGACAGCTCACCCGGCCGCATCGGCATCATCGCACCGGTTTCGCGTCCATTCTGCGGCGCGTGCAGCAGGCTGCGCATCACGGCGGACGGCAAAATCAGGCCGTGCCTCTTCAGCACGGTTGAATGGGACATCAAGCCGCTGCTCCGCGCGCGAGCGAGCGATGAACAACTCACAAACTTCATCGCGGATTCCGTCTGGACCAAGCAGCGCGGGCATGGCATCGGCAGCGAGACGTTCGTGCAGCCGGAGCGCACCATGTCCGCCATCGGCGGCTGACCTGCTTTACGCCGCTGCGCTCAGCACCCAACCGCTTTCGCTCAGGCTGAAGTTTTCTCGCCTCACGTCGAATCCGTCCTGCTCAACGACGGAGAGCGTGCGATGCTCTCGCAGGTCGATGATCGGGCCGGTGGCGGAATCCGCCGACTCGCGCACCCGGACGACCGGCCGACACGGGTTGTCCTTGTCCCAGTCCACCACCATCGCGCTCACGCCATTGGAAAGCGTAATCAATGCGCCGGGCGCATACGCAGGCACCACGCGAGGCAGCTCCGCCAGCACCACGGGATCGAAGCGTGAACTCAGCGGCGTGAACAGCATCTTGCGCAGTGCGGTAACGCGCGGCAGCACAACGCCATCGCCCGGATGACGCAGACGATCGAAGTGATTCGCCACGCACACGATGCGAGCGAAGACGTGAATCTCCTCGCCCATCAGCCCGCGATACCGCCCGTCCGCATCGATTTCTTTCGGAAAGCCCGATCCGTCGTAGTACTGATGATGCTGCAGCACCACGCCCGCTGCGGAAGGGCGCGTCGATCCGCTGATGAAGCGATGGCCGAGCACAACGTGCTGCTGCCATTCGGGATCATTCTCATTGCGCGTGCGCTCGAATCGTTCGCGAACCACAGGGTCGAGTTTCAGATACCCGATGTCGTGCAGCATCGCGCCGAGCGCAAGGCTGACGACATTCTTCGCATCCGCAGGTCGAAGGCGAGGTCGCTGCTTGACGAGGTACTCCGGCAGGTTCAGGCCGAGCATGGCGCTCAGGAAGCACACTTCCGCGGAGTGGCGCAGCGTGCTGTGGCTGTCGCCACCGAACTCAGCGATGTAGGCGCACGCGGCGCGATCAATCGCCATTTCTTCGATCAACTCGCGCAGCATTCTGCGGTAGTCTGCAAAGTCCAGCTTGATGTGCGATTGCTGACCCTGCACGGATTCAAAAAGGTCAGCCATCACGCTCACCACGCGGCCCTGCGCCTGAACCATCGTGGGCGAGACGAATTGCTGAATCACTTCGCTGCCGGGGTAGTCGATCCAGAACTCGCGCACTTCAAGCTGACGCAGCTTGCGGATGATGAACTCATCCAGCACATAACCTTCATTCAAAAGCACATTGCCTCGGCGCGGATTGAGCACCGGCAGGGCGAGCTTCATGCCTGATCGTGCGTGATTGATGGTAACGCGAAGCATCTGTGAGTTCTGAACGATGTGGCGCGTGCCGCGCGCACGCGCACAGCCCGATACATGCAGATTTATCGGTTCATTCAGAAGCTGGCTTTGACCGCGCCGCGCGATAACCTCACGTCCGAGAACAATGCCATCGGACGGTCTCATCAAGCCCGGCAGCCAGATCAGCAACCGGCACATATCCCAGCCGTTGCTTCGCCAGCGAAACATCTGCCCGCGAGTGTTGCAGATCCCCCGCCCGCGAAGGTCGAAAATCCCGTCGATCTGCAACCGTTCGGCCGCGCTGAGCATTGATCCGCGCTGCGATCAGGTCATACAACTCGTTAAGCGTCGCCTGCGCGCTGGTGGCGATGTTGAACACCCCGCCGAACGCCGCAGAGTCCGCGGTTACCGCTGCGCAGAGATTGGCGTGCACGACATTCGCCACGTAGCAGAAGTCCCGGCTGGAAGTCCCATCACCGAAGATCACCACCGGCTCATCGCGCAGCATGGCGCGTGTCCATCGCGGAATGACCCCCGCATATGGGCCATCCGCATTCTGCCGAGGGCCGAAGACGTTGAAATACCGCAAACCGATGACGCGAAGTCCGTAGCACCGCGCAAAAGCGTCGGCGTACAGTTCCGCAGCGCGCTTGCTCGCAGCATAGGGCGAAAGCGGACGACCAAGCTGATCCTCACGCTGGGGCAGGCCCGGCGCATCGCCATACACGGAACTGCTGCTGGCATAAATGAACCGATCGACCGCTGCATCCTTCGCAGCAATCAGCATGTTCAGATGACCTGTAACGTTCGCAGCGTGCGTCGCGAGCGGCTCATCAATGGAGCGGGGCACGGAACCGATCGCTGCTTCGTGCAACACGATGCTCACGCCTTCGCACGCGGCGCGGCATGCCGCCAGATCGGTGATGTCCCCTTCAATGAAGCTGAACTTCCCCCACTGCGCTGGCGCAACGGCGGCTTGAATCTCCGCCAGATTCGCCTTTGATCCGGTGGCGAAGCTGTCGATACCGACGACCGACTGATCGAGCCTCAACAGTGCTTCGACGAGGTTCGAGCCAATAAATCCCGCTGCGCCGGTAACCAACCAGCGCCGAGCATTCGGCGCGGCCGTGATTTTCTGCTTCACCGCGTCGGGCGACTGCATCATCCTCTATGCGCTCAGCGGCGCGCGGAGCCGGCGGGCGTCGCGGCGTTCGACCCGATGAACTCAACCACGCTGCGCACCACATGCTCAAGCTGTTCGTGCGTCAGTTCAGGATAGATCGGCAGTGCGATCGTCTCGTTGGCCGCCGCTTCCGACACCGGCAGGTCACCCTTCTTGTACCCCAGAGGCGCAAATCACTCCTGCAGGTGCAGTGGAACTGGATAGTAAATCTCTGTGCCGATGCGCTGTGCCGCCAGATGCTCGCGCGTCGCGTCTCGCTGCGCTGCGGGCACGCGGATGCAATATTGATTGTAAATGTGCAACGCCTTGCCCGTCGCCGGTTCAGGCGTGCAAAGCGGAAGATCACCGGCGCCCAAGCCCTCTGCGCCAGATGAAGCGCCTGCTTCGCGGAAAGCGTGATCGTAGAACGACGCGTTGCGACGCCGCCCTTCCGTCCACGAATCCAGTCGCGGCAGCTTCACGCGGAGAATTGCCGCCTGCAGCGCATCAAGCCGCGAGTTCATGCCGATCACGCGGTGATAATACTTTGGCTTGCCGCCG
Organism: Phycisphaerales bacterium; assembly: GCA_035443885.1. Classification (GTDB taxonomy): domain Bacteria; phylum Planctomycetota; class Phycisphaerae; order Phycisphaerales; family SM1A02; genus DAOMNO01. The sequence goes on from DAOMNO010000009.1 coordinate 75,204, forward strand.
TGTACGCGCAGGATGGAGAGTTTCTCCGCCAGCGCGTCGTCGTTGGTGGTCACGATGCCGCCGTCGCCGAACGCGCCGAGATTCTTCGATGGGAAGAAGCTGAAGCAGCCGATCGCACCGCGCGAGCCTGCGGGCGCGCCGGTGGCGTCTCGCGAACCGATGGCCTGCGCTGCATCCTCGACAACCGGCACGCCGAGTTCGCGGCCGATCTCAAGCATCGCGTCCATATCCGCGCACTGGCCGAACAGATGCACCGGCATGATCGCCTTCAGCCGCTTACATCGCTTCGCCGTCTTGCGAACAGCATCGGGATCAAGATTGAACGTAACCGGATCAATCTCCGCATAGACAGGCGTCGCGCCTGCGCGGGAGACATAGCCGCCGGTGGCAAAGAACGTGTACGACGGGCAGATGACCTCATCACCCGGGCCGATGCCCAGCGCAAGCATGGCGAGCAGGATGGCGTCGGAACCAGACGCACAGCCGATCGCGTGCTTCACGCCGCAATACTTGGCGATGTCCGCTTCCAGCGCACTGACCGTCGGGCCGAGGATGAAATACTGGCTCTCCAGCACCTCATCGACGGCGGCCTTCACTTCATCCCTGATGGTCGCATACTGGGCCTTGAGGTCGAGAAGAGGGACCGAAACGCCCGTGGCTCCGTGTGTTGATGTAGTCGTCATAGACGCGAAAGGGTATCACGATTTACCGCTTCCGGCGAGGGACCAGACCGTGAATCACCCGAACGAAAAAGCCCCACAGAGGTCTCAAATCAGGCAAAAACAAAGGGGCCGAAGATCGGAAGGCGTGCTGGGACATACCCAGCCGCATCCCGTTTCCTCGGCCCCCGTCGTCTCACATCAGAACGGGACTGAATCAGTTCCCTTCGCGTTCGATCAGTCGTTCAAGCATGCGCTCGATGCGGGCGAGCCGCTCTTCAAGGTGCCCGATTCGACGTTCTGCCGCGCCGCTCGCCTGGGCGCGGAACATTTCCGCAAGAATCGGAACATCATCCAGGAAATCACGCGCCGGCGGGCTTGGCGGATGCACAATCATCCCTCGCGCCCCCGGAGCACCGGCTGCACCGCCACGGCCGCCTTCGCGCAAAATCTCGATTCGCGGCGCACGGAACTCCACTTCGACTTCCCGCCTGTGCATTTCCGATGCTGCACGTTCCAGCGCACGCGCTGCGTGCTCAATCGCCTGCGTGAGCGACTGACGGAGTTCCGCCTGCACGTTTTCGTCCATCGCAGCATCGCGCCACTTCATGATCTGTGCTTCGAGTTGCTCACGCAGTACCTGCGCCTCTCGCCGCAACTTGTCCACCACGGCGTTGAGTTGCGAGCCTCGATCCATGAACTCGCGGCGGAAGACATCTGCCTGACCCGCCGCACCACGCATGGCGCGCAGTTCCGCCATCAGTTCATCCACTTCAATCGCAGGCAAGTCGCCCCAGCCGGCAGCGATGTCGCCGAATCGCTCACGCCACAACTGCTGCTGCGCAAACGGTTCCAGTTTCACTTCCACGCGGAGCGGCTGGCGTTCCCGCAGCACTTCAATCTCAATTGAATCACCCGGCTCCTTGCTCAGCATGATCTCGCGCAATCGCGATTGAACGATGGGCGATTCCCCATCCACCTTCACGATGATGTCGTGCTTCTTCAAGCCTGCCTTATCCGCAGCTTCGCCTTCCGCAACGCTGGAAATCAGGATGACTTCCGACGGATCGACGCCAAGCTGCGCTGCGAGCGCGGCATCAACCTGCCCAAGCACGATACCCAGCCGAGCGCGGGGCGACGGGCCGTCGAAGCCTCGCTCCATCGCGCGGGCGAGCAACCGCTCACGTGCGAGGGCGCCGGCGCTGCGCGATGAAGTCATCATCAAGCCGCCATTTGGCGCAATCTGCACTTCCGCGATGAGGCCGTTTTCATCACTGATGATGACCGCACGAGGCGTTTGCTCAATGTTCACCGCGCCGACATTGCCCTTCGGACGAACATCAACCTTGTCGCCTTCGCGGCTGATTTCAAACTCGCCCTTGTCCGTGCGAATAATGATGTGCGACGCCACCACGCGAGCGCCATCCGATGTCGTGTGATGTTCGACATGCATTGGCGCAGGCGGCGCAGGAGGCGGAGGCGGAGCCTGACGCACGCCGCCCTGCCGGGCTGGCTGGGCTGCAACGCTGGCAGAAATCGCCATCGCCAACAGGAAAGAAGACGAAAGCATGGTGAAGGACTTCATGATTGATTCTCCAGTAAGACGCGAAGCTTTGCGCTGCGCGTGTATAGGCGTCATTTACAACGAGGATGATGTTGAACTGAACGTCGTGAGATCAACAGGAACCGTGCGAGGCAAGCCGTGTTCATCCGATGCCAGTTCGTACACATGGCCGACTTCCTCACGCTCAAGAAATTGACGAACGTAGAACACTTCAAGCCGACCGCCTTCCGTCTGGCGGCTTTCCACCATCAGCGCAGGCAGTTCCGCAATGATGCGCCCTTCGATCTGCCCCGCTTCGAGATACCGGTCCAGTGCTTCATCCGCGCTCAGCGAAGCCATGACAGGAACGTAGCCCTCGCCATTCATTGGTGTCTGAGGCTGGAACCTGCCCACGAACACCCACATCACAACCACCGCCGCTGCAGCGGCCCAGCCGGATAAAACGCCCCACGGCGAGCTTTCCCTGCGATGACGCCCTTCAAATACACAAGCAATCTCGGCATCCGCGCCCGAGTCCAGTTCATCACTCACCGCAGCACGCATCTGAAGTTCATCGCGCAGTGCCCGCGCAAGCTGTTCCCATGCGACAGGCTCAGCAGCAGCCATCTGCTCGAAGCGGCTGAAATCCGCTTCATCCGCATGAAGCGAAGCGATGTCATTGATGATGGTGGACAGTGTCGTGTTGGTCATGGCGATCCTCCGCCGAGGGACGGCACCTTCATACCTGTGATGGCGTCGAAATGAAACGGACGAGCAGTTTCCCGTGATTCACGCGCTGCCATTTCCTCGCGCACCATCGCCCGCGCACGGAAGAGTCGCGTTTCAATGGTGGAAGTCGGCAGATCGAGCACGAGTGAAATCTGTTTGTGCGAAAGGCCGCGCAGACTCAGCAGCAGCGGCTCGCGGTAATCCGTGGGCAAGCCGTGAATGACTTCCAGAGCTTCGCGGCCTCGCGCCTTGGCTGCATCGCTCGCGCCGGATGATCGCTCAGGAAAGCGAAGCGAAGCGGCTCTTCCGCCTTCGATGTCATCGAGCGGTTCGCGCGAGCCGAGCGATCGACGCGCGACGGTCGTCCGCCGCCCTGCCGTTCGGGCTGCATTGATCGCCACCGTGCGAAGCCACGGTGCAATGGCCTCCGGCTGAAGCTTGTCGATGTTGCGAACCAGCGCCATCGCGACCTCCTGCAGCAGGTCGTCCAGATCCGCGCCGCGCGGCGCATGGGCCAGCAGCACAGCACCTACCCAGCGGCGATGCTCGCGCCAGAGGCGGGTTACCGCCTCCCTGCCGGATGTTCGTTGCGGTTCTGAACGATCCATCTGCACACCCTTAAACGCAGCAGACCGGCCGATCCTTCACAATCTGAAAGACCCACCGCAGAACCCCTGAAAATGCCGATCCGTCCGGCTTGCGGGGCACATTTCCATGCCTGTTCAGGCAGAGGCTCTCGCCTGCTTCTGCATGATGATGGCTGCGATGACCCCGCCGAGAGCACCACCCACTGCACCGCCGATGAGCGCACCCGAACCGCCGCCGAAATACCCGATTACCGCGCCGATAAGCAGCGCGACCACAATCACCCCCACATGCCAGGATTTGATTTTCATTGGCTCACCGTTTCATGATCGGAACATGGGCAAAACCAGACCGACAATCAACCCGCCCAGAAAGCAGAGCACAAGCACGCCGAGGATGACCTTCACCAGTGTTGCAAGAAATCGATCCACGTGGCACCTCCGCGCCTTATTGGGAAGCGGTAACCGTCAGTTCCACCGGGCTCGTCGGCTCGGCCTTCTTCTCCACATGCAGCCGCTGCGCACGCTGGGTGGACCAGTCCTGAATCCGCCTGTCGGGCGAAGCGGCATCCGCATGAACGCGCAGCAGGTTGTATTCGTTGTTCCGTTGTGCGGGAATGAAACCGGCATCGCGGATCAACCTGCAGATCGTCGCTTCATTCAGGCAGTACGTCGTGCCTGCCGCGCTCACGACGTTCTCTTCCATCATCACACTGCCCATGTCGTTCGCGCCGTAGGCGAGTGCGGTCTGACCGATCGTCGGCCCCATCGTCACCCAGCTCGCGCCGATTGAATACACGTTATCAAGGTACAGGCGCGAAAGAGCCTGTGTGCGCAGATAGCCGCTTGCGCCAACCATGCGGATCCGCCTGCCGAACTCCGGGTGATCTGTCTTCACGCCTGAGCCGTCGAGCTTCGCCACCGCATCGCCTGGGAACGGCTGCGAAAGGTCATCGCCTTCACCCTGTCCCCATTCCTTCGCGCGGCCGAGTGGCGTGTTTTCCCGCTGAAACGGCCACGAGATGAACGCTTTGTATCGCCCACCGCCTGACGGCGCGAAGTCCGCAATCGCGCGATCCTGCCACTGGCGCACCAACTCCATGTGATGCACACGATCCGCAATGCCTTCAATGTGGCCGAACATCATCGTCGCGCTTGTGTTCATGCCCAGTTCGTGCGCGATGCGCATCGTGGTGAGCCACGCCTCGGCGTCGCATTTGCCGAGGCCGATCTTACGGCGAACCGCCGGCGCGAAAATCTCTCCGCCGCCGCCGGGCACGGAATCCAACCCCGCTGCCTTGAGCTGGCTCATCACGCATCGCAGTTTTTCTTCGAGCGAAGAACCGGGCGGATCGAAGAATGCGATGAACTCGATGAACTCCGGCGGGCTGAAGGCGTGGATGTGAACTTGCGGAAACTCGCTCTTGATGCGCGAAAGCAGTTCGAGGTACCAGTTGAGCGGCAGCGCGGGGTTCATGCCGCCCTGCATGAGAATCTGCGTCCCACCAATCTCAACCAGCTCGCGCACTTTCTGAAGCAGCGCGTCATAGCTCAGCGTGTAGGCATCGTGCTCATCGCCATCGCGCCGAAACGCGCAGAACGTGCACTTGGCGGTGCAGACGTTGGTGTAGTTGATGTTGCGGTCGATGACGTAGGTGCGGATCGAGTCGCCGTGCAGCTCCCTGCACCGCGCATCAGCCCAGCGGCCAAGCTCCTGAATGGGCAGCTCGTGATACAGCCGCAACGCCTGTTCAGGCGTCAGCCGCACAGTGCCCACGGCGACATCCGCGAGGAAGGCAGGATCAAGTGGGTTCGCGTTGGGAAGAGTCCGAAGGGTCATTGCTCAAAGAGAATCGCGTTTATCCATCATAGTGGGGCGCAGTGAGTCGGGGTCGCGATCACCCCAGCTTCCCCGCCGCAAACTCTCGTGCCGTCGCCATCGCGTAGCCGAGTTTTTCCGGCTCCTTGCCGCCCGCCTGGGCCATGTCTGGCCTTCCGCCGCCGCCACCGCCGCAGGCCTTCGCCACCTCGCGCACCCAATCGCCCGCTTTCAGACCCCTATCAATCAGCGCCTTCGGCACCGCCGCTGCGATCGTTACCTTGCGCTCCTCGTGATCCACAGCGAACAGCATCACCGCTGCGTCCGCGCACTTTGCGCGGACCACATCCATCGCGACGAGCAACATGTCCTTGTCCGCGTGCGGCACCGCAGGGACATCCGCCACGATGAAGCTCGTCGCACGGGCGTTCGGCCCAAGTGTTTCCGCCAGTTGCCTCGCCTCTTCCACCACCGCATCCCGCGATGAGGCCAGCGACTGCTTGCGAATCGCTTTCACCTTCTCTCGCAATGCATCAATCGCAGCGGCGATCTTCACCTTCACCGCCGCGCCGGTGGTCATCTGCTCCACCTTTGTTGCAGCGTCGTCGAACGCGCGCAGCAGGCTCTCTCCATCCAGCTTCTGCGCTGCGTCAAGTTGTGCGAGCAAGGCTTCGCCCGCCTGCTGCGCTTCCACGGCTGCTGCGCCGGTGAGCGCGGTGATGCGCCGCACACCCGCCGCCAAAGCCTGCTCCTGCGCGAGGATGAAGCGTCTGGCCTCGCCCGTGGAGAGCAGATGCGTACCGCCGCAGAACTCAATGGAGTAACCGCGCCATTTCGGGTCGGTTGGATTGCTCCTGATTTCCTCACCGCTTCCGGGAGCGATCGCGACCACGCGCACGGGATCGGGATATTTTTCGCCGAATACAGCACGCAGACCTGTAATGCTCTTCGCCTGCTCCAGCGGCATCACCTCGGCATGCACAGGCAGATTCTTCGCGATGAACTCATTCACGATGTTTTCGACCTGCTCGATCTGCTCCGGCTTCATCGCCTTGCTTGATGAAAAGTCGAAACGCAAACGGTCGTCTGCGACGAGCGAACCTTTCTGATCGACCTCATCGCCGATGACTTCGCGCAGCGCGAAATTCAGCAGATGCGTACCGGTGTGATTTGCCTGAATCGCATCACGACGTTTGCGATCAATCTTAAGCTGCACACGGTCTCCCACGCGCAGCACGCCATCAGTCGCGCGGCCGATGTGCAGCACGTAATCCCCCACCTTCTGCGTATCTTCAATGCGGAAGTGCGCGGATGCATTCGACTCACTTCGCCCGAAACCCGCCTGATAATCCCGCGAAAGCATGCCTGAATCACCCACCTGCCCGCCCTGCTCGGCGTAGTGGTTCGTTTCATCAAGAATGATCGCGACACGACGGCCCAGCGCAGCAAAATTGTCGAAATCCGAGCCGTTCCACACAGCCTGAATCTTCACCACGCGCGGGCGCGGCATGTACTTGTGCGAATCGTCCGTCGGCTTGATGCCCTGCCGCTTCAACTCGTCAATCGCGCCAGGCGTGAGCGCGAAGGACTCTTCCTTGCTGCCACCGGCGCGTGAAGTCTCGCGCGCCTGCTCCATGAGTTTCTCAAAACCTGCGACATCAACGGTCATGCCTCGCTCCTCAGCCATCACGCAGGTGAGGTCGATGGGGAAGCCGTACGTGTCGTGGAGTTTGAAGGCATCCTCGGCGGAGATTCGCTCACCGCTCGCTGCCTCGCGGAAATGCTCAATCCCCCGATCAATCGTCTTGAGAAACGCCTCCTCCTCGGCGCGAATCACCCCTGCCACACGCTTCGGGTCTTTCTTCAATTCAGGAAACGCCTCTCCCAGTGAATCCACGACCGACGGAACGAGTTCGCACAACACCGGCCCCTGCACGCCGAGCGTCTGCCGCGCGATGCGCACAGCTCTGCGAAGGATGCGGCGGAGCACGTAGCTGCGCCCTTCATTGCCGGGCGTCGCGCCGTCAGTAATCGCCATCGTCAAGCATCGCACATGGTCCGCCAGAACGCGATATGCGATGTCGATGGGGTCTTCCAGAATGCCCTGATATGCCCGCGCGCCGGTCTTCTGCTGAATAGCCCGAAAGATCGGCGTCCAGATATCGGTGTCGTAGTTGCTCGATTTGCCTTGCAGCACGCGCGTGATGCGCTCGAAACCCATGCCCGTGTCCACGTGCTTTGCGGGCAACGGTGTGAGTTTGCCCGGCTTGCCGTTCACCCCGGGATCGCGATTGAACTGGATGAACACGAGATTCCAGATTTCGATGACATCCGGGTCGCCCGCGTTGACGCGCTCACGCCCCGTCTTGTTCGGCGTGCCGTCGTAGTGCACTTCGCTGCACGGACCGCATGGGCCGGTGTCGCCCATCTCCCAGAAGTTGTCTTTCATGTTGCCCGGCAGCACGCGCTCGGGCGGCAGATATCGCTGCCAGAGGTCGCGCGCTTCGTGATCCGGCGCGAGGCCCTGCGCCTCATCGCCCTCAAAGTACGTCGCATACAGGCGCGTCGGGTCAATGCCCCACACATCCACGAGAAGTTCCCACGCCCACTGAATCGCCTCGGCTTTGAAGTAATCGCCGAACGACCAGTTGCCGAGCATTTCAAAGAAGGTGTGGTGATAGGTGTCGCGGCCGACATCTTCGAGGTCGTTGTGCTTGCCGCCCGCGCGAATGCACTTCTGGCTGTTGACTGCTCGCACGTAGGGCCTCGTGCCCTGTCCGAGAAAGACATCCTTGAACTGGTTCATCCCCGCGTTGGTGAAAAGCAGCGTTGGGTCGTCGTGCGGCACAACAGGCGAGGACGGCGCAAACGTGTGCCCCGCCTTCTCAATGAAAAAGTCGAGGAAGTCGCGTCGAACCTGCGCTGCGGTGCGGGATACGGGCTGTGCAATCTGAGCCATAAGACCCGAAGTTTAGCGGCGCAGCGCGATTCGCGAACGGCCGCCCCCGCTCGCGAAACGTGCCGCACAGCGATATTGTGAGACATTCCATGTTCAATCGCACACCCATCGTCGGCGGCAACTGGAAAATGAACACCGATCTCGCTTCAGCGCGGTCGCTGGCGGGCGAAGTCGTCGTCGCCTCGCGCGAGCTGACCCCTCACTGCGAAATCGTCCTCTTCCCGCCGTTTCCGTATATCGCCACCGTCGGGGACGTGATTCGAGGCACGGATATTCGCCTTGGCGCACAGGATGTGCACCACAAGCCGAACGGCGCCTACACCGGCAGCGTGAGCGCAGCCATGTTAGTGAACCTTGATGTGACTCATGTGCTGATCGGCCATTCAGAGCGGCGGCACGCCCCGGAAGGGGTTGCAGAGGGTGATCGGCTCATCAATCTGAAGCTGAAAGCCGCCCTTGAAGCTGGTCTGACGGCGGTACTCTGCCTTGGGGAAACGCTGGAGCAACGGGAAGCGGGAAAAACCGAAGAAATCACGCTTTCTCAGCTTGATGCTGCATTGGAAGGCGTTTCCGCCGATGCTGCGGCTCAGATCGTGCTGGCCTATGAGCCGGTCTGGGCCATCGGCACCGGCCGCAACGCCACCCCGGAAGATGCGCAAGCCGTCCATCGACTGCTTCGCCAAAGACTGGGAATGCGGTACAATGAGGAACTCGCCCGAGCGACCCGCATTCAGTACGGCGGGTCGGTCAAAGGCAGCAACGCCAGTTCGCTCTTTTCTCAGCCCGATATCGATGGCGGGCTGATCGGGGGCGCATCGCTCAACAGTGAGGAGTTTCTCACGATTGTTCGCGCCGCGGCGGAAACCGTCGCAGCCTGATTCACCGGCAGATTCGACATGACTACCGCATTCCTGATCGTCACGCTCCTCTTCGTCATTATCTCCGTCTCGATGGTGCTCATCATCCTCGTGCAGCGGCCCAGCGGCGGCGGCCTCGCAGGCGCCTTCGGCGGCGCGGGCGGCGGATCATCCGACACCGTCTTCGGCGGCCGCGTCGGCGATGCCCTCACTTGGGCCACTGTTGTCGCATTTGTGCTCTACCTTGGCACGGCGATCACACTCAACAAGATCGAGAGTGCGAACACCACACCCGCGGCGGCAGCGGAAACGGGCCAACTGAACATCGAATCCCCCGACTTGCAGCAGCCGACGGGCACGCTCGACCTCGGCAACATCCCCGGCCTGCCGCCCAATGTCCGGCCGGTCGATCCTTCCGAAGTGCCGGCGCACATTCGCGAAGCCGCCGAGAACAATCCGAGCGGCCAGCCGGAGTGATTGCATGATTCGCTCGATGACCGGATTCGGCGCAGCGTCCGTTACCGTGAACGGCGCACACTACAGTGTTGAAATCCGATCGCTGAACAACAAGTATTTCAAAGCGCAGATTCGCCTGCCCGAAGACCTGCAAGGGTTGGAAGCGGAAATCGACGCCGCCCTCTCTCACCATTTCAACCGGGGAAGTGTGGTGCTGACGGTGCGTTGCTCGGATTCATCTGCGAATGCTGCGGCACAGATCAACATCAACGCTGTGCAGCGATATCTGGAGCAGTTGCTCGCCGTGCCGGGCCTCGCACACAACGCTGCCCGCATCGACCTGAGCGCGTTGCTCTCGCTGCCGGGCGTCGTGGTGCCGGGCACGGGCGAAGAACGCGTGGAACAGGCTCGCGGCGTGCTACTGAAGCTGATCGATCAGGCGTGCGACAAACTCCAGTCCATGCGCCTTCGGGAAGGTCGCTCATTGCACGCCGAACTGCATCGGCACTGCGAGATCATTCGCGAGCACCTGAAGGTCATCGTCGAGCGCGTGCCCATCACCGTCGATCTTTATCAACAGCGGCTCCGGCAGCGCGTCAACGCCCTGCTCATGGACTCCGGCACCACCGTGCGCGATGAAGACCTGCTCCGCGAAGTCGCGTTCTATGCAGAACGATCGGATATCGCGGAAGAAGTCGCCCGGCTGGGTGGGCATCTCGACCAGTTCCTGGAAATTATCGACGCGGAAGGTGATGAGCCGTCCGGCCGCACGCTGGACTTCCTGACTCAGGAATTGCTTCGCGAAGCGAATACCATCGGCAGCAAATGTCTGGATGTCGAAGTCAGCCGACGCATCGTCGAGATCAAGGGCGGGATCGACCGCATCAAGGAACAGGTGCAGAACGTCGAGTAGCGCGCTATCATGACCGTGCCGAGCGCGGCGGAGGCGAGTGCATGAAGAAGGTGCAGACGATTCAAGTGGCAGCATGCGCAGCAGTTCTTGCGTGCGCGATGAGCCATTCGTCCGCCTTCGCTCAGGATGGCTCACGTCGACAGATTCAGCAGCAACAGCCTCAGCCGCAGGTCATCATTCGCGGCAACGGCGTCGTGGTCATCGATGGCGCGGAAATCGTCATCCGCCAGCAGGTGATGCCCAACACGCTGCTGATTCCATCTGATGAAGAGCTTCTCGCGGTTCCCGTCAGCGACGAAGTTCGCCGACTCGTTGCGCTGTTGGATTCCGATGACTACACAGAGCGCGAACAGGCGATGCAGTCGCTCATCACCACGCGCGAATCGAATCGTCAGCTTTACGCAGTCCTGGCCGGCAGCGAAGGCCCACTGAGCGTCGAACAGCGGCAGCGCGTACTGGGCGCGCTCATTGAGCGGCTCATCAACACGCCGCGCGGTGCCTTGGGCATCCGCATGGATACGGGCGGGCCGGGCCGCGAAGTGAATGAAGTCCGCATCGTCGATCTCATTCCGGGCCTGCCTGCGGAGCGTGTGCTTCGCATCGGCGATCGCATCACACACATCGACGACCAGCCCATCAGCCTCGCAGATGATCTCATCAGCCTTGTGCAGTCTCGCAGGCCGGGTGAGTCCGTCAATCTGACTGTGCTTCGCCCGAATCTGCCGGGACAGGAGCCGGGCGATACGAAGCTGCACCTGAGCGTCGAACTTGGGTCCAGCGAACTGCTTGTCGATCCACTCTCAGGCATGCCCACCAGCAGCCGCTTCGACGCGACACGGCGAGCCGAAGCATCCACTGCGGAACTTCGCTTCGGGCCGCGAACGCGCGAACTGACCCTGCGAAGGCGATGACGCAGCACGGGCCGCGTCAGGCTATGCTGCGCCGGTGCCCGTCTCTCTGAATGACGCTTCTCAAGTTGTCGAGCTCTTCCGCGATGCCGCGAATATGCTGCGCACCTCGCCGCTGCGGCGCGGCTGCTGCGTTCATCTTCCATCACGAGGCAGGCTGCTCGCCACGGGCGATCTGCACGACAACCCGGAGCATCTGCGCCGCATCCTCACCCTCGCGCGGCTGGACGCATCGCCTGCACACCATGTCGTTCTGCACGAAATGATCCACGGCGATCGGCACATCAACGGCATGGACTTCAGCTATCGAATGCTGGCCCGCGCTGCGGAACTCGTCGTGCAACATCCGCAGCAGGTTCACCCGCTGCTGGCGAATCACGAACTGGCGCAAATGACCGGCAAAGGCGTCAGCAAAGGCGCAGGCAACAGCGTTGAACTCTTTAACGCTGCGTTGGAATACGTTTTCAGCGATGCTTGTGATGACGTGGCACAGGCCATCAACCTGTTCATTCGCGCGATGCCTCTCGCACTCCAAAGCGAAAATGGATCCGCCGGTGGCGTACTGTGCGCCCACTCTCTGCCGGGTGATTCTTCCATGGCACGATTCGATCTCGACGTACTGGAGCGCGAACTGACCGACGACGATTACGCAGGCCCGAACGGCGCCGCATACGCGATGGTCTGGGGGCGGAAGCGAACGGAAGGCACCACGACCGAGCAGCTCGCCGCTCACTGGAACGTCAAGCTGTTCTGCCTCGGCCATGAACATGCGGAGACGGGCATCGAAATGCGCGGCAGTCGCATCATCATTCTGAACTCCGATCACGAGCGGGCGTGCGCGTTGCCGATTGATCTGGCTGCAGTGCCCTCGGCGGAAGAAGCCATGATGATGGCTGTGCCGCTGTCGAGCGTGTCGTAATCGCGCCGTATCATCAGCATTCGCTCTCATGTCCATCATTCTCGCCATTGAGACTTCGCAACGGACCGGCTCGGTTGCCATGCGCGATCGCGCTGGCACGGTTCATGTCGAGCCGCTCGCACTGGCGACGCGGCATGATGACGACCTGCTCCCCGCCATCGACCGTCTGCTGAAGCGAGAGGGTCTTTCACCTCATGATCTTGATGAGAATGCCGCCGTGGCGGTGTCGATCGGTCCGGGTGCGTTCACGGGCCTTCGTATTGCAGTGAGCACTGCAAAGATGATCGCTGAAGCGCGCCGTGTGAAACTCGTCGCTGTGCCCAGCGCGCTGGTCGTAGCGGAATCACTCAGTGAGACGATTCGCCCCGGCCCGGTATTGATCGCTCTGGCCAGCAAAAATGACACGTTCTGGGCAACCCGGCTTGAATGCGCAAGCGATGGCTGGCGCGTTGTTGGCACGCCCGGCCTTGTTGATGCGGCCAGCCTGGACCTTTCATCACTCCGCACCGTCGTGTGCGATCAGCATCTGCCGACCGCGGCTCGCTTACGCTGTGAAGAAGCGGGCGTACTGACAATTGAGCCTCGCTTTGAAGCGGCCGCATGTCTTGCCGTGGCGGCGCGAATGCTGAAGCAAGGCGAGATAACGGACGCGCTCTCATTGGCGCCGCTGTACCCACGCGAGCCTGAAGCTGTTTCGATCTGGGAACGGCACCGCGCCGGAGCGTCAGACGCGAAATCTGCCCGATAATTGCCGCCATGCAAGCGCGCGTTCGCACGCGCTGGCGTATCGCGCGCTTTGTGCCGGTTATGCCGTCTGGTAAATCGGGGCAGACCTGAAGTTCACGTTGCGCTGTTCCGATGGATGCAGCATGCGCGGGTCGTTCGCGGCCCGACTTCGGCGCGGCGTGCCGCGCAGGGAGGCAGAGACGATGAACAAGCAGAGTGCACAGCAGACACAATGGATGGACAAGCAGATCTTCACCACCGGTGAAGCTGCGGAAATCTGCAATGTGTCGCAACAGACGATCATCCGCTGCTTCGACAGCGGCCGCCTTCAGGGGTTCCGCGTTCCCGGCTCGCGATTTCGGCGCATCCCACGGGCCGAGTTGCTCCGCTTCATGAAAGCGAACGACATCCCCACCGACGGCTTTGAAAGCGCGGTGCGTCGCGTTCTTGTCGTTGATGACGACCCCGCCATCGTTGAAATGTTCCAGGATGTGCTGGCGCGCGATGAACGCTTCGACGTGCGCACCGCCTCGTGCGGCTACGACGCGGGACTCCTCACCGAACAGTTCAGGCCGCACATCATTCTGCTCGACTACATGCTGCCTGACGTAAACGGCAACCTTGTCTGCCAGCGCATCAAAACCAGTCCGGAGCTTCGCGAGACGCGCATCATCATCGTGTCGGGGGTTGTCTCGCAGGAAGAAATCGATTCGCTCGGCCGCGCCGGTGCAGATGCCTTCCTGAAGAAGCCCATCAACATCGAGCAGCTCATGAGCAAGATGACCGAGCTGCTCGAAGCGTGATTCGCATGTCGAGCTTCATCAACCCCTGATACATTCCATGCAGCGCGATGCGGATCAAGCCCGGCGAGTGGAACTTGTGCTGCAGCAGCTTGATGCGCTGCCCACGCTCAGCCCCATCGCCGTCCGCATCGTCGAACTGACCACGGATGAGCGCGCCCGCGCGGAAGATGTGATTGAACTCGTCAGCTCCGACCCCGCGCTGGCAGGCCGCGTGCTGCAGGCCAGCCGTCGCGCCGATCGCGCACGAGGTGAACACATCACGACGGTCGATCGCGCGGTGCTTCATCTGGGTTTCGACGCTGTCCGCAGCGCAGCGTTGTCGCTTCAGGTCTTTGAACTTTTCGACGGTCAGATCGACACCGCTGCGGAACGCACCGCGGATGCCCCCGCCTCTTCTCCCATCAGCGGCTTCGATCGCATCGGCTTCTGGCGTCACTGCCTCGCCACCGCCTGTCTCAGTCAACTGCTGGCTTCTCGCTGCCGAGCGCACCGCCTCAATCCTGCGGAAGCGTTCCTGGCGGGTCTGCTGCATGATCTTGGCGCGCTCGCGCTGCATGTCGTGCTGCCGCGAAGCATGGATCGCGTCTGCCGCATCGCAGAATCACAAGGTCTTTCACTCGGCGCTGCCTGCGCCGCAGTCATCGGCGTTCCAGTAACCACCGCGGGCAAGCGTCTTGCAGAGCGATGGCGATTGCCGCGATCGCTGACGGATGTGCTCTGGCTGCATGGCCAGCGATACGACTCGCTTCCCGATCTGCCGCATCGCCCGCTCATCGCGCTGGTTACACTTGCGGACATGCTCGCCCGCGCTCGGTACATTCCCTTTGCAGGGCATGGGCCTCGCGATGAATCCGCCGACGAACTCTGCGAACGACTGGGGCTTGATCGCAACGATACCGACGCCGCTGCGGAACAGCTTGCCGCCGCCGTGGCGCAGCGGATGCGTGTGCTGGGCCTGGACGAATGCGAAGAAGCTTCGCCTGATGCGCTGCTTCGCGCGCTGGGGCGTGCGAATCAATCGCTGGGGCGCACACAGGCGGAGCTTCGCCGGCGCGCCGAAGTATCGCATCGCCTCAGCCGCACACTGGAGCGCATCATTCGCTTTCACGAATCAACCGCTTCCGACGACTCGCTGATCACCGTGCTCGAGCGCGTCGTGCAGTCAGCTCGCGAAACATTCATGCCGCCCGCAGAAATCAGTGGCGGTTTCTGCGCCATGCTCGTGCGCGAAACCGCCAGCCGCGAGATCACCGCTGAATCGTGGCAGCTCATTCAGTTCAACAGTGAAAGCCGCGCCATGCGAAGCGATCTCGTTACGCTCCCCGGCGAATCACTCCAGCCCGGCGGGGCGCACGTCTTCGACGATGCAGCCCAGCTCTCAGTCCGTTCGCTGGGGCTGCTGCCGTGGCTGACGGATTACCTGGGCGATGCGCGCGACCTGCGCGATGTGCGATTGCTTCCGCTTCGCAGCGGCGGCGAGTGTATCGCTGTGCTGCTGCATGAAGGCGCACCCGACGCCGACGCTGGCAACGCGCGGCGCAGCGATCTGCAGGCAATGACCAGCATGTGGGCCAGAGCCATCTCTTCCGCGATTCAGCAGGACGCCGTTCAACGCCTGGGCGAAGAACTCGCTGACGCGAATCGCATGTTGATCGAGATGCAGGACGCACTCGCGAGAAAGCAGGCCGCCGCCGCGCTGGGTGAAGTCATTGCCGGCGCGGCACATGAGATGAACAACCCGCTGACGATCATCAGCGGCCGCTGCCAGCAGTTGGCGAGCGATCTCGCCGGTTCCACCCACGCGAACATCGCATCGCAGGTCGCGGCTCAGGCCCATCGACTTAGCGACATGCTCAGCGCGCTGCGCGAAATGGCGGAAGCCGCCATGCCACGGCGGCAGGATTTCAACCTCGCTGAGGTGGTTCAGAGAGCGGTGGACAAGTTCCGAGAACCCGCCAACAGCAAGATCGGGGCAAATCCTTCGATGACCGTGCTTGTGCCATCGGACCTGCCGCTGGTGCATCTCGACCCCTCGTTTGTACAGCGCGCGCTTGAAGAGTTGATCCGCAACGCGCAGGAATCGAAAGGTTCGCGCCATATCGAAGTGGTCGTTCAAATCGAGGCTCCGGATGACCGATTGATGATCCGGATCAGGGATGACGGAGCAGGATTGAGTCCGCATGCCCTGACCCACGCCTTCGAGCCGTTCTTCAGCGAGAAGCCCGCCGGTCGGCAACCAGGCCTCGGCCTTTCCCGCGCAAGACGGTTCGTGCAGGCACACGGCGGCGTGCTCACGCTGACCAACGTGCCGAAGTCAGCAGGCGCGGGAGAGACCACCGTGGGCGGGGCCGAAGCGACGATTCGCTTCGATCACTGGAAGGCCGCGCAGCACAGTGCGCCGCCTGCACGAAAGGCTGCGTAAGCCGACACGAACGATCAACCGACGCGCTTGAAATGACGATCTGGGAACCCGCGGATCATGGAACCACTCGACCAGCAGATTGACGAAGCGCTCAAGGATGCACGCCCCCGAACGGGTCCGGCGAGAATCCTCATCGCTGCGGACGAAGCGATGTGCAGCGAGGACATGGTCGCCGCGCTCCGCTGCAAAGGCCATGAAATCGTCCGCGTGGTTCAACTGAAGGACAGCGTGAGGCTGCTTCAGGCACAGCAGTTTGAGATTCTCCTGCTCGATCCTGATCTGCCGGATGGCGACGGCTTCGACATGCTCAGCACGGAAGCCAAGCCCCACTGCTGCTGGAAGACCATTATTCTCTCACACGAAAACACTGCCCAGGCCGCCATCCGCGCCATGCGATGCGGCGCCGTTGATTTTCTCTGCCCGTCCGCTTCGACCGCCGACAATGCAACGGAGCTTGTCGATCGCGTTGAGGCCGCGCTGCACACCGCACGCGCGCACCGCAGCCGCGAAGAGCGACTGGATCGCCTCAAGCGAATCTGCCGCGAGTTGAACATCGCTCGACATCAGATATCCGAGCAGATCGACGTGCTCTGCCATGACCTCGTCTGCGCCTATCAGGAAGCGAATGCACAGCTTGATGACGTGGCGATGGCGACTGAGTTCCGCACGCTGGTACGGCAGGAGCTTGATGTCGAAGACCTGCTGCGAACCACGCTGGAATATACGCTGACGAAAACCGGCCCCACGAACGCTGCGGTGTTCCTGTTTGAAGGCCGCGAACATGCCACGGATTCCTCAGGCTTCGGTCTCGGCGCGTATGTGAACTACGACTGTCCGCGCGAATCCGTCGCAGGCGTGCTCGATCGGCTCTGCCATGCCATCTGCCCCCAGATGGAAGCCGAACCAGAAATCGTCGCCTTCGATGACGCCGCAGAGTTCGCAGAATGGCTCGGCATGGAGTCCGGCATGCTTTGCGAATCGCAGGTCATCGCCTTCTCATGCAAGCATGAAGGTGAATGCCTCGCCGTTGTCGTGCTGTTCCGCGCCAAGTCCAACCCGTTCCCCGATGAACTCGGCGATGTCATTGACACGCTTCGCCCCATCTTCGCAGAACAGCTCGCGCGGGTCGTTCATGTGCATCATCGCGCAAGACCGCAATGGCCCAAGGAAGCCCCCGGCGGCTGCGAAGACGACGAGTTCGGCTTCGATGAACATGGCTTCGGCTTCGGCGGCCTCGCTGCCTGACTCCCCCGCTGCGCCCCCACGTGTGCCACCAACGCTTTGACGTTTCGACGTTTTGACGTTGTGATGTCGTCATGGACCCTGATGACAACGTATGCCTGTGTTACCGCGTCAGCCTGCGAAAGCTGGTAACGTATATGAACGTGGAGAAGCCCGAAGTCGCTTCGCAGCTCAGCGAGTGCTTCGGCGCGGGCACCGGCTGTCAATGGTGCGTGCCATTCCTCAAAAAGCTGCACACGCAGTGGCGCCAAGGTGAAACGCCTGATCTGCCTATCTCGCCTGAAACCTACGCGGCGCGCCGGCGCGATTATAAAACCTCCGGCAAGCGCGATGACGCCGCCGAACGAGGGGAGTGATAACACACGGGCTACCCGGCGCGATCACATGGCATAGCGACGCACGACATCGAAGATGATCGGAATGCGGTCGCGGTACAGCGCGATACAGACAATCACCGCTGCGATCCACGTAACCAGCATGATCGCGCGAGGCCGCCGTGCAAGCAGCAGCACTGCTGATGCGCCGCCTGCGATCACCAGCGCGTACGCCATCACACGCACCGTGCGCGAATGCTGATTGACCCAGAGTGCATCAATCCGCCAACGCGGCGGCGGACCGATCAGTTCCAGACACAGGATGAAGGCAAACAAACCCAGCAGCGTGGTGAGGATCGCCAGTTGCATGAAGCGGTCGTGCAGCAGGGCCGCCATGCCGCGAACACCCTTGCGCCTGCGCTTCCGGCGGGCCATTCACGCCTTCTTTCCGTCCGGCTCAGCAAGCTCAAGCACGGTAACGTTCGTGTTCGAGTAGATGCAGATTTCCCCGGCGACCATCAGCGCTTCGCGGCAAAGGTCCGCTGGTGAAAGCTGTGTATGCCGTGCCATCGCGCGTGCCGCTGCCAGCGCATACGGCCCACCGGAACCGATGGCGCAGATGCCGTCTGAGGGTTCGATGACATCGCCCTGCCCGGAGATCATGAGCGAGACGGAGCGATCCGCGACGATCAACAATGAATCCAGCCGGCGCAGCGCGCGATCGGTTCGCCAGAACTTCGCCAGCTCGATGGCGGCTCGCATCAGGTTGGTGGGCGACTCCTTCAGCTTCGCTTCGAACCTGTCGAGCAGTGCAAAGGCGTCCGCAGCGGAGCCGGCAAAGCCGACCAGCACACCTGCGGACTTCGCACCCAACCCATCAAGCTTGCGCACCTTGACCGCGTCCGCCTTGGCGACCGTCGTGCCGAGGCTCACCTGCCCATCGCCCGCGACGGCGACACGCTCCCCCCGGCGAACTGAAACAATCGTCGTGGCATGAAAGGCCTGCATACGCACAGTGTAGAACAGATCGGCTGACGCGCGAAAGCACCTGCTGACTGTCAACGCACCCCTCAAAGCCCACGGATTCAAATCCGCGGGCTTTCCGACGTTTTCATCCGGTTTCGGAGCGCGCCCTTTCAGATCACTGCTGCAATCGCTCACCAACCTTCACCAACAGCCTCGGGATGGTCCAAATCGCCGCCCCTTCGCGCACATGGTTGATGATGTACCACGCAGCATTCGCCTGATGCTGCCAGTCCTTCACGGGCAGGCATCGAAACCGCTTCGCCCACACGCCGCCAGCTTCCACAAGGGCTTGATCCGACAGCAACCTCGCTGCGTTCTTCTTCGCGATGCCGAGCCACTTCCGGGGCTGGCGATCCGGGCATCTCGCAAGCACATGAAAGTGAACCGCCGAAACGGCGATTGCGATGACTTCGATGCGGTGCCACTGCAGCGTTGAAGCAATCTCGTTGCACGCGATGATGCGCGAGCGCCAGTCGAGCGACACCGGCTCACGTTTCATCGCGCGGGCAACAAACGCACGCAATCCCGCATCGCGCTCAGCCGGCGGCGGATTCTTGTAATCACCCTCGCAGTGCGTCCGATGATGCCGCGACCACCAGCCGCGCTCATCGCCCGGCAGCCACGTGCCGTAGGTATTCCCGTTGCAGTGGTACCAGTCGTTCCACGGCGCCTGCATCGCGCGCGATCGTACTGCGAATTCACAAACGCGCCAACACGCGCTTCAAAGCCCACGGATTTGAATCCGTGGGCTTTCCGTCAGGAACCGCGGACAGGCAAGAAGAGCGCAACGAATGTCCACAAGTGGCATTCACGGCAATTCGATCTGACTTCTCAGCCGCCCCCGCTGCGCTTCATCTTTGCGGCTCGCTGGCCGCGATAGGCACCGCTGTGTACGAACCCGTTTCGTGCGGCCCATAGCTCGTCGGACAGAGGCTTCGGACAATCGCAGTAGTGAGGCAATATGTGATCACATACAAACGCCATGAAGTCTTGTCGATCGTTCTGACCTTTTGATTGCCTTGCGAGGATGTACGACATCTGGTCTATCAAAAGGAACATGAGCCGGATTGTCGATCGAAAACGACGACTGCTGATGAGTTGATGCGCATCTCGGACGTCGTCAAGAATGAAGTTGGGCATGATCACCTCCGGCCTGATGACCATATCGACTTCATCTATGTTTTCCTCGATCCTCTCCGTTTTGCGGCATCAGCCGATTTTTTGTGTCGCTGCAGTCTCTAACTCGGTCGAATGCGGCCACGCTTCGCGATACGTGTGATGTGCCCAACTACAAGGCAAAAACAGCCGGACAGCTTTCGCTGTCCGGCTGCGGAACTTATCTGATTGTCTCCAACACTGCGTCCTGCATGTGGAGGCTCTGAGTGAAGCATCATCATCAGACACGATTGCCTATCGCCTGATGCCTCATGCCTGAACTCAATAATCCATATCATCCATGCCCGCGCCTGCGGGGGCCTTCGCCTTCTTGTCCTTGATCTCGGTGATCGCGCAGTCCGTCGTCAGCAGCAGGCCGCTGATGCTGGCTGCGTTCTGAAGCGCGACGCGCTCGACCTTGGTCGGCACGATCACGCCTGCCTTCACGAGGTCTTCGTACTGCTGCGTCACACCGTTGAAGCCGAAGTTGTTGTCCTTCGCTTCCTCAACCTTCTGCGCCACGATGGAACCTTCGAGGCCGCAGTTCGTCGCGATCTGCTTGATCGGGGCGGAAAGAGCGCGCCAGATGATGTCCACGCCGATCTTCTCATCGCCTTCCAGCTTCTTGCGAAGGTTGTCCAAAGCCTTGCGGGCACGCAGCACAGCCACGCCGCCGCCGGGAAGGATGCCTTCTTCCACCGCAGCGCGACAGGCGTGCAGGGCGTCCTCGACGCGCGCCTTCTTCTCCTTCATCTCCACTTCCGTCGCAGCGCCGACGTTGATCTGCGCCACGCCGCCCGCGAGCTTCGCCAGCCGCTCCTGCAGCTTCTCCGCGTCGTAGTCGCTCGTAGTGTTCTCAATCTGCGCCTTGAGCTGCTCAATGCGGCCCTTGATGTCCGCGCTCTTGCCCGCACCTTCCACAATCGTGGTGGTGTCCTTGGTAACAGACACCTTCTTCGCACGACCGAGGTCGCTCAGCGAAAGGCTCTCAAGGTCCATACCCAACTCTTCCATCACAGGCTTGCCGCCGGTGAGGATGGCGATGTCCTGCAGCATTTCCTTGCGGCGATCGCCGAATCCCGGCGCCTTGACCGCAGCGACCTTCAGCACGCCGCGCAGCCGGTTGACCACGAGCGTGGCGAGCGCTTCGCCTTCAATATCTTCCGCGATGATGAGCAAGCTTTTGCCGCTCTCCGCGATCTTGCCGAGGATCGGCAGCAGGTCCTTCGCAGATGAAATCTTCTTCTCATGCACGAGGACATAGCAGTCTTCCAGCACGGCTTCCATCGCTGCGAGGTTTGTTACAAAGTGCGGCGAAAGATAGCCCTTGTCGAACTGCATGCCTTCGACGAGATCGACATAGGTGTCGAGGCTCTTGCCTTCTTCCACGGTGATGACGCCATCCTTGCCGACCTTGTCCATGGCCTCAGCGATGATCTTGCCGATGGCGGCGTCCTGATTGGCAGCGCACGTGCCGACCTGCGCGATCTCGGTGGAGCTTTTGATGTTCTTGCTCATCGCCTTGAGTTCCGCGACAACCGCATCGACAGCCTTGTCGATGCCGCGCTTCACGTGGTTCGCATTCGCGCCGGCGGTGATGTTCTTGAGGCCCTCCGCGAAGATGGCTTCGGCATAGATGGTGGCGGTGGTGGTGCCGTCACCCGCGTCCTTGGACGCCTTGGATGCGACTTCCTTCACCATCTGCGCGCCCATGTTCTCATAGGGGTCGTCAAGTTCGATTTCCTTGGCGACGGTTACGCCATCCTTGGTCACAGTGGGCGCGCCGAAGGACTTCTCAAGAATCACAACGCGGCCGGACGGGCCGAGTGTGGTCTTGACAGCCTTGGCGAGCTTCTGAATGCCCCGGAGCATTTTCTCCCGGGCGTCAACATCGTATGCGATTTGCTTGGCAGCCATTTCTTTCGTTCCTTTTATCAGTTATCAGTTGGCAGTGGTCAGTTGGTAGTTGGTAGTTGACAGAATCCGATTTTCCTGCGTCAGCCAATTTCAATCCATGCGATGCGTTCCGCGTCGAGCAGATATTCACGCTGGCCGTCGGTGAGCTTGACGATGTTGTCCGCTTCCATCGGCACAAGCAGCGCGCCCTGAACCTTGCAATCGTCTGCATGATCGAAGTGCACGCGCACGGCACGCTGGCCGTTGAGGTCTGCAAGAGCCGTGCGTATCTGTTCGGGCGTCATCGGCATGGATTGTTCCGTTTCACAGGTTACGCGCCTGTGGGGGTGTTTCCGTTCGGTTCGTGCGAATCAAAGGTCTGTTCGCGCTTGATACGCGAGCGAAACATGCGATGCGTCGAGCCAGATGTAGTTCTGCTTGGTGATGATCTTGATGCCGTTGGAGCTGTGAAGTTCCTCGACATCGACGACGTTGCGCAGCTCGACGGGGTCGCCCTCGCCGAGCAGATGCAGGTCGAGTTCTTTGTCGGTTCCCTTCATGTCTCGAAGGATCGCGATCAGTGGTCCACGTTCCATGGGTTTCTTTCTGTGAAGTTGTGAGAGAAAAGGCGGGGCCGCCGTAGGACTGTAAATCTGGCTCATGTGCCTCGTTACTTCTCGATCACGCCGAGAATGTCGTCCTCTGACATGATGAGGAATTCTTCGCCGTCGAGTTTGATTTCAGTGCCCGCGTAGGAGGAGAAGATGACGCGGTCGCCCTTCTTGACGGTGAAGGGGAGGTACTCGCCGGTCTCCTTGTTGAGGTTGCCGTTGCCGAGTGCGACGATCTGGCCTTCTTTGGGCTTGTCCTTGGCGGATTCAGGAAGATAGATGCCGGATTCAGTCTTGGAGACAGCTTCGGCGCGCTTCACGAGAATCTTGTCGCCGAGGGGTCGAACTTTTGTTGCCATGGTTGAGTGCTCCTTATGAAATTGCGATTTGATTGATGAGGAAGACAAATCAACAGGCCAACAAATCAACAGCATGGCTTTCGCCTGCTGGTGCATCTGATTGTGAACTGGTCGCTGACTTCATCATGTTGACTTGTTGCTATGTTGATTTGTCGAATTTTTCTTCAGTTGCTCGGCCAGTGGCCCGCGTAATGCCGCCGCAGCACACGGCGCATCACTTCCAGCATTCGTTCCAACTCCACAGGCCGGTCCAGCACTGCGAACGCACCATCACGAAGCGCATCCGCGAGCGAGCGGACGCTCTCCCGCGCTGCGGACTGAGGCGGACGCACCACCACCGTCGGCGGCGGAGCCGTCAACCTGCTCAGCAGCTTCAGGATGCGTGAGCCGCATGGCGCGGTCTGCGGCGTTTCACGACGGAGCGGAATCGCAAGGTCCACCACCGCGATATGGATACGGGTCGTATCGATGACTTCGGTCGCCTCCTCGCCGGAGTGGACGCGAATTGAACGAATGCCCATCGGCTCCAACAGGCGGGGAAGCTGGTTGACCGCGGACTCTTCCCGCCAGCCGCCGTAGGACAGCAGCAGGTTCAGCCGCGACGCGCTGTTGCTACAGCCATCCGCGCAGGGGGTGCCGTGCGGGGCATTAAGCGGTGAATCGGGATGATTCGTCGGCGCAGTCATAGTCCGGCGGAGAACGGGCAAGAGCCGTGCCGGAGCGGATCGTGCCTCACCACGATCAAAGCCTCATGAAAACGCGGATTTCCGCCGAATTTCAGCGGTGGCGGCTTGGCCATCTGCTGACAGAGCCGCTGCGCCACCTCGCATGGGCTGCCAAATTGGCGGGAGCTACTTCAATCCCGCAAGGACATTGTCGGGAAGGTAACTGCGGACCACGAAGTCGGTCGCTGCGTGCGGGATGTGGCATTGCTGGCAGTGGGTGAGCCGCCCGCGACCCTCGATCGTCTGGCCGAGGGCGTCAAAGACCAAAAACTCCCAATCGCCAACTTCGGGGTTGTAGCCCGGCTCGCGCTTGATCATGACGGTGAGGAGTTCGGGTTCGTCCGAGTACACGGGAAGCGGGTCCTCAATCGTCGACCATCGTTCATAGTCGTCTTCTGGCGCAGGAACGATGGTCAAGGGCGAAAGCTTCTCTTTCACAATAATCGAACCCTGCGGAAAGTGCGGCCACAATTGCTCGAACATTGGCGCTTCTGCTGGTGGATTGACATATACATGGATCGAAGCTCTCTTCAGCGGAGCATCCGGAATCGCCGAAACTGCATGTCCAGGTGATGGCCGTCTATTCGGCTGATACGCGCAGTACGTTGTCATGAGTGGGCTGAGGATGAATTTCTCCGGGTTCACCACGCGCCACTCGCGATATCCCGCCACCTGCAGCGCGGGGTCGTCGAGCGCAGCGAGGTTCACGGACGAATGATCCGTTGAAACGTGCTGCGGTTGCGAGCAGCCGCTCGGCAGCGCGAACATGCAACCGACGGCAACCAATCCGAGCGGGATGATCGAGTTCGCTTGCTTCATACATGCCTCCAACCCCGAGATGGCTCTGGCGGGCAGATCACCCATTGAAGTTCAGTACGCCCTGCCTGCGGTGCGTGTTCCGGCTTCGAGTGCCGCGTCCCATTCTGTTCGATACACTTCCGTCCTGCCAATCGCACCACGTAAGGATACTTGCTCATGCCCGCCACAACGACCGCCCACGCTGCCCACACCCCCATCGCCGACCTCCTCGCCGGCCGCGTGCCGGTCGGGTCGAACGTGTCCATCGCTGGCTGGGTGCGCACGCGGCGGGATTCCAAGGCCGGGATGTCGTTCATCAACGTGCATGACGGCTCGTGCTTCGACCCCATCCAGGTCGTCGCACCCAGCACGCTCGCAAACTACGAAGACGAGGTTCTCAAGCTCACCACGGGCTGTTCACTCATCGTTGAAGGTGAACTGGTTGAATCACAGGGCAAGGGGCAGACCGTTGAGATTCAGGCCACATCGCTCACAGTCGTCGGCTGGGTGGATGACCCGGATACTTACCCCGTCTCAGCCAAGCGGCATACCTTTGAATACCTGCGCGAAGTGGCGCATCTGAGGCCGCGCACCAACACCTTCGGTGCCGTGGCGCGCGTGCGGCATTGCCTCGCGATGGCCGTGCACCGCTTCTATCACGAGCGCGGCTTCCATTGGATTCATACACCCATCGTTACCGCCAGCGATTGCGAAGGCGCTGGCGAGATGTTCCGCGTCAGCACGCTTGATATGGCGAACCTGCCACGAAACGAACAGGGCGGCATCGACTTCAAGCAGGACTTCTTCGGCAAGGAAGCGTTCCTCACCGTCTCCGGCCAGCTCAACGTCGAAACGTACTGCCTCGCGCTCAGCAAGGTGTATACCTTCGGCCCGACCTTCCGCGCGGAAAACTCGAACACGTCGCGCCATCTGGCCGAGTTCTGGATGATCGAGCCTGAGATCGCCTTTGCGGACCTCAATGACGATGCAAACCTTGCGGAAGATTTTCTCAAATACATCTTCCGTGCGGTGCTCAACGAACGCGCGGATGACATGAAGTTCTTCGCAGAGCGCATCGACAAAGACTGCATCACCCGCCTGGAGAGCTTTGTCGATTCCAGCTTCGAGCGCATGGACTACACCGATGCAATCAAGGCCCTTGAAGCGGCGATGGCAAAGGGAAAGAAGTTCGAGTTCCCCGTCAAATGGGGCATCGACATGCAGTCCGAGCATGAACGCTACCTCACGGAAGAACTCGTCGGCAGGCCGGTCGTCGTGATGAACTATCCGAAGGACATCAAGGCGTTCTACATGCGCTTGAACGACGATGAGAAAACCGTCGCAGCGATGGATGTGCTCGCCCCCGGAATTGGAGAGATCATTGGAGGAAGCCAGCGCGAAGAGCGGCTGGATGTGCTCGATCGCCGCATCGATGAAATGGGCCTGCATAAGGAAGCCTACTGGTGGTATCGCGATCTGCGGCGCTATGGCACGGTGCCGCACGCGGGCTTCGGCCTGGGCTTCGAGCGCACGATCCTGTACGCAACAGGCATGGCGAATATCCGCGATGTGATTCCGTTCCCAAGGACGCCGGGGAACGCGGAGTTTTGAGAACCCGCTCCGCCCGAACACCCCGCATCTTCTGTTTCGCCCGCTCGACTGCCTACATCACGGTCCGATACGATCTCATTCATGCAGTGCAACATCGACAACCGAGGGCGGCGCGTTCGATTCGCTGCGGGCGTGATCGCCATCGCAGCCGCTGCATTTGTGCTGATCTTCGCATCGGGCGACTGGTGGGCGTGGGTCGTCGCGGCTGGGCTGGTGCTTGGCGGTGCGTTTTCCATCTTTGAAGCCCGCAAGGGCTGGTGCGCCATGCGGGCAATGGGCCTGCGGACGCCATGGTAGCTGCCCGATCTTCCCTCGTACCCTTCATGGGGCTAGACTAACCGCCATGCAAGGCATGCCGCTGCGCATCCTGTTGATCTTCACGATGACCGCGTGGTCGCCCGCGTGGTGCTGCTGCGCGGTGCGTGCCGTGGCGTTGCACGGCGCAAACACGGATGGGGCACAGGTTCGGGCATGCTGCACCATCAAGGTCCAGGTACAGGCGGCTCGAACGTGCTGCACGCGCACCGTTCAGGCGACATCGCGCCCTTGCAGCGATGAATGCCCGCCCTGCCGATGCGCCGATCAGGAGATCAAGCAGCATCGGCTGAACACCGCGGCGCAGGTCGCTGCGCCATCTCCCACGGTCAATCACCTTGTCTGTCTTCCGCCCGATGCAGCTTCGCCGCACTTCAGCAGCGAAGTGAGTATCGGCGCACCACTTGGCGCTGCGAGAAGCCACGCACCGCCATGCACGCTGCTGGGCCTGGGCTGCCTGCTTCTCGTGTAGTGTGACATCACGCGCATTTATCATTCGTCGCAGCGCGATCGCTGCGGCGTTGTGCTGTGAACTCACTCGTACTCAATCACCACAACACACAAGGAGCCGCTGCCATGCGATTCTTCTTCAAGTTCTTTCTTTTCGGCATGTTGATCTTTTCATTCGGCTGCGAGACCACGCCGAAGTCGTCCTCAAACGATCGAACCGCTCTCACCGACACCGCGCCAATTGACTCCCCCACCGCCACCCTTGTCGTGCACGGCATGGGCTGCCCGCTCTGCGCGAATAACGTGGACAAGCAGCTCCTCGCAGTACCCGGCGTGCAGCGTGTCAACATCGACCTCGGCAACGGCGAAGTCAAGGTGCATCTCGCTGAGACAGGCCGCCCGACCAAGGCCCAGCTCGCCCGGGCGATCACGGAGAGCGGGTTCACCCTCGTCAGCATTGCAACGCCGTGATTCTGAGTAACCGCAACGAGCCGACAAGACCGTCTTCAAATTGAAAGGACGACCGATCATGTCTTTGACAACGCTTCGCGCAGTCTTGTTTGCTGCGGCATGCGCCATGTGCTTCGCGGGCGAGAGCGCGCACGCACAGGAGCCGATCAACAGCCCCGCTGCCACGCAACCGTCCACCGGCCGATGGGTTGTGCGCCAGCAGGTCAAGTATCTGGAAGCACGCCGCCATCCGATCACGGGTGATGATGACTTCAGCAAGGTTGTTTCGTGGACCAATATTGCGTATGGCGTGGCGCACAACTTCTCCATGAACCTCTCGATTCCCATTGAGCATGAGCGCTACCGCGATGCTTCAGGCGCGCGCCATCGAGACACAGGCCTTGCGGATGTCACCCTGATGGGCAAGCTGCGCCTCTGGCAGCATGACTTCGGCCCCATCGACACATCGCGATTCAGTTTGCTCGCAGGCGTCGAGATTCCGACCTACGACCATCCATTCAGCAGCCGCGGCGCGAACCCGATCATCGGCGGTGTATTC
This sequence comes from Phycisphaerales bacterium, assembly GCA_035443885.1. GTDB lineage: Bacteria > Planctomycetota > Phycisphaerae > Phycisphaerales > SM1A02 > DAOMNO01. Next base: position 103,012 of record DAOMNO010000009.1, read on the forward strand.
ACGCATGTGCATGGCAGGCATGGCGTGAATCTCTCCGGTCGCTACAAGTTCAACACGGGGCGAGGCACGAAGTTCAACCTCGGCGGCGGGCGCGGCAAGGCGGATGCGCTGCTTTACGACGCTTCCTACCTCTATCGACTCGCGCCAGCGCAATACGACGCGGACACGCTCGGCGCGTGGTACGGCGTTGTTGAGCTGAACGGCATCTACGAAACCAACGGCGACAACGAACTTTTCATCGCACCGGGCATCATGTACGAAGCGCGCACGTGGACGATTGAGGCGGCGGTGCAAATCCCCGCGTGGCAGGACCTCGACCGCAGAGGCAAAACACGATTCATTGCCACACTCGGCGTGCGATTGCTGTTCTAAATGATGTATTCAACGCAGACGACACGAGAGAACGCAGAGGTGGAGAAAGACCGTGGCAAGGATCAGGCTCTTGAGCACTTGTTCCCTGATGAACGATGATTGTTCCAAGGGCGTGCCCACTCACCACAATGGTCAGCATCCCCTCTGTGTTCTCTCGTGTCGTCTGTGGCGAACATCCTCGCAATCCCCCGACGAATCACACTGCCGGATATCATGCGTCCGATGAGCCATGATTCGCTTCACTTTCGCCCGGCCTTGCGCGTCGTCATGATGCCTCGCGATGCGAACCAATACGGTTCCATCTTCGGCGGTGTCATTCTGTCATATATCGATCAGGCCGGCTTCATCGAAGCGCGCCGGCATGGCGTTCATCGCTGGGTTACAGTCTCCATCGACAAGGTTGAGTTTCACGCGCCGGTGCAGATCGGCGATGTCGTAACCTTCCTCGCCGCGACGGAAAGCACCGGCACCAGTTCGGTCAAGGTGCGCATCCGCGTGGAAGCCGAGCGCCACACCACGGGTGATATTGTGCGTGTAACCGAAGCAGCCCTCACGATGGTGTCGATCAACGCAGCGGGAAGGCCTATTCCCTTCAACTCGCCCCCCACGGTTCTTGGCGCACTCGGCGGAAGCGCGACATGAAGGCAATGCCTTTGCGAATCGCAGGCATGATCAGCGGCGGCGGGCGCACGCTGATGAATCTCGCTTCGCATATTGACCGAGGCGAACTTGCTGCATCCATCGAACTCGTTATCGCCTCGCGAGAGAACATTGCTGGCGTTGCATTGGCTCGCGAGCGCGGCCTTGATGTCCGCATCCTTCCGAAGAACGCGCCGGATGATCACATCACACGATGGCTGCTGGAGAAGAACATCGATCTGGTCTGCATGGCGGGGTATCTGCGGCTGATGCGTGTCGATCCGCCTTTTCGCGGGCGCGTGATGAACATTCACCCGTCCCTGCTTCCCAAATTCGGCGGGCGGGGCATGTATGGCCTGTACGTTCATCGCGCGGTACTCGCAGCAGGTGAAAAAGTCTCCGGCTGCACGGTTCACTTCGTCGATGAGCAATACGACCGAGGACCGATCATCCTGCAGCGAACATGTCCCGTGCTGCCCAGCGATGACGAGCATACGCTCGCGGCTCGCGTCTTTGAGCAGGAATGCCTTGCCTATCCCGAAGCGGTTCAGCTCTTCGCAGCAGGCCGATTGACGATTGAACGCGGAACCGTGCGAATCCTTGAACCGAAAGCGTAACCGACGCTGCCGGGCCTAGGATCGCTTGTCGTGAGACTCGCTCAGCTCATCCTGCTGATTGCCGTGGCGTGCGCATGCACTCGCGGCTCATGGGCTGGAACTGATCCGGCGGAGCTGTATAAACGCGCACGCGAGCTGGCGATTGAGGGCAAGCTCGCTGAGGCGGCCGATCAACTCATTCAGGCTGTTGAAGCGGGCTTCAACGATTTCACGCGGCTTGCGGATGACCCGGCGATGGAGCCGATCCGCACGCCGGAGAATCTGGAGCGTGTGAAGGCTGCGATCGACCGCGCCAGGCACGAGCGCGACATGCAGGCTCGGCGTTCGCGCGATGCATGGAAGGAAAAATTTGGCGAGACTCGCTATCGCTACGAAGAAGACGCCGAGCGACGCCTGCTGTACGCCACGTCCCTTGCCCCTCGTCAACATCGTGAAGCCAGGGACATGCTGAACACGCTGGCGGATCATCTCGCCGCCACACTCTTTGATGCCCCGCCGGCGTATGACGTGTTCATTGCCATCGCGACACGCGCGGACGCACGCGACATGTTCGAGCGTGAAACTGTCGGCGGGCGATATGAGCACTCGCCGCGTCGACTTGTTACGCGCGATGCAGGTTCCTCACTTCGCCACGAGTTCGTTCATGTCATGCACTTCGGGCACATGGAGCGGCTCGGCCAGCAGCATCGCCTCTGGGTGCAGGAAGGGCTTGGGGCGCTCTACGAAGACTACAGGCTGATACCGGACGGAATCGCATTCCTGCCGAATGAGCGGACCAATATCATGCGCAATCGACTGCGCGCGAACCGTGTCATGCCTTGGGCGGAACTTTTCGATCTTCCGGCACAGCGGTTCATGGCGCAGTCCGGTGCGCTCTACCCGCAGGTGCGATCAATCTTCACTTTCATCGCTGCGGAAGGAAAGCTCACTGCGTGGTACAAGGCGTACGTGGAGCACTTTGACGCCGACCCTTCAGGCCGAACTGCATTTGAGACCGTCTTCGGCCAGTCCCTGGGGGAGATCGAACAGCGCTGGCGCGAATGGGCGCAGCGGCAATCCACGGCGGGCGACTAACCGCGACCGCACTGTCTTTTTACAACGGCGAACGTCTCTGATAACCGGCCGATTCCGCAGGACTCCGGTTTGAAGGCCGCCATTGCCGAACCTACACTATCAATGAGCGTAGAGGCGCATGCAGGGCCTTTTTCCCGCCTGCGCCGGACCCATCCATGACTGCATCGTCAGACCGCACTTTTTCCTCGGATTTCAAGCGATTCTTTCTGCGCGGCCTTGTGGTCCTTTTGCCGTCGGTGTTGACGCTCTGGATCGTCGTCAAAGCATACCAGTTTGTCGATACGGCCATCGCGGAGCCGATCAATCAAGGCGTCCGCATCACGATCAACAACACGGCGCGCGTCTGGGAGCCGCTGAGGACGGAGTTTGACCCCACGGAAGGTCAACTGAACGCGCGGATCGCGGAGCGGGCCGTCGAACGCCGCATCGTGGACCGTGAAGCGATCCTTCGCCAGCTTCGACGATCGCAAACGGAACCATTAACGGAAGAGCAGATCAACGAGGAACTCGCCGCGCGGGCGTTGGCTACGGGCCGTATCAGCCGTGAGACGCTCCGCAACGAACTGCGACAGGAGAAGATCAGCCTGTGGTGGCACGAGCGGTGGTACATGAACCTCATCGGACTGGTCATCGCCATCATCGCGGTGTACGTTGCAGGGCGGCTGCTGGGCGGCTTCTTCGGGCGTCGCATTTACTCCTACCTTGAACGTGCCATCACCTCGCTGCCGCTCGTGAAGCAGGTCTATCCATACATCAAGCAGATCGTGGACTTCCTGTTCAGCGACGAGCAGCAGATCAAGTTCAACCGCGTTGTGGTGGTGGAGTATCCGCGCAAGGGCATCTGGTCCGTAGGCTTCATGACCGGCCCGACACTGAAAAGCATTGCCGCACGCGCAGGCGAATCCGTTACCGTCTTTGTGCCCAGCTCGCCCACGCCGTTCACCGGCTACACCATCACGGTGCCCGCCAGCGAGGTCATCGAAGTACCGATCTCGGTCGAAGAGGCGATCCGTTTCGCAGTCAGCGGCGGCGTGCTCATCCCGGATCACCAACTGATCGATACCCCGCCTCGTCTGGGAAGCGATCCGCCGGGCGTGACGGCTGCCGCCAAAACCGCCATCAAGAATGCTCAAGAGGCCAAGGACGCCTCTCGCACAGGAGCGACCTCGTAGTTCGCCGTATTTTATTGACTCTCGCCGCCCTTCACGCGGCCTGGAAGGAGGATTCATGCAGATTCAGATCAGCAGCAAGCATCTCGACCTGACCCCCGCGATTGAGAGCTATGTGCATCGGAAGATCGAGAAATTCCCGCGATACTTCGATCGCGTACAGCAGATCGACGTGGTCATCGACAAGCAGAAGACCGATTACACTATTGAAGTCATCACGGATGTCGAGCGGCACGACCCCTTCATCGCCACCGCACGTCATGAAGACCTCTACGCCTGCATTGACATGGTGGTTGACAAGTCGATCCGTCAGTTGACCGACCACAAGAGCAAACTGCGAGATAACAAGCACCACACACCCACCGGCGAAGCGAACCATGAAACTGCTTGATATTGTCGTCAAGGACGCCATCATCCCCAAACTCAAAGCGACGGAGCGCGACGAAGCCATCTCCGAAATTGTTGAGGCACTCGTCGCTGCTGGCGCACTCAGCCCCGGCCTGCGCGATGAGTTCATCAAGTCAATCATCAAGCGCGAGAAGCGCGGCTCCACAGGTTTCGGGCACGGCGTCGCGGTGCCGCACGTCAAGCACTCCGCAGTTACCGAGATGGCTGTGGCGATCGCCGTGAGTCAGTCCGGCGTGGAGTTCAACGCGCTCGACCGCCAGCCGGTGTATTGCATCTTCCTTCTGCTCAGCCCGGAAGATAAACCGGAAGACCATCTTGACGCGATGGAAGCCATCTTCGGCAACCTGAGCCAGGAGACGTTCCGCCGGTTTCTCAGGCAAGCCACCAAGATTGAAGACGTGCTCACGCTGCTTGAAGAAACCGACTCCCGCGCTTCCATGCGCTAATCGGAAACGCCGCCTTCGCGGCCCAGATGCGCCACGTGTCCCGATCAGCTTGCGTTCATGCCGACCCCGGAGTCCGCATTCGTGCCCAACAAGGTCTCAGCCTGTGTGAAGATCATCAATCGCCTCGGCCTCCACGCGAGGCCTGCGATGATGTTCGTTGAGACCGCCAGCAAGTTCCTCAGCAATGTAACCGTGTGCCGAACCGACACGAAGGAACCCGTGGACGGCAAATCCATCATGCAGATGATGATGCTCGCGGCGACGCAGGGAACGGAAATCGAAATCACCGCACAGGGCGAAGACGCCCAGCAGACCATCAACGAACTCGTCGCCCTTGTCAACTCGCACTTCATGGAAGAGTAGCAAGAGCAATGATACAAGTGCTCTACGCACTCCATACTGCCACTGATCACGCCCTGCTCTTCCCGCCTCAATGACATCCTTCACATGGTCATTCCCATATTCGTCGCAGCGCATGCCAGTGTTGGCGCGCAACGTGGTTGCCACCTCGCAGCCATTGGCTGCGCAAGCGGGATTGCAGATGATTGCATCCGGCGGCAATGCGATGGACGCAGCCATCGCCGTGGCTGCCGCACTCACTGTCGTCGAACCGACCGCTAACGGCATCGGCTCCGACGCCTTCGCGCTCATCTGGGCTGGCGGCGGCCTGCATGGCCTGAATGCATCCGGCCGCGCACCCGCGCACCTCACTGCAGATCACTTTGCAGGCCAGGAGACCATCTCCCAACGCGGGTGGGACGGCGTTACCGTTCCCGGCGCCGTCTCCGCGTGGGTTGAAGTGCATCGCAAGTTCGGCTCGCTGCCCTTTGAGAAACTGCTGGAGCCTGCGATCCGCTATGCGCGCGATGGCTACCTCGTTTCGCCTCAGACAGCATCCGGCTGGCGTAATGCCGTGCGTGCGTACCGACAGTTTGAATCGTGGCAGAGCACCTTCGCACCGGGCGGCCGTTCGCCTCGTGCAGGTGAAAAGTTCACGCTGCCGCATCACGCAACGACGCTGGAAGACATCGCTGCCACCGCTGGCGAATCGTTCTACCGCGGCGATCTGGCGCAAAAGGTCGCGGCCCATGCGCGTGAAACTGGCGGCCTAATCACCGAAGACGATCTTGCAGATCATGCTTCCGACTGGGTGCGCCCGATTTCGCTCGACTATCGCGGCCTCACGCTGCATGAGATTCCTCCGAACGGGCAAGGGCTGGCCGCTCTTCTCATGCTAGGCATCGTTCAACATTTCGACCTGGCGAGCATGGAGGTTGACTCCGCCGACTGGCTGCATGTGCAGATCGAAGCGATGAAGCTAGCATTTGCTGATGCGCATCGCTACATCGCTGATCCGGACTGGCTGGACGTGGATATCACGTCGCTGCTCGACGGCGCGTATCTGCAATCTCGCGCTGCATTGATCGACCGCACGCAAGCGCAGGACTTCGCGCATGGCGCCCCGAAGCCGGGTGGCACGGTACTGCTTGCCACCGCGGACGCATCCGGCAATATGGTTTCGTTCATTCAGTCCAACTACACGGGCTTCGGCTCAGGCATCGTGGTGCCGAACACAGGTATCGCGATGCAGAATAGAGGATGCTGCTTCACGCTGGAACAAGGCCATCCCAACGCGCCAGGCCCGCGCAAGCGTCCGTACCACACGATCATCCCCGGCTTTGTAACACGAAACGACAAGCCGATCATGGCCTTCGGCGTGATGGGCGGATACATGCAGCCACAGGGCCACGCCCAGGTGATGATTCGTCTGGCGGACCATAATCAAAACCCGCAAGCGGCGCTCGACGCGCCGCGCTGGCAGGTGGAGAAGGGGTTGAAGGTGTCGATCGAACCGGGGTTCGCGCCCGACGTGTACGCATCGCTGCGCGAGCGAGGACACGATCTCGCCGTCGCTGACGCTCGCACGGTCGCGCACGGCGGTGCGCAGGCCATCTACAAACTCGATGACGGCTACTTCGGGGCAAGCGACTTGCGCCGCGACGGCCAGGCTGTCGGATTCTGAACGCCGTGGCGCATCGCGCATGATGTCATGCGTCTGCATCACAATACGCATGTGCTACTTCATCATGCCGGGCAGGAAGCCGATCGCAATTGACAGCGCGATGAGCACGATGATGATCCACTCCAGGATTTCCATCCGCCGCGTGGCTTGAAAATCCGACACTTTGGCGTAAGTGCTGTTGACCGTTTCCAGCTTCCGGCGAATGCTGGCGTCCCAGTCGCCGATGTGCAGCCGCTGCGACGCAAGGCGATACAGCCTCGCCAGATATTGATCGCCCATCAGCTTGAGCGCATTGTTGACCTGTTCAAACAACATGGCGCTTTCTACCTGCAGCTTTGCAAGATCGCGCATCTCCTTCGCCCGCGTGCGGAACAGCGGCCAGCGCGGCTCAACCAGGGTGCGCCACGCTGCACCAAGCACGCGATCCAGCTGCGCATCCAGGTGTCGAAGCTCAAGCAGTTCCAGATTGGCGAACTCCAACACTGCAATCACATCGTCCGCCTCTGCGTCGAACAGCATCGCAGCGTTCCAGTCGATAATCGCCATGTCAGCCGTGCCGTATGCGACCTTCCCGCCAACAGACTCCTCGATCTCCTGATCCGACAGCGGCCGAGATTCCGCCCGCAGCACCTGCGCGATCCATCGCTCATGCTCGCTGACGAACGCAGCCGGCGCAATCTCCGGCTCGACGCGGCGAATCTCGTACACAACATAGTCTTCGATCAAATCCTGCACACGAGGCACGGCAGCGAAAGGACGGATAATCTCCAGCAGTGCGTGCACGTGCTGCACCGCCGCGTTTTGCATCGCCTCATGCTCATACAACTCGTTGCTCAGCGCCTGAAGATCCGCAATCGGACCGGCAAGCTCCATCGTGAACACGACCGACGCCACACCGAACTCATAAACCACACAGCCGACCTGAGAAGAAGTCCGAAAGCGGCCGATCTCAATCGGCTCCGCGGGGATGGTGATGCGAAGTGGCGGCGGATCGAATGCGAAATACTTCGGCGCACGACGCGACCGACGAATGCGCTCCCGCTGCACCAACGCAGCCACATGACGCTCAAGCCCTTCAAGATCGACATGCTGAGCAACATCGAACGCAAAGACTGCATGACACGTGCCGGATGCGATGGTGTGCTGCATCGGCAACGAAACGCTCAATCGCGATGGTTGCGTCATGTTCATACACCCCGGCTACGGCTTGCGAAAATCACGAGGCGCCACCGGCGCGGTGAAGCGGCCACCTCGCTGCGCATCCGGCGAAAGAAGCAGCTCGGTCAGCAGCGCGTACAGCCACTCACGGCGGCGATCCGTCAACATGCTCCCGAAACTGATCGTGTGATCGCATTCGATGCTGATGAGCGGCTTGTGCTTGCCGTTCTGTGACCAGCTTGTTTTCGTGATCTTGACGGCCTTCACGTGTGCTGCGTCGAAGCGGCGCGACCAGCGCAACGGGCCGACGCCGGTTCGCACAACGCCCTTCTCGCCTTTCAGTTGCACCTGAAGTGAACCAAAGAGGCTGACAAGCGTTATGCCGAGCATCAGCAGCCCCACCCCGATAAAGGGCAGGAGAAACACGCACAGGAAAATTGACATGCCGAGCGATTCATCGAACGTCGGGGCGGGGAACCATTCTGGAAGCGGACCGATCAGATGTGTGTACAAGCCGCCGATGGCAACCAGCACAAAGATCGAAACGATTCCGTTCCAGAAGAGCGCGAAAAAGCCCGCAGCCATTGCTGAACCGATGCAGCGCGTGGACACGCGAATACGGACTTCATCGCCGCGATCGACGACACTGCAACCGCTCGGCGTTCGTTCAAGCGCGTCGGCTGCTGGCTGTATGACTTCCACCAGTGCGGAAAGCCTCGACAATTTGCCGCAGATGGCGCACATCGCGACGCCCTCGCTGATGTTGATGTTCTCAGAAGGAATCGCCGTTGCGCAAGTTGGACAGAGGTTCACGCCCACGGAAACAGGATATCCAGCACGAAGGCGGAGTGCCAAAAACGGGAACGAAGCGAAGCGCAGCGCGGGTCGATGTCGCTTATCCGGTTGTTACCGCGTTCGCAGGCGTTTCTTCATGATGCAGGAAACTTTTCGCCCAGCCGAGGCCCATTGCCACACCCAGCAGCGCGCCCGCTGCGTAATCAGGCGGCATCGGCAGGCTCAGTGGCGTGATTGATCCGCTCACCAGTGCAGCAGCAGCAGGCTCAGGCAGCATGATCGCACCCACCGCGTGCCCCACCGCGCCAAAAACGCAAGGCGAAATGAACAATAAAACAGGCTGCACATGAGGCGATAACAACCGGCCTGCAAGCCCCGCAACCATCGATGCAATGATCGTTGCGGCCAGCACCTGACCCTTCATCGGCGTCTGCGCCAGCACCCATACCAGCACGGGCACCAGCACGCCCGCCGCAGCACACATCATCGCAGCACGACTGAAAAACATATGCGGTCGCTCGTTGTTCTCATCCGGCTCAATATCCTTGAGCGGTCCCGACACTTTGAAAACGAGCAGCACCACGCCAAGCAGCGCGACTCCCCAGAGAAATGTCTCGATCGCTGTAACCCAGAGTGAACCGCCACGGAATACAAGAACTTCCGCCGACCCCATGCGGCGTGCCAATACAAACAACCCACAGCCGACAACGAACAGCCCGACGGCGGTATTCGTCAGGCGGCCCACCACAGCGCCGATACCGGCCATCGCAGCAAGACCGACGAGCACGGCCAGCGCGGTCGCCATCGGCGTTTCAGCTTGAAGCACGCCGGGGGTTGGCGCGCCGGTGGTCGCCACCCCCGCCGACGCGGCATACGCCCCGACAACGCCGGCAAGAATGGCTCCAATAACCCACGTGGCGGTTCGGCGAAAAGGGTCGATCATGGGTGCATTCGTAGCCGCAATACCCCGGACTGGCAAGCCCAAGCGGCGATTTGGTTCCTGAAACCCCGGATCGAGTTCAGGCCTGCCTGATGGAATCAGATTTCTCTTGAAATCGTTTTGCCGCCCGATATGCTCAACAACCGTAGAGGCATGTCGCATCTCATTTCCCCGTTGAAGTTACTTCAACCACGGTTGTGCGGGAGGGGCGACGCCAGAAAAACTCAGGAGGCCATCATGGTCCGGTTTCACGTTCGTCGCGGCGTTCGAGGTGCGGTTGCGGGCTGCGCGATTGCAGCAAGCGTGGTCCTTGCGGATACACCATCAGCCAATGCTCAGCACGGGTTTAGCGCACCCCTCATTCTGAACACACTGGTTCAGCCCACCGGGCTGGTCTTTGCGCCGGATGGCCGTCTCTTCGTCAGTGAAGTAAGCGGGCGAGTGCGCATCGTCGAAAACGGCGCTGTCCTGCCCACACCGTTCATCAATCTGCAAACTGAAGTCCTCGCATACTCCCATCTCGGCCTGATCGGCATTGCACTCGATCCCGACTTCGCCAACAACCGATACGTCTATCTGCTGTACACCGTCAAGACCTGCGGCAATAACTGCGTCTATTCCTTTGGTCGCCTCGTGCGATACACCGGCACCGAGGAGAGCAACGGCAGCATCGCTGATCCCAAGTCGCGGCTTGTGCTGATCGGCGAAACCCATCAGGACGGCATTCCCATCTGTTCTTCCAGTCACACTGTCGGCGCGCTGCGATGGGCCAACGATGGAACGCTATTCGTCTCCGCGGGCGATGGCGCAACCTTTGCAGGCATTGACGTGGGCGGTATGCAGCCCCCCTGCTTCGCGCCGGGCAAGAACGATCCGATTGAAGACGTCGGCGCGTTCCGGTCGCAGTTCCTTGGTTCACTGGCGGGCAAGATTCTCCGTATCGATCCCGCCACCGGTCTCGGCTTGCCTGACAACCCGTACTACACCGGCAACCCGGCGGATAAACAATCGAAGGTCTGGGCGTATGGATTGCGCAACGCCTTCCGCTTCGCCGTCAAGCCAGGCTCGCCCGGCCCTGGCACGTTGTACATCGGGGATGTCGGCTGGCTGACGTGGGAAGAACTCAACATCAGCTACGGCGGCGAAAACTTCGGCTGGCCTTGCTACGAAGGAATGCATGTGCAGGCGCAATACTTCAACGCCACACCTCAGCATTCCGGCTGCAACTCCATTGGCGGGCCGAACAACCCTGCCTTCCCCAAGCAGCCGATCGTCGTATGGAACCGAACCGACGCAGCCATGTCCACGCCGCCCGGTCTGCGCGGCCAGTGTGCCCTTGGTGGCCTCTTCTATCAGGGCCACACCTTCCCTGTGCAGTATCGCGGCGCGTTCATCTTTGGAGATTTCTCTCACGGCTGGCTCAAAGCCCTGCGAACGAACGATCGCGATGAACTGGTGGACGTGCTCGACATCCCCATGAGCACGCCGTACTGGATTACGGACATGACCGCCCATCCAGAGACGGGTGAGATTTACTTCCTCTACTCGTTCGGGGCGTTGCGATACATCAAATACACGCCCAAGCCAGGCGACCTCAACATCGACATGGTGGTCGATGTGCTTGACCTAATTACGCTGCTTGCTGCTTGGGGTCCGTGCCCGAAAGACGGGACCTGCCCCGCCGACATCGACAGCAACGGTACGGTGGATGTGGTTGATCTGCTCACGCTGCTCGCCAACTGGGGTTGATCGCGGGCTTATTGCCGTCCGAGAATCTTGGATCAAGTGAGCTGGCTCATCAACGCATTCAGCCATGAAAAAACCGGCCGGCCCACATGGGCCGGCCGGCTGAGTCAACCGTCAGTCAGGCGTGCGACAGATAGGAGAGTCTTCGCTGATGACGGGTGGATGATTTGCCTGATTGGGTAGCGATCGGACAATCAGAAGACCAACTGAAGCTGTGAGCGAATGACGATCTGTCCCTTGTCGCCTGCTGCGTCGCTGCGCCAGCCCGCACCAGCGCCGCGGCTGCCCCAGAAAGGATCAACCTCGTTGATGCCGTAGCCAACATCGGTCGTCCACTTGACAGCATGCTTGGAGAAGTACTTGTTCACGCCGACGGTGATGACGGCAAGGTCCTTCACGCCGGTGGTGTCCGCATCGCTCCACTCAAAGCGGCCGAAAAGCTCGATGTCGTCGGGGACGATAAAGAAGCCGCCCTGCGCAACGAGACCCCACTGGCTGACGTTGCCGCCGCCGCCGTGCATGCTCTCGTGATTACCCACAAAGGCGATGAAGGCGTTCGCGCCGCCGAACTTGAACGTGGCATCGACGGTCCACCGCAGTACTTCCGCCTCGAATGCGTTGGCGACGGTGCCGAACTCGTCCTGCTGGTACATGATGCCTGCACCGATCATCATGGCGAATGACTCACCCGACCATGAGGTGAACTCGCGGAACTGACGCCAGTTACCAGAGAGCAGAGCCTCGACGCGGCCGGAGAAGGCGAACTCCGTCGTCCGGGCAGCCCAGTTGGTGTTGTTGAACGTACCGGGGGTCAGGCTCGTCGTGCTTCGGAAGCCTTCGGAATACATACCGCTCCAGCGGACGTTGTCGCCGATGGCGCCGGAAAGCTCCACGCCCTGCGTGCGGCCCTGGGCAAAACGAGCATTCACCAGCGAACGTTCAACTGCAAGCTGGCGAGCGCTGGAGGTTGAATCTTCGAACATGAAGCCGGGACGGAACTGACCGGCGCGAACCATCATGCCATTGTCGAACTTGTAGCCAGCCCATACATCCAGAGCCGTGAAGCCGCCGCCCGCTGCCGCAAAGTCGCCCTGCACCTGATAGACCCAGCTTGGATTGACAATGTGGCCCTCGAAGTTCAGACGAGTGCGACGGTTCTCGAAACCGGAGCGATGACGATCGCCTGTAAGACCGGGTGAGCTTTGATAGTTGTACACATAGCGGAACTGAACACGGCCGCCGATCTTGAGGCGGAAGTTGTTGTCCGCGCTGGCGAGGAAGAAGCCATTGTCATAACCCGCGCTCATGCCCGAGCCGAGCAGGCTGGCGCGGGTATCCGCGTCAGCGAGCACGTCCTGTACGAGGGAGCGAATCTCGCCCGCGCGTTGCTCGGTGAGCCAGTTGTCGCCCGTTGCGCCGCGAAGACGAGCGACTTCGTCCTTGAGCTGGGCAACTTCGTTGCGAAGCAGTTCAACATCCGTCGAAGCGGACGCGCTCATCGACACGCCAAGAAGGCTGATGCCGGCGAGCAGAGAAAAAGCTGTTCTGTGCATCTGTGGAATCCTCTCAAATTGGGAAATGGTGGTAACACAACCTGCGGGAACGATCCCGATTGTGCGTTCAAAATATGTTCAATCGATGCAAGCCTTGTGTCATTTTGTTCGTGAACACGAACCTAGGACTGCCACATCGGTATAGTCTGGCTCGGAGCGTCAATAACGCATTATTCCGGCAGAATCAGGCTGAACACGCTGCCCTTGCCCAGTGTGCTCTGCACCTCAACACGCCCGCCGTGCACGAGCGCGATGTGCTTCACAATCGCCAGGCCAAGGCCGGTGCCGCCCAATTCCCGACTGCGAGCTTTATCCACCCGATAGAACCGCTCGAACACGCGAGGCAGATGCTCGCTCGCGATACCCGTACCCTGGTCCGCCACAGACAGACGAATCATGCCGTCTTCATGCGGCTGCGCTGAGATGTGCACCGTGGTATCGCTGGGGCTGTACTTGATCGCGTTCGACACATAGTTCGCGAGCGCCTGTTCGATAAGCTGCGCGTTTGCCGTGATCGTCATCTCGGCGGGAACATCCACGCGGATCGCGATGGACTTCGCCGTCGCGGCACTCTCGAACTGGCTCGCAACGGACATCACCAGCGGGCGCAGCGGTACGCTATCTCGCTGCAGGACTTCCTTCGTATCCGGCTGTTCAAGCCACGCCAGCGCGAGAATGTCTTCGATGATCGCAGCCAGCCGATCGCTGTTGCGCTTGACGATCTCAAGAAACCGCATCGCCTGTGATTCGTCTGTTACGCCGACATCCAGCATCGTTTCAATGTAGCCCTTGATGTTCGTGATGGGCGTGCGCAACTCATGAGACACATTCGCGGCGAAGTCGCTGCGCATCGATTCCAGCCGCCGCAACTCGGTTACGTCGTTCAGCACGATCAGCAGACCCGCGGGGCGGCCCTTCGCGTCCGTCAGCGTGTTCGCGGTGGTCTGCACAATCCGTCCCGCATCCCCCCGCAGCGCCAGTTCCGCCATGCGCCCGTTGGATTCGTGAAACGCTTTGTCGATAAAGCGGTTCAGCTCGGAATGGCGCGTCACTTCCTGAAGCAGGCGGCCTCGCGAAGTCGCCGCGTCGATCTTCAGCATCCGCTCCGCAGCGCGGTTCATACTGAGGATGCGCTGCTCCCGGTCGATGGCAATGACACCGTTGTTCATAGATTGCAGAATCGCCTCGCGCTCAAGCTGCTGCGCCTGCAACTCGCCCACGCGGTCGTGCAGGTTCGCCGCCATCAGGTCTAGCGCGCGAGCCAGCGGAGCCAGTTCGCGCACGGGCGCGTTGATCGGCTCGCCGGGTGAAGCCTGCCCCATCCGCGCCAGCGAATAGCTCGCTGCTCGCTCCGCCAGCTCCAGCACTTCGCGGCTGAGCATGCGCGACACCAGATACATAAGTAACACGGTCAGCAGGAGCGAAACAGTCCCCGCCGCCGCAAGCGCACCCAGTACCGAAGCAAGATCGGCGTTGATGCGCGCCAGAGGAATCGCTGCGCGAAAGACCATGCTCTGCGGATCGTCCGGTTTCATCTTCACCGCGAGGAACATCATGTCCATATTCACCGTAGTGCTGTAGCGCAATTCCGTACCGATGCGCCCGCGCATCGCTTCCTGCACTTCGGGTCGTTCGCGATGGTTGTCCATCTCTGAAGCAGGACGATGCGAGTCCGCCAGCACGACACCGTCGGGGCGAATCAGCGTCAGCCGCAGACCAGAACGCTCCGAATCGGCCTGCATCATGCTTGTCAGATCAACGGCTGCGTCGCGATTCAGCGCGTCGGCATAACGCGCCACCAGCAGCGGGCTGAGACGTTCAAGCTCCGCCAAGGACTGCTCATGATGAAATGCACGCACGGCGACGTACGCATACCAACCCAGACCGATCGCCACGGCAACCTGTATGACAACAAGCGCAAGGCAGAGACGCCACAGCAGCGTTCGAGGTTGGCGAGGAAACATGATTAGGCGCGGCCTGACTGCTCGGCGAGACGATACCCCACGCCTCGGACGGTTTCAACGGCCTTCCCCAGTTCGCCGAGTTTTCGCCGCAACGAAGTAATATGCACATCCACCGTTCGCGTGGATAAAACCGCGCTATCGCCGTGAACAGCTGCGATGATCTGATCGCGCGTCCGCACGAACCCTGGCTTCTCCGCGAGGTAATGCAGGATGCCGAATTCGGTGAGCGTCAGGTCCACCGGCTCGCCCTTCACCGCCACCACATGCCGCCCTGCGTCAATCGAAAGCTCGCCGCCGATGAGCGAGAGCTTCGCGCCATCCGCAGCGCCGGCAGGCACGAGTTCTCGCTGCCGCCTCAGGATATTCTTTAATCGCGCCATCAGCTCCTTCGGGCTGAATGGCTTGGTTACGTAGTCATCCGCCCCAAGTTCAATGCCGGTTACGATGTCGGCTTCTTCGCCCTTGGCGGAGACGATGAGAATCGGAATGTGCCTTGTTTCTTGATCCCACTTCAGTCGCCGGCACACTTCCAACCCTTCCAGATCGGGCAGCATAAGGTCCAGCACAAGCAGCATGGGCTGCTCGCGAGCGATGACATCCAGCGCGATGCGGCCGGAATGAACCGTCTTCGCTTTGAACCCTTCACGCTCCACATGGAAGCGGATCAGTTCGGAAATATCGCTCTCATCTTCAACAATCAGAATGTGCGGCTCAGCAACCATGGATGCTCCACTTGGGAGAACTCGGAACCTGCTTTTGCGGCAAATCCTAGGCTGCGATTGTAAGCGTTGCGCTAAGGCTGCATTGTGTTTAGCGCGATCTACGCCGTTCTATTCACATTGCGCCAACGTCCCCCCACGCACACCCCCGTAATCGCCTCGTTACCGGTGCCGAGAATGAGCGCAGCCAGAAGTGAGGCCGGGTCGAACCCTGCAAGCGTCGGCGTGCGCAGGTCGATCGCGATGAAGTCCGCCACGTGGCCGGGTTTGATGGCGCCTGCTCGCAGGGCAAGCGACCGCGCCCCGTTGAGGGTGCCCATCTCCAGCAGCCGCTCCGCAACCCGGCCATCCGCATCCACGCAGACGCCCCGCTTCTGATGCGCCAGCCGCTGGCCGTATTCCAGCCATCGCAGCTCTTCGGTCATTGAAAGTCGTGTATTGGCGTCGGTTCCGATGCAGATGTGGCCACCCCTGCGGAGCATGGCGGGCACATTGGCAAGCCCGTCGCCAAGGTTGGCTTCGCTCATGGGGCAGATGCCCACGTTCCCACCCGCATTGAGAAAGTCATCAAGGTCCACACCGGCTGTGTGGGTGCAATGGATCGCGGTGAACTTCGGATCGATCGCCAGATGTTCGTTGAGCAGAGCCATGGGCGGCTTGCTGTAACGATGCACGCAATCCTCAATCTCACGCGGTTGTTCCTCAACATGAATGTGGAACGGCAGATGCCGCCTCACCGATTCCTGATGCAGTTCCGCGATCATCTCGATCGGCGCGGCGCGAATCGAATGCGCCACCGCACCCATCGACTGCGTTTCAGGATCAAGCATGGATGACAGCCGTTCGAACTGACGCCAGTATTCATCGACCGACCGCGTGTTGAAGCGAAGCTGCCCACCGGCCAGTGGCAGGTGGCCCGTGTGGTTCAATCCGCCCGTGTGATAAAACGTATTGAGCAGCACGATGCGAATGCCGACTTCCTTCGCCGTGCGCAAGATCACTTCATCAAACAGATACCCAGTGCCGGACGAGTCGTGGTGGAGATAATGAAACTCTCCCACCGTGGTGATGCCCGCTGCGAGCATTTCTTCAAACGCCTGCCGCGACAGCATCGCAATCGTCGGCTCATCCATTGAATCCACAAGCCGATACATTTCTTCGCGCCACGACCAGAAAGACCCAGCGCCGGATGGAAATGTCTCCCCTCGCCCTCGCAAGCCGCGCTGAAAGGCGTGGCTATGCACATTGATAAAGCCCGGCAGCAGCGCGATGCCCGCCAGCCGCTGGGTCGGCGCATCCGCCAACTCGCCGACCGCTTCAATTCTGCCGTCCACGCCGACCGCCACGCGCACGCCCGGCGAAAAGCGCTCGCCCGTCCATGTCAGATCGGCTTCCAGAATCTGCCTGAACATGCGCCAAAGAATACACGCAGAACCCCGCGCACGCAGTGACGCGGGCGATCAATCCGCGTCAATGCAGCTTCGGCGAACCATGCGTTCGATGACAACTCGCGCCTGCTCGAACTCGTCGATCGGAAGATGCTCATCAGGCCGATGCGCAACTTCGATTGTACCGGGACCGAACAGCACGCAATCCATGCCCATGCGCGACAGCCACCCCGCATCGCTCGCGTAGGAAACGCCAAGACTTTCATGCTGGCTGATCTCGTCACACATCGCACGATGCACCCACGCGGCTTCGTCCGTCAGCATGGGTGGATTCTCGCCCAGCACTTCAACGGTGGCTGGGACCGCGATCCCCTTCGCGATGCCTTCGATCATCGCAATCACCGTCGCAGACGTTTCGCCCGGCAACAACCGAATGCCGACATCCACTTCACACCTCTCTGGAATCACATTCAACGCTTCGCCCCCGCGAATCTTCGCAATCGTCAGCACCGTAAACGGCGTCTGCGGGAAGTACCGGCTCGTCGCCGTGCGCTGCGATTCCAGATGCTTGCGAAGCTCGGAAAGTGCGCAGAGCAATTCCCACGCCGGCTCAATGGCATTCACACCAAGGTGAGGCGAACCGCTATGCGCCGCCCGACCGTGCAGGGTAATGCGCATCTTCAAGTGCCCTTTGTGCATACGCACCACGCGCAGCGAAGTCGGCTCGCCGATGATCGCATTGCGCGGCAGCGGCTGTCCATCAGGCCACGATCGCGCCAATCGCTGCGCACCAAGTGAACCAAGCTCCTCATCATCAGTCAGCACCAGCACAAGCGGCTTTTTCAACGAAGCTGGATCAACATGCGCGAACACGTTCATCGCGAGAGCGACGAACCCTTTCATATCACACGTGCCGCGACCGTAATACGCGCCGTCGTGGCGCGCCAGCTTGAACGGATCACTTGTCCAGCCCGGTTCAGTTGCGGGAACGACATCCATATGGCCGGAAAGCAGCAACCCACCGCCATGGCTTGATTCAAGCGGCGGCCCGACAAGTGCGACCAGCGACACTTTCTCGCCACTCGCATTCTCATTGCGCACAATCTCCACATCAGGCCGATCCAGATACTCGCAGATGAAATCCGCGATCGGCACGTTGCTGCGGTTGCTGGTGGAATCAAACGCAACCAGTCTGGCGAGAAGCTGTTCATTATTCATTGCTGCGGGCGGCACGCGGTCATGCTACCCGCTATCGCCCCACGTGCCCTGTGGTTACGCTGGTGCTGCCATGAAGAAAACTGTAAAGAAAGCCCGCTCTAAAACGACCCGCAAGCGTCTCATCACGCCTGAAGACCTGCTGCGATTCCAAACGCTCAGCGATGCGCAGGTCTCCCCAGACGGCGGCAACGTCATCTTCACGCACAAGGTCGTCAGCGAGAAGAACGCCTATCACACCAACCTCTGGATCGTGCCGACGAACGCCAAGGGCCAAGGGACTCAGCCGCGCGCGTTCACCAGCGGCAATCGCGATTCACGCGGCAGGTGGTCGCCCGACGGTCGAACGGTTGCGTTCATCAGCGCTCGAGAAAGCAAAGCCAAGCCGCAAATCTATCTCATGCCCGTAACAGGAGGCGAAGCGAGAAAGCTCACGAACTTCCCTGAAGGCACGATCAACGGCTACCGCTGGTCGCCTGATGGAACCATGCTTGCGGTGCGCTTCCGCGAGCAGGCCGCCGAGTGGACCGAAGACGCAAAGAAACAGCGCGAGCAGAAGGGATTGACCACGCCCGCGCGCGTTATTGACGACTGGTGGTATCGCCTTGATGGCGACGGCTACTTCGGCGCGCAGCGATTTCACCTGTACATCGTCGATGTCGCCACCGGCGCGCACCGTGTGATCTACAACAAAGACACGCTCGGCTTCTTCGATTTCGATTTCTCGCCCGATTCCAGATACATCGCGCTGACTTCCAATCGTAACCCCAAAGCGATGGTGAAGCCGTGGGCCACGGAACTGCTGCGGCTGAATGTCGCCACGGGCAGCGTGGCGCGCATCCCCAACGTACCGCAGGGCACGAAGTCCGCCGTGCGCTGGTCGCCTGATGGCCGCCTCATTGCGTGGGCGGGCCGCGAAGGTGTGGACGACACCTATAGCACGGAAAACCTGCATCTGTATGTATGCGATGCGCGCACCGGCCGCACGCAAAACCTGACCGGCAAGGAAGATTACTGCCTGCTCGCTGCTGCGCTGTCAGATACAGCGGACGCTGCGTTTGAAGCCAACATCCAATGGTCGCGAGACAGCAAGCGAATCTTCATGCAGCTCGGCTGGCATGGTGAGACGCATGTTGCGTCCATCCCTGCCAAGGGCGGCGAAATCGCGATGCACACCGCAGGGCCTTATGCGCATCAGATGGGCAACCTTTCATCAGACGGCTCCCTCATCGCGCTCACACGCGGCTCTACCACCGCACTGGATGAAGTGCATATCGCACGAACCGGCAAAGCTCGCTTCAACCCAACGCGGCTGACGAACCTCAACGGCCCGCTGCTCAGCACGCTCAAACTCTCCGTGCCGCAGGATCACTGGATCGAAGCCGCCGACGGCACGCGCGTGCATGTGTGGACGATGAACCCCGCGAACTACTCACCCCGGCAGAAGCACCCCGCCATACTCGAAATCCACGGCGGACCGCACGCGCAGTACGGCGTCGGATTCTTCCACGAGTTCCAAGTGCTGGCGGCGGCGGGTTACATGGTCGTCTATTCCAACCCGCGCGGTTCGAAGGGTTACGGACGCGATCACTGTGCCGCCATTCGCGGGGCATGGGGCGGCAATGACTGGGCTGACATTCAAGCCGTCATCCGATTCATGCGCCATCGAAAGGACATCAACCCTCGCAAGATGGGCGTAATGGGTGGCAGCTACGGCGGGTACATGACCAACTGGGTCATCGGCCACACCAACGTTTTCGCAGGCGCCATCACCGATCGTTGCGTCTCCAACCTCGTGAGCATGTTCGGCAACAGCGACTTCACCGATGAACCCGATCGCTACTGGCCCGGCAACTCGTGGGACCGCATTGAAGCCCGCTGGGAACAAAGCCCGCTGAAATACCTCGGCAACGCGAAGACGCCCACGCTCATCATCCACAGCGAGGGCGACCTCCGCTGCAACATCGAGCAGGCAGAGCAGGTGTTCACCGCGCTGAAGCTGAACAACGTCCCGACGCGCTTTGTGCGCTATCCGCGCGAAACGAGCCACGGCTTCAGCCGCGGCGGCCCGCCGGACCTTCGCCTGCACCGCCTCGGCCAAATTCTCGCGTGGTGGGCGCGATGGCTGCGCAGCAGGCGATAGGAATCGTCCGCGATTCAAAAAAACCCGCCGCCCGCGCGCAAGATCGCTGCGAAACCAGCGTATCTCCCTGTGGAATGTCGCCTCGCGCCACCATCCCGCCCATCGCAGCCGCTGCGATCCGCGCCCGTTTTGCGGACGGGCCTATGCCCGCTGCAGCGCGAATTCCGGCAATTTTCTCTTGCGTCAGCGGGTTTGTGAGGTACGCTGAAACTGCGACGCCGGGCTTCCGCACGGGGCGGAGGTTCCGGGATCGTCGCCAATCTTCCACTTCCGGCTTCCTGTGGCGGGGCCGGGGGGTTTGAATGATGAGTGTGTTCTCCAGTCAGATTGAGCACGACAGCAACGCCGCTCAAGGTCCGCGCGGTTCGCTTGCTTCGGGGGCTGCTTCATGTTCTCGATCTGACAGGTTGAACGCGCTTGTTCCAAAAACTTCCCGATCCCGCTCATGGTTTGCCGGGCACCTGCAAAGGAGTTCTGCTATGCCAACGATCGTGAGACAGAAACACACACACACACACA
>DAOMNO010000010.1:0-115160 GCA_035443885.1 Phycisphaerales bacterium
TCGACCTCGGCGAGCACGACGGCCTGCGCGGCGCCGCAGTGCGGGCGAAGGCGTGGCGAGCACACTAAATGATCGTGCCGGGGGTTATTGCGGGTTCTCGGGGGTTGTTGGGTGCGAGACGCGCCCACCGTCAGATACCGACTCACACAGCATCACGACGCTACGTACCGGAAGCGCCGAGCGGATGGCGTGCCAGGGGCATCGGAGGGGCTGCGGTGTTCATCAACCGCTGCTGCGTGATGGCGACTGCATCAGGGTTGATGTCGAAGCCCATGCGGCGTCGGCCGGTTTGCGCCGCTGCGACGAGCGTTGTGCCGCTGCCGCAGAATGGGTCGAGCACGAGGCCACCGATCGGGCAGCAGGCTTCGATGAGCATGGTGAGCAGCGCGAGCGGCTTCTGCGTGGGCCAGCCGACGCGTTCCGCTGCCATATTGTTGATTGAGGGAATCGCCAGCACGTCGGTTGCCTTTTTGTTCAAGCCGCGCATTCGCGCGCTGGTGGCGGGCACCATTGGCGGGTTGAAGTAATACGATTCCGTTTTGCCGTAGAACAGAATGTCATCGTGCTTGCGCGCGAATCGTCGCGGCGACGACCCGCCCAGGCCGTAGGACCAGATGAGATGGTTCACGAACTGCTCGCTGCCGAAGATGTCATCAAGCATGAGGCGCAGGTGATGGGCCGCGCGCCAGTCGCAGTGCAGCAGGATGGAGCCGGTGGGGGCAAGTGTGCGATGCATCTCGCGGACGCGCGGCATGAGGAACGCGAGATAGGCTTCCATTGAAGGCCACGCATCGTCATAGCGCCCGCCCGTGCCAGTGCGCGGCCCGCCCGTATTGAACGGCGGGTCAAGATAGATGAGATCGACTGAATCATCCTCGACGTTTTGCAAGAGGTCGAGACAATCGCCGAGGGTGATGGCGCTGGTTTCACACATGCGCGTCTCCTGGTTTCGCACGCAGAGACCTAGGTCAGACATCCGGGCCACGTTTGCGTGCGAGAATGATGGATGTGAGCGCACTGATGGCTTCGCGGATTTCGCGGATGTCGCTTTCGGTTACCTGCCCGTCGCTGATGGCTGCGATGGCTTCAGCGCATTCCTTGACGGCGTTGACGATGGCCAGATCAAGGCCTTCGTGCCGGACGAAGTGGCCGCCCATTTCCTGACAGATTTCGTCGAGCACGCGATCGCCGACGGTTGCTTCCGCACTTTGCACAGCGCGGATGAGCCGTTCAACGGGATTGGGCTGCGCGCCGGAGAGCATTCGGTTGATCTGCCTTGTGGAGAGGCCCATGGCAGTGGCGAAGCGTTTGACGCCTGTACTCTCGACCAACTGCGCGAAGAGTTGCAGCGCGTGATCGTCAAGCGGATGATCCTGGCGCGGATGGGCCGGTGTGGTCATCGGTGAGCAGAATACCCGACACTGGGCTGCACGAACAGCGAATGGACATCGGCACCGCGGAACAACAGGGGGCTTTGTTCACCACAGAGCACGCAGGGACCACGGAGAGAGATTTCTGGATTCGCGACATCCGTGCTCTGTGCTCTCGTGTGAATCTTCTGTTGGCGCGCGGTGGAGCGAATCGTCTCGATGCGTCCCGCCTCTATACTGGCGCCATGCGAATTCTGCTTACGAACGACGATGGCATCGACGCACCGGGCATTGCAGCGATGTTCGATGCGCTGCAGGGGCTGGGCGAGGTCATCACGATTGCGCCGCGGATGGTGCAATCCGCTGCGGGCCACGGCATCACCTATCGCGAGCCGCTGATGACCGAAGAATGGGTTGTCAATGAGCGCATGAAGGGCATCGCGGTGGACGGCCGACCGGCGGACTGCGTGAAGGTCGCGCTGCGCGCCATCTGGCAGGAGCGGTTCGGCGAAGGCTCCAGGCCCGACCTCACCATCAGCGGCATGAACAGCGGTGCGAATGTCGGTATCAACATCATCTATTCCGGCACGGTTGCAGCGGCGGTTGAATCCGCATTCCTTGGTGTGCCCGCGATTGCGGTGAGTTTGTATCTGGGGGGCAAAGACCTCGGCCGCGTTCACTACGGCCGCGCAGCCCAGATTGCGCGTCATGTGATTGATCGCGTGCTGGCGCACAAGATCGACAAGCACAGCGTGATCAACATCAATGTGCCTCGCACGGAATCGGCGGATGCGCCGATCCCGCAGATTCGCGTGGTGGAGATGAACTCCGCGCCGGGTATTGATGCGTATGACCGACGAGTGAGTCCGTATGGGCAGGTGTACTACTGGGCGGCGGGCGACGGCATGGTGTTCTCGCACACCTCACCCGGTTCGGATGTTGAAGCGCTGCGCGCGGGATACGCAACAGTTACGCCTTTGACATACGCGCTGACGGACTACGCGCGATTGCAATCGTGGAAGGAAGCGCTGGGTGAATAGTGGTTTCGATGCTCGCTAACCGTTTATGTTTCAATGGTTTGCGAGCAACGGCGCGAGCCGCCCTGCGGTTGCGCGGCGGGACATGCGTTGCATTTGCTTGAGAATCAAATCACAAGATTTTGCTTGAACGGAAACAGCGGAACCTTTATGTTGCAAGTGATACCGCCATGCAGGCGGGCCTTGTCGGCGAACCGACGAGGCGGTCGTTCCGCGGGCGCTGGCACTGTGATGACGGGCAGCGTCAATCCGGCAGAGAGTTCTACATCGAGGAGGTATACAACATGGTACGAACGACAATGAGGCGGCGAGCCACGAATCAGCTCGCTGCCGCGATCGGTATGTCATGCATCACGTTTGCGCTGGTTACGCAAGCTTCAGGCCAGTGCACACCCACGTGGGATCGCGACTTTGTTACGACCGGCGTCGGTGTCAGTCAGAGCGTCGATGCGTTTGTCGAGTTCAACGCTGGCAGCGGCAAAGGCCTCTACGCAGCGGGCGGGTTCACCGTCATCGACGGCCTGAGTGCGGGTGGCGGCTTCGGCTTCGCGCGGTGGGATGGCCAGCAATGGACGCCCAAAGCTGTCGGCTTCACCAGCAACCCCATCAATGCGCTGGCGGTTTTTGATGACGGCACAGGCCCGGCCATCTACGCGGGCGGCGCGTTCACAACCATCGGCGGCGTGAGTGCGAACCAGATCGCACGATACGACCACGTCAACGACACGTGGCAACCTGTCGGCGGCGGGCTGAACATGGACCCCTTCCTCGGTGTTGAAGTACTCATTGTGTACAACGATGGCGCCAATCCCGGCTTGTACGCGCTTGGACGCAATCCCGGCGGCGGGCTGAACCCGCGAATCGAACGGTGGGACGGCACAAGCTGGACCAACTTCGGCGTCGGTGCGAACATGGCAGCGGTGAATGCGGCGGTCGTCTTTGACGGCGGCGCTGGCAATGAGCTGTATGTCGCAGGCTCACACCCCACGCAGGGCGGCGTTGTGCGACGGTGGAACGGTGTGAGCTGGACCAGTGTCGGCACGAATCTCGGTTCGAGCGTCTTCGCCATCGCGGCGTTCAATGGCGAACTTTACGTTGGCACATCGTGCCCGAACGGTAGCGACATCGGCCAGTGCATTCGCCGCTACGACGGCTCCACGTGGAGCTTCGCCAGCGGCGCGTCGGCGTTCAACATCAGCACCAGCGCAGGCCCAAGCCCCGCAGTGCGCGCGTTGCACGTCGCGGATGACGGCACCGGCCCCGCGCTCTTCGCGGGCGGGCAGATGGTGAACACCTCACCTCTCGCGACGAACATCGCGCGGTGGGACGGCACGAACTGGTCGCCCCTCACGTTCGGCGTGTTCTCCATCGTCAGCGGGCAGATCGCAGGTGTCGTGCAGGAGATTTACGGCTACAACGACGGCACCGGCGCGGGTGTGTATGTCGGCGGGACATTCAACTCGGCGCAGAACAACGACGGCATGGGCGGCATCCTCTCGCGAGGCATCGCACGGTGGGGCTGCTTCAACGCCATCACGGTCGATCCTGATGAATCCGATCTTGTCGCCAGTGCAACAGTGATTTCCAGCTTCGGCGGGCAGACCAGCATCATCGTGACGCCTCGCGATGCCAACGGCGACCTGCTCCCGCCCGGTCGAGATGTCGTCATCAACGCCACCGCGGGCACGCTATTGGGCAGTGTGGCTGATCTCGGTGACGGCACGTATCGGCAGGAGTTGGCGGCGACCATCGGCGATTCCGGCGCGCTCGTTACGGCCACCGTGGACGGCGTGGCGATCAACGCTTCTGCATCCATCACGTTCGTGGCGGTCGATCCCGTGGCAAGCACGATTGAGGTGAATCCCGATCAGATGCTCGCGGGCTTTACGGCTCTCATTACGGTAACGCCCACTGATGACAATGGCGTACCCGTCGGCTCCGGCCTGAACGTCGTCATCAACACGACGCACGGCGACCTGCTGGGCAGCGTGAGCGACAATGGCGATGGCACCTACACGCAGTCGATTCTCGCGCTTAGTGTGGGCACGGCGAGCATCACCGCCACGGTGAACGGCCTCGTCATCGACGCCAGCGCTGCGCTCAGCGTGCTTGATCCATCAGCCTTCGGCGACATTGTTTCGGTGAACGCGAACGGCGACATCAGCGCGCATCTGTCCATTCAGGACGCGATTGACGCATCAAGCACAGGCTCGTGGACGATCTTCGTTGTGCCCGGCGTGTACAACGAGACGCTCCAGTTCACCAACCGCTCGAACATTCACCTCATTGGTCTTGCAGCAGGCGGCGAAGTGCGCATCCGCGGCGCAGTGTTCGACCGCGCTTCGAACATCACGCTGAGCGATCTCTCGATCTACGCAGGATGCGGACCGCACGACGCGGTGCACCTTCGCGGCGGGCCGAAGAGCAGCGAGAACATTGCGTTCTATAACTGCACCGTAACCGGCGCGATGAAGAACGGCTTCGCGATCGATCGCGACAATGAGAACGTGCATATTGAAGGTTGCACGATCATCAACAACGGCCGCAACGGGATTGAATGCCACCTGAGCGGCGGGCCTTACACGGTGGTGGGCAGCACCATCAGCGGGAACGGTTACAACGGTGTTTCACTTGGCCGCGATGTGGTGATGACGCTGATCGAGAACGTGATTACGAACAACGGCCTCGCGAACGGGCAGGGCGGCGGCCGCTGGGGCATCGACCGTGACCGCAAGCCTCACAGCGGCACGCCTCAGCAGGTTACGCTGATTCTGAATGTGATTACGGGCAACCACGGCAAGCCGAAGGCAGGCAGCGCGGATGCAAATGTGAACAACTACGACCAGATCATCGATGCGACGGATAATCAGCCGCCGTACAACTGATATGAGATTGAATCGAGTTAGGCACAAAACCCCCGACACCCCGGCACACGCCGGGGTGTTTTTTCCATGCAGGTGCCATGCTTCATCGCGTCAGCGTGAAGCATGCGATCGCGCAAGAGCGCAAAACCATGCTTCGCCCTTCGGGACGAAGCATGGCACCCCTCTGGCTGGCCGTGGCGCCCGGCGGTTCTCGGCCGCACCGCGTTTCGCCGCTACAATCCTCTTCAACAACATTCGCTCGGGGCGCCCCCGGAAGACCCGGAAAGTCTGGATTGCAAGCATCGGCCGTTGTGCGGCGTGCGATTCCGGGGGGCTGAGATGCACCCGTGGAACCTGATCCGGCTCGTACCGGCGGAGGGAAAGCGACCATGACCACACTGACACCATCTGTTTCTTCCTCTTCATCCGCAGCCGTCCGCGATGGGGCGTTTCCATGGCCTGCGATCGGCGGCAATCCCGGCACTACGCCGGGCGTAACCACGCCGGGCAGCTTTGCCAACACGCCGGTGATCCTGCCCGGTGTGCGCGGTGCGATGACGTTCAGCTCACCTGATACGCCTGGCATGCCCGTGCCGTCGTCGAAGTGCGCGTGGGATTTTCTGCCGAGCGGATGGACGACGGAAGAACGGATCGTCGCGAATGCGCACGAGAAGTCTGACGCGAACGCCCACGGATTGGAATCCGTGGGTTTTGCGCCCGGCGCGGATGAAGTCGTGTTTGCGCAAGGCGATGGAAGCGTACGCATCGTGCGTTTTCCCAAGGGGTTCACGCCGATCACGCAGCTTGAGTCCGCGCGGGTGGGCATCATCACGCGCGAGATGCAGCGCGTGGCGGAGCGAGAGCCGCACCTGAGCGCAGCGCAGGTGCGCGATGAAGTGGCAGCTGGGCGGATGATTATCCCCGCGAATGTGAACCACCTGAAGCACAAGCTCGACCCGATGTGCATCGGCAGGGCGAGCAAGACGAAGGTGAACGCAAACATGGGCGCATCGCCTGTGTCGTCTTCGATGGATGAGGAAGTCGAGAAACTGCGATGGGCGGAGAGGTGGGGCGCGGATACGGTGATGGACCTTTCCACCGGAGGCGATCTGGACGCGACACGCGAAGCCATCATCCGCAACTCCACCGTGCCTATCGGCACTGTGCCGATCTACTCGATGATTATCGGCAGGAAGATCGAAGACCTCGATGAGCATGTTATTTGTGAGACGCTGCGCAAGCAGGCGGAGCAGGGGGTGGATTACTTCACGATTCACGCAGGCGTGCGGCGGGCGCATCTGAAGTTTGTGAAGGATCGGCTGATCGGTATCGTCTCGCGCGGCGGCTCACTGCTGGCGAAGTGGATGCTCGTCCACAATCGCGAGAACATCATGTATGAGATGTGGGACGAAATCTGCGACATCATGCGCGAGCACGACGTGTCGTTCTCGATTGGCGACGGCCTGCGGCCGGGCGGTTTGGCGGATGCGACCGATCGCGCGCAGCTTGCAGAACTCGAAACGCTGGGCGAGCTGACCGAGCGCGCATGGCGTCGCGGCGTGCAGGTGATGATTGAAGGCCCCGGCCACGTGCCTTTCGATCAGATCGAATACAACGCGAAGCTTCAGCGCGCGCTCTGCCACGGCGCGCCGTTCTATGTGCTTGGCCCGCTGGTGACGGACATTTTCCCCGGTTATGACCACATCACGAGCTGCATCGGCGCGACGGCAATCGCGTATCACGGCGCGAGCATGTTGTGCTATGTAACACCGAAGGAGCATCTCGGCCTGCCGAAGAAGGACGATGTGAAGCAGGGCTGCATCGCGTACAAGATTGCATCGCACGCAGCGGATATCGCGCTGGGCATTCCCGGCACGCGCGATCGCGATGATGAACTGACCAAGGCGCGTGCTGCTCTCAATTGGGAAAAACACTTCGAGTTGTCTTTCGACCCAGACACCGCGCGTGCGTATCACGATGAAGACCTTGATGTGGACACGGACTTCTGCGCGATGTGCGGCCACGACTGGTGCAGCGTGCGCATCAGCAAGGAAATTCAGGAGTTCGCATCAGGCAAGGCGGAAGGGTTCGATCGCGGCAAAGCCGTGCGCTCTGCGCCGCTCACCCCCGAACAGCAGGAGATTCTCGAAAAGCGAGGCGTGCTCTCGCCTGAGGAGATTCACAAGCTCGCCAGCAAGACGAAGAAAGCGATGCGCCGCGCAGGCGATGATAAGAAAGTGCACGAGGCCAAGGCGGACAAGCTCTCGTGCCATTCGGATTACGTCGATCCTGAGACGGCGAAGAAGATTCAGCGGGAGAAGGTTGTGCAGCTCAACACCGCGCCGGCGCACAACGTACCGACGCATGATTCGTTGATTTGAAAAAAGTGTGTTGTGTTCCCTGCGCGCCGCGACGATACGTCGCAACTCATGGGCGGTGTGCGTTTCTTTGCGAGCGTATTTCAACGCGAACGCCATGCATCGCGTTACGCGGGGCTGGGTACAGCGTCGGCGGGCGGTTCTTCGCCGGGGCGGGGCTGCGGGCTGCGCGGGCGGGTTGGGGGTGACGGGGTCGATTCCGCTTCGAGCAGTTCTGCGATTGTGGGCTTGTCCAGTCGCTCGCCACGCATGATGCGCTTCACGTCATCGCCTTGCAGCGTTTCGTATTTCAGCAACGCTTCTGCGATCGCGATCGTCTGCGCCCAGTGTTCATCGATCATCCGCTGTGCATCGGTGTACGCTTCGTCGATCAACCGCTTGATCTCTTCATCGATGATGCGAGCGGTTTCATCGGAGTAGTCTTTTTCCGGGATGAAGGTTTCGCGCGTATCTGCGCCAGCGTAGTTGACGAAGCCGAGCCGATCCGACATACCCCACTGGAGAATCATGTGGCGTGCATAGGTGGTGGCCATCTGGATGTCCATCGCAGCGCCGGACGAGATATCGCCGGTTTTCTTCTGCTCGGCGATGCGCCCGCCACAGAGGACGCGCATGGTGGCGATGAGGTACTTGCGGTTGTAGCCGTAGCGGTCTTTTTCGGGCAGTGAGAAGGTGGCGCCCATGGCCTGACCGCGTGGGATGATGGTTACTTTGTGGACGGGGTCTGCATCGGGTAGGAGTTCCTGCACGACGGCGTGGCCCGCTTCGTGATAGGCGGTGGCGATGCGCTCCTGCTCTTCGATCTTGCGTGATTTCCGCGCGCGGCCGAAGCGGACTTTATCGCGTGCTTCTTCGAGGTCGGCCTGCTCGATGTACTCTTTGTTGCCGAGCGTGGCGAGGATTGCGGCTTCGTTGATGACGGCGGCGAGGTCCGCGCCGGAGAACATGGGCGTGCCTCGCGCGAGCCGTTCGAGGTCGATATCGGGGCCGAGTTTGACGCGTTTGGCGTGGACGCTGAGAATCTGCTTTCGACCGAGGAGATCGGGGAGTGTGACATCGACGCGGCGATCGAAGCGGCCTGGCCGTGTGAGCGCGGGGTCGAGGACATCGTGGCGATTTGTGGCGGCGATGACGATGACTTGGTCGTTGGCTTCGAAGCCGTCCATCTCGACGAGGATGGCGTTGAGGGTTTGTTCCCGTTCGTCGTGCCCGCCGGACGAGAAGCCGCCACCGCGCCGCCGCCCGACGGCGTCGATTTCATCAAGGAAGATGATGCACGGCGAGTTTTCCTTCGCCTGCTTGAAGAGATCGCGCACGCGGCTGGCGCCGACGCCCACGAACATTTCAACAAAGTCAGAACCGGAGATGGAGAAGAACGGCACTTCCGCTTCGCCCGCGATGGCTTTGGCGAGCAAAGTCTTGCCACAGCCTGGCGGTCCCACTAACAGCACACCGCGCGGAATTCTTCCGCCCAATCGCTGAAACTTTTTCGGATTCTTGAGGAACTGCACGATCTCTGCGACTTCCTCTTTCGCTTCATCCACGCCAGCCACGTCATTGAAGGTAACGTTGACGGTGTCTTTGGACGAGATGCGATGTCGAGATTTGCCAAAGCTGCCCAGCATGCCGCCCGGCCCTGCACCTGCGGATCGCATGGAGCGCGCGATGAGGAACCAGATGATTGCGATGATGAGAATCACAGGCCCCCATGCAAGGAGAATCTGAGGCCAGATGCTTGTCGCCGTGTCGGTGATGATCTGCGGCGGGTTGTCGAGCGCCATGAGGCGGTTGAGATACCAGTCGCGATTGTCAGGGTCGATCTTCACCCACACTGGCCCCGCAGCCACGCCGTCTGTTTCCTTCGCAGCTTTCGCAACGATGCGATCGGTTTTGATGGTAACGGTGTTGTCAGCCACCTTGCCCATATCCACAATGCGCACGAACTCCTGCCAGGTGGCGATTTCCTCGCCGCCGCGCTGGCTGCCGAGTACGACGAACAGCATGATGAGTAGCGCGATGACCATCACCCAGCTCATCAGGCCTCGATTGAGTTTGACGGGCGGCGGTGGCTGCGGGCCGCGACGATCGCTGCCGTTGCCTTGCGAACGATCGCCGTTGCCTGAATCGCGGTCGGCGTTGTTCTGGCGGCTGGGATTCTTGTAGTCTTTGGACATGCGGAAGTGACTGGTCGTCAAAGTCAGAAGAACGAGGGGGGCGGTCGGGCGTGTCAGCGGTTCCCGATCATAGGGTCGTTGGGGAGACCGAGGCTCGTGCAGGGCACTTTTCGTTCGGGTCGGATGGAGAAGGACTCAGTGATACGCCGCCGGCATTTACCACGCTGCTTGCAACTCATTTACGATGTCGCGAGCCAATTGTTGTACGGCGGTAACCTCGCCCAGTTCGATCGGTTCCGAGAATGGTCTTGAGGGAAGAAAGAGTCCCTGCACGGTAAAAGATCGGCGTTCGACGATCGGAACATTCGTCCGAAGGTCAATCCACTGAAAATCGACCGTGATGCCGAGCAGCATTTCTTCCGTCAGGCCCGTCAGGCGCGATCGAGAAAGCGGTTGGAGCGACGTTCGCGTGATGCGGCCAGAGAGCATCGTGTCGGCACGGGCTTCGGTCGCGACGCGATACGGCGTGCGGCGTTCAATTTCCTTGACGAGCGCGTCAGCCAGTTCAAACTCCACATCACGCTGGAAGGTGTCGTTCTCGAAAATCGGGATCGCAATAGTCGCGACCGTCTGTGGGAAGGTCGTCATCGCTGCGTAGCCTTGGGTGGGGTCGCTCGCGCAGCCATGCTGGCAGGCCAGCGCGACGCCAAGGCACGCGATCGCCATGATGCGAAAGTGGATCACTGGCTCGCCTCCGTTTTCGCACCCAGCACGCCTGCGCGCAGGGCATCGTAGTCCGGCGCGGCTTGACGCACGCGCTCAGGAAGCTGAGGCAAGATCGAAGGCACAAGCTGAAGCGCTTCCGCCGCTGCGACGGTGCCCAGATGGCGATTGACGAGCCGTCGAATGGTGAGTTCAGCCGCAATCGGGTCATTGCGCTTGAGATACCAGCGAGCGTTCTCCAGCAGCTTTGCTGCGTTGGATTCATCAATGCGAACGATGAGCGCATCGGCACCGATCTGTTGCGCCGTAACTGGTTCAACGGCTTTCAGGTCTTCAAGACGCATCTTGGCTTCATTGAGGCCTGCTGCGCTGTAGCGCGGTCCCTTGAAGGACGCCAGATGCGAGTAGATGAGGCGGCGCCTCGCCTTGGAAATCTGCTCCGAGTTCGGATAGTTCTCGATGAACAGTTCGTAGGCTTCTGCCGCAAGGCTCATGTCGCGACCACGGAAGTAGAAGTCCGCAAGCTCCATACCGGCGTCTTCGCCGAGACGGCTGCCGGGCATGCGCTCCTGGATGCGGATCAACAGTTCCTGTGCCTCTTCGGTCGCGCTCAGGATGCGGAAGCCTAAGAACTTTCGCTTCGTGCCGCGGACGAAGAGTTTGGCGATTTGAAGTTCGCGCTCGAGTGCGGTAACGAACGCTTCGCTGCCGGGATAAACCCGCGCGACGTATTCGTAGTCATAAAGAGCTTTGTAGTGTTCCTGTTGCGCAAGCTTGGCGTCGCCTCGCAGCAGGTAGGCGTCGGGCATCAGCGGGTGGCGATCGTGCCGCTCGATCCACCGTGTCGCAAGGTTTTCCGCACGACGGGCATCGCCTTCCGCGAGTGCGCGGCGAGCATCAGCCAGCATAGCTTCCGGCGTGCCTGGTTCGAGGGATTCGTCTGAAGTCCACGCATCGTCAGGCGTGAGGGTGTACGTCTGCTGCGCCGTCGCATTGTGCGCGATGGCAGCGCAGACGAAGCACATCCAGGCCGTCAGAGGGATTGATCGAAGACTCATGCAGCAGATGGTACGTCCCGCCGCCGAGATGCTCAATCCGCCCGGAAGCAAACCCCGAAAGCGCCTTTAGTGCGTGGAGGTGGGAACCTCGGCGACCATCTGATGATTCAACTCACGCATGTGAACGAGCGCCACATAGTGGTCGAACACGCGATGGCCGAAGCGATCGCCCGCACCCAGCGCGATCACGCCGCTTCGCTCTGCAAGCGCGTTCTGCGCCAAGAGTGCAGCGACATTCGGGTCGATGGCGGTCGAAGAAGCCGGGTTGGCGGCTGTGTGCATCGGGGAGTGCGTGGCGCATCCGCCGAGCATCAGGGCTGCGGCTCCGATGATGAGAAAGCGACGAGTCGTGGCGAGGGTGGCCATGGGAATCTCCCGTAAAGAAGCTGCAACGTGAAACGCTGCGGCGTCATGGGTCATCGGCGCATCCCGCATCGCTCTGAAGGCGAACGCACACCCCACGATGTGCACCGTCCCTCCAGCCTGCATAAGCCGAATGGTTTGACTCGCCGAATTGTCCGCATCGCTTGACAGGCTGAAATTGCGGTTCCCAACGCCCTGTAACCTTGCTTGGCGCGCAGAAAAGCGAAAAACGAACCGTTTCGGGGGTGGTTCCGCGCTGGCGAATCGTGTATGCTCCGCACCCTGATCGGCGGGGCAGCCCGACGGTTGTCCCCGCTGCATTGAACCCTTTCAATCCCACCATTTTTTCAGCATCGCTATCACTATGGAAACGACGCTCATCATCCTGAAGCCAGATGCCGTTCAGCGCGGTCTCATGGGCCGCATCATCAGCCGGTTCGAGGACAAGGGTTTGCAGATCGTCGGTGCCAAGCTGATGCGCATCAGTCCGGAACTGGCGGCCACGCACTACGAGGCTCACCAGTCCAAGCCGTTCTACCCGGGTCTGGTGCGGTTCATGACCAGCTCGCCGGTGCTGGTGATGGCTGTTCGCGGCAAGGGCGCGATTGAAGTATGCCGCAAGATGATGGGGGCAACCTTCGGCTCGAAGGCCGAGGCAGGCACAATCCGTGGCGACTTTGGTGTGTCCAACAGCTTTAACCTGATTCACGGGTCCGACAGCCCGGAAGCAGCAACCCGCGAACTGGGTCTTTTCTTCAGTGCTGGCGAAGTGCTGGCGTATGACCGACCCTCAGATGCGTGGGTCTATGACATGGCTGGCGGCAAGCCGGAGTAACCGTCAACGACATCTGCATGGGATCGCGTCAGCTTTTGGCCCCCGAAAGGGCGGCTCGCCGATGTATTGATGAACATCGGCATCTCTGTGCTGATGCGGTTTCTTGTGCGGATTTCCACGTTTTTTGTCAATGAACCCCGCTTTCGACGATTCAATCGGCGTGATTTGATACGGCAACTTGTTGAAATCAGATTAGAATATTTCTAAGGGGATGAACTGTTTATTGGTGGACTGCGTATTGGTCGTAACGCGGGAGAAAAGAGCCGCGAAGAAAGTCAGGGGCTATGGAAACTTCGAACAGCAAAGCAGGAATAAGAGGTTCTGTTCGACGCGCCCCGCGTGTGACGGAGGCGTCGGCTGGGGTGCCGGTTTCCAAGCATCAACGAAAAACACGCACGAATACGAATTTTAGTGACGCCAGAAGCGTCTCTCAGGATAGAACAATGATTCGCACCATGATTGGCGACAACTCTCCGCTCGACCGGCTGCGTCAAAGGCAGCGGGTGGTCGCGCGCGATGAAAACGGGACCACCAAGCGTCCTGTTGGCCGCAAGGCCCGTCGTCGCCCCGGCCTCTCATCTGACGAGGAGCGAACGTTGCGTGCCATTCTCAGTGAACCGATGGACTACATCGACTCCGAAGAGTTCCGTCGACCCGGTGCTGAGGCTCGCATCTATGACGAGGCTCCAGAAGTCGAGAAGCCGGACGTTTCTTGGTATCGCCCGCTCATGGACGATCCCTCGACGAAGTACACCACGACGAAGCGGCCCGGAACGCTGCT
Organism: Phycisphaerales bacterium; assembly: GCA_035443885.1. Lineage (GTDB taxonomy): Bacteria > Planctomycetota > Phycisphaerae > Phycisphaerales > SM1A02 > DAOMNO01. The sequence goes on from DAOMNO010000010.1 coordinate 13,524, forward strand.
GCTGACCGCTGCGGAAGAGCGCGTGCTGTTCCTTCAGTACAATTACGCTCGCCACCGTGTGTCGGAGCTTCAGAACGAGGTCGGCCTCGGCGAACCGACTGAAGAGCAGGCCCGCGAAATCCTGCATTGGTATCGCATTGCCCAGCAGTATCGCGAGCAGATCGCGGAGACGAACTTGGCCCTCGTGCTTGCGATGGCCAAGCGGACTCGGATGAGCGAGGTCGATTTTGCAGACCTTGTCAGCGAGGGAAACATGGCTCTATTGCGATCGGTCGATAAGTTCGACTGTGGTCGCGGGTTCAAGTTTTCCACATACGCCTGCCGTGCGATCCTCAAGGCCTTCAGCCGTCAGGGCATGAAGCTGAGCAAGTACCGTCAGCGCTTCCCGACGGATTTCGATCCTGCTTTGGAAAAGTCGAACCACCTGGAAACGCTTCGCCGTACGCACGAGGAAGAGTGCGCTGAAGAGATCCGTCACATCGTTGAGAACAACGACGCGGACCTTTCAGATGTCGAACAGACGGTGATCCATCACCGCTTCGGTCTGAACGCCAAGGAGAACGCCATCCCGCTCACACTGGAGCAGGTCGGCCAGATCATCGGTGTGACGAAGGAGCGTGTCCGGCAGATTCAGAACAAGGCTCTTGAGAAAATCCGGGCCGTCCTCGAAGAGAGCGCGACAGATTCCGTTCAGCAGGTTCTGAACGAGAACTCTGGGAAACCCTCTTCCAACTGAATCGCTTTGTGGTATAGTTCCCCGTATCACTTTGGCCCCCCCCACAAGCGGCCCCGCTTCGCCTTTAGGTGAGCGGGGCCGTTTTTCTTTGCGCTGTGCGATGCACGCCGCTGGGGTGAACTGCCGAGAATAGAGTCGTACTCCTGCCTGCGAACCGTTTTGCATGACCAAGACCCGCCCTCACGCCGATTCCGCCCCGCGCTGTGTTGATAGCCGTGTGTCACACAGCGGTGCGATCAGCCTGCCTGTTCTGGCGGGTGATGCAAAGTCCGGCGGCATCAGACATTCCAGAAACGGCCCGCGCCGCGCCATCGTGCTCGCCGTCATTCAACTGCTCATCATCGCGCACATCGTACAGTGGGTCATCATGGGCACCACGACGACGCCGGTCGAACCATCCGAAGCAATGGAGTTCACCAAGTACGGCATCATTAACGCAGGCTTCATCCTCTTCAGTATTGCGCTGCTCTCCACGCTGATCCTTGGGCGGTGGTTCTGCGGCTGGGGTTGTCACGTCGTCATGCTGCAGGATTTATGCGGATGGATGATGAAGAAAGTCGGCGTGAGGCCGAAGCCGTTTCGATCGCGACTGCTCATCTACGTGCCGCTGATCCTCGCAATCTACATGTTCATCTGGCCTGCTGTGTATCGCTGGGGTCTGGTGCCGTTCGACGCATGGGCTGCGGCGCGCTACGGCGCGGAGCATACATTTGTGGCGGGCATGCGCAGCGCGGCACAAGTGGTGGGCGTGCCGCTTGGCGTGCCTGTGCCCGAGTGGAAACTCTCAACTGAACTGATGACTCAGGATTTCTGGAAGACATTTCCCGGGGTGATGGTTGCGATTCCATTTCTGCTCATTTGCGGCTTTGCGTGTGTCTATTTCCTCGGTGCAAAGGGCTTCTGCACGTACGGCTGTCCATACGGCGGCTTCTTCGCGCCGCTCGACAAATTCTCGCCCGCGCGCATTCGTGTGACGGATGCATGTGAAGGCTGCGGCCACTGCACCGCGGTATGCACCAGCAATGTCCGCGTGCACGAAGAGGTGCGTGAGTACGGCATGGTGGTCGATCCCGGCTGCATGAAATGCCTGGACTGTGTCAGCGTCTGTCCGAAGGAAGCGTTGTATTTCGGCTTCGGCGCGCCTGCTGTTGCGCGCGGCGCGCCCAAGAACGAAGCGCCGGCGCGACGATACGACATGGGCTGGACCGAGGAAATCGTATTCTCCCTTATCTTCCTGCTCGCATTCCTTGCATATCGCGGCGTGTACGTCGGCTTGATTCCGGTCCTCATGGCCGTCGGCATGGCGGGCATCGTTACGTTCCTCGCGTGGAAGCTGTGGCGACTGATGCGCGATGCCAATGTGAACTTTCACCGCTGGCGATTGCGCTATCACGGCGGTATGACGCGGGCCGGCGCCGTCTTTACCTTACTGGCTGCACTCGCTGTGCTGCTCACTGCGCATTCCGGTGTGGTGCGCGCTGCACAGGCCATAGGTACGTATTACGACGATCGTGTGCAGATACACCCTGTGCTGGTTTTTCTCAACGAGCACGATCCCGCCGTGATGGAACCGTTCAGCGAGGATGCGCGCCGCGCAATTGCAGCATATCGCATGGTGCTCAGCATCAAACGTGGCGGTATCGGATTGATTCCCTTCAACCAGTCGGAGCTGGATGCAAGACTCAGCTGGCTTCACTCCGTGCGAGGTGAGTTTGGTGAAGCCGAGCGATTGACACGCCTCGCGCTGGATCGCGATGGGCGCAGTGAGCGATTCTGCAGCGGCCTTGCCATGATCCTGCTTGCGCAGGATCGCTTTGATGAAGCGCTCGCCTTCACCGCTGAGGTGCTGCGCGAGGAAATCGACTACCTGACACTGTTGGGCGATTTCATCACCTGGTGCGACGATCTTCGCCGCGTTGATTTGGCGATTGAAGTCTGCGTAGCAAGATTGCAGCGCAAGGCGGACCATGTGCCCACCATGACATGGCTCGCACGGCTGCGCTTTCAGACAGGTCAATTCGACGCAGGCATCGCGCTTCTCAAACAGGCGATTCAGATTGAGCCGCAGAACCCCTTGCCGCCCAGCATTCTCGCACTCTTGTATCTTCAGCGTGGCATGCTTGACGAAGCCCACGCTGTGCTTGAGGCTGCCCTTCGTGAAAATCCTGAAAATGCAGGCTTGATTGACCAGATGGGCACGACCCTAGAAATGATGGGTCGGCTGGACGAGGCGCGTCAGTTTTACCGCCGCGCCGCAGAACTGCGTTCGCGGTAACACGCTACAGTCTTGCTTCATGCCGACCCAGCACACCGTCTCCGCTCGTGATCTCGTAACCTCGCGCCTTGCCGTGCGAGCGGGGCAGTTCCCTGATGTGGACCTTGTTCCACTTGATGTTTCCGGCTTATCGCCTCGAGACGCAGCACTCGCTCGCGCGATTGACCAAGCCGTTGCGCGGCGGTGGCTTACGTTGGCGCGGATTATTGATTCAAGGCTCGACCAGGATTGGGATCGATTGGAGCCGAATGTGCAGGCTCCACTTCTGGTCGGTGCGGCTCAACTCCTGCTCATGGAGCGATTGCCGGACCACGCCGTCATCAATGAAGCGGTGAACTGGACCAAACATCACGCGAGGCCGAAAGCGGGCGGTCTGGTGAACGCCGTGCTGCGGCGAGTCGCTGCCCTGCGCGGCGACATCCTGCCGCACACCCCGGGCAGTTCGTTGCAGCGCGATCGACTCGAACTTGAAGATGGCCGCGCGAGAATGCTCACGGAAGCGGTGTTCGACAGCGACCCGCTGCGTCTGCTTGCGCAACAGACTTCGCATGCGGAAGCTCTCATCGCGCACTGGGCGGCGGCATTCGGCTTCGAGGCAACTCATTCACTGGCGATGCACAACCTCGTCCAGCCGCCGATCATCGTAACAGGCGTTCCCGCCGAAGCAGCGTCGAATTCAAGCTTGACGCCTCATAATGTGCCGGGCTTCTTCGTATGGCGCGGTTCGCATGATGAACTGGTGCAGCTCCTCGTGCAGCATCCCAGCGCGCGCGTGCAGGATGTGACTACAGCGAAATCGGTGGCAAGTACGAAGTGCATCGACCCACCGCCTCGAACGATCATCGAAGTCTGCGCGGGGCGAGGCACGAAAACAAAGCAACTCTCGCTCCTGCATCCCCAGGCGCAGATCATCGCCACCGACATCGACCCCGTAAGGCTTAGCGCGCTGCGCGAGAGTGCGCGAGGGCAGGAGCGTATCACGGTGATTGAGTTTGCGGAGTTGCAGCGACATCGAGGCCGCGCTGATCTCATTGTGCTGGATGTGCCGTGTTCAAACACGGGCGTGCTCGCCCGCCGTGTGGAAGCGAAGTACCGATTCAATCGTGAATCCACCGCGGAAGTGGTCAAGCTGCAGCGCCAGATCATTGCCGATGCGATCCCGCTGCTCGCAGGCGCGCGCGACCGCAGCGCGGGGTGGCTTCTGTACGCCACGTGCAGCATTGAGCCTGCTGAGAATCAGGAGCAGCGCGACTGGATAGCCCGCTGGCACAAGATGACGGAAGTGGAAGGCGGTTTGCATATGCCGCGCAGCGTGCCGGGCGATCCGCCTACGTGCTACGCAGACGGCGGGTATCACACTCTCATGGCGTGGGGCCGGGCGCCTGCGTGAGTGATTTTGCAGACCAGTTGCCTGTATTACATGATGCCCAGCATCTTGGCGCTCGCCCAGATCAGGAGCACGATGAGCGCGAGGCGCACCCAATGCAGCGGCAGGATGTGCGTCAGCTTCGCCCCCAGCATGCCACCGATGAACGCGGTCGGCGTCAACATCGCGGCGATAAGCAGGCTGGCGGAAATCTCGGCCGCATCACCTGTTTTGACATCCAGATGTTGTGAAAGCGTCGCATTCTTCATCGTGGCCCCGATGATCGCGGTGATCACCATCGTTGCGGAACTGGTGGCGACACACTGTCGAAGCGGCAGGTTGCCGATGCGCTGCAGCAGCGGCACGACGATCACGCCGCCACCGATGCCGAGCAGCCCTGCCAGCGACCCCATTACGGTGCCGACAGAGCCCATGGCAATCCATCCGGTTCGATGCAGGCTGGCTGCCGGTTCCTCACGTCGGGTGATGAGGCGAACGAGATTGAACACGATGACGTAAATGAGAAACGCGCCGAACATCTTGCGCAGCGCCGTGCCATCGAACAGATTGCTGGCGTACACGCCGAGCAGAATCGTGATAAGCGCAAAGGGCATCATCTTCGTCGCCACATCCCACCGCACGGCTCCTGCGCGCCAGTGCTGCACCGTCGCAGGCAGCGCGACGAACACATTGACGATCATCGCAGCGGCTTGATAGAGATGTTGATTCGTGCCTTGCGGCGGGTCCAGCACGATCGCCAGCGCAGGGATCATCAGGAGCGACCCGCCGATGCCCAACATGCCGCCCAGCAGACCCGCAACGAGGCCAAGCGCAGCAAGGATGGTGAGTTCAAGCGGTGTCACGGTGGGCAGTGTACGGAAAACATAATGTGATGTGGCGCGGTTCGCCACGCCCGCGATGGCGCGGTACATTCGGTTTCCCATGCTCGTGTACGCAGGCATTGACGAAGCCGGATACGGCCCGCTGCTCGGTCCGCTGTGCGTCGGGTGCTCTGTGTTCATCGTGAACGATGCCGACCCCGCTGCAGGCGCGCCGAACCTGTGGCGGCTGCTTGATGGCGCGGTGTGTCGAAGTCGGCGTGACGCCAAGAACCGCATCGCCATTGAGGATTCCAAAAAGCTCAAAGGCTCGAACGCCAGCGCGACATCGCATCCGCTGAAGCACCTTGAGCGAGGTGTATTGGCAATGCTCAGCGCATCGCACGGTGCGGCGGCCCGCTTGCCCGCTTCAGATGATGAACTCTTCTCCATGCTGAACGCAGCGGATCAGGACGATGCTTCACCGTGGTGCGACGTGCGGTGCGAGCTTCCCGTGGCGCAAGTTGCGGATGAGTTGGCCATTGCGTCCGGCCGCATCCAGCGCGCAATGGAGCGAGCGGGGGTCTCATGCAGCATGATTCGCTGCGAAGCGATTGATGCCGCCGCGTTCAATGCACAGGTCGCCAGAACGAACAACAAAGCCACGGTGAACTTCGGCGCTGCGATGCGATTGGTCGAGATCATCCGGCGGCGCTGGCCGCGCGAGCATCCGCGCATCATTCTCGACCGTCATGGCGGGCGTACGCATTACCGCGAGGAGCTTCAGTTCTCCTGGCCTCACGCAAAGATTCAGATTCTTGCGGAAGACGACCGCATGAGTCGCTACCGGCTTGATTGCGAGGGGGCACTGCTCACGCTTACGTTCATGCCCGATGCAGAGGAAGCCCATCTGCCGGTGGCCCTTGCGTCGATGACGGCGAAGTACGTGCGGGAGCTGCACATGCTGCGGCTGAACCGCTTCTTCGGCGGGCTGGTGCCGGAACTCAAGCCCACAGCAGGCTATTACACCGATGCCAAGCGGTATCTCGAAGCGATTGAACCCGCCATCCGGCGGCTCAACATTCCCGTGGAGAGGCTGGTCCGGGCCATGTAGCACATGTGTAACGCCACGGAGCGAACGGCGGCATGGCAGCGGGAGGTGCGTGGGAAGTCCGGGGGGCAGTTCACGCCGCGTGCCGATACGGTTTGATGATGCTGACGTGGAGGCGAAACCACGACCGCAGAGGGAATCCATCCAGATTTTTCTTGCATCAGCCCAGGGTATCGCTCTGGTTCTGGATCAGGTTCAGGGGGAAAGGTCATTTGTGGCATGGGCCGAGAGAGTGGGGAAGGCTCAGGGAGTGGGGGAGACCCCGTCGGATCGATATTTTTTCATTGACAAAGTTGCCCGAACCCCTAAAATGGCCGGTTCTCAACTTCCGCCCCCGCCGTGGGTGCGTGAAGCGAGCAGAGTACATGCAGGCGCAGCCTCGGCTGCCTTCGGGCAGTCGGCAACGGATAAGGAGATTCCCGTTGCAGGACGATGACGAGGACGCCCCCTTGCGTTGAAGACCGGTTCTGACCGGCCCAACGGAAGGCGGGCCAGACAATCAGGACCGAAGCTCGCGATTCACACTTTGCCTGAACCGGCTTCGCACACAGTGTTTGCGAAGTCATCGTCAGGTCTCGCGAGAATCTGACCGATAACACGCATCTTCACCCCGAGGCTCGTTGGGGCCTCGGTCCGTTCAGTTTCGGCGAACGTCACTGCATCTTCGATCGACGCTCGCCAGCACCGATCACGCCGCACATCCGGCAAGAGAGCACGTCATGGCTGTTGACCTCACCAAAGTTCGTAACATCGGCATCTGCGCTCACATTGACGCGGGCAAGACCACCGTCACCGAGCGCGTTCTGTACTACACAGGCAAGAACTACAAGATGGGCGAGGTGCATGAAGGCACCGCGACCATGGACTTCCTGCAGGAAGAGCAGGAGCGCGGCATCACCATTCAGTCCGCCGCCACCACCTGCCCGTGGGAGCGCAATGGCCAGTGGTACAAGATCAACCTGATCGACACGCCGGGGCACGTGGACTTCACCATCGAAGTCGAGCGTTCGCTTCGCGTGCTGGACGGCGCGGTTGCTGTATTCGACGCGAAAGAAGGCGTCGAGGCGCAGTCTGAAACAGTCTGGCGTCAGGCCGATCGCTATAAGGTTCCGCGCCTCTGCTTCATCAACAAGATGGACAAGATCGGCGCCAACTTCGAGTTCAGCTTCAAGACGATCAAGGAGCGTCTCGGCGCGAACCCCATCGCCGTTCAGCTTCCGCTGGGCCAGAGCGAGACCTTTGAGGGCCTCATCGACCTGCTCGGCATGAAAGCCTACTACTTCGATGCTTCCGAGCTGGGCGCGAAAGTTGAAGAGCGTGAGATTCCTGAAGATATGCGGGACATGGCCGAGTTGTGGCGGCATGAGATGATCGAGAAGGCTGCGGAACTCGACGACGACTTGATGATGCAGTACCTCGAGGACGAGAAGTCCGTAACTGAGGATCAAATTCGCGCGGCCCTTCGCAAGGGCACGATTGCTCGAAAGTGCAATCCCGTGTTTTGCGGCTCCGCGCTCAAGTACATCGGCGTGCAGCGCCTGCTCAACGGCGTCATCGACTACCTGCCCAACCCCACGGAAGTTCCCGTGGTCGAAGGCATCGATCCTCGCGACAAGGATGTCAAGCTCAGCCGCCCTCACACCGAGGACGCGCCGTTCTCCGCGCTCGTGTTCAAGGTCGTTGCCGACACGCACGGCGACCTGACCTATATGCGCGTGTACTCCGGCCGGCTTGAGAAGGGTACGCGACTGCTTAACCCCGGCAACAACAAGAAAGAAAACGTCTCACGCATCTTTGAAATGCACGCGAAGGATCGCGAGCCGCTCGACTCTGTCGGCGCGGGTCAGATCGTCGCGGTCATCGGCCTGAAGAACTCCTACACAGGCGATACGCTCTGCGATCCCGATCATCCGATCATTCTTGAGAAGATGGACTTCCCGGAGCCGGTGATCTCGATGTCCATCGAGCCGAACACCAACGAGGACAAGAAGAAGCTCTCCGAAGCACTCACCACCATCAAGCGCGAAGACCCTTCGTTCCGTGCCAACTACAACGAGGAAACTGGTGAGACGATCATCGCAGGCATGGGCGAGCTTCACCTCGAAATCGTGAAGAACAAGCTCGTCCGTGATATGAAGATCAACGTTCGCGTCGGCACGCCTCGCGTTTCGTACCGCGAAACCATCACGGGCGTTGCCAAGGATGTGCGTGGCAAGTTCGTCAAGCAGACAGGCGGTCGCGGTCAGTTCGGCGATGCGGTCATCAACGTCTCGCCCATCACGCCTGAGGAAGTCGAAGCCCACAACGCCTCCCTGACGGAGAAGCAGCTCGCCACACAGAAGATGGTGATGAAGGACGGCATCGTGTTCATCGACGCCATCAGTCAGGGCGTTATTCCCCGCGAGTACATTCCGTCTGTCGAATGGGGTGTGCGCAGCGCTGCGTCCGCAGGCATTCTGGGTGGCTACCCGGTGCAGAACGTCAAGGTCGAACTCGTCTTCGGCTCGTATCACGAGGTTGACTCCTCGCAGGTCGCTTTCGAACAGGCCGGTGCGCTGGCCTTCCGCGAGGCGTGCACCCGCGCGGGTCTCGCGCTGCTCGAGCCGATCATGAAGGTCACCATCGTTACGCCGGACGAATTTTTCGGATCCGTTTCGGGCGACCTTGCTTCACGTCGCGGCCAGATCAACGACTCCGAACTGCGCGGCAACGCCCGCATCATCACGGCGGAAGTGCCGCTGTCGGAAATGTTCGGCTACACGACGGTGCTTCGTGGCATGACGCAGGGCCGCGCGACCAGCACGATGGAACCCGCAGCGTACCGACTCATGCCGGACCGCCTGAAGGATGCTGTGCTGGCGAAGGCGTAAGGTCGGTCGATTACAAGTTATTGCAAGTTCTATGAAGCCCCCGGTCACTGACCGGGGGTTTTTCGCATCCAACAAGGCACAGGGTGCAAAGAAGCCATGTTGTGGCATTCCAACTCAAAACAAATCTTGGAGTTTGCGGATTTGCCCATTACGATCCGGACAGGCCCAAATCTGTGTTCGACAATTCGCACCGCGAGTTGCGTGAAACTTGGTCATCGGTCTTGTGGAGGATGAACAACATGCGGTTATTGCATCGAACGTGTCATGTCATGAGCGTGACGATGGCGCTGTGTGGCGCGCTCTTTTCATGGAATAAAGCGAACGCGAACTGTCAACAAGTGTGGCATCCCGTTGACAGTGGGATCGACAATACAGTGCGGTCACTTGTGGTGTACAACGGCGACTTGATTGTCGCGGGTCTCTTCACAACCGCAGACGGTCAGCCCGTCAACCGTATTGCACGCTGGGACGGCTCGCATTGGCACGCCATGGGTGGTGGGATGAGCGGTCCGGTGTATTCGCTTGCCGTACACAATGGCGACCTGATTGCTGGCGGCGGTTTCGCTAACGCGGGCGGTCAGGCGGTGAGCTTCATCGCGCGATGGGACGGCTCTCAGTGGCACGGCATAGGTGGCGGGATGAGCGATACGGTCCGGTCGCTTGTGGTGCATAACGGCGAGTTGATCGCCGGAGGCGACTTCACCACAGCAGGAGGGCAAACGGTCAACCGCGTCGCACGATGGGATGGTTCGCAATGGAATGCCTTGCGCAATGGGGTGAATGGTTCGGTGCTTTCACTTGCCGTGTACAACGGCGATCTGATTGTGGGTGGGAGTTTTTCCGTCGCATTGAATCCGCATATAACCGTGAATCGCATTGCGCGGTGGAATGGATCGCAATGGCAGAGCCTCGGCGGGGGGCTGAACAGCGTGGTGTTCTCACTTACGGTGTACAACGGCGATCTGATTGCAGGCGGATTCTTTTCTAGTGGAAGTGGGCTGCCTGCAAGTTCAAACCGCATTGCGCGCTGGGATGGTTCACAGTGGCACGCCTTGGGCAGCGGGATGAACAGCGCGGTGCAGTCACTCACGGAATTCAACGGCGAGTTGATCGCCGGAGGCATTTTCACCACTGCGGGCGGTCAGCCAGTTGGCCATGTTGCGCGATGGGACGGATCGCATTGGCATGCTATGGACAGCGGGGTGAATGCTTCGGTTTTCTCGTTTGCGGAATGGGGTAGTGACCTGATCGTGGGCGGCTCCTTCAACATCGTTGGTGGGCAGCCTGCCAATCGCATCGCGCGCTGGGATGCCTGCGTCACACCGCCCTGTGCGCTCGCGGACCTCAACTGCGACGGTCTCGTTGATGTGCTCGATCTGCTGATTCTACTCGGCGCGTGGGGCAACTGTCCGAAGTCAGGCGACTGTCCCGCTGACCTCAACCACTCCGGCACAGTTGATGTGCAGGATTTGCTGATCCTGCTGGCCAACTGGGGCTGAACTGAATCGCCACATCGCGCGCTGCGCAGTTCAGCATGTCACGAAACAAACAAGCGACCCATATGGGTCGCTTGTTGCATGATGGTGAAGATTCGTGTGTGCTTGGCGCCAAGCGCATCGTGCCGGATTACGCAGCGGACTTGGCCTTGAGGAACTTTTCAACGCTGCGAACGTCGGGCAGGATGTGCGGCGTGAGGGTCAGCGTGAATGTCTCGCCCGCCTTCACCTGCGTGAGCTTCGTCGTCTTTGCACGATGCGTCCACTCCACGCCTGCGCGGATGTAGGTGACGTTGTCCTTCTGCTTGCGACGGCGCGCCAGCTTGCCGAGGCCGCGCTGAATCTGCGGCTGCATACGCATCAGGCGGCGGATCGTCTTGATGTCCGCAGTGCGCTCGGGCGTCTTGGTGATCGTGAAGGTAACGGTCTTGAGTGGTGCAATCACATCGCTCATGGCAAAACTCCAGCCCCCGGCAGGCGTCGCATACCATCCGCGACGGCCGTTCAGGGAAGCCCCGTAGTGTAGCAGATCGCCAAGCGATTGCCAGCGAGAACGGTTGGACATCATCCAAACAAAATCCGATCATACTCAGATGATTTTGGGGTGCTTTTCCATCCATGCCCGAGTCTGGAGTGTGCGCCACTGAACTGCGCTCGGTACCCACACAAACTGCTCGCGCGTATGCGGTTGGGCGTCGCGCTCGTGCCGACCTTTTTCGTTCCATGAGGACTTCACGGGAGTCGGCAGAGTTCTGTCGTGATTGAGCGTTTCCCTCTTCGCGGCTATCCTCTGAGAAGTTTGCGCCGACCGCGGTGCGCAGCGACCCCGATCGTCCCCATTTTGATGTCTTGACGTGCTGACGCTTCGACATCCCGCCCTTCAATGCCCCGACGTGATGACCTGCACACGATCCTGATCCTCGGTTCCGGCCCGATTGTCATCGGCCAGGGCTGTGAGTTTGACTATTCAGGCACGCAGGCGTGCAAGGCCCTTCGCGAAGAGGGCTACCGCGTTGTTCTCGTCAACTCAAACCCCGCAACGATCATGACCGATCCGGCGTTCTCGGATCGAACCTACATCGAACCCATCACACCCGAAGCGGTCCGGAAGATCATTGAGCGTGAGCGATCACTTGGCACGCCCATTGATGCACTGTTGCCCACGCTCGGCGGGCAGACCGCGCTCAACTGCGCGTGCAAGCTGCACGACGACGGCACGCTTGATGAGTTCGGCATTGAGATGATCGGCGCGAACCGCGATGCGATCTATCGTGCAGAAAGCCGCGAAGAGTTCCGTCGCGTTGTTGAAGAACTCGGTCTCAAGCAGCCGCTGGCGAAGTCGGTTGGCACGATGGACGAGGCGTGGGAGTTTCTCAAGGAGATCGGCCTGCCCGCCATCATCCGCCCCGCGTTCACGCTCGGCGGGTTCGGTGGCGGCATTGCCTACAACCGCGATGAGTTCGAGGACATCGTGCGCCGCGGCCTTGATGCGTCGATGATCCGCCAAGTGCAGATCGATCAGTCCGTACTCGGATGGAAGGAGTACGAACTGGAAGTCGTGCGCGACAAGAATGACAACTGCATCATTGTCTGTGGCATTGAGAACATTGATGCGATGGGGGTCCACACCGGCGATTCAATCACGGTTGCGCCCATCATGACGCTCACGGATAAGGAATATCAGCGCATGCGCGATGCGGCGTTCGATATTCTGCGAGCTGTGGGCGTGGAGACGGGCGGCTCGAACGTGCAGTTCGCGGTGAACCCAAAGAACGGTGAGATGGTCGTGGTGGAGATGAACCCGCGCGTCTCGCGCAGTTCCGCGCTGGCGTCCAAGGCGACGGGCTTCCCTATTGCGAAGATCGCCACCAAGCTCGCTGTCGGCTACACGCTGGATGAGTTGCGCAACGACATCACGGGCACAACCAGCGCATGCTTTGAGCCGTCGATTGATTACGTTGTGGTCAAGATTCCTCGCTGGGCGTTTGAGAAATTCCCCGAAGCGGACGAAACGCTGACAACGCAGATGAAGAGCGTGGGCGAAGCGATGAGCATCGGCCGAACGTTCAAGGAAGCGTTCCAGAAGGCGATCCGCTCAATGGAAGTGAAGCGCTTCGGTTTGGGGCTGGATAAGAATGACAAGTGGTTGAGTGCGCTGCGTGCAGGCCTCGGCCAAGATTCAGCAAGCGAGGATGATGCGAGCGACTGGCCCATCCCCGAAGACAAACTCGTTCGCAAGCTGAGTGTGCCAAGCCAGGGGCGGATTTACTACATCCGCTACGCATTCAAAATGGGTTGGTCGATTGAGCGAGTGCACGAGCTCACGAGAATCGACCCGTGGTTCCTTGACCAGTTCAAGCAGCTTGTCGAGTTCGAGGATGAGCTGACGCAGTATGTGAAGCTGGAAGATGTACCTCGCGAGACGCTCTTCCGCGCAAAGCAGCTCGGATACTCGGATGCACAGCTTGCGAATCTGTATCTGGGTGATGTCAAGACAACGACGATCCTCGCAGTGCGGGCGCATCGCAAAAAGCTTGGGATTGAGCCGGTGTACAAGCTGGTGGACACGTGCGCTGCGGAGTTTGAAGCAGCAACGCCGTATTACTACAGCACATACGAAGCGCCGTACCGTGAGCCAGGTCGTCCCGACCCGGCGAAGCCCGAATTGAAACAATCCGGCTCGCGTTGTGATGACGAAATCCGCATCACACCGCGCCCGAAGATCATCATCCTCGGCGGCGGCCCGAATCGTATCGGGCAGGGCATTGAGTTTGATTACTGCTGCTGCCAGGCATCGTTCGCGTGCCGCGAAATGGGCTATGAGTCGGTGATGATCAACTCGAACCCGGAAACGGTTTCGACTGACTATGACACCAGCGACCTTCTCTTCTTCGAGCCGCTCACGCTTGAAGACACGCTGAATATCATGGAGCGGCTCAATGGCGGCGGCGTCGACGTGCCGCATCGCAGCGGTGGGGTGGTCGGCTGCATCGTGCAGTTCGGCGGGCAGACGCCGCTCAACCTTGCTCACGGTCTCACTGCTGCGGGCGTGCCGCTCATCGGCACCGGCCTTGCGTCCATTGACGCGGCAGAAGACCGCGACCGATTCAAGGCGATGCTTGATGAACTGGGCATGAAGCAGCCCGCCAGCGGCATCGCGCACTCGCTTGAAGAAGCCGTCGAAATCGCAGGCCGCATCGGCTATCCCGTGCTCGTTCGCCCCAGTTATGTGCTGGGCGGTCGTGGCATGGAAACGTGCTTCGATGAAACCTCGCTTCGCCGCTACATGCGCGAAGCTGTGGATGTTTCTGAACTTGCCGACGCGCCGGTGCTCATCGACCGGTTCCTCTCTGAAGCGATTGAGATCGATGTTGATGTGATCGCAGACTACACGCCAGACGCCAAAACGGCGCCGAAGCAGATCAACTGCACGAGCGCGAAGCCGCAGGCGCTCGTGTGCGGCGTGATGGAACACATTGAGGAAGCGGGTGTGCACTCGGGCGATTCTTCCTGCACCATCCCGCCATACTCCCTGCCGCGTTCGATTGTCGACCAGATCAAGTCGCACGCACGCAAGCTGGCGGAGCGGCTGCACGTGCGAGGCTTGATGAACGTGCAGATGGCCGTGAAGGACGAGCAGGTGTACATCATCGAGGTGAACCCCCGCGCCTCGCGCACCGTGCCGTTCGTGGCGAAGGCCAAGGGCGTGCAGTGGTCGCGTCAGGCAGCGAAGGTGATGATGGGCGCGACGCTGGATGAACTCGGCGTGCAGGAAGTGCCCGATGCAGGCTTCTACGCGGTGAAGGAACCGGTCTTCCCGTTCAACCGTTTCCCCGGCGTGGATGTCATCCTCGGCCCGGAGATGCGCTCAACAGGTGAGGTGATGGGCGCTCATCGCTCGCTGCCCGTCGCATTCGCCAAGGCGCACATGGCAGCAGGCATCTCGCTGCCCACAACCGGCAACGTGTTCCTCTCCGTGCGCGATTCTGATAAATCGCACTGCATTGAGATCGCGAGAACACTCGTCTCCATGGGGTTCACCGTCTATACCACGCGCGGCACGCACGAACTGCTGGAGACCCACGGCGTCGATACGCAGGTGCTGCGCAAGATCAGCGAGGGCGCGCGGCCCAATATTCTCGACAAAATCGCCAACGGCGAGATTCAACTCATTCTGAATACAGCGACGCGCAAGGGCGCGCACACGGACGAGGGAAGAATCCGCGCGATGGCCGTCCGCGCCGCCGTGCCGATGATTACAACCATCACTGGCGCGCGAGCCACCGTGCAGGCGATCGCCGCCCTGCGCAGCGGAGCGTGGAGCGTCTCCGCGATTCAGGACTACTTCCCGCATCTGACGCGCCCCGCAGCAAAGAAAACCGTCTCCACACCGCAACCCGTTACGGTCTGACGCGTACGTTTCGCGTTTTCTGCGGTGAATTCGAAGCGATCAGCGCCGCGGCCGCGTCAATCCCACGAAATACGTCGCCTCATCCATCGGTGTGAACACCACGCGGTCGCCCGGCTGCGCGCCGTGGCGCGCGAACCAGCTCCGCCAGATGCGCGTGCGCAGCAGTTTGCGCGGGCCCACGATGTCCGTCTCGACGCGCGGGCCTTCGTGCAGCATTAGCGTCATCGGCGTCGCAGCCTCCGCCTTGTTCGGCCCGCCGATCGCCCATTCGGGAAATCGATCCAACACGCCGGTGAGATACAAACTGCCGTTGCGAATGTTGCCGGGCGTGATTTCGATGAAGAACGACGATGCGCCGGCGGTCGCTGACCCTCGCGAAGTTCCCGAGCGACCGCCGCCAGTTTGCGCGACAGGCTGTTGCTTGCGCCACGCGGGTTCTTCTTCGAGCGTCAGCCACGCTGCGCCTTGCAGCGGGCGAATAGCCGGGCCAGTATCGATGGCCTGCACATCGCGCAGCCAGATGAGCGTGATGAAGCGACTGTCGCGCTTCGCCTCCCACACCGCATCATCGCCTCGAATCAGATCGTTGTAATCCCGCTTGATTTCCGCGATGCGCCGAGGCGTGAGGTTCGCTTCGCACAATACATGATCGGCAATGGCTGCGGCACGATACGGCCCCGCAGACTGCTTGAGATAAATCCGCTCGTTCGGTTCGACGCACTCAAACGGAGCCCGCGCCTGCCGCGTCATCCTGCACTCCACCGTCTTCTCACCGCTGAGGACGAGATCAAGATACGGCTTCAGCAGCACAGCGACGTGGATCATGAGGATTCACCGCGGAGAGCGCAGGGAGAGCAAGGATGGTATTCGAGCCGCGAAGCTTCCATCGCTTCCTAAAAAGCGCACATTCCACAAAGCCGATCGTCGAACAATTGGCAGAGCCTCAACACCCACGACGCACTTCATTCCCCACTCCTCCGCGCACTCCGCGATGAATCAGCTCGCACCAACCGTTACCGGTACCAACACTGGCCTCACACGCGCTTCAAACTCATCGCGGTACTTGTTCACAATCGTGCGCACCGCCCAGTTGTTGCCGTCCGCAAGGCCGCAGATGGTCGTGCCGGGCATGATGCCCATGGAACCGCCAATCTCCAGCAAGAGGTCAAGGTCCTTGCTTGTGCCGTTGCCTTCTTCGATTCTGCACAGCAGCTTGTAGATCCACTGCGAGCCTTCCCTGCAAGGCGTACATTGGCCGCACGATTCATTCTTGAAGAACCGCGCGATGTTGCGCGCCACCGCGACCATGTCCGTGTCCTCATCGAAGATCGTCGGGCACGCGGTGCCGAGGCCCATCACGTCATACTTCCTGCCGATGTCGAAATCCATTTCCGCATCAAACTGATCCGGGCCGAGGATGCCCATCGACACGCCGCCCGCGATCGCGCCTTTAAAGCGCTTCCCGCCGCGCATGCCGCCGCAGTAGTCGTTCACGAGTTTGCTCAGCGGAATGCCGAGATCGCACTCGAAGACGCCGGGCTTGTTCACGTGGCCTGAAACACCCATGAGCTTTGGCCCGTAACTTCCGGGCGCGCCAATGGAACTGGCGCAGCCCATGGTTTTCCACCACTCGCCGCCTCGTTCCACAATTGGGCCGACTGCTGCAAGCGTTTCAACATTGTTCACGATAGTCGGCCTGCCGAAGAGTCCCTTCACCGCGGGGAATGGCGGCTTGATTCGCGGCCAGCCTCGCTTGCCTTCAATCGCTTCCAGCAGGCCGGTTTCTTCGCCGCAGATGTACGCCCCCGCGCCTCGATGGAGATAGCAATCGACCTTGAAGCTGCTCTTGCCGCGCAGCAATCCCTGCGGCCCGAAGATGCCGTTCTTGTACGCTTCCTGAATCGCGTTCTCGACAACCTTCGCCTGATGGCGGTACTCGCCGCGGATGAAGAAATACGCAGTGTCGAGCCTGCACGCGTAGCACGCAATCGCGATGCCTTCGAGCACGAGATGCGGATCGAAATCGCACAGCAGCCGATCCTTGAACGTGCCCGGCTCCGCTTCATCGCAGTTGACAGCCAGATACCGTCTACCGCCGTCAGGTGGTGGCAGGAACGTCCACTTCAACCCGCACGGGAAGCCCGCTCCCCCGCGCCCGCGCAGTTCGGATTTTTTGACCTCCTCGACGATTGCGCTCGGCTCCATGCCGAGGGCCTTTTCGAGGGCCTGATAGCCGCCCGTGCGGACATACTCATCGTAGGAAATGAGCTTCCGCTGCCGGGGGTCGGCCCAGGGCTGAGTGGGAATACGCTTGCAGAGAACGGGTTCAGTAACGGGCATGGGATGGGCAGTGTATCGCGAGCGGAGAGGCGATACTAGCCCGCCGCAAGGGTCTTAAAAGAGCGCGTTGAAGACCGGAAAAGCAGCGGGTTATTCAGTGTGATTGCACGGACGCAAGCGTTGGGTAGTTCCATGCTTCCCGCAAAATCATCAGCGCGTACGCCGTGCCGTACGCGCGGTGGTAGCCGTACATGGGGAAGTCGTACCACGAGCCGTCCGCGTTCTGCAGGTTGGCGACCATCTGTGATTGCCAATCGAGAAACTCGCGTGCCGCCGCCGCGTCCAGTGCGTGTGCGATCGTCGCCGCGTAAAAATGCCCGTAATAAAAGTAATACCCGGAGTTCTGATACCACGCCTCGTGCGGGCGCGGGCGGCCATACGCGATGGTGAGAAAATGATGATGCGAGCGCAGGTCGTTCAGCGACTGTTTGATCTGATCCTTTGAGATATCCCGCTTGAACACCCAGAGCGCGAGATTGCACGGCTGCGATCGCGCCAGTGAACCCTTCACCTGATTGAAGTTCGCGCCGGGCATCCAGCGGTGGCCTGTGCCGTAAATGAACGCGCCGCTCGGCAGGCGCAGCCGCTCCACACATCGAAGTGAATCGCGAATCATCGCGCTGTTCACCTCAAACCCAGCGCGCATTGCGTCATCAAACGCAAGTAATACAGAAGCGGTGTTGAAGCTGTTGCTCATCAACCCCGAAGGCCGTTCGAGCGATTGGCCGAAGTCGTAATACCCCCAGCCGCCATCCGCGCCTTGCCGGCGCGCGAGCAGGTCGATGGTGCCTGTGATTGCCTTGGCGAGTTCTTCACGCCGATCAGCGAAGCGATCATCCATATACAAGTGCGCGTACGCGCGCAGGCCATAGGTGAGCGTCCATGTGTCGTAGAACGCGTCAGGCGTCGCGCGGCCAACCGGCTCGGCAGCGATGAGAAAATCGACGCCGCGCACCAGCGCGCTCCACGCGGCCTCGTTCTCCCGGCTCGGCTCGATGAGCGCCATCACACACAGTGCGGAAGTTGCATCGCGAAACGCGCGGAATGATGCGACTGTGCCGCGATAAATCTCATAAGGCCGCGACGACTCGAATGTGCCCCACGAGCCATCCGCGTTCTGATGCCCGATCAGGAACGCAAGGCCAGTTTCATACGCAGCGCGTCGGTCAACATGCCGCGCGAGGCTGGACGTTGTTTCTTGCGCTGTTACATCCGACCCGGCATTTGTCAATACAGCATCGCTCGTCGCCTGCGGTGAAGCACAACCTGCGATCACACACAGCATCGCGCTGAGCGCGGCGCGCGTGAAGAAACGATTGTTCATCGCTCACTCCTTGCTGGGCAGCACCACGGCCTCGCCCGGCTCAAGGCCGCGAACAACCTGATAATGCTCGTCGTTGGAACCGCCGAGCGTCACTTCGCGCTTTGTCGGCTCTGCGTCGCCTTCGCGGGCAATTTTCACAAACGCGATGCCGTTCTCATGTGTAACCGCCTTGCGAGGCACGAGCACGACGTTGCGTACAGTGCGCTCTGCGGAAATCCTGCCGCGCAGACCAAGCCGCAGCATGTCGTTGTCGCTTTCCACAATCGCTATGACGGGGAAATGCGTCGTATCACCAGATGGCTGACCGATCAGAGCAATCTCGCGAATCGTCGCCGTCGCTGCGATTTCCGGCAAATCCGGGAACGCCACCTGTACACGGTCACCCTCGCGCAGTACGCGCAGGTCCGCAGCGGTTGCGTTGAACTTCAGCATCTTGCTTGTTGGATTCACGATCTCCGTCAGCACCTGCCGCGCGTTCGCCGTGTCGCCCGGCTGAAATTCGTTGGCGGTCATCAACCCGCCCGCGGGGGCGCGGATGACGAGCCGCTCCTGATCGGCTTCGAGTTTCGCCAACCGCTCTTCGCCGTCACGAATCGCCCGCTCAATGCCGACGATCTCTGTCGCCTTGCGAATCTCTGCGATCGCTGAGTTGATGCGCAGGTGCGCCAGCTCTTCCGCGCGATAGCGCACGGCGTCTTCGGTGTCGCGGTTCTGGCGGGGATAGTTGAACTCCACGGTTACGGTGTAATCGCCGTGCGAAAGCTGAAGCCAGCCTTCCGCGATCTCAAGGCCGCGCTTGGCGCGGTCAAGTACGATGTCCTTCGTTTCCGTCGCCAGCTCCGTACCCTGATACATCAGTTCAAGCTGTGCGAGTTCTTCGCGCTGATTGTGGACGTTGTTGTTTGAGCTTTGCAGGCTCAGCTCTGCGGCGCGCAGCATGCGAGGCCCCTGATAGCTCTGCCACACTTCAAGCGAATTTCGGGCGTCCATGAGCGCCTTCTCCGCCTGTTCAAGTCGGCGAGCGTTGCCCTCAGCCAATACACTCTGCTCTGCGACAGCGTGAGCCAGACGCTGCCTTTGATCGTCGAGCGATTCACGAGCGGAACGAAGATTCTCCGCCAGCCGCGAATCATCGAAGCGGAAGAGCACTTCACCCGCCGCCACCATGCCGCCGCTCCGAGCAACTTCCGTGAACTCCAATGGTCCGGTGTAGGCTTCCGGCACGAGCCGCACCTTGATCTTCTCCGCCGCCTCAAGGCGGCCGTCGCGGGTCGTCTTGAGCACGAGATCGCCCCGCACGATGGTGTAGGTCTGAACGGCGGGTGCGGCTTGTGCAGTCTGCGCAGCGTCATCCGCGGCTGCTTGACCCTGCCAACCAGCGGCCGTGAGTAATCCGATCGAAACCGCGCCGGTTGCGACGATCATCCAATTCTTGTTCATGTGCATATCTCCTGCATCAGTTCGCCACCGCTCTTGCGGCAACACTTGGCAACGTGCATGGTACCTGAATGCACAAGGATTCCGCGCGGATTTCGATCAAGAAGTCCGCTTGCCCTTGAGTTCGACTTCCTCAATCGTCGTCCGCCGCAGCGTAATATCGCCGCGCTGCTCTTCCTCAACGTCGTGCCGAACGACTTTCTTCGAAGGGTCCGTGCGCACACCGTGCAGAATGTGCCCGAAGAACTCGCCGAGGTTGCGCATCATGGATTTACGGGGCGATTGACTCATCACGAAAACTCGAATCCCTCAACGCCCCCCGCGACACGACCCCAACGCCCACGGATTCGAATCCGTGGGCGTTCTTGCGCACTGCGCCTCTCAATCCGGCAGTGAATCAATGATCTTATCCAGACTGCTGATCGTCAGGTTGTCATGCCGATCGTCGTTCACCAGTGCGCACGGCGCGCCTTCGCACGCGCCCAAGCATTCCAGTGCGAGCAGCGTGAACTTGCCATCGTCTGTCGTTTCGTGCGGTTCGATGCCGAGCTTCTCACGCACATGATCGAGAATCGCCTGGTGGCCGCACACTTCGCACGCGATGGACTGGCACACGCCGATGACGTACTTACCGACCTTCTCGGTGTGGAATTCTTCATAGAAGGAAACCGTGTCGAGCACATCGCCTGGCGTAAGACCCAGGAACGTGGCGATCTCCACCATCGCCTGATACGGAATGTGGTGATACACATGCTGCACCTCGTGCAGAATGGGCATGAGCGCGCCGTGCTTCGTTTCATAGCGAGGCAGGATGTCCTTCTCAAACCGCGCCTTCATCTCAGCAGTGAGATACGGCTCCGATCGGACAGGAAACTTCGCAGTCGCAGATGGTTTGACGATCCAGGCCATTTGAATTCACCAAGAGAACACAGAGAACACGGAGAGGAGAAAGACGCTTTGAGAAATCGCAACCACAGAGACGGATCAGTGAGCACTCAAGAACGGTTTGCATGTATTCCGTTCGCTCTTCTCTGTGCGCTCTGTGGTGAAACTCATCGATCCAATTCCGCAGCAATCACGTTAATCGATCCCAGCACCGCCACCAGATCGGCCAGCATGTGGCCTTCGAGCATCTTCGGCAGTGTCTGGTAGTTGATGAATGAAGGTGGGCGAGTCGCGGCGCGCCACGGCGTTCGGCCGCCGTCCGCCACGATATAGAACCCAAGCTCGCCATTTGGCGATTCGATCGCTGCATACGTCTCGCCGATCGGCGTGTCGAAGCCTCGGTTGTGCATGAAAAGCTCGAAGTGCTGAATTGTCGCTTCGATGGAGCCGTACACATCACCCTTCGGCGGGATGCGTACCTTGCCGTCCACCGCCGTATCCATCGGCCCGGCAGGAATGCGGTCGATGAGTTGATCGATGATCCGAATCGACTGCTTGATCTCTTCCACGCGAACGTGATACCGCGAGAGGCAGTCGCCAGTCGTGGAGATCGGCACGGAGAACTTCACCGCTTCTGCGCCTTCAAGGTCCCAGTTGTCCTTGTAGCAAAGGTAAGGCTCATCCTTGCGCAGGTCCCGCTTCACGCCTGAAGCGCGGGCCAGAGGGCCGGAAAGGCTCCACGCAATGGCATCATCATGGCTGATGACGCCGATGCCCTGCAACCGGTCGATGAAGATGCGGTTCTTGTTGAGCAGTGTTTCGATGTCCTTCAGAGCCTTCGGCATGCGGATGTCGATGAAATTGCGAACCATCCTGCGGAAGGTTTCCTGATCGGGCAAATCCTGCATCGTCCCGCCGACGCGCGTGTAGTCCGGGTGGAAGCGCTGGCCGGACACGTAATCGAGAATGTCGTAGATGTTCTCGCGTTCATTGAAGCCATAAAGGAAGCCGGTGAACGCGCCGAGGTCCAGTGCCGCAGCGCCAACGCAGAGCAGGTGATTCTGAATGCGGCCAAGTTCCGCAAGGATCGTCCGCACCGCTTTGCAGCGCGGCGTGATCTCAATGCCGAACAGTGTCTCCACCGCGTTGTGCCACGCGATGTCGTTGACGATCGGCGAGATGTAGTCCATCCGGCTGACAACCGTAACGTACTGGTTGTAATCAAGATGCTCGCCCAGCTTCTCGAAGCCGGAGTGCAGATAGCCGTTGTGCGGGACCGCGCGGACGATGCGCTCGCCGTCCAGCTCCAGCACGATGCGCAGCGTGGTGTGGGTCGCAGGGTGCTGCGGCCCAAAGTTGAGAATCCACCGATCCGCTGCGTCGAGCCGGTCGTTCAGGTACTCGGTCGTTTCGACATCAATGTCGAAGCCTTCATCTGGACGGATGGTGTAGGGCATGGAGTGGGCGGTTGGCAGGAGGTCAGTAGTCAGGGACCAGTTTCAGGGATACAGAGGGCCGAAGCCGGTGAACGCCGTTGTTGGGCAGGAATGGCTCATTGTAGTGTTTCCGTCCGTCCCCGGCAGGCCGGTACCATGCAGGCCATGCACCCCGCAGATGTGGAAATTCTGGACGCCTTCGGCCGCACTCGGCAGGCGACCGCCGAGCTGCTCAAACGCACGCCTGATGATCTGCTGCCGCACATCCCCGCCGGGGCCGAAAAAAGCCTCGCGTGGGAGTTCTGGCACATCGCGGACGGCGTACACGGCTGGATGACATGGTGCATGGAAGGCGGCAGCGCGGATGACGACCTGCCGCAACACTTTGCCAAAGCCGATCTGCTCAGCGCGCTGGAATCCACCCGCGTGCATCTGCTCAATTACTTCCGCGCGAATGACGGCGAAGCGATGGGCCGCAGCTACAGGCCCGCCAGCTTCCGCCACCCCGGTCGCATCAACGATTTCACTGGCCGCGAGCGCGTGATCTACCTCATCGGCCACGAAGCCCACCACCGAGGCAAGATCGTCCTCGCCTTGCGCCAGATGGGTTTCACCGATGTGCCGTTCATCCCATATCCGCACCGACTGGTTGAGACGGACGCAGCGGACGGTGATTGAGGAATGGGGTGCTATGCCGTCCGCGGCGACTCGATGATCGTTACACAATCGCGCGGCACGATATCTTCACGCACCGCGTGAACAGTTAACCCGGCTCGTTCCACCAGACCGCGCATCATCTCAGGCGTCATCGCGCTGAAGGTGTCGAACTTCTTATGTTTGTTCAGGTTGATCGGCACCGCATGAACGAACTCCTTCCAACCCAGCTCGGAGAACATGTTCGCGTGATGCAGAATCGCCCGCCCGCCGCGTTTCAGCACGCGGCGGATTTCAATCAAGTACTGATAGATATCCCATTGCATCAAGTGGACGAACACATCGTACGAGAAGACTTTGTCCAGCGAGCGATCTGCGATGCCGGTAAGGCCGTTGCCATCCAACTTCATGTACTCGACCCTCGGATTGTCGCCGAATCGCTCGCGCAACAGGCGGATCATCGTCGCGCCCGTGTCCGCTGCGATGACTCGGTCGCATGAGCGAAGCAGAATTGCAGTGAGCCGCCCGCCACCTGCGCCGATTTCAAGCACGGTGCCGCCCGGCTCGAAGTATGGCCGAATCATCGTTTCATCGAGGTAATCCATGAATCCTTCAGGCGTTACCCCGACTGCGCCGAGTGCTGCGGGCGTCGTCCATTGGTCGCCGAACCGTTTGCCTTCACCCGCGCCCACCGCATACCGCGAAAAACGCGCGTGGCGATCCCAGCCTTCCGCAGTCGGCACCGGATTCATCCGCGCATACATGTTGAGAAGCGCGTGGCGAATCGGTCTCGGCAGGACGGACCTGGCGATTCGTCGAAGCATGTTGTCATTGTAGAAGCCAGCGTGCCGCCTCTCCCTTTTTGTTACGTCAAGGGTGCAGCAAAGTGAGGCTCGCCTGCAACTACGCCTCGGAATCCGGCTCGGCGGGCTCTTCTTCCACCTCGCGTTCACTGAAAATCGCCGAGCCGACCCGCACGATGTTCGCACCGCACTCAATAGCGACCTCGAAATCGCTGGTCATGCCCATTGAGA
Organism: Phycisphaerales bacterium; assembly: GCA_035443885.1. Classification (GTDB taxonomy): domain Bacteria; phylum Planctomycetota; class Phycisphaerae; order Phycisphaerales; family SM1A02; genus DAOMNO01. The sequence continues at coordinate 37,717 of DAOMNO010000010.1, forward strand.
GGATGTTGAATCGTTCGCGCGAAACACCACCCGGCGCAGAGCGGCGGATTTCTTCAAACAGTTCTCGGCACCGTTGGAAGGTCGGTCGCGCTTGTTCAGGAGTGTCCACCAGTGGAGCCATGCACATCAGGCCGCGCACGCGCAGGCTCAACATGCTTTCGATCTGCTCGATGAGGTGAACCGCAGCAGCGGGGGCGATGCCGAACTTGCTCCGCTCGCCTGATGTATTCACCTGCACGAGCACTTCAACCGGCTCTTCGATTCGGGCTGCGTAGCCGTGCATTTCTTCTGCAAGGCGAAGCGAATCGACGGAATGAACAAGTCGCACGAGGCTCATCACCTTGCGCACCTTGTTCCGCTGCAGGTGGCCGATCATGTGCCAGCGCACGCGCTCGGGCAGGTCCGGCTCGCCGCTGCCGGGCATCTGGCGGTGGCGATGGAGATATTCATCAACCTGCGCGGCCCGCTGCACAAGGTGCTGCACGCGGTTCTCGCCGAAGTCGATGTGGCCGAGCTTGATCAGTTCGCGAATCTGATCCATGGATGCAAACTTGGTAACGGCGACGAGGACGACGTCCTCCGGCCTGCGACCGCTGCGCCGCGCTGCGGCGGCAATGCGTTCGCGCACGCTGTCATAGCGTTGCTTCAACGTCATCTCGTCAGGCACGCCGTCAGGGGCGACATGTGAGGCGCTTCCTGGAGCCTTCCCGGCGGCGGCACGGTTACCTGATGCAGTCCGCATGTGATGAGGATAGGGTGCGGATGAACGGAACACAAGGGGAGAGCGATGCGGCGCGATATGATTCCGTCATGTCGAGTCTTTCATCGCGCCGACCGCCGGTTGTGCTCATCATTCGCGACGGTTGGGGTGAGAATCCCAATCCTGAACATGATGCGTTCAATGCGACGAAGATCGCCTCGACCCCAGTGGATGATGCGCTGCGTGCGAACTGGCCAAACACGCTGATTCATACGAGTGGTGAGGATGTGGGCCTGCCACCCGGCACGATGGGAAACTCGGAAGTTGGCCACCAGAACATCGGCGCGGGCCGCATCGTCAATCAGGAACTGATGCGGATCACACAGTCGATCCGCGATGGGTCGTTTTTCACCAACCCCGCGCTCATCGGCGCGTTCGAACATGCGCAACAGACGGGCGGATGCGCCCATCTGCTCGGGCTGCTCTCCGACGGGCAGGTTCACAGCGATATCGAACATCTCTTCGCGCTCATCGATCTTGCGCGAAAGCTGAACTTCCCCGGCGAGCGTCTCGTCGTGCATGTCATCACCGACGGGCGCGATGTCGGGCCGACCACCGCGCCGGGCTATATTCAACGACTTGAAGAGAAACTGGCCGGTTACGCGCAGATCGCATCCGTCATCGGGCGGTTCTACGTTATGGATCGTGATCATCGGTGGCAGCGCACTGCGGCGGCATATCGCTGCCTGACCGGACGGGGAGTCGGCGAGCCGCCTCACCATGCGGACAGTGCGATGGACGCTGTGCATGAGTATTACAACGACCCCGCGGACGCCAGCCGAACGGGAGATGAGTTCATCACGCCGACGCTGCTGCCGACTGGCCACCGTGTCAAAGACGGCGACAGTGTGATCTTCTTCAACTTCCGTGGCGATCGACCTCGGCAGATCACCAAGGCGTTCGTGCTTGATGACGATGCGTGGCATCATGTGCTCCATGGCGGATTCGATCGTGGCGAGAAGCTGCAGAATCTGTATTTCTGCGCGATGACGGGCTATGAAGCGGGTCTGCCTGTGAGTGCGATCGCATTCCACAAGCCGCCGAAGATGGCGAACATTCTTGGCAAAGTTGTTGCGGATGCCGGGCTGACGCAGTTCCGGTGCGCGGAGACGGAGAAGTTCGCCCACGTAACGTTCTTCTTCAATGACTATCGGGAAGACCCTTTCCCCGGCGAGACACGCGAGCTTGTGTCAAGCCCGCAGGATGTGAGCACGTACGACCAGAAGCCGGAGATGAGCGCACATGGCGTGCGCGATGCTGTGCTTGCTCGGCTTGCCGCGCCGGATTGCGAACCGCTCATCGTCGTCAACTTCGCCAACCCGGACATGGTGGGACACACCGGGAAGCTGGATGCCGTTGTGAAAGCCGTGGAAGTTGTCGATTTGTGTGTGGGTGAGATTGTCGAGGCGACGCTCGCCGTTGGCGGGGCGCTGGTCATTACCGCAGATCATGGCAACGCGGAACAGATGTGGAACCCGCTGACCGACTCGCCACACACTGCACACACCGTGTATGACGTGCGGTTGTTTGTGGTGGATGAGCGGTTCCGCAGTGCGCGATTGCGCGAAGGCGGCAGGCTGGCGGATATCGCACCGACCGTGCTGCAACTGATGAACCTGCCTCAACCTATTGAGATGGCGGGTCAAACGCTCATGAGCTGATGGCGCAAGAAGAAGCCCAGGGAGATCATCCCTGGGCTTCGGGTCAATGGAAATCAGTTGTCGAAGCGTGGCGGAAGCGTCAGTTCTTGTACTTCACGCTGCAGCCGTACGGGCGGGTGGTGTCGGGCGATACGGATTCACCCTTGCGGAGTTGATCCAGCGCCTGCTTGACGTAGTTGACGTAGTCGTCGCTGTCGTTACGGCGGCCCTGCGGATCATTGTCGATCGCGCCTGCATACACCAGTTTGCCATCTGGTGCGATGATGTACATGTGGGGCGTGGTGCGGGCGTCGTACAGGCGGCCGACCTTGCCGTCTTCGTCAACCAGAACGGGATACTGAATCTCAAACTTCTCAACGAGCTTCTTGTTCAGCTCGATGCCTGCGCCTTGCGTGCCTGGCGCGTTGGAGTTGATGGCGAGCCAGACGTAATCGTCCTTCTTGTTCAGTTCGCTGCCGTAGCCCTTGAGTGCGCCTCGCTCATGCAGGCGGACGACATAGGGGCACTGGCCGTTGAACCATTCGAGCACAACGGTCTTGCCCTTGAAGTCGCTGAGCTTGTATTCCTTGCCGTCGAGGTCCTTGAGGACGAAGTCCGGCGCGGCCTCGCCAACCTTGGCGACCTTCTTCGTCGCCTTGTCATCAGCGGCCTTGTCGCTGATGGCTGGTGGCTCCACCGCAGCAGCCGTGAGCAGTGCAGCCGTGATGCCGAGTGCGAGCATTTTGATCGTTGTTTTCATCAGAAAGTTCTCCTTGTTCAGGGTGTAGGCGATGGTTCAATCGTATTCACAGGTCCGAGCGAAGAGGAGAGAGAGGGAAGCGGAACTTCCGCCTCATAGCCCGGATCATCAAGCTTCGTACCGAGCGCAACAAGGCCGCCGATCGCCGGTTGGCGGCGGCCAAAGTTTCGTGGGTTGAGCTGAACATCGACGATGGCGGTGAAGCGATTGTCCGCAAAGGTGATGTTGACCTTGCTGTAGGTTACGCCAGCCGCGCCGTTGGGAAAGAACGCAGCTTCGCTACGCCCGTGTGCCGGGCCAGTGATCGTCAGCGTGCCGTTCTCGAAAGTCGCTTTCGCGTCATCTGAAGTTTTGACCTGTATTGGCAGACGGGCTGCGTGTTTGACTGCGAGCGGTGAAAGTCGGGGCTGGGTTTCCCCGCCGGGAATCACTGGTCCGAATGTTTCGATGGTCGTCTGTCGCGAGACGTTGCCGATCAGGCACACATCATCATCGCACACCGCCCACGAGATATCCGCGCTGAGCATGACGGCACCGTCTCGAATCGAATCCGGCGCGGTGATAGGAATGAACAGTGCAAACTCGCCTTCATAGCAATACATGTCGCCGACCGCGCTGGAAAGAACTTTCGGCCTCGGCCAGCGAATCTCGCCGACCTCAAAGCCAAGCGGCGCTTTCACGCTCACCTCAGGCGCCGCTGCGCCTGCGCCGGGGTTCTTCCAATACAGATGCCACTTTTCTCGCGGCTTGAACACAACAAGCAGATGAAACGTCGAGCCTGGCAGCACGCGAGCGACATCCGTCTCCAGACGAACTTCGGTTACATCAGCAGCGGCGCGGGCAGGCTGTCGAGGCGAACCGGGGCCGAGCGGCGTGAACTGAGCTGGCGCAGCGGCAGTAAGAGCGACTGCCACCGCGAGACCTGCCGTCGGGATGAAGGAACTGTGTCGCATGACTTCACAAACAGAGCCGTTTGCAGGCCCCGAACAGCCACTTCCGCTGCGTTGGGCGGTATCCTGAGGCTACAGTTGAAAAACGCAGCCTATGGACATCCTATTCCATTCCTACCGGAAAGGGCCGGTATTGCCCCTGAGAATCGGGGTGGGGCCGCCATGAGGATTCCCGCGAATATGGAGGAGTACGCGCAATGAGACAGTTTGTAACGAGTTCGGGAGGCATGGTCATGGTGCTGCTGGCACTCTCTGTTGTAATGACGGTGAGCGTTGCGGGTTGCACGGCGACGAAGACCAGCGACAGGAGCATCGTGTACATCGATGCGGATGAGGCGGCTGCCGTTCCGCAGGGGCGGCGCGGCGCGTTTGGCATGGGGCGCGAAGTGAAAACCGCGTACCTCGACGCGAGGCCGTATTCGGACTATCTCGAAGCGCGCCTGCCTGGCGCGATCTTCATGCCGATTGAATCCGCTCGCGATGAGAGCCGCAGGTTGCGAGAGTATGACGTGCTTGTCGTGTATGGCGGCGACTTCAACAGTGTGCGTGCTGACGCACTGAGCAAGACGCTGCTTGAACTCGGTCACGATGTGCGCACGATTCGCGGAGGTATTCGCATGTGGCGCAGCGCGGGCCATCCCGTTGAATCAGGCTCACCCAAGAATTGAGCAAGTCGAGCATCCATACGCTTGATGTGCAGTATCTCGACGTGCCGGGGTCGATCGCGTGTTTTCTCGTCATCGGACAGCGCGAAGCCGCACTTGTTGAAGCCGGCCCTGCATCAACCATCGACACCTTGCGCGAAGCGATGGCAGCGCACGGCGTCGCTCCGCGCGATGTGCGACATGTGCTGGTAACGCATATTCATCTCGATCACGCAGGCGCAGCAGGATGGCTGGCCGAGCATGGTGCGATGGTTCACGTGCATGAATTCGGCGCGCCGCATCTGGTTGATCCTTCCAAGCTGCTCGCGAGTGCGGAATTGATTTACGGCGATGAGATGGAACGGCTGTGGGGCAGGATGCGCCCCGTGCAGGCTTCACGGGTCAACGCCTTGCGCGATGGCGATGTTGTCAATGTTGCGGGGCTGGAGTTCCGCGCGATTGCCACACCGGGACATGCAAAGCATCATCACGCCTTCGAGGTGGAACAGGATGGCGAGCGCGTGTGCTTCACCGGGGATGCCGCGGGCATGATCGTGCCCGGTGTGCCGGGCGAGGCGTTTATCTCGCTCCCCACGCCGCCGCCGGAGTTTGATGAGGCAGCGTGGCTCGAAAGCCTGTCGCGGCTTGAGGCTCGTTCCCCGCGCCGGCTCTACCTCACCCACTTCGGCGCGGTTGAGAATGCCAGATCGCACTTGGCCGCGACCAGGAAAGCGGTCATGGAACACTGGGCGTTCATTCAAAGACGCGCGGACGCCGGGGTCGATGAGATGGCAATTCTGAAAGAATATCGGACGTGGGTGCTCGATCTTGCAGCTCGTGCGGGGATCGAGGGTCGTCGACGAGTCCATTTTGTCTCAGATCGATTGTTGACGATGAATGGCACGGGCATGCTGCGTCGCTGGCGTCTGATGCGGGATGCGCGGCTTCGCAGCGGTGGATGAACTGAGATTTGAGGCATCCGGACGGGTGTTTCCTGCGGATGTAGCCGAGAAGAAGAGTGCATGAGGGACCGATGTTTCCGCGCCATCTTGGCGGATATGTCTTGCCACGGGTTAGGGCGGTCCCTATCTTGAGTGGCAGGCGGGGCAGTGGCGGGTGCAGGTTGTGTGTCCGTCCGCTCGCGAGGTTGGAAGAGAGATCAGAAGGAAGAAAAGGAATCCAACGATGTTGAATCGCACTGCTGCTGTGCTTGCTGTCGTCGCCAGTGTCGGCGTGTTTGTTCCAGAGGCTCTCGCGCAGCGATCAGGCGGTGGCGAGGGCAGCGTCGCTGGCGTCGGCATCGAGCCGATCGGCACGGTGCGCATCACGACCGGGCTTGTGCGGCCAGTGCAGGTTACGCACGCACCGGGCGACACCGGGCGCATCTTTATCGTTGAGCAGCGTTCCGGTTCCACTGGCCGCATCCGCATCTTCGACTTCAACACGAACACATTGCTCGCCACGCCGTTCCTGTCGATCAGCGGCGTTTCCACGCAGAGCGAACAAGGCTTGCTCGGCATGGCGTTCCATCCGAACTATGCCAACAACGGCTACTTCTATGTGAACTTTACGAACTCCGCGGGCGCAACCGTCATTCGTCGCTACACCGTCTCGGCGAATCCGAACGTTGCCAATGCATCATCAGGGTTCGACATCATGACGGTGTCTCAGCCGTTTACAAACCACAACGCGGGCTGGCTCGCCTTTGGTCCAGACGGCTACCTCTACATCGCAATGGGCGACGGCGGCAGCGGCAATGACCCCGGTAACCGTGCGCAGAACCTCGGCAACATCCTTGGCAAGATGCTTCGCATCGATGTGGACGGCGGCAGCCCGTATGCGATTCCCGCCAGCAATCCGTTTGTGAGTGTCCCCAGCGCGCTCAATGAAATCTGGGCGTATGGCCTTCGCAATCCGTGGCGGTGCGCATTCGATTCACTGAATGGCGATCTCTACATCGCGGATGTCGGCCAGAACGCGTGGGAAGAAATCAACGTGCAGCCCGGCACCAGCGCGGGCGGCGAAAACTACGGCTGGCGATGCAAGGAAGGCAACAACTGCACCGGCCTCAGCGGGTGCACATGCAGCAGCCCGTTGCTCACCAATCCCGTGCACGTGTACGGCATCTCGGGCAACCCCAACTGTGCCGTCATCGGTGGCGAGGTCTATCGCGGCTCCGCCATTCCAACGCTGGTCGGCACATACTTCTTTGCAGACTACTGCTCCAGCCAGCTCTGGTCGTTCAGCTATGTCGGCGGCTCGGTGACGAACCTGCAGAACCGCACCACGGAGCTCACGCCGCCCGCTGGACAGGGCACGATCACCAATCCCACATCCTACGGCCTCGACGCCAATGGCGAAATGTACATCACCACGCTCGGCGGCAGCGTGTACAAGATCATCACGCTGGCTGAGCCGGCGCACCCGCAGGACACCTGTGCGAGCGCCCTCGCGGTCGGTTCGGGCATTACGAACTTCTCCAACGTGGGTGCCACCACCACCGGCCCCGATGAACCCGCGAACTGCGACTTCTTTGGCGACAGCCAGATTCAGAATGACGTGTGGTTCACTCATACGGCAGAGTGCACCGGCAACCTGACGGTTGACCTCTGCGCAAGCTCATTCCCCGCGAAGCTCGGCATCTATGCCGTCTGCCCAAGCGGTTCGGGCGAAGTGCTCTACTGCAATACTGCAGGCTGCAGCACGCGCGCCATCCTCACGATTCCCGTGGTGGAAGGTGAAACGTATGTGCTTCGCATCGGTGGCCACACGGGCATCACGGGCAACGGTGTGTTGAACATCTCCTGTGAGCCGGTGAAGGAGCCGACTTGCCCCGCCGACTTCAACAACTCCGGTGCGGTGGATGTCCAGGACCTCTTGATCCTGCTCGGCGCATGGGGACCGTGCGTGGATTGCCCGGAAGACCTCAACAGCTCCGGCGCGGTGGATGTGCAGGACCTACTGATTCTGCTTGGCGCATGGGGCGCGTGCGAGTAAATCAGAATCGAACCCCTGAAATGCACAAAGGCCCGGTTCATGATGAACCGGGCCTTTTCATTGCGAGTCAGTGAATGCGGAGTTGTATCAGGCGTGTTACGCCGATCGTCGTCGGCGGAAGCCGACGAGTCCTGCGATCGCCAGCAGCGAGGCAGCGGCGGGTGCAGGGACGGGCATGTCGGTCGTGCCCGGAATCTTGTCCGAGCCGCCATCGGCGAAGCCGCGCATTCGAACGATGAATCCGTAACCGGGGCCTGCGATGAAACTCTCCGCAGCAAGATTCATGGCGTCGGACGCGAGGATGCTGAAGACGAACACGCCCGTATCGCCAACTGCGATGCCTGCATTCGGGCTGCCACCGCCGATCCAGTTTCCGCCGAGTGCAGCGCCGGCGTCGAACACGCCGTAGGGCGCGGCATTGGCGTTCGTGATACCAGTGAAGGGATGGCTGCCGGAGATCAGCATCGCTACGGCGGAATCATCCGTGCTGGCCATGTTGAATGCGAAGCCGGTGATGAACCCGCCGTTGAGCGGATCGCTGGTGTTAGTCAGCGACACAGTAAGCCAGCCTTGGCTGCCACCGGCGTAGATGTAGTCGAGGCTGCCGGTGTAGTTACCGAGGCCTTCGCTGCTGTTGGCGGTGTCGCCATAGATGATGAGGCTCGCTGAGGCGGTTTCTGTGGCGCACAACAGCGAACCGGCTGTAAGGACAAAGCCAGCGCACATGGCGCTCTTGCGGGTCGTATTCTTGAACATGGAATCTCTCTCCTTGGGGTAGTTCAGACCGCCAGCGGCGATCGTTACCACAACTATGCAATACGCACGGCACTCGTGCCATGTCGCAAGCAGATTCTGTTTTGTCAAAGATCGGTCTGTATCGGTGCCTGCTCTTATCAGACAGTTGAATGCGTTTGTGAAGGTTGCACGAATCCAATTCTCAGTCACTTGTTATGACCATGCCTCAAGAAAAGGTCCGATTCGCATATCGAATCGGACGTTCTTCGATGACATAGACAAAGCGGGTTCTGCAATCGCGTCGGCAATAATCACGCCGCCGCACGTCGCCGGCGCGTTCCGACCAGACCGGCCATCACGAGCAACGAAGCCGCTGCGGGGGCTGGGACGGATGTCCCCGGGACCTTGTCCGAGCCACCATCATTGAGGGCACGCATTCGGACGAGGAAGTTCACGCCCGGTGTCGCGATGAAGCTCATTTCAGAGAGAGTCGCTGCGTCATTTGCGAGAATGTTGAACACAAACACGCCCGTGTCGCCCACGCCGATACCGGTGTTTGCAGCACCTGCACCCTGAAAGTTCCCGCCGAGTGCAGCACCCGCGTCAAAGTCGCCGTAAGGCGAGCCGTTGACATTCGCCATGCCGATAAACGGATGACTTTCCGCGATCAGAGTTGCCATCGCAGCCGGGTCCGTGCTGTCGATATTGAAGGCGAAGCCAGTGATATATCCGCCGACCAGCGGATCCGTCGTGTTTGTCAGCGTAATGGTCAGCATGCCCTGATTGCCGGCAATATGGAGGTAATCGATGCTCCCTGCGAAATTGGCCAGCCCTTCGGTGCTATTGGCCATATCGCCTTGAATTAACAGACTTGCAGAAGCATTGTCCGTTGCCAACGCCATGGACGCCGCAGCAATGAAAATGCCCGCGCACAGCACCCTTGTTCGACCCACTTGATATGACATTTCTCTTTCTCTCCTGTCCTCGCGGCGTGACAGCCGCATTTCAATCAAGATGCCACGCGAATTAGCACATGGCCACCGGAAGCACAGGAAGTGTTGAAAATCAGCGAGGATTTGTGCGGTCTGGCGCGTTATCGGTACCGGCTGTTGAAGCTCATGATCGGGCTGAACGCCGAACATTCAGTTGGGCATAGGGGCTTGCCATTGGTGGGTTTCGCGCCAAAGCTTGCCCGGTGAGTTCCGTTCAGAACGCATTCAGGCATTTGGGCCGGGCCGCCGGTTCGTTCCACCCGCGCTCCATGCCGCAGTTGACCCGCGCGCATTATCGGCGTGAGCTGGGTGCGTGGGCGTTGTTGCCCATCATGGTCGGCGTTGTCGAAGGCGGCATCGTCAGCATGATGGCGAAGATCGCCTTCGAGAAGCACGTTACGGAAGTCTGGCTCAACTTCGCTGTCGCCGTTCTGGCTGGCGCACCCGCGTTCTCAAACATCACCAGTTTCCTCTGGGCGGCTCTGTCGCACGGGCGGCACAAGATCAAGTTTCTCTACGGGCTGAAACTGGCGACGGCGGTTTCCGTTGCGCTCATCGCGCTCGTGCCGCTCAATCCATTCGGCCTGCTCATGCTGACGATCTGCGTGATTTTCGCGAAATCATGCTGGACGGGTGTGGTTACGATTCGCTCCGCGGTGTGGCGCGCCAACTACCCGCGCAACGCGCGAGCGAACTTGGCGGGCAAACTCGCCACCGTGCAGTCGCTGGCCGTCGCAGCGATCGGCTTCATCCTTGCGGAAGCGATGGGATGGCGCGAAGAACTGTTTCGTATCGTCTATCCGTTGGCGGCGGTGTGTGGCCTGTTCGGGGCGCACATCTATCGCGGCCTGCGCGTGCGAGGCCACCGTGCGCTGTTGAACGCCGAACGCGCGGAGTCATCCAAACGCGCGTTGGTCAACCCGCTGGCGATGCTTCGCGTGCTGCGCGAGGATCGCGACTACCGCGCGTTCATGTTCTGGATGTTCATCTTCGGCACGGGCAACATGATGATCACGGCGCCGCTTGTCATCATGCTGCGCGACATCTTCGGCATGGACTACCGCGAAGGCATGCTCATCAGCGGCATCATCCCCATCGTGCTCATGCCCGTGGCGATTCCCGTATGGGCCAAGCTGCTCGACAACGTGCACATCATTCGTTTCCGCGCCATACACAGTTGGACGTTCGTGCTCGCTGCTGCGGCAATGCTGCTGGCCGCCGTTACACATCAGCCCCTCTGGTTCTGGCTCTCCGCGACGTTGCAGGGCTTTGCGTTCGGCGGCGGCGTACTCGCGTGGAACCTGGGTCATCACGATTTCGCGCCGGCACACAAAGCTTCGCAATACATGGGCGTGCATGTAACGCTCACCGGTATACGCGGGTTTCTCGCACCATTGCTGGCGGTCGGCGTCTATCAGTGGCTCAACGATCTGCATGGCGGAGCAGGGGTCTGGGTCTTTGCGCTCTGTCTCGCGCTCAACATCAGCGGTGCGGTCGGCTTCGGTCTGTTGCAGCGGCGCATGCTCGGCCCCGGCGGGAAAGCGAAATTCGATGAAGGCCCACCCGTCCAGCCGCCCGCTGCGGGCTGAATCACTATGGCCTGGGGTGATGTTTGCGAACCACTTCGCGCAAGCGCGAGCGATCGACGTGCGTGTAGATTTGAGTCGTGCCGATGTCGGCGTGCCCAAGTAAGTCCTGCACCACGCGCAGGTCCGCACCGCCTGCAAGAAGATGCGTTGCAAAACTGTGCCTCAGCATGTGCGGGTGCACGTCGCGCAGTCCGGCCTGCTGCGCCAGGCGGCGCACGATCTGCCACACGGCCACTCGTTCCAGTGGGCGGCCGGTCGTGCTGAGCAGCAATCGTCCCTGATCGCGACCGTCGCCCGCCCGCACGAGGTGGGGTCGCAGTTCTTCAAGGTATTGCGTCGTTGCGTCGCGTGCAGGCTCGCCGATAGGCACGAGCCGTTGCTTGCTGCCTTTTCCCGTAACCAGCAAAACCGCCAGTGTGCGGTTGAAATCGGAAAGACTCAGTGTCGCGAGTTCCGATGCGCGAAGCCCCGCTGCGTATAACAGTTCGAGCATCGCCTTGTCGCGCAGCCACAATCGATGTCCCTTCGGCGGCGGGGCTGGCGCGGCCAGCAGCGCCTTCATCTGCTTCGGTGAGAGCACGCCCGGCAATCGTTTCCACCTTGTCGGTGTTTCCAGCAGGCGGGCGGGATTCTCAGGAATGATGCCGTTCGCGTGCACATAGCGAAAGAAGACGCGAATCGTGGCAAGGTGCCTCGCGACGGATGACGCTTCCATCTGTCGCTCGCGAGAGAGATGGCGCACATGTTCAACAAGATGATTCGGCTCGACCGCACTCACCGCGCGAATCTCTTGGGAGACAAGAAAATCCGTCAGATCGCGTAAATCTCTGCCGTAGGCTTCGAGCGTGGCGGGCGCGAGACCAGCTTCCACACGAAGGTACGTCAGAAACTCACGTACCCGTGGGGCGAAGGGGCATGGCGCTTCCATATCGAGTGATGGTGATAAGCGGCGGACTCATGCGAGCCTGTTCGCCGTTGATGCGGTGATACATCGGACACGAGCGATACGCGCCGAAACACACATCGAACGCCTGATCGAGCCGGCCGAGGCTGAACCGATTGCCGCAGCGATCGTCGTTGAGATTGACATGAGGGCAGGCGTGCTCGTCGCGACGCACGGAGCGCAGAAAGCCATGATCGGAAGCGTCGTCCATGACGGTGTGCCTTTCAGTCTGTGGAATATCGACGCTGCCGTGTCGGCTCCAATACAAAACGACCGGAAGTCGCGCCGTTTCAGGCACATGGAGCGAGCGCTCCCGCGCATCGATCTTGCGCGTCAATCGGCAACCCTTGCGCATGGCGCATCGCCTGCACACAATGAATAGTGGATTTTCGCACCGTTTCACTCCGGTATGCGGGTTGCATCACAGCCTGCGGCAAGGAGTGCCAACATGCGAACGTATCTTCGTTCACTCATCGAACAAGCGCGGAGGCGCGAGGAACAGACCAGCGAGGTCGACTGCGCCATGGATGAACTCGCCTCTCACGCGATTCGTCTGGCGCGACTGGCTGAGGCGGTCCATTGTTTTGACGGTGGATCGCCTATGGCGAATAGACCGCTCAACAAAGCAGATGCGGGCAACCGCCGGGATGAACTGACGCTTCGGGAGGCGGTGGCATGAACTACGGTCTGTATCTTTCCGCAGCGGGTGCGCTCACCAGCTTGCATCGGCAGGATGTGTACGCCAACAACCTGGCGAACGTGAACACCGTCGGCTTCAAACCCGATATCGCCATCACGCGCGATCGTCTGCCTGCGCGGCTGGAAGGCGGAGCGCCGCTTGCGGACCCGCAGTGGCTGCTGGAGCAGCTTGGCGGCGGTCATTTCGTCGAGCCGACTCGCATCGAACTCAAACAAGGCGCCCTGCAAAGCACTGGAAACGCGCTTGATCTCGCCATCACTGGCGAAGGCTTCTTCGTCGTCTCGACCGGTAAAGGCACAGGGCCGGAGCATCTTCGCTTCACGCGCGATGGCCGCTTCACGCTGAACGCGCAGGGCGAACTCGTGATGGCATCCACCGGCATGAAGGTGCTTGATGTCAACGATCAACCCATTCGCCTCGATCCGACGGTTGACGTGCAGATCGATTCCAACGGTGAAGTCTCACAGAACGGCGAAGTCGTCGCTCGGCTGCAAGTCTCATCGCCGACTGATCCGTCGCTGCTGCGCAAGGCGGGCGATAACCTGCTGCGTTTTGCTGAAGGCGCATCGCCGACGCGAACGCCCGCGCTCGGTGAGTTGCATCAGGGGTATATCGAAGGCAGCGCGGTTGATCCCATCCTCGCGATGAACGCGATGATCAACGCGTCCAAGGGCTTGCAGGCGAACGCCACGCTCATGCAGTACCACGATCACATCATGGGGCAGGCGATCAACACATTCGGTCGCGTCGGCTAAGGAGAAACGCATGGCGATTCACGCACTTCACTCTGCATCCACAGGCCTGAGCGCCTTGAGCACCAGTCTGGATGTTACGGCGAACAACCTCGCCAACGCGAGCACCGACGGCTTCAAGGCCAGCCGCGTCAACTTTCAAGACCTGCTCTACATCGAAAAAGCACAGCCAGGCGTGGAGAACGTCAACGGCGATCAGCGCCCCACCGGTATCTCGGTCGGGCTTGGCGTCAAGGTCTCCGGTACGCAGCTTGATTTCAGGCAAGGCTCAGCCATCGCCACGGGAAGGCAACTCGACATCATGATCGACGGCAACGGTTTCTTCGTCGTGCAAGTGGAAGACACGCGCGGCGAAGGCGGCGTGGCGTTCACTCGCGCAGGCAACTTCGCGTTGAACTCTGAAGGTGAAATCGTCCTCGCCAACGATCAAGGCCGCAGGCTCGTGCCGAACATTCAGGTTCCGCCTGAAGCCATCGGCATTGACATTCTTGCGGATGGTACCGTGCTTGTCGGCATTGAAGGGCAGGCCGAGCCGGAGCAGCTAGAAGTCATCCAGCTTGCCACGTTCATCAATCCTGCGGGCCTTCGCGCCATCGGCGAAAACCTGTACGTGCAAACTGCAGCGTCGGGCGAACCATCCATCGGTGAGCCGCTTGATGCAGGTCGTGGCGGGCTTCGGCAGGGCTTCCTTGAAGGATCGAACGTCGATCCCGTTACAGAACTCGTCAACCTTATCCGCACACAACGCGCGTTTGAGATGAACAGCCAGTCTATCCAGGCGGCGGATGAAGCGCTCCAGACCATCGGCAGGTTGAGAAGGTTCTAACACGACGGATGATTTCCGCATGACGTAAGTCGCGAGCTGGATGCTCGCCGCAACACCAACGCAGGATGCACATGATGACGATGATTCGATTCATAGCCGTATTGCTCGCTTTGCTTCTCGCTGATGCTGTCCATGCAGGCGGTTCAATCGTGCTGCGATCATCCGTGCGATTGGCAACGGAAGGTTCGATTGTTCGGCTGGCTGATATCGCAGAACTGACAGGTGAAGCGACGACGTTCGCCGATCTTGAGATCGCGCGTATCACCGATGCACATGCTGCACTTGAGATTCCACTTCGCGAGGTTCGCGCGAAGCTGGATCAGGCGGGCGTGCATTGGGGGCGCGTTACGTTGAATGGTCGCGCTGTGGTTGTTCGCGCGAGAAAGAGCGATCTTTCACCGCCGCTGGCGATGACGCCCGCAGCGATCCCCGGCGCGGTACAGCAGGAAAGCGTCTCTCGCCGTCAGCCTGCCCAGCCGCTGGAAGCCGCGGACCTTGCCGAGCGAGCCACGTTGCGTGGCGAAATAGCACGCTTCATGGCGAGAGGACTTGCGATCGACCCTTCGGATCTTCGCCTGACCTTTGATGAGCGCGAAGCAGCTTTACTTGATGACGCAACGCGCCGTGTCGGATATGAGATCGAACCTGCTGGCGCGTTGCGCAGCGCGAGGGTTGATCTCATCGTGAGGGTGTGGTCCGAAGGCCGCGTGGCGGAGCGACGAAGCATGAGTGTGCTGCCGCTGGTGCGGACGCCGGTCATCGTGATGCGCGACGCCGTCGATCGCGGTGCCGTCATCGACGCCGAGCATGTGGAAGTCGTGCATCAGTGGCTCGCGCCGAATCAGGTCGGCCTGCTCAGCAGCGTTGACGAGGCAGCGGGCCGCCTCGCGGCGGTGCGACTGCGTGAGGGCGACATTGTTCGCAGCAATCATGTGCGCCGTGAGAACATCGTCCGTCGAGGCGAGCAGATCACTGTGCGATGTCTTGTTGGCGGCGCGGTCATCAAACTCCAGGCCGAAGCGCGAAGCGACGGTGCGCTCGGGGAGTCCATCGAGCTGAGAAAACTCGGCGAGCGCGATACGTTCGTCGCAGTCATCACTGGCCGAGGCGAGGCCATTCTCGACCTCACGCGCGGCCGCGAAAATCACGCATCGCAGTAAGCAGTCAGTTAACCCTTGAACAGGTATTGCATCATGTTGAATCGAATGTTGTGCGCCGTATGGATCATCGCTCTTCCGATTTCTGCAGCGATGGGTGAAGGCGATGCTGCCAGCAGTTCGCTCCTCGTGCGGCAGTCGCCGCCTGCGGCGCCTCAGGAAGACGGCCCGCCTCATGCACTGCGGCAAGTGAGCCTGTTCGCTGTCGCGCCGCCTGTGCCTCGCACCATTCAGCAGCATGATCTCGTGCAGATCATCGTGCGCGAGCAAAGCCAGGCGCGCAGCTCACAGGAGCTTGATACGAAGAAGCAGTACAAGATGGATGGCAAGATCACTCGCTTTCCGCAGCTTGATCTGTCGGAGTTGTTGCAACTCCGCGTGGGTGCAGGCCGCGTGACGGATCTGCCTGAGCTGAAGCTCGACCTCAAGAACGACTTCAAGGGTGATGGTGACTATCGACGACGCGACGATCTCACCGCACGCATCACTGCGGAAGTCATCGAAGTGTTGCCGAACGGCAACTTGATTCTCGAAGCGCGAACGCACATCAAGACCGACAAGGAAGAAGCCATCATGAAAGTAACCGGCGTGTGTCGCAGCGAGGACGTTACTGCTGCAAACACGGTGCTTTCCAATCAGCTTCACAACCTGATGATCGAGAAAGTCCATCAGGGCGAGCTTCGCCGCACGACGGAAAAGGGCATCATCGCGAAGGTGCTGGACGTGCTGTTCGCGTTCTGAATGTGGCTCACACACTGCGCAAACGCGCCCAGGCGAGCATCGCGATCGCTGCGGTTTCAATGCGCAGAATGCCATCGCCCAGCGTAACGGTCTTGGCGCCGTTCGCGGCCATCGCAGCCGTCTCGCTGTCCGTCCAGCCGCCTTCAGGGCCGATGAGCAGCAGGAGCGGCGTACCAACAGGCGCCGCATGAGCGGGGGATTGTCCGCCGGGATGCGCGACCAGCGCGACCACACCGAGTTTTTTTGCGTGACTCGCCGCTTGCGCTGGCGTCATCGCTTCGTGAATGTCTGGCAGATGCGCCCGGCGGCTTTGCTTGCATGCTTCAATGCACACGCGAAGCGATCGCTCGTGAAAGCCGCTGCCCTCGCCGGAAGCGACACTTCGCTCGCATTGCAGCGGCGTAAAACCCGCCATGCCGAGTTGCGTCGCCATTGAAAGCAGTGTCGCCTGTCGATCGCCCTTCGGGAGCGCGGCGGCAAGGTGTATTGCAGGGCTGAGCGGCGGTTGCGTTGCCGTGGCGCACACTTCAACACGCACCAGGCGACCCTGTCGCGCGACATCGTTGATAACTGCTTCACCTATATCGCCTCGTCCGTTGAAGAGCATGACAGCATCACCCGCCTTGAGCCTGCGTGCAGCCTGCGCATGCCGTGCCTCGGCGGGGTCGAGTTCCGCGGTTTCGCCGATCGCCGGAAGTTGAGGCATGTAAAACCACGCATTGCTCATGTCATGCAGTGTGCGCCGGTTTGATGAACCTCGCAAGGACGAGTGTTCTGCGGTAATGGCCGGTGGTATGGGTCGCGGCAGGGGGGCAGCCAGCGCCGCTGGCATCAGAGCAGCGTGATGGATTGGTTGATTCGCCCTCTGGCGGCGGATTTCACCGGCATGAAGGTGTCTCCGGTATCCTTATGTCATGAACGTTCGCCCTGTGATGGATGCTCTGGAATCAATCGCCCCGCTGCGGTACGCCGAA
Organism: Phycisphaerales bacterium; assembly: GCA_035443885.1. Lineage (GTDB taxonomy): Bacteria > Planctomycetota > Phycisphaerae > Phycisphaerales > SM1A02 > DAOMNO01. The sequence goes on from DAOMNO010000010.1 coordinate 54,877, forward strand.
GCGTGGGACAATGTCGGTTTGCTGGTCGGCTCGCCGAAGTGGAACGCAGATTCGATTCTTCTGACGATCGATCTCACTGAAGATGTGCTCGCCGAGGCTCTCAAACTGGGCGTGCAGATGATCGTAGCCTATCACCCGCCGATTTTTGAGCCGATGAAGACGCTGACGGACGCGAATGTGAAGCAGCACATCGTGTTGGAAGCGGCTCGCGCGGGCATTTCAATTTATTCTCCTCATACGGCACTCGATGCTGCGCCTGCGGGTCTCAACGATTGGCTTGCCGCGGGTTTCGGGCAGGGCGATGTTCGCGCGCTGCAGGCGCATCGCACACTGCCGGAATCCGAAGAATGCAAAATCGTAACATTCTGTCCTGCTGCTGCGGTGGATTCGATCCGCAAGAGCCTCAGCACCGTCGGCGCAGGTCGCATCGGCGAGTATCAGCTCTGCTCGTTCGAGTTGCGTGGGCACGGCACGTTCCTCGGCGGCGAGAAAACAAACCCCGCGATCGGGCAGCGACATATGCTGGAGCGCGTCGAGGAAGTGCGGCTTGAAATGGTCTGCTCGCGTGCGGCACTTGGCCTTGCGATGATCGCGCTGCGGGAGTTTCACCCGTATGAAGAGCCTGCCATCGAGATTCATCCGCTTGAGCCGAAGCCGGAGCGCATGATCGGGCAGGGGCGGCGAATTCGACTGGATCAGAAAATCGACGTACCGACGATCATCGAACGCATGAAGCAGCGGTTGGGCATCGCGAGGTTGCGGCTGGCCGCGGGTCGTGGCGCGCCTAAGCAGTTCACCACCATCGGTCTGTGCGCAGGCGCGGGCGGCGCATTGCTTGATGATGCCATCAGGCAGGAATGTGAACTCTTCTTTACTGGCGAGATGAAGCATCACGACATCGTCGCTGCGAATGAACGCGGATGCACCGTGCTGCTGGCGGGCCACACAAACACAGAGCGGCCATATCTTGCGGTGCTGAAGCAGCGATTGGAGCAAATGCTGCCCGAAGCGAAGATCACGCTGGCACAAAGCGATCGTGATCCGCTCGTCGCGTTCTGACGAAGGCACTACGGTCTTGGTGGGAAGAGATCTCGCAAATCTCTGATTTCTTTGGGCAGCAGATCGCCTACGCGGTCGCGGAAACCCGCTTCCGCCATGCGCGAGAGGAACTGCTTATCAGAAAAATCAGCAGTTACCTTCACGTTGTCGAGTGTTCCGGTGGTGACCAGCGGCACTTCCACGGCACGCACGGCTGCAGGCAGATTCCCGCCGAAGGTGTGAATGACCTCGCCGAGCGGAAGCGGGCTTTGCAGTCGCACTTGGCGTGTATCAAGGTTGATTTCACCCGCGAAGGGGAACGCCACGCGATCGAGATGCACCAGGAAGCGATCATACTTCACCACACCCTGACGAATGGAGACATTTACGGGATCGACGCTTCCGGTGAAGTTGGCGGCGCCTCGTCCCTGCGAAAGCTGTAAGACGGAAGCGAAGGGTGAGAGCGGTCGGAAGTTCACTTTGCCGATGTCCAGTGAGACATCGCCTGAGAGTCGCTTCACGCCGCCTTCAAGTGGCAGCGTGGCGCGGGCGAACGAGACTCGGATCGGCCGTTCTGCGGAGACAAGATCCCCTAGCATGGGGTTGAGCGGCTTGAGGATGCGGTCTCGCATGAGCGGCGTGATTTGCAGTTCTGCAGTGATCGGCTGGCCTTCTTTGATGACCAGGGCGCCATCGCGGCCTTCACCTCGTGCATTCAGCTTGCCGTTGGGCGAGGTTACATCAAGTGCGATCGTGCCGGAGGTCTTCGAGAAGTTACGGGCGTTGATGGTGGCGCTCATTTCCTCGCCGACAGCAGCGGTGAGATAGCCGCGCATGGAGATGAGGGCGTCAAGCAGCGGTGTGGGGGTCCTCGCGAGTGTGGCATCAAGGTCAATGGTTGCGCGCTCCGTGGCCAACGCCTCGTTTGGCTTCACCGTCTCGCGCACAGTGCCTTGCAGGTTGATGGTGCCGGGTACTGTGGCTTGCGCTGCCCCGCCTGACGCAGGCCGCGGTCGATGCTCAATGCCCGACGTGAGCGACACGACGAAATCCACGCCGCGACTGGTCGTCTCACTGCGCAGATCGAGTTTGAGATTGCGCAGTGTTGATGATTCGTTGTTGATGACGACCGGAACAGCTTGACCCGTCAATGTAGCCCGTGTGTTGATGAGCGCGACATGGGCGGGCGCGATCGGCTCACCCGTCAGCATGGTGAGCGGAGCGCGAATGTCAGCATCCAGGCGCAGCGGGACATCACGCGGCACGGTGATGCGCATGGAGGGGTCGTCCTGCTCAAGGAACTGCTGCAAGGTGTCTGCAGCAAGCGTGATCTCCGCCGAGCTGGTCTTCACAGTAATGATGTCGTCCTTCATCGCACCGTTGAAGGTGCCTCGCAGTCGAGGCAGTTCGCTGGTGAGGGTGGCGGTGATGTCGCTGCCGACCATGGTGAACTGGGTGCTCAGTGCGCCGCCGTCGCCCGTCCACTGCGAGAGACTGCCAGGTTCGCGGCCCATTGCTGTCTCAGCGTCGCTGACAGAGAGTTTGGCGAGGCCTGCCTTGCCCGAAATGTCGAAGCCCTCGCCCGCGGCCGTGGCGAGCACATCGAAGGTGAGCGAAGCGATTTCGCGCGGTGTGGGGCGCGTGCCGGGGCGAATCAGCGACGCATCGCCTGTTGCGGTGTAGCGGGCAGCATCACCCAGCATTGCGGCAACATTCGCGCGGAACGTCCGCACGCCGACGGCCTCTTCAAAACCCGGCACGTTGCGCATTGCCATCTCATCGACCGTAACCGCAGCATTGATGGGTGATGCGAGGAAGTCGTATTCGGCGAACGTCTTTCCCGGAATGCGCAGCGGCTGCATGGTGATCTTCGCTCGCGCGGGGCTGACCAACGCAATCGGCGTTTCGTTTTCCGGCGCAAAGCGAGCAAACAGTGCGGGCGAAACGGTTGCATTGATTTCACCCGTGGTGATGGTGAGCGCATCCGCTCCCCGGACGGCTGCAAGGCTCGCGGTCGCGCGGGGCGCGCTGAGCGCAAGCTGCGCAGCAAGACCTTCGGACGTATCCGAAGTCGTCAGCGTGATGCTCGCGAGGTTGCCAAGCAGGTCTGTTGCAAGGTCGGCCTGCTCAGGCATCCAGGGCGTTACGGTGGTGAGCGGGAGATTCGTAACATTCAACTCACCCACGATTGCGGCGTTCATGACATCCATTTCGCCTGCGTCGTTGAAGAGTCGCGTGATGATGTAATTGAACCGCGCAGGCGCGCTGTCGATGAGCGAGCTGCCGTTCAGTGAAAGCTGCGTGCCAAGCGAATCGGAAGCAAGATTGACGATCGCGTTGTTCAACGTAACCCGTCGTGGTGGCGTGGCGGCGTCATCTCCATCGAACACAAGCTGCGCAGGTCCGCCGACCTGCAAGACGCCGGTGAGACCGTATTGAGAGAGTGGCCGCGCGTCCTTGCGTTCATCAACAGGCGGCAGCGCGAAGGATGAAAGTTCGATGCTCACATCCGTCGGCTCGTCGATCGTCAGGCCCGTCAGCCCTGCGACAAGTTCGGGATGCGCGCGTTCCGTGCGCAGCGAGAGTCGATCGCCAACCCACCAGGAGTCCTTCTGCTGCGCGCTGACTTCGAGTTGTGCCCGCGCACCAGTAACGCGCACGATGGCGGCGCCCTCAATGCCGCCGGGCAGTTCGACATCAAGATCAACTGTCGGGCCTGCATCGCGCGACAGCACGACGGCAGCGGGCATGAACGGCTGAAGCAGCGAGCTTGGCACGCGCTGACCGGAAAGCATGCCGGTGATGCGATCAGGCGAGAAGTTCAAAGATCCGTCTTCACGGAAGGGCAGGCTGATGCGCGCTTCACCCATGAGCACGCTTGGCGCTTCGTCCTGCACCTGTGCGCCGCCGCGCAGGTCAATGGCGATGTGATCGGTCAGGCTGTCGGTCTGCGCGACGAACTGAAGCTGTGTGAGTGAGGCGTTCACATCCAGGCCGGGTATCGGGATGTTGGTAACCGCAAGACGAGCATTCATCGGCGCGCCGCGAGGCGTGAACTCGCCCTTCGGTCCGAACAAACCTTTCGATTCACCGCTGAAAACAATCGTGCCACGCAACTCGTGGTCGGTTGCGCCTTCGCGCCCCTTCACGCGGCCGAGTGTGTCGGCTCGAAGCTCAAACTGCACGCGATCGCCCGGCACATACGTTACGTCGCCTTGCAGATCGCTCACAACGATATTCTGGCCGCCCGCCACATCGCGAAGGTGCGCTTCAATTCCCGCGACGCGCAGCGAAACAGACGGCACACCGGCAAGGCTGAACGGCTTGGCGGGTTCGCTCGGTTTCGGCGCGGGCTTGGGCCGATCGTCAACGAGCCGCTCAAAGCTGGTGGAGCCATCTGCATAGAGGTCACCTCGCACGACGCCGCTGATGGTGGCTTCGATGAGCGACGGCCCGCCGAAGATGAATGAAAAAAGACTCGGGCTGGCGGAAAGGTCTGCGACCAGAGCCTGCGCGCCGGTTTCATCGGTAACGGAAAGTCCTCTCACTTCCTGCGGGCCGAACCATGTGAGACGCAGTGACTGGAAATCGACGTCGCCTTTCACATTGGCGGAGAGCGCGCTGCGGATCGTGCCGTTGAACAGTCCAGCGCTGATCATCGCAGGCAGCAGAGCGATGATGAGGACAAGCAGCAGAAGCAGAGAGCCGGAGACGATTAACAATTTGCGAGTTCGTGTGCGCGTCGCCATGGCGGATTCTTTCACGGTGCGCGTGGACTCACGCGCGATGGAGAAATTTTTACGAGCCGGTCACAACGATCTTTGAGGTGCGATTGCGCTTTGGCGCGATGCGTGTTGCAGGCGGCTGTGTTCCGCTGGAGACGTTCGCCAGCATTCGTTCCAGTGCCAATGTTGCCAGCTCACGCACGCGAGGCACCACGCTGATGCGGTTCACAACCTTGCCCGAAGCGAGGTTATCCAAAGTCCAGAGCAGGTGCTGCTGATCGATGCGGTACATCGTTGTGCAAAGACACTGGCAGTCTGAAAGTATTCGCACGGTGATGCTCCGCTCCGTCGATTCGTGCGCCAAGCGGTTTACAAGGTGAATCTCGGTGCCCACCGCCCAGTTGCTGCCGGGCGGCGCATTGCGGATGGTGGTGATGATCGACTCGGTCGAGCCGGAGAGGTCCGCCAGATCGACGACTTCCTTGCAGCATTCGGGGTGAACTATGACGGTGATGCCACCCTTGTCGCGGAAGGCCTCACGCACCTGCTCGACATGTTCAGGACGAAAAAGTTTGTGTACGGAGCAATGCCCCGCCCAGAGATACACCGTGGCTTCGCGAATCTGCTCGGGCGTCAGTCCACCGGACTCTTTGTGCGGGTTCCAGAGTGCGGTTTCGCTCTTGCCGCGTCCCGCTGCTTCGTCTACTTCAGTCAGGAAGCCCATCTTCGAGGCGGTGTTGCGGCCAAGATGCTGATCTGGCAGGAAAAGCACTTTGATGGTCTCGCCGTTCGCCTTGGGCGTCGTGCCACCAGCTAAAGCCCACTTGAAGATTTCCAATGCGTTGGAGCTGGTGCAGCACGCGCCGCCGTGCTCGCCAACAAATGCTTTGATGGCGGCGGATGAGTTGACGTAGGTGATGGGGATGACGCGCGTGAATGGCGTGTTCGCAACTGCAATCGTCTCCCACGCTTCCACAGTGTCTTCGTAGTTCGCCATGTCCGCCATGGAGCAGCCTGCGGAGAGGTCGGGCAGAATGACTTGTACCGAGTCATCGGTGAGGATGTCCGCTGTCTCCGCCATGAAGTGCACGCCGCAGAAGACGATCCACTTCGTGCCTCGCTTCGTTGCCTCATTCGCGGCCATGCGGCTGAGCTTGAGGCTGTCGCCCGTCAGGTCTGCATGTTGAATGACCGAATCTTGCTGGTAGTGATGGCCGAGGATAAGCAGGTTATCGCCGAGCTGCTCCCGCCGCGCACGGATTGCTGCCGCAAGCTGCTCCTCGGACATCTTCAAGTACCGTTCCGGCAAGGCCGGCTGCCAGTGAATCATGGCTGCTCCTACGCACTTCCCCGCCCGAAAGTGCGGGGTTGGAATGATAGGAAGCGAAGTTGATGCGTTCCGCAAGAACGTGGCGGCTATTGGCCCGGTTCCACAAGGTCGGGGTACTGCTCATCGAGCAGTTTGCAATGCGCCGCGGGCAGATGGTTTCGCCAGTCCCCGGAGCCGCCCTTGCGGAAGGTGAACGCTTTGACCTGGTCGGGCGGGCGGCGTGGGGTACCGGAGACAGGAGTCAGGTTGAATCGCTCGCGTATGGCGTCCAGTGTTCGCTGTGGGTCCGCCACGAGGTCTTCGTAGGCGATCTTCATGCCGCTGAAGCCATCGCGCCAGATGCGGATCGCCTTCGCCAGCACGGGGATGTATTCGTTGATGACGACATCGAACGCATCGTCCAGCGTGCGGAACTGAACGTACCGCGTGCCTGCGTGCAGGAAGTGTGCGAAGGAGTTGGCAGTGTCCTTCAGCTCTCGCCGTAGAAACACCACGCCGTAGTCCAGTTCCGCCGCTTCTCGTTCAACCTCTTCGGGCATGGTGATGGGAACCTGCTTCGGGTTGCGAATGAGGTAGGGGATGCTGCGGACAGGATGCTCCGCGATGATGACATGCTCCTTCAGGTGGCGCATGGCCGCGATATACATTTCTTCTGCGCCGGGCGGTTGCTTAACCGCAACGAGCTTGCGCCCGCCGAACACCGTCGGCCGCTCATGCTCAGGAATGTTGAGCAAGTCCTTTTCTGTCTGTACGAGATGGATCGCACGCTCGGCGACGTAGGGGTCCGGCTCATGCGGAATCTCACTTTGCATCAGACGAAGATCGCGGCTGGGCCGCCCCCAGCGTGGCCGCCAACCCGTCAGTTCCGCCAGCGAGCGCGACAGGAAGTTGGTTCCGCTCTTGGGGATCGAGATGACGACGATGCCCTTCATGAAGACGAAGGCACATGGGCCGCCAGCGAGGCGAGTTGCCAGTGAGCATCTTTGTTATGCGGGTCCATGCTCACGGTCATTTCAAACGCCCGCCGCGCCTGATGTGCGTGTCCCAGTTTCAGCAGCGCGAGACCGAGATGATAGTGAACGCGCGGCTGGTGATAGAGAATCTCCAATGATGCGAGTGCTGCGTCCGCCGCCTCTTCATAGCGACCCGCTTCCAGATGAACGATGGCGAGACCGTGCTGCGCGACGGGGTCATCCTGATCGACTTCAAGAGCGAGGCTGAATGCACGAGCCGCGTCGTCGAATCGCTTCATTTGCAGATAGACATTGCCGAGGTTCGTATGCAGCCCTGCTGCGCCGCCCACAGCGGCCTCAGCGCGAGTGAAATGCTCGATGGCTTTTTCCAGATCACCGTCAGCCTGCGCGAGTAAGCCATAGAGCATGTCGAGCTGAGGCATCAGCTTCACGCTCTTCGCTTCCATGCCTACTTCGTAGCAGTTGCCTGAAGCGATGTGATCGACCAGCCGCCTGCACTCTTCGCGGCGGTCGAGTTTGTGATAACAATCCGCAAGGCATAGCGCGACCGAAAGGCGCGCAGGCTGGCTGCGATGCACGGCTTCGAGCAGTTCCACGGCATCGGCATGTCGATTGCCGCCCATGAACGAACGAGCCATGTTGTAGTTGAACTCGTCCGTGGCCTTCTGAATCGCGGCTTGCTTGTCCGCCGGGATCGGGTCGAGATAGCCGAGGTCAACGAGCTGTTGCATCGCAGCCTGCTCTGCGATGGGGTCCACACGCGCATCGGCTGCATGCAGTCCGGCTTCACCCGGCACGTCTTCCCAGCTTGGGATGAACTCCGGCGCAATGGGGCGATCGAAAATCTGACACAACGCGCGGCCGGTCATGTCTTGACCCACAGGCAGTCCGAACAACGTCAGGATCGTCGGCGTGAGATCAAGCAATCGCGCGCCGAAGACAAGCTCATCGCGACGAATGTTCGGCCCCTTCATCGCAAGAATGCCGTATGGACGATGCCACGCCGTCGGTCCGGCGGGTTCATCGGGTGTGAGCACGGGTCTGCGATTGCCGGTCTGATAGCCGTGATCGGAAACGATCATTACGGTTACGTCATCGCCTGCTTTGGTGAGCAGATAGCCGAGCATCATGTCGTGGAAGCGATACGTCGCTTCAACGACATCTTTGTAGAGGTCGTACAGCGCGGGTGGAATGTGATCCATCCGAGGCGGGTGGTAATACATGAACCCGTGGCCGATGTGGTCGATCGTATTGAAATACACCGCAAGCATGTCCCACGATTCGTGCTCGACGACATGTGATGCAAGCCCCTGCAGTGTGCCGCACTCTGCGAACTGCATCGCGAGATAGCTGAGGTTGCGGTCAGTGGATTGATCAATCGTCTTTGCCTTGGGCACGAAGTATTCAAGCTGTTCCAGCGAGATTTCCTGCGGATGAATGCGCAGGTCAAGGAACTCTTCAGTGCGCTCTGCGGGGTGCACCGAGCCGGGCAGCATCGGCCACCCTTTGTCGATTAGGCCGAGCGGCTTGGCGAAAAGATCGGAGACGCAGATGCCGCTGATCGGCTCGGCAGGATGGCTGGCAAACCAGCCGAGCGTGTGTACCTTCAGCCCCTTCTGGGTGAGGATGTTCCAGAAGGCTTTGCATTTGCGGCCGGTGCTGTTCGCCAGTCGCGTACCGCTGGGGGAGTTGGCGTCCGGCACGGTGAAGCCGCAGATGCCGTGCACATGCGGGGGCTTGCCGGTGGCCATCGTGGTCCACAGCATGGGCGAGATCATCGGGTTCATGCTGGCGAGATTGCCCATGACGCCCTGATTGACGATGCTTTCGAGCGCAGGCATTTCGCCTCGCTCAAGCATGGGTTTGATGATCTGCCAGTCCGCGCCGTCCCAGCCGATCAGCAGCAGTTTTCTGGCGAGTCGCTCGGCCATAGCTGTTTCCTGTATCGAAGAATCATGGCCCGATATTCAGTGCGAAGCGAGGCAAATAAGAAAAAAGCCCAATCTGCAAGATCGGGCTTTTTCTTGGTTGAGAATGACCAAGAGGTCGAGTTTGGACCCAGAACCTCAGGCCTGACGCTGGCGACGAACCAGACCGAACGCACCAGCAGCAAGCAGCGCGAGCGATGCAGGTGCCGGAATCGGCGCGGAGAAGTTGGTGATCGTCAGGACGCCGGGGCCGAAGGAGCCGTCCACGCTGAAGACCCAGAAGCCGAACTCCTCGCCCGCAGCGACGTTGAAGCTCGCCGAGCCGCTGCCCTGCGAGTTGTTGGCCGCGAGTGTGGTGAAGCCGTCGGTGTTGAAGTACCCGCCGTAGTCCCAGTTCCCGATGTCCACGGACGTGTACTGCCAGTCGAAGCTGACGGTGCCCGCAGCAGCCGCAAGGATCGAGTAGGTGGCCAGATCCGCCAGACCGCCGTTCGCACCGGTGATCTGCAGGGTCGTGGCGTTGGCGATGGTGATCGACGCGTTCGAACCGGTGATGAACGTCCAGTTCGCATGGTCATACGCGCCGGTAAAGTCCGCATTGGCTGCGCCAGCGATGGCAGCAGCAGTGCCAGCCGCGGCGTAGGCGGCAAGGCGACGATTGCTCATAACTTCTGTTTTCATAGATGGTTCCTCCATTTTGACAATGACAATTCTTCCCAACCATCTCAACATGCAGCAGATACGATGTGAGTCAAGATTTTTACGGGCATAAATGCCTGTAGAAAATCCAATTCCGCCTTGAACGCGTCAAAAACGCATGTGCATTAATCAGAAATGTGATATTGACGCATGCTCAAGCGCGAGGCGTGATTGAGAACGGTTTACCTATTTTCACAGGTTGCCCCAGCGCGCAGAACAGCACGCGGGGGGAACGCCTTTTTGTGAAATGCGAAAATCAGCCTTCGGCTTTGGAGATCTGCCAGTATTCCAACTCGACCGGTGCCTGGCGGCCGAAGATGGTTACCAGCACGCGGACCTTGCCCTTGTCGGGCATCACTTCGTCCACGGTGCCTTCGTAGCTCTGGAACGGGCCTTCGTTGATGGTTACGTTGTCGCCTCGCACGAACTCCATCTTGACCGTCGGTGTTTCTTCCGGACGGCGGGAGTCGAAGAGCATCTTCTCGACTTCGTGAGGGGACATCGGGGTTGGGCGGCCAGCGGTGCCGACAAAGTCGCCTACGCCGGTCGTTTCTTTGATGAGGAAGAAAACATCCTGCGGGATGCGGCCGTCCGGTTCCAGCCTCATTTCAACGAAGACATAGCCGGGGTAGAGCTTGGTTTCCGTGACGCGCGCCTTGCCGCCCTTGAGCGTCTTGGTCTTCTCCGTCGGCACCATGATGCGCCCGACAAGATGCTCCAGACCTTCGATCTGCACCTTGCGCAGCAGCGTCTCACGCACGTAGCTTTCCTTGTTGGAAGCGACGCGCAGAACGAACCAGTCCATGCCCTCGCGGTACATCGGAAGGTCGGTGGCGGGATCAAACGGCTTCTGGGCCTGATCGTCAGTCTGTGATGAGCCGTGCTTGGCGTGCGTGGTCATGGTTATCGTTCCGCGATGAGTCGCGAGAGGCATACGAGCCTCAGACGAAGTAAGGATCAGAACTCCAGAACGCCGGCCTTGATGAAGATGAACTGATATACGCGATCGAAGGCGAAGCAGAACAGGGCGACGAACACCGTGAAGGCGATGACCACCCACGTTGAACCCATGATCTCTTTCTTGCTCGACCAGTTCACCTTCTTCATTTCGCCTTCGGTCGCGATGAGGAAATCGACGAAGTTCGGCTTGCGGCCGATCAGGTAGAAGCCGACGATGCCGAAGGCCGCAACCACGACCGAGAAGGCGATCGCTTGCGACCAGACCGGCTCAAGACCGAAGAGGCGAACGTTGGTGACCTGACGGGACAGCCAGATGCCGCCCATCAGCACGATCATGCCGAAGCCGATGCCCGACATGAGTCGTGTCCAGTAACCCTGTCCCGGTTTATACAGGCCCATTGCCATGTGTAAGCGCCTTGTGCAAGAGTGCGATCGCGTCGAGAACACGCCAGGAGTGACTCGAACACTCAACCTGCGGATTTGGAATCCGCTGCTCTGCCAATTGAGCTACTGGCGTCCAGCAAGTTGTCAGTAGCCAGTTTTCAGTTGACAGGCACGACCAGCCGGAAGAGATTGCTGCAAGAGCGGACTTCTGGCGACTGATCGCTGAAAACGGCTTACTTCCGCTTGATCTTATGCAGCGTGTGCTTTCGGAGACGGGGGCAGTACTTCTTCAGCCCTTCCTTGATTTTCTCCGAAATTCCGCCCTTCACGCGAATGTTCGTGCGGTAGTTGAGGTCGCCCGACTCCTCGCACTGGAGCCACACGAACTCACGATCCATTGCTTTCTTGGCCATCTTGATACTCCATCCCCATCGAAGCCCCCGGTCAAAGACCGGGGGCTTCATGGTGATGATTTGGAATTACTGAAGAATCTTGGTGACGACGCCTGAGCCGACGGTGCGGCCGCCTTCGCGAACGGCGAAGCGGAGACCTTCTTCCATCGCGATCGGCTTGTCCTCAAGGTCGATGAGCATCTGCACGTTGTCGCCAGGCATGCACATTTCTGCGCCGCCCATGAGTTCCAGCTTGCCGGTTACGTCCGTCGTGCGGAAGTAGAACTGCGGCTTGTAGCCGGAGAAGAACGGCGTGTGACGGCCACCTTCTTCCTTCGTCAGCACGTACACCTCTGCCTCGAACTTGGTGTGCGGGGTGATGGTGCCCGGCTTGCAGAGCACCTGGCCGCGCTCGATGTCTTCCTTTTCGATGCCGCGAAGCAGCGCGCCGATGTTGTCGCCTGCCTGACCTTCATCAAGCAGCTTGTTGAACATTTCGACGCCGGTAACGGTGGTGTCCTTGTTGGGGCCGAGTCCGACGATTTCGACCTTGTCGCCGACCTTCACGATGCCGCGCTCGATACGACCGGTCACGACGGTGCCACGACCCTTGATCGAGAACACGTCTTCAACGGGCATGAGGAACGGCTTGTCGGTTTCGCGCTGCGGCTCGGGGAAGTAGGTGTCGATGGCGTTCATCAGCTCATCGATGCACTTGCCAGCAGCGTCGTCCTTGCCTTCGGTTTCCATCGCCTTAAGCGCGGAGCCGCGGATGATCGGAATCTCATCGCCGGGGAAGTCATACTTGGAGAGCAGCTCGCGGATTTCCAACTCGACGAGTTCGAGCAGTTCCGGGTCATCGACTGCGTCGCACTTGTTCATGAAGACGACGATCTTCGGCACGCCGACCTGACGAGCCAGCAGAATGTGCTCGCGCGTCTGGGGCATGGGGCCGTCGGTGGCGGCCACGACGAGAATCGCGCCGTCCATCTGTGCCGCGCCGGTGATCATGTTCTTGACGTAGTCGGCGTGACCAGGGCAGTCCACGTGCGCGTAGTGGCGTGTCGGGGTCTCATATTCCTGGTGCGAGGTCGCGATGGTGATGCCGCGAGCCTTTTCTTCCGGCGCGTTGTCGATCTGGTCGAACTTTCGCGCCTGGCCGAGGCCCTTCGCCGCCTGCCGCATGGTGATGGCAGCGGTAAGGGTCGTCTTGCCGTGGTCAATGTGTCCGATGGTGCCGACGTTCACGTGCGGCTTTGTTCGCTGAAATGTAGCCTTGGCCATGTTGAGGGTTCTCCAACGACTCTTCTAGCCGGGTGTGAACGCCGGCGACCTGTTGCGTGCAGACCTATATGCCGGATCGTGGACCTTCCACGCCGACGCACTTTCTAAAACCGAGACGGCCGCGTCAACGATGCGAACCGTTTCAAGAGCCACCAACGGGATTTGAACCCGTGACCTCACCCTTACCAAGGGTGTGCTCTACCACTGAGCTACGGTGGCCTGACCTGTGAGGCGGTGGCCTCAGAGGGCGGCCTCTCCGCCAGCCCACCGGGGTCCATCCCGCCCCCGATGAAAAACCGCTCCCAACGGAGCGGATGAACTCGGAAGTGTATCCATTTCTCAGAGGGTGGCAAGCCCCCACGCCGCACATTACGCTCGGATTTTCAACCCTCGTCTGATTTCCTCACAATGCCTCTGGCAAACCTCCCTAGGCGGGTAGGAGTGGCATCGGTCACCGGGCTGTCGGGTCTGTGATGCGAATCCCGCGGCCTTCGACATCCGCCAGCGTCTCCCACATGCCGATGGGTGAGGCTGAGCCATCAAGGAAGAGCATCAATGCCGAGCCTGAATAGCGGAAATCGACCTCGATCGTACGGTTAACAGCGCTATTGGAGTTATCCCACGGGCCAGGTAGAGGGGCGATCGTCATGCCCACGAACGAATCGACCAGATACATCGAACGGTCCGGGGCGCGAATCTGGCCGGTTACAACCCAGTTTCCAGCAGGATAATCTGGCGACGGGGTTGCATTAAAAAAGTTGTTCGCAGCGAAGAAACCAGGCAGGCCTGCTTCCAGCGCTCCTTGGCCGTATGGTTTGGGCAGCGAATCTGCGGTCAACCCAAGCATGTTCCTTGAGTTCTTGGCAGCGGAGCGGAACGGATTCTTAATGGTGCCGAGCGTTTCGTACAGTTCCGCGTCAGGAACCTGATACGCATAATCATGTGAGAGGCCGAGGTCGATGGCGTCAGGGAACACCGCGACCTTGTTCTCCGCCCACAGGATGTCCGCCCAGGTGCCCTTGTGCGCGCCGTTCCCACCGAAGCCGCTGGTCGCCTGTGATCGAACTTTGCCGGGGAATGTGCTCGTGCTGTAGTCGAACTGACTGGGGACGATGACCTCGCGGTTGTCCGAGGAGTAAAGCTGCATCCACGTGTGGATTTGCCGCATGTTGCTGAGCGAAGCGGACATCAGCGCCTGGCTGCGAACGCCTTGCAGAGCGGGCAGAAGAATCGCCAGAATGACGATGATCAGCCCGACGACGACCATGATCTCGGTCATGGTGAAACCGCTGCGATGATGTGTTCGGGCTGAACCTCGAAACATGACTGTTCTCCTGTACGCGATCCCGGTCGGCGGCGCGAGACCCGCGCTGCACGTCCCTCCACCCAAGAAAGATACCGCGGGAACAGAGGGGTTCCAAATGCTCTTCCGAGAATACGTTGGTTTTTCTACCCCTGTTCCAGCGTTGATGGCAGGATGCTCCCGTTGCAACCAGATCGCCGCCCTCAAAATGGGCGATTGCAGGACAGCATGAGGCTTTGGCACCGTTCAAGCGGCGCGGGCAGGGATACCCATCGCGGCAGCAACAGCCTGCAGGAAGACATCGCGATTCAGTGGCTTCGTGAGATAGTTGCAGCACCCCGCCGCCAGGCACCTTTCGCGGTCACCCGACATCGCGTGCGCGGTGAGTGCGATGATTGGTCTCTCATATCCCGCGCTGCGCAGCTTGCGAGTGGCTTCATAGCCGTCCAGACGAGGCATCTGCATGTCCATCAGGATGAGATCAAAGGGCGATCTTCTCTTCTCGGCATCGAGCGCGACGGCAACGGCGTCTTCACCGTTGTCCACAATCGTAACTTCAGCTCCAGCTTTGCGTAGTACATGAGAGATCAGACGCTGGTTGTCCGCGCCGTCTTCGGCCAGGAGAATGCGCCCATCGAAAGCTTGATGATGCGATGCCGGTGCTGTGGATGCATTGTCCTGTTGCATCGCCGTCGGCCACTCACCCTCAATCAGTTGAACGCCCTCAGGTATGTTCGCGGTGAACTCAAGCGAGAACGTGCTGCCCCGACCCGCTTCACTCTGCAGCGAGATATGCCCGTTCAACATGTGCGCCAGTTTCTGTGAGATCGCCAGACCCAGCCCGGTGCCGCCGAATCGTCGCGTTGTGGATTCATCCGCCTGCGTGAACGGTGTGAACAATCGCCGCTGTTGCTCTGGTGTGAGACCGACGCCGGTGTCGATGACTTCGATGGCGATTCTTCTCGCATTGTTGCTCACATGGCCTGAGCGCAGACGCACGCGCACGCCGCCTTGCTCGGTGAACTTGATGGCGTTGCCGACGAGATTGATCAGAATCTGACGCAGCCGCATCGGATCGGTCACGATGGTCTCCGGTACGGCGTCAACAAGCTCAATGCTGAAATCGATGCTCTTGGCTGCGGCGCGGGCTTGCATCAAGGAACCGATGGTGTTGACGAGTTCAACGAGCGAGTGCGGCTCCAGGTGAATGGGGAGCCTTCCCGCTTCAATGCGGCTGATGTCGAGGATGTCGTTCAGGATGCTCAGAAGATGCTCGCCATTGCGACGAACTGTCGATACGTGTTCGCGCACCAGCGCGGGATCGTTCGCACTTTCCATCAGGAGATCGGTGTAACCCAGAATCGCCGTCATCGGCGTGCGAATCTCGTGGCTCATGTTGGCGAGGAACAAACTCTTCGCCCGGCTGGCGGCTTCGGCGGCATCCTTTGCGCGCTCAAGGTGTTGCTCCGCGAGCTTTCTCGAAGTGATGTTCTCGTGTGCCACGACCGCGTAGCGTGTGGCGTCGATACTGAAGTGCGTCGCTCGTGCGATGAACCATCGAGGCTGATCCGGCCCGTGGCAGGGATACTCGATGTCAAACTGTTCCTTCTCCCCGCTCAGAATCTTCCGCAGACCCGCTGCCGCGTCCACGGCCTCATCCGCGCATGGTCCCACGGCGGACTCACACGTCGCAAGGTAGTTTGTCCCGACCGCGAAACTGTCGGTCGCGAGCCGGTTCTGCTCCGCGAAGCTCCGCCAAGCCTCGTTGACCTCGATGATTGTGCCTTCGCCGTCGAGTATGGCGATGTGTGCGCTGAGCGCATCAAGCGTTGATTTGAGGAACTGCTGCGATCGACGAAGTTTCTCGTCGGCTATCTTGCGGTCGGTAATGTCGATGATGAGGCCGTGCCAGAGGATCGAACCATCCGGTTCGCGTTCGGGGATTGAGTTGCCGCCGATCCAGCGTACAGACCCGTCGATGTGCCGAATCCGGAACTCTGCGCGCCATGGCATCATGGTTTGCGCTGATTCCTGAATCAGTTCCTCCACACGATCAACGTCTTCAGGAAGAATCTGCTGCATGATGATCGACGAGTTCTCGATCGTGTCCATTGGAGAAATGCCGCAGAGATCGCGAATGCCGTTGCTGATGAAGGGGAAGCTGCGTGTACCGTCCTGGGCGATGCGGAACTGATACAGCGCGCCAGGTACCTGCGACGCAATTCGGTGCAGTCGCACTTCGCTTTCGCGCAGGGCGATTTCAGCGAGTTTGCGATCGGTTACGTCGATCACAATGCCCTGAATGTGTGTGATGGCGCCGTGTTCGTCTCGCTCTGCGGTTGTGCGGTCGTACACCCAGCGCACGTCGCCGTTGCGACAGACGATGCGGTACTCCTGGTCCAGCGAGTCGGAATGGCCCTCAAGGTAGGCCAGAACTTCGCTCTCCGCTCGGGTGCGGTCGTCCGGATGGACGATGTCTCGGAAGCGAACAGCGCCGCGTAGCAGTTCGTCAGCGTTATATCCGAACTGGGATATGTTCTCAGAAACCGTTTCAACCGGCCAGTCATCAGCGATCCGCCAACGGAACAGCACTGTGTTCGAGTTGTCAACGATGATCTTCTGCTGGCGAAGCTGGTCTTCAATCCGCATCCGATCAAGGTGTGATTTCAGCGATTCCGCGACCGTGCGAACAAGTTGCCGTTCCTCGGCAAGGAACAGCTCGCCGTCGCTGCCGCTCCGAACCGCATCGGTGATGGCGATCTCAATGCAGCCCAACGTGCCGTCGGCACAGGTAAATGTCTCCTGAAGCGAATGCGACGCGGAGTCAAAGCACCCTGCGATGAACTCATCGTCGCCGCATCGAATCCTTGCGGCGGTCGCGTCTGGGTACAGGAACGCGGCGGGGAGCGTGTTTGTGATGGCGCGCAGGAGTTCATCACGTCCGATGCGCGATGCGTTCATCAAACTGAGAGCTTCGACCAGCACGCGAGTTTCCTTGGCGCGCTCTCGCAGATCCGCCAGCAATCTCTGCATTCGGAACTCGCTGATTTTTCGTTCGGTGATGTCGATGACGACACCCTGGAAATGTGTCGCCTTGCCCTCGTCATCACGTTCCACGGTGGTGCGGTCGTAGATCCATCGCACACCGCCGTCGCGAGAAATCAACCGATATTCCTGCTCGAATGTCGCATGACTACGAGCCACATGCTCCTGCACTTCCGCGGCGACCCGTTCAAGGTCGTCCGGATGCACCATCGTGGCAAAGAGAACGCGACCATTCAGCAGTTCCTCCGCCGTGTAGCCAAACTGACAGACGTTTTCCGAAACAGTATCCACCGGCCAGCCTTCTGCGGCACGCCAGCGGAAGAGAACGGCGTTTGAGTTCTCGACGATGATTTTCTGCTGGCGCAACTGCTGAATGAGCCGCTCCTTGGCATCGCGGTCGCGTTTGCTGCCAAGCCGCACGCGGAAAGCCGCAAAACCGCCGAGAATACTCAACACCGCTGCTGCGGCCACAGCCAGCAAGGCCGACCGTTTCATGCCCGCCAAACCGGCGAGATAATCTTCCGCTGTCATGTCGATACCCACCACAGCGATCTGATCACCCGCGCTGTTGCGCAGCGGGACGTACGCGCTTAGAAACGTGCCCCACTGATCGGAGTAGAACTGTTTGGTGATGGTTGCGCGGCCCTCGCGCAGCGCGGCCAGCAACGCTTCGTCGGCATCTTCATACAGCTCCATCACGCCGCCCACCTGTTCATCCGGCGTGAACGGCGAGGGCGTATCAAGGATGAAATGCGCCTTGTTATCTATCAACGCCATGGTGTAGGCATAGCGGACGCTCGGCACGACCTTCAACAGCTCATGCAGCGGCTTGATGAGCTGTTGATGCACCTCGCTGCCGTCCTGTTCAGGGGAGACGAGCGTTTGGTGCAGATCGCCGTCGATCATTGAAGCGACAGCATGTGCCATGTCCAGCAGATGTGAATCAACTTCCTGCCTGTACGCGATTGCAGCGCGCTCTCGCACAGTCAGAATCGAGACCAGCGCGACGAGAAACAGAACCAGCGCGACGACTGCTCCGTCCCGTATCGGACGAATGCTCAATCGCGGCCGGCCATTGACTTGTAACGTTTCTACCATCGTCCCGAACCATTCCACTGGTCCGCGCGTCGTGGCGCAGCCAACATTCCTGGGTTCCCGTTTCCATGCGCGTCACATGACGGGCAGCACGTTCAAGCCCGCCGATCAATGGAGTTATCGACTCGAAAGCCACGCCGATTGATCCGTCTGGGCGGTTTGCGCGGATTTCGCCCGCCCTGTTTTCCCGCCGTTACAATGCCCCCCTTACCCACAACGATCACACAGAAGGGACTGCGCAGTGGCTGAAACCAAGCATTTTGATCTCATCGTTATCGGCGGCGGGCCGGGCGGATACGTCGGGGCCATTCGGGCGGGCCAGCTCGGCATGAAGGTTGCCTGCGTCGAGCGCGCCGCGCTCGGCGGTGTCTGCCTCAACTGGGGCTGTATCCCCACAAAGGCCCTTCTCCACAACGCGGAGCTGTACCAGCACGCCATTACGCATGGCAAAGAGTGGGGCATCGAGATCGATCCCAAGCACGTAAAGGTGAACTGGGAGCAGGTTATTGCCCGCAGCCGCTCATTGCCGCCCATGAGCCAGAAGGGCGTCGCCTTCCTCTTCAAGAAGAACAAGGTCGAGCATATTCAGGGCCACGCGAAAATTGTCTCCGGCAAGTCCGCTCACGGGCCGTGCAAGGTTGAGGTGTACGAGGCGGACGACAACTATTACAACGGCACGAGCAAGGGCAAGCCGACGCAGACGATCACGGCGGACAAGGTGCTCATCGCCACCGGCGCCAAGCCGCGCGAGTTGCCGTTCGCGAAGTTCGACGGCGAGACGATTCTCTCTTCAACCCATGCCATGAGCATGAAGAAGCAGCCCAAGTCGATGATTATCATCGGCTCCGGCGCGATCGGCATGGAGTTCGCCTACTTCTACAACGCCTTCGGCACCAAGGTTACGGTTGTGGAAATGGTCGATCGCATTCTGCCGGTCGAAGATGATGATGTGTCCAAAGCCGCACTCAAGGCATTCCAGAAGCAAGGCATCGAGTTTCACACAAGCCACACGCTCAAATCCGTGGATAAAACCAAAGGCGGCGTGAAGGCAACCATCGTTGATGTAAACGACGAGAAGAAGACGCAGACGCTCGAAGCGGAAGTGATCCTTCTCGCGGTGGGCGTTACAGCGCGCTATGACGGCCTGTTTGATGAGTCGCTGGGCATCAAGATCGAGAAGGGGCACATCGCAACGGATTACCGCTCATCGAACGAGCCGACGTACAAGACCAGTGTGCCGGGCATCTTCGCTATCGGCGATGTCATCGGCCCGCCGTGGCTCGCACATGTGTCGAGCGAAGAAGCCGTGGTGTGCGTGGAGCGCATGGCGGGGCATCATGTGGTTCCGCTTGATTACGATGGAATTCCCGGTTGCACGTACTGCAACCCGCAGATCGCTTCCATCGGACTCACCGAGCGAGCCGCGAAGGAAAAGGGACTCGAATACAAGGTCGGCATGTATCAGCTCAAGGCGCACGGCAAAGCGATGGCCGTTGGTGCAACCGATGGCTTCGTGAAGCTCATTGTCTCGAAGAAGTACGGCGAGATTCTCGGCGCGCACATCATCGGCGAGGACGCTTCCGAACTCATCGCGGAAATGGGCCTCGCAAAGCGACTCGAAGCGACAGCAGAGGACATCATCTCCACCGTGCACGCGCACCCGACCATGAACGAAGCGATCCACGAAGCCGCGCTGGCGACGGAAGGACGGGCGATCCACGCCTAAGCGCGTGTGAACGGTTGCCGAAATACTGGTGGATATTGATCCAACGAAAAAGCCCACGGCATTGCGACCGTGGGCTTTTTGTGATGTCGTTTGGACCAGCGAGATCAACGAGTGAGATTACGCCAGTTCCGGGAACGTCTCGCGCACGATCTTCACCAGGTCCTTCACGTGCGAGATGGATTCGTTCATCAGCTTCTTTTCATCGCCATCCATCTCGATCTCGATGACCTTCTCCATGCCGCCCTTGCCGAGAATGCACGGCACGCCGACGAAGTAGCCGCCCACACCGTATTGCTTATCGCAGTACGCAGCGCAGGGCAGGATGCGCTTTTTGTCCTTGATGATCGCCTCGGCCATTTGGATGGAGCCAGATGCGGGCGCGTAGTACGCGCTGGTGCCCATGAGCTTCACGATTTCGCCGCCGCCCACCTTGGCGCGTTCTACCATCGCGTCGATCTTCTCCTTCGGCAGAAGCTGCGAGAGCGGGATGCCATGCACGCTGGTGTAGCGCGGCAGGGGTACCATGTCATCGCCGTGCCCGCCGAGCAGAAGCGCAGAGATATCTTCTACGCTGCAACCGAGTTCCATCGCGATGAACGTGCGGAAGCGTGCGACATCGAGCGCGCCGGCCTGGCCGAGGATGCGGTTCGTCGGGAAGCCCGAAGCCTTCCATGCGGTATAGACCATCGCGTCGAGCGGATTGGAGACGACGATCATCACCGCGTTGGGCGAATGCTTGGCAACGTTCTCCGCAACGCTCTTGACGATCTTCACGTTCGTCGCGATGAGGTCGTCGCGGCTCATGCCCGGCTTGCGCGGGATGCCAGCGGTAACGATGACGACATCGGAGTTCGCCGTGTCCTTGTAATCCGCCGTGCCAAGGATGTTCGCATCGAATCGCTCGATGGGCGAGCACTGGGCAAGGTCGAGCATCTTGCCCTTGATGACGTTCTCCTGTTCGGGGATATCGAGAACGACGATGTCTGCAAGTTCTTTTGAAGCGGCCCAGAGGGCGCAGGAAGCGCCGACGTTGCCGCCGCCGATGATGGTGAGTTTCGCGCGTCGCATGGGTGAGATTCTGAAATCCTGAGAGTGAGGGTGCAGCCGCACAGTCGCGGCGGTGAGAAACGGCGCATGATACTCGATCCCCGACCGGCCGTGGACGGCACGCGGTGGATGCCCAGCGGGTTCTGCACGGCTGCTGAATGAAAACCTGAACAAATATTGCCTCGGCGACAGAACGCCCTTTGCGGAACGCTTACACCACATGGAGAAACTTCCGCTCCACCCTTTTTTACGGAGCGAATGATCCATGAAGACCGCAGTTCACATGACCGTCTGCCCCTTGGCCTTGTCTTTGCTTTCGTCCGTCGCCCCAGCTGACATCCGCATTTCGGAATGGATGTACAGCGGCAGCGGCGGCGAGTTCATCGAGCTTGTCAACGTCGGCAGCCAGCCGATCGACATGACCGGCTGGAGCTATGACGACGACAATCGCATTCCCGGTTACTTCGACCTCAGCGCGTTCGGCGTCGTCATGCCCTGTGAAGTCGTCATCTTCACCGAAGACCCGGCAGAGGTCTTTCGCGCTGCGTGGGGCCTTGGGCCGGAAGTGAAAATCATCGGCGATCTCGGCAAGCCAAACGCCAACACGCTCGGCCGTAACGACGCCATCAATCTGTGGGATGCGAAGGGAAACCTGATCGATCAACTCATTTTCGGCGATCAGGATTTCCCCGGTTCCATTCGTGCGCAGAACGCCAGCGGTTGGACAAACGCTGCGGGTATCGGTGCGAACAATCCCTTTGCGTGGCAGCTCTCCGTCGCGGGCGATGCGCAGAGTTCGTACAACTCAACGCTCGGCGCGCTGGGCAACCCCGGAACGTTCACGTTGATCGGCAAGCCGAAAGGCACACTGCCCGTCATCGCCATCACGGAATACATGTACACCGGCCCCGGCGGCGAGTTCATGGAGTTCACCAATCTCTCTGACAGCCCCGTTGACATGACCGGGTGGCTCTTTGATGACAATAACTTCGGCAAGGGCAACATCGGACCGTTTGATCTCAGCGCGTTCGGCGTAGTCCAGCCGGGCGAATCCGTCATCCTCACCGAAGCAAACGCGGAAGACTTCCGTGCTGCGTGGGGACTTGGGGCGGAAGTCAAGATCATCGGCAATCTCGGCTTCGCCAACGGCCACAACATCGGCCGCAACGACGAGATCAACATCTATAACGCGGAAGGCGAACTCGTCGATCGTCTGACGTACGGCGACCAGAACTTCCCCGGCACGATCCGCACGCAGAACATCAGCGGTTGGACCATGCCCAAGAACCTCGGCCAGAACAACGTGTATGGCTGGTTCTTTGCGGCAGAAGGCGATGCGCTGAACTCGTGGCTCTCCACGAACGGCGATCGCGGCAACCCAGGCGTCTATCTCGATCTCAACTGCGTGCCGCAGGTGATCGGCGATCTCAACGGCGACAACGTTGTGGACGTGCTCGACCTGCTGATTCTGCTCGGTGCGTGGGGCAACAACCCCGGTCACCCGGCGGACCTCAACGGCGACGGCGTTGTGGACGTGCTCGATCTCCTGATTCTGCTCGGCAACTGGGGTTGATTGATTCGCGTGAGTGTTGTTTCCTTCCACTCCAGGGTGCGCCCGAAGGCCGGGCGCACCCTGTCTCATGGCAGCGTCATCGTTATGATGGCTGCCCACGATGATTGACCTTCTCCCTGCCATTCCAAAGCGACCCGCAGAAGGCCATAAGGGCACCTTCGGCACGGTGTTGGTCGTTGGGGGGCAGACCGCACCGCCACGGGAAGGCGGCCGCGTGATGATCGGCGGGCCAGCGTTTACGGCACTCGCGGCGTTGCGATCGGGTTGCGGTCTTGCGGTACTCGCGCTGCCTGCGCCGGTGCTTGATGCGGGCCTCATCGTCGCGCCGTCCGCCACGGGTCTTGCTTTGCCTGTCGATGCACAACATCGGCTTCGCGCGAGTGAAGTGGCAGACATGCTCGACCGACATATGGGCGGCGTGCGCTGTCTTGCCGTTGGTCCAGGCTTCGGCGCCGATGAGCCGCAACAACAGATCATCATGCGTCTGCTCGCACGCGATGAAACGCCGATCGTATTGGATGCAGACGGCATCAACGCGCTATCGCTCGTGCGCGACTTTCAAGCTGATCTTCGCGCGCCGCTGGTGCTCACGCCTCATCCCGGTGAATACCGCAGGCTGGCAGAGCGGCTGGGCATCAGCGCGGACCCGATCGAACCATCACAGCGCGAGGTGGCTGCGCTCCAGCTCGCGCAGCGATTGGGCTGCATCGTCGTCTTGAAAGGTCATCGCACCGTCATCAGCGATGGCGCGAGCGCGTTCATCAATGAGACGGGCGGCGCGGCGCTCGCGACAGCGGGCACCGGCGATGTGCTCACAGGCATCATCGCATCACTTATCGCGCAACATTACAAGCCCGCGCTCGGCACAGGTTCGCGGCAGATTACGCCTTACCAGCAGGGCGGCCTTTCGCTGCTCGATTGCGCACGCCTCGGCGTTCATTTGCATGGCATGGCGGGCGACTTGTGGACCGGCAAGCACGGTAGCGCGGGGCTGCTTGCCAGCGATCTGATCGAGTTCATCCCTGCCTGCCTCAATCAACTCAGGCGATGACGCCCCCTTGTGAAATTCACCGGCACAACTCAAGAAACGCGAAATAGAACTCCACGAACGCGCGATCCAGTTCCGCGCTGCGCGGCACGCCCAGCATCTCCGCCAGCAGCAGCGGGAGATCATCCAGCGCTACGTATGAGCCGTGGCCTGCCTGTGCGATCTCCGCGAAATGGTTCACATCCTGGCGTGCCCTCACGGTGTGCGTCATCACGCCCCCTTCGAGTCTGGCGCGCTCGGCAAGATCAACACAATGCGTTCCTTCTCCAACATGCGGTGCGCCGTCGCCGATGATGAGCAGAAACTTTCGCACGTGGCCGATGCCGGGCCGCCATTGCATGTCGACCAGTGTTCTTCGCATGGCCGCATACACAGATTCGCTCGACCCGCCTCCTTTCTCTGCTGTCAGCATCCAGAGGTTGGCGCGCAGTTCCGCAAGGTCTTCGGTGAAGTCCCACCCTCGCGTCTCAAACTCCTGACCGCGATCGCGATACGCCATCAGACTGAACCGAAGCGAAGTGGACATGTGTCGGAGAAAGATCAGCGTGTCGTCGATGCTGGCCTGCGCTTCACGAAAGGCGGGCCTCATACTGCCCGTGCAGTCAAGACAGAAGGCGATGTCGATGTGCGTGGGGGACGCAGCGGTCAGATACCCTTCGAATCGCGCGAAGATTTCCGTATCCAGCTGCGCGATGATCGAAGGCGGGAGATCGCTTCGATCGGGTGGCACACGATGCAGCCGCCGCATTTCGTTTCCCAGCGCGCGGCCGGTGCGCTGCAGCCATCGCTGCCACTCGTAGATGTTGCGGAAGTCTTCTTCGCTGAGCAGCGCAGCGATTCGAGGTGAGAACGCAGCCGCTTCCACGCGATTCATTCGGACGATGACCGAGCGCAGGCTTTCATGCGCGAGTCGATGCAGATCCTGTTGCGTTTCCGGCGCAAGCGAGCCGAGTTCAGCGGCGAGCAGGCGATCATCGTTACTTTCCGATCGGGCAAGTAATCGCACACCACGGTCCAGCCGATCGGGTTCGATCGTGGCGCGATATCGCAACGCAGCGCGAATCACGCGCGGGTTGTCCTGATTCGCCAGCCACGGGTGATCGTCCGGCTCTCTTTCCCCCCGTCTAGCCAGCGAGCGGACGGCGAAAGCGCGAACTTCCCATGCGTCATCAGTGCGAAGCAGCGACTCCAAGGTCGCGCGGGTGGCAGCGCAGTTGAATCGTTCCAGTCGCATGGCGCCAAGCGCACGCCGCGACCAGTACGGTGACTCCAACAAGCTCTGCAGAACCTGATGCTCAAGTGAGGGTGATTCCGCAAGCGGGAATCGCGCGCCTTCTGCAACGGGGGTTTGCCCATGTGATGACGCAACGGCCGTCGCCAGAACGATCATCACATGCAGAAGATGAGCCTTCAGCCCTCGCATCCGCATGACTGTAGGCCGGGTTGAAGGGAGAGCGTCAGTCGCCGTGCTTCTGGCGAAGCCGTGTGCTGGTGCGCAGCAACAGGTGCACTCGCTCGAACTCATCCAGTGTTTCGCGCAACACTTCACGAATGGGATCGGCGGGCGGCGGGGGAAGTGCCGCGGTTTCTACTTCAGGCAGAGCCTTGCGCGCCATCGAACGATAGCGACTGAGCGTCCGATCGCCGAGGCGCGAAATCGGCTCAAAGTCTTCCGCCATGAACCACGTTACCGGCACGCGATAACCCGCGTTGATCTGGTTCTTCACGATCAACTCCGCATGGTCTTCTGAACGAGGAATGAAGCGCAGATTGATCTTCGCAGGGTTGGCTTCTGCAATGCGCTGCATGGCCGCGCCTTGAAGCGCGCAATCGCCGCACCATGTGCCTGTCAGGCAGAGGATGTTCATCTCTCTCGTAAATGAGGCGACGAGCGCACGTTGTGGTGCGTCCAGCTCAAGGCGGCTGTATCGCTCATCCCACTGCGGGCGATGACCTTCGCGCTCGCCTGAAGCGACAAAGACTTCATACGGCACGCCTTGATCGAAGAATCGTTTGAGGAACGAGGCGTTCATCAACATGGGCGTGCTCCTAGTCGCCGTGCTTCTCGCGCAGGCGACCGCTGAGCCGAAGCAGAAGCTGCACGCGCTCAATCTCATTGAGCCAGTCCTGCAATGTGGCGTCGAGTTCATCCTGCGGCACCGGTGCGCCGGGCAGCGGGCACGAAGGCCCAAGCTGGCGTGCCGCCACGGCGCGGTATCGCGTCAGTGTGCGATCGCCGAGAATCGAAACGGGTTCAAAGTCTTCCGCCATGAAAATGACGGTGGGTACGCGAAGCCCGCCGCAGATTTTGATCTGTTCTGCAAGGTCCGCATGCACATCGCGATCGAGATAACGTACACGAATGCGTGTCGGATTGGCTTCTGCCATCCGTTGAATGAGCGGGCATTGCTGCGCACAGTCGCCACACCAGATGCCGGTGGAGACGATGACGGGCATCTCCCGTTTGAAGCTTTCAATCAGTCGCCGCTGTGCGGGCGTGAGTGAGACCTGCTCATAGACGCTGCGCCAAGGCTGGGCCTTCTGTGTGTCCGTTGCGAGGTACGCTTCGTACTCCAGACCTGCGTCGAATTTTGATTTCAGATACTGAGCGTTCACGGATGTTCCACTTTCTCTCGAAGCGTGCGCAGCGCATCGAACGCCTGCATTGGCGTCATGGTGTTGAGGTCAAGCTTTTTCAGCTCTTCCACAACCGGGTGCGGCACGTATTCTGTGAACAAGCTGAGTTGCCCGCTTGTCGCGTGCGGCTTCGCACCGGCGCTGGCCGCAATCATCGGCGTTTCACGAGAAACTTCTTCGCTGTGCACCGTCAGGCTCTCCAGCAACTCCTGTGCTCGTGCGATCGTCGCTGCGGGCAGGCCTGCGATCTTGGCGACATGAATGCCGTAGCTGCGGTCGGTTTTGCCGGGCAGGATGCGATGCAGGAAGACGATTTCATCGCCCCATTCGCGCACGGAGACGTGCAGGTTCGTGACGTTTTCCAGCCGCTCCGCCAGCGATGTCAGCTCGTGATAATGCGTTGCAAAGAGCGTGCGGGGCTTCGAGGCAGCAAGCGATTCGGCGATCGCCCACGCGAGCGAAAGCCCGTCGAGCGTTGACGTGCCGCGGCCGATCTCATCAAGGATCACCAGACTGTGGCGCGTTACGTGATGCAGAATGTTCGCTGTCTCCGTCATCTCCACCATGAACGTAGAGTGCCCCGCGTGGAGTTCGTCGGAAGCGCCGATGCGCGTGAAGATACGATCCACGAGGCCGATGGCCGCGCGCGATGCGGGAACGTATGACCCCGTGTGCGCCAGCAGCGTGATGAGCGCGACCTGCCGAATGTACGTTGATTTACCCGCCATATTCGGCCCGGTGATGAGGGCAAGGGACGTTTTGCCAAGCGTGCAGTCATTCGGCACGAACCGCTCGCCCAATGTGCGGTCCAGCACCGGGTGGCGGCCCTGCTCTATGTCGAGCGTCGGTTCTTCGACGATGTCCGGCTTCACATAGCCGAAGCGCACCGCGATCTCCGCGAAGTTCAGCAGTACGTCAAGCTCTGCGACAGTCTCAGCATACTGTGCCAGGCCGCCCGCCAACGCCGCCGCCTGCGCACACAATCGCTCAAACAGGACTCGCTCGCGTTCGAAGGCGCGAGCTTCAGCGGTCATGACCTTGTCCTCAAACTCCTTCAGTTCAGGCGTGATGTACCGCTCGGCATTGCGCAGCGTCTGCTTTCGGCTGAAGGCATCGGGCACCTTTTTCGTGTTCGCGTGTGTGATTTCAATGTAGTAGCCGAAGACCTTGTTGTATCCCACCTTCAGCGACTGAATGTCGGTCTGTTCAATGAGCCGCTTCTGATACGCTGCGAGCCAGGTGTTGGCGTCCCTTTGCAAGCCGCGTGCTTCGTCGAGTTCTGCATCCATGCCGTCGCGAAACAGGCCGCCTTCGCGCAGGTGCGCAGGCGGTTCGTCCACGCACGTCTCTTCGATCGTCCGAGCCAATGGCGCAAGGGATTCCGCAAGGGCGGCCAGCCGCTCGTGATGCGGCATCAATGCGGGCACGCCTTCAATCAGCGAAGCGATGGCGGATAACCGCGAAGTCGAGCGGCCAAGCGCGACAAGATCGCGAGGCGTAGCGCGGTTCATCGCGATTCGACCCGCAATGCGCGCCACGTCCTGCACGCCGTCCACTTGTGTTTCAAGCTGCTCCGCGAGTTGGCGATCTTCGATCAGCGAGCCGACGGCGATTTGACGGGTGCGAATGCGGTCGCCGTCGCGCAGCGGAAAGCACAACCATGTGCGCAGCAGTCGTTTGCCCATCGCTGTCCTGCATCGTTGCAGTGTGGCGAGGAGCGAGCCTTCTGTCTGGCCGCTGCGCATGGTGCGCTCGATCTCCAGACTGCGCAGCGATGCAGCGTCGATCGTTACGTACTGATCCGGCGCTTCGCGCTTCGGCGGGCGCAGATGCGACAAGCCGCCTGCTTGCCGGACGGCGGGATCGCCTGGCTGTGTTTCTTCCAGATAGCGCAACAGGGCACCAGCAGGCCCGATGGCTGTGTCATCATCTTCAAGACCGAAGCCCGCCAGCGTACTCACGCCGAAGTGAGCGCAGAGTTGCTCACGTGCTTCAGCGGCTCGGTATGTCCAGCCGGCGCGTGGCGTCAGTGCGCAGCCGACAACTTCGCGAATCAGTTCAACGCGACGAGGTATGGAACCGTCCGCGGTTTCCACATATGCCAGTTCGGTTGGTCGCAGCCGAGCGAGTTCATCCGTTACGTGGCCTGCGGGCAGGTCGAACAGCGTGAACGCGCCGGTAGAAAGCTCCGCGAGGGCCAGTACCGCTGCGGATTCATCGCCCGTTTCAAGGAACTGAATCGCGCCGATCAGATTTGCGCTGGATTCATCAAGGAGATGCTCATCGACGAGCGTGCCGGGCGTGATGACGCGCGTTACCGCGCGATCGACGATGCCTTTGGCTTCTTTGGGGTCTTGAATCTGATCGCACACCGCGACGCGGAAGCCGTGCTCGATCATGCGGCGGAGATAGGTGTCGATGGCGTGATAGGGCACGCCCGCCATGGGCACGCCTGCGGTCCGCTGCGTGAGTGTCAGATTCAGAGCCTTCGCAACGACGACGGCGTCTTCGTTGAAGAGCTCATAGAAGTCGCCCATACGGAAGAGCAGGATGCACTCCGGGTGCTGCTCCTTGAACCGCCGATACTGCCGCATCGCGGGTGTTTCGCGCGGGTCGCTGACGGAATCGCGCGGCGTTCTGGAGGAGGGGGCGACGGTCATCGCAGAGGCATTGTAGAAAAACCCAGGGATGCTGGTCCCTGGGTTCGCGGGCAAGTGGAGCAGATGAGATTCGAACTCACAACCTCCTCGATGCGACCGAGGCGCTCTCCCAATTGAGCTACTGCCCCATAACGGGAAGCGAGCATGATATCGCCCCTTTTGATATGCGGCCAGCGGGTTGAATCGCGGGTGAAACGCTAATTTTCCATTTTCGCTGGAACCGGCGGCATCTTCGGGCGAAGCCGTAGATACCATCGGCGAGCGTTGAAACTTTTGCCGGGAAAAGACTCGGCGGAACAAAAACCGCGTATCGATGGTTCTGTATCTGTAAACGCCACCGCTCGGTGCGGAAGGGCGTGGATTCAGGGATTCCGGCGGGCGGTGGGGGCTGACGATGGGGGCCAACAAGGTATGGGGGCGCGGTCCCGGTTCACCGGGCTCAGGCAGTTTTAGGAGTGAATGAGAGCCATGAGCAACAATTCCGCTACGAACATGAATCCCAGCGTCGATACTGTGCAGGAAGCTGTATCCGTGATGCGCCTTCTCGCCGACCCCACTCGCTTGCGCCTTCTCGGCCTGCTGCGCGGCGGGGAAATGAACGTAACCACCCTCTGCAGCAAGCTCGACTTGGCTCAGCCCACCGTGAGCCATCACCTCGGCTTGCTGCGGTCGCTCGCGCTGGTCTGCAACCGGCGCGACGGCAAGCAGGTGTTCTACTCGCTCAATCCCGATTCCGTTACCAACTGCGATGACAGCGGCGGCCTTACCGTCGCCATCGGCCCAGTGCAGGTTCGGTTCTGCGCCTCGTGCAACGGGCCGTACGCGGAGCGGGACCATATGAATGGCGAGAAACTGGCTGGCTGCGGCGACGGCATCTGAGCGAATACTGCCGTGAACCGGTTCAGGCTAGACTACGGGCATGAATGCCGCCCGAGTCTTTGCCGCGCCGCTGTTCGTCACGCTTCTGGTGTTCATGGCCGCCTGTTCGGGTGGAGCAGCGGATTCGGCTGAACCGATCACCGCGGATCGTCCGCTGCGCATTGTCGCCACCATTCGACCGTTGGAGCTGATCGCGCGCGACCTTGTCGCAGATACGCCCTTTGCGGATCGTGTGGTTGTGTCTGCGCTGATGTCGCCGGACGTTTCGCCGCACGGGTTTGAGCCGACGCCTGCACAGGTGGCGACGCTGCGCCGCGCGGATGTCATCGTGTACAACGGCTTCGGCCTCGACGACTGGGCGGCGCGCGACAAACCGAAGAATGCGCGCATCGTCTGTTTCGCCGACGCAGCAGGTGTTGATGAGCACGATCATCACCATCACGACCATGGCGATCATCACAATTGCGATCACGGTCCAGTGGATGAGCACTTCTGGCTCGATCCGACGCTGACCGCAGCTATGGCGACCGCGCTGGCGGTTGAGATCAGCCGCGCGCTCGGCGGGGGTGATGAAATCACTAACGCGATGCAGGCGTCGTTGCAGCGGTTTCTGAATGAAGTTTCGTCAGTCAACAGCGCATTCATGCTGACATTGGCGAACTATCAGAATCGGCGGATCATCACGCACCACAATGTGTTTTCTCGCATCGCAGAGAAGTACGGCTTGGCCGATCCGGTTGTGTTGCGGCCGCTGGCGGTGGTCGAGCCGACGCCGGGTGATCTTCGCGCCGCGATCGAAACAGTCCGCGCGGAAGGGATTCAGGCGATCATGATTGAGCCACAGTTCAGTGCGGATGCAGCGAGGCAGATCGCCAGCGAAACAGGTGTGCGGCTTGTTGAGGTTGATCCGCTCGGTTCACGCTCAGCGTCGTGGTCCGATCTGATGCACTCCATTCTGAAAGCCATTACGGAATGCTTCCGGCAGTGAACGCCCAGCCCATGAGGCCCGCCCCATGACCCTCGCGCTGCTTATCACCATCTTTGTTCTTGCCGTGTTCATCGGCTTTGAGATCATCACCAAGGTGCCGCCCACGCTGCACACACCGCTGATGAGCGGCGCGAATGCGATTTCAGGCATCACGATTGTCGGTGCGCTCGTGGCGGTCGGTACGGAAACGACGTGGCTCGCCACCGCGCTTGGCTTCATCGCGCTGGTCATGGCGACTGTCAACGTCGTCGGCGGTTTCCTCGTTACGCACCGTATGCTGGCGATGTTCAGAAAGAAGTAATGCCGCTGGTCTTCTGTGGTCTCTCGTAATAAATCACTTTCATGACGCGTGAGATGCTGCAAATCCTGCTCTACCTTGTCGCAGCCGCGCTGTTCATCTTCGGCATCAAGGGTCTCACACATCCGCGTTCCGCAGTGCGCGGCAACATGCTCGGCGCGCTCGGCATGTTGCTGGCGATCGTCGTTACGCTTGCCTTCGCGAACATCCTCTCGTGGAACTGGATCATCGTGGGCCTCGCGATCGGCGCCGTGGTCGGTGTTGTTCTGGCGGTCAAGGTGCAGATGACGGCGATGCCCGAACTGGTGGCGATGTTCAATGGCCTTGGCGGCGGAGCTTCGTTCCTTGTTGCGGGGGCGGAGCTTCAACGTGAGGGCGGCCTGCCTATGAGTGCGCTGCCCGCCGTCGCCATCGCGGGCATCATCGGTTCGATCACGCTTACAGGCAGTCTTGTCGCGTTCGTCAAACTGCGAGAGAAGAAGTGGATCGAAAAGGCGATCCTGCCGGGCCACAAGTTCATCAACGCGGCTCTCGCGCTGTTGGCGTTCGCGATGGCGGCCCTCTTCATCTGGCAGGGGCACGGCTGGGAGTATTGGGTGCTTGTGCTTTTCGCGCTTGCGCTGGGGGTGCTGCTGGTTACGCCGATCGGCGGTGCGGACATGCCGGTCGTCATCGCGCTGTTGAACTCGTATTCAGGTCTTGCTGCCGCCGCGACCGGCTTCGTGCTGGAGAACACGCTACTCATCATCGCAGGCTCACTGGTCGGCGCATCGGGACTCATCCTTACTCGCATCATGTGCATCGCGATGAATCGCTCGCTTCGCAATGTGCTTTTCGGCGTGATGGCTCCAGCAGGCAGCGGGGGTGACGCCGATACGGTGTACGCAGGCAAGGTGAAGGCGACGACGCCCGAAGAAGTGGCGATGCTTTTCGATACGGCCCGTCGCGTTGTCATCATTCCTGGCTACGGCATGGCGGTCGCGCAGGCGCAGCACGTGGTGCGCGATCTCGCCAATCTACTTGAATCGCGCGGAGCCGAAGTTGAGTACGGCATTCATCCCGTCGCAGGCCGCATGCCAGGCCATATGAACGTGCTGCTTGCGGAAGCGGACGTGCCATATGACAAGCTGAAGGAGATGGACGAGATCAACTCGACGATGGAGCAGGTGGATGTGGCGATGGTGATCGGTGCGAACGACGTTGTGAACCCGGAAGCACGCACGAACCCCCGCAGCCCTATCGCAGGCATGCCCATCATCAATGTCGATCAGGCACGCACTGTGGTGGTTGTCAAACGCAGTCTCAGCCCCGGCTTCGCGGGCATTCCAAACCCGCTCTTTGCGGCGGATAATTGCCTGATGATGTTCGGGGACGGCAAGAAAGCGCTCGTTGAGCTGGTGAGCGCGCTGAAGAGTTCATGAGGGCGGGTGAACTGTGCTCGCCGGGCTTACTCGCCGCGCAGGCGGCGAGCGATGTCGGCAATGATGCGCTCGTCTGCGCCGGCCATTGTGTGCGAAAGCGAGAATGCCTTGTTGGCGACGAGGATCGGCTCCCTGCCATGCGGTGCAGCATTGGCTTCGCCGACGACTGCGTCGTGCGTGCGTACGTAAGGAATCAGCTCGTATCGAGCTGTCTCCAGGTCGGCGTCGAGTTGTGCGAGAAAGTCCGATCCGCTTCGCATGTCGATTGCGCGACGATCAAAGAACGCAAGCGATGCAAGGTTCGCGCCGCGATGCGGCGTGCCGATGGTGAAGAGCCGAACGACGTTGACGCGTTTGCCCGATTCGCGAGGCATGGCAGCGTGTCGCGCCACGAGGCCGCCCATGGAAAAGCCGACAATATCGACTTCGATTGTGGAGTCGGGATCGTCGCTCGGAAATTCGCGCTCGATCGCTTCGATGAGACGATCACGACAGGAGTCGAAATTCGCGCAGGTGAAGAAGCTGACGCTGAAGATCGGCGCGTGTTCGTCGGTCACCAGGCGCAGCCGCTTGACGATGTCGCCCGAGATGAAGCCGGGATCAAGATACCCCGCTGCAACGAACACCGGGCGCGGCGGCGTCTTCGGCTCGGCATGCATTCGGGCGAGTGAGACGCGGGCGTCGTCAAGGCTGATGTGATGCATCGGGGTCATGGGAAGATGAGCGCCACAGCCGAACAGCAGCCCCGCGAACAGAATCGTTGCTCCACGCACGCCTGACAACAGAAGTTTGAGAGATCGTGAGGACACGGCTGCATTGTTGCGTGAATTGGACGCCGGGTCGAGTCGCAATGTTTGTAGCAGGGCCGGATGCAGGCGATAATCCACAGACCCCGTACTGCGAGGCGCGATGACCACCCCACTGTCAGATCAACCGCCGCCGCAGGAACCTGAAACCAGTTCGCTGTCGGCGACATCCGGCGTGCAGAGTGAAATCGCCCCCGGCGCGATGATATGGCCGTATCGGATCATCAGTCTGCTTGGCGAAGGTGGTTTCGGCAGCGTGTATCTCGCGGAGCAGGTCGCGCCCGTGCGCAGGCGCGTCGCGTTGAAACTCATCAAACTCGGTATGGACACGCGGCAAGTCGTTGCGCGTTTTGACGCCGAGCGTCAGGCGCTGGCCGTGATGGAGCATCCCAACGTTGCTCACGTCTTCGATGCAGGTGCGACGCCACAGGGGCGTCCGTACTTTGCGATGGAGTATGTGCCGGGCATACCGATCACGATGTTTTGTGATCGCGAGCGGTTGTCGCTGCGCGAGCGATTGGAGTTGTTCATATTGGTGTGCGAAGCCGTGCAGCACGCACATCAGAAGGGGATCATCCATCGAGACCTGAAGCCGAGCAATGTGCTCGTCGCGATGCACGACAACAAGCCGGCGCCGAAGGTGATCGACTTTGGTATCGCGAAGGCAACGACCGGCTCGCTGACAGGCGCATCGCTGCACACGTTGCATGGCCATGTGATCGGCACGCCGGAGTACATGAGTCCTGAGCAGGCCTCACCGAGTGGATATGACATCGACACGCGAGCCGACATTTACGCGCTTGGCGTCATATTGTATGAGCTGCTCAGCGGGGCGTTGCCGTTCGAATCGCATCGGTTGCGCAGCGCGAACCCAGCGGAGATGTACCGCATCATTCACGAGGTCGAGCCGCCGCGTCCGAGCACGAGATTTCGGTCGATCGTGTCGAGGTCAGATGAAAGGCAAGGCGATTCAGTCTCGCGATCACCATTTGACGCCGACGCCATCGCGCGTCGGCGTCAAATGGACGCACGTTCGCTGTTGCGCTGTTTGCGAAGCGATCTCGACTGGATCGTGATGAAGGCGATCGAGAAAAATCGCGCGAGGCGCTATTCCAGCGCGCAGGAGTTTGCGGAAGATGTGCGGCGATATCTCCACGATCAGCCGGTTTCGGCCCGCCCGCCCGGTACGGCGTATCGGATGCGCAAGTTCATTCGCAGAAATCGCAGGCCGGTGATTGCGGCATCGGCGTTCGCGCTGCTTGTGCTAGCATCCGCCGTCGGCGCAACAATCTTCGCCCTTCGCGAAGCGTCGCTTCGCGAGTACGCCGACGCTCAGGCGCTTGAGGCGGAACGTCGTGCCGCGCTGGCGGAACAGGTCACGCAGTACCTCGCGGACGACGTGCTCGCCACGTTACAGCGGTGGCCGCTCGGCAGAGAGCAGATGCTCCCAGAGTTACTTGATAAAGCGGAGATGCGAATCGTGGAATTGGCGGGCACTGATCCTGTGGTTGAGGCATCAGTACGCGCCGCATATGCCGATCTCTGTCTTGAGGCAGGCTTTACACAACGTGCGTTGCCGCACTATCGCCGCGCTCTGGACGGCCTGCGCCAACTGCTGGGAGAGACGCATACGGAAACACTCGAAGTGATGGGCGGTTATGGCGATGCGCTCACGCTGGCGGGCTTGCACGCCGAGGCTGAACATATGCTGCGGGAAGCCGTCGGTGGTTGGAGTGCGATCGGTCAGGCGAGTCGGCCCACTGCGATCGAAGCCGTGCGGCTGTTGGCGTTGGCGCGAAAGAAGCAGGGCGATCTGGATGAGGCGATATCGTTGCTGCGTGATGCGATTGAGCGTAGTCAGCGCGCAGGCGGGGACGAATCCTGGCCCGCGCTGATGGCGAAGCACGATATTGCCATGCTTTTTCTTGAACGGGGCGAACCTGCTGCCGCCGAAGCCACATTGGCGGAAGCGTTGCCTCGTGTTCGTCAGGTACTGTCGCCGCTGGATTGGGAGTTGTCGCTGTTCCTCGCCGCTCGCGGTGCAGCGTTGCTCGAGTTGAATCGATTTGCCGAGTCGTATGACAGTCTGACCGCTGCAGAAGATCATGCAACGCGCCTGCTCGGCGAAGAGTTTCACGGCGTGCGACGCTGCCGAGAACTGATGGAGCAATTGCTGGCGCGCTGGCACGAGACGGACAGCGTTGAAGCGAAGACGCGACGCCGCAACTGGGAACAGCGGCAAACGTCACGCAACTAAATGGCAGCTACTGCTCACGACCGCCCGACCGTAACCTGCTCCACCTTCCCCGCAGCGATCTTTTCAATGCCTGAGCCAAGTTCGCCGATCGGGTCTGGCGGGATGATTTCGACCTTCTTCTCGCCAAGCTTAGCTTCACCGCGCCGGACTCGCTCCTGGAAGGTCCTGCACTCTTCCAGCAGGCGATCGAGGATTTCCTCTTCCTTCACGTTGGCGACGCGCTCGCCCTGCACATAGATGATGCCGCGCCGGTCGCCTGCAAATACAGCCACATCCGCGCCTTCCGCTTCACCCGGCCCGTTCACCACGCAACCCATGACAGCGACCTTGATGGGCAGGTCGATCTCACGCCGCAGCTTGTTGCGAACTTCCTGCACGAGCGTGAAGAGATCGACCTGAATGCGTCCGCACGTCGGGCAGGCGATCAGCTCCGCCCCGATGCGCGTGCGCAGGCCGAGCACATAGAGCATCTCCAGTGCGTCTTCCACTTCATAAACGGGATCGCTTGCGTAGCTGATGCGCACGGTATCGCCGATGCCATTGGCAAGCAGCGAGCCGAGCGCGACGACGGAGCGGATGCAGCCGGTTTCCTTCGGACCAGCATGTGTTACGCCGAGATGCAGCGGATACGGGAACCGCTTGGCGATTTCCGTGTAGGCATCAATGGTCAGCGCTGCATCCATGGATTTCGCACTGATGCAGATATCGAAGAATTCACGCTCGTGGAAGATGTCGAGATACTCTTCCAGTTTGGCGATCATGATCGCAAGCAGATGGCCGGAGCGATGGCCTGCGAAGTATTTGCCAAGCTCTTCCATGCGCTTCTGCTTGTCTTTGCGCTCGATGATGGAGCCTTCGTTCACGCCGACGCGAATGGGGATGCCGCGCTCCTTGCAGGCGTCAATGACAGCGTTGACCTGCTCGCGATCGGAGATGTTGCCGGGGTTCAGTCGAATCTTATGTACGCCAGCTTCGACGGCTTCCAGCGCGCGTTTGTAATGGAAATGCACATCCGCGACGATCGGCACACGGACCTGCGGGATGATCTCACGCAGCGCATCAGTGTCTTTCTTCTCCGGCACGGCGACGCGCACCACGTCCGCGCCCGCAGCGACCATTTTGTTGATCTCCGCCACGCAGCCGTCGATGTCGTATGTGTAGCCCGCGGTCATGGTCTGCACCGCGACGGGAGCCAGCTCGGTGGCGGCTCCGGTCTTCGGGTGCGGCAGCCCGCCGCCGATGCGGACTATGCCCGTGCGGGAGTCTCCGAGTGCGATCTGATGCGTCTTTCGTCGTGGCGTCATAGGCTGGTATTGTAGGAGACTGCCCGTAAAACGCAGGCCAATCGACGGGAACCTGCTCCATGCGGGCGGTGGCCGCGATTCAGCAGGGTTCGTTCAACCAGCAGGAGGCAGGATGGCACGCAAAGCAGTAACGTCACTATGGCATGATGCAGGGGTTCTCCTTGGAGGTGGCATCTGCCTGAACATGGGCGTCATCATCGGCATGTTTGCCAACGTGATCGTCCAGTTGATTGCGCTGATGGCAGCATTGGGCATGTTGATTGCCAGTTGGGTCTTTCGCAGACGAGCCACTCAGCGCGCTGCTGAGGGATGAAATCAGGTCTGGCGCGATCATTCAAAATGCGCTATGCTGCGCATATGGCTGAGAAGAAGAACGTCGATTTCGCCCGGCCCGGCGGGTATGCGATGCCCAAAGGGGCGACGCAGGTGCAGCGCAAGGCCGCTGTAGAGATGAAAGCCGCCTACGAAGCAGGCGAGATCAAGCTGCTGGGCGATCGTGTGCCACCTCACGGCTCGGCGCCTTTCTCGACCAGATTCAAGTCCAAATCAACCCCGCTCAAGTCGGGCTACGGCGCGGTGTCGGGCCGGATCACTCCTGCATTCAAAGACAAGAATCCTGACACGAAGCTTTATGTTGGTGACTGCCGTGATGTTCTCGCGGCGCTGCCTGAGAAGGGCGAAGTTGATCTTGTCTTTGCAGACCCGCCTTTCAATTGGGAAGTGCCGTACGACGGCTGGAAGGACGGCATGCCCCGTGCGGAGTACGAACGGTTCACGTTTGACTGGCTCGACGGCTGCGTCGATGCCCTCGCGCCGCACGGGTCCATTTTCGTGAATATTCCGGATGACACCGCAGCGGAATGTGTGATTCACCTCAAGCGTCGCGGCCTCACAATGATCAACTGGTGCATCTGGCATTTTCGCTTTGGCCAGAACCGCGACAG
This sequence comes from Phycisphaerales bacterium, assembly GCA_035443885.1. Classification (GTDB taxonomy): domain Bacteria; phylum Planctomycetota; class Phycisphaerae; order Phycisphaerales; family SM1A02; genus DAOMNO01. The sequence goes on from DAOMNO010000010.1 coordinate 92,622, forward strand.
TTCGTTCATCATGAGCAAGGTGCACGTGCTGTATTTTGCGAAGAACCCATCCAGCCGCATCTGGAACGGCAAGGACGTTCTCGAGCTTTCCGATCGCGCAAGTATCTACGGCGACCCGCGCACGATGGCGAAGGACGACAACAAGGGCATGCGCGTGCCGATGGATGTCTGGTACGGCAAGTACTGGGGCCGCATTCAGGGCAACAACAAGGAACGCAGACACAACCACCACAACCAGATTCCAGAGGTCTATCTGGAGCGCGTCATCAAATGCGCCTCAAATGCGGACAGCCTCGTACTCGACCCCTTCTGTGGCAGCGGGACCACCAGCACCGTCGCCCGCGCGCTGGGTCGGCGTTCGATCACAATCGAACAATCGAAAGTGAACGCGACGAGCGCGTGGGAGCGCATTACGAAGATCGGCATGATTGAACGCGAGGACACCGGGCCGCAGAGTTCAGCGATTTTCAAGAACCGCAAAGCGAAGAAGCCCGACAGAGTGGTGGCGCGGTAATACCCATGTGTTAGGATCATCGTTATGCCAACCAAAGACCCCCGCGTTGATGCATACATCGAAAAGTCCGCAGACTTTGCCAAGCCCATTCTCAAGAAACTCCGTGCGCTGGTGCATAAGGGCTGCCCTGAAGTGACGGAGACCATCAAGTGGGGTATGCCCGCCTTTGATTACAAGGGTGGGTTCTGCGGCATGGCAGCGTTCAAGCAGCATTGTTCCTTCGGCTTCTGGAAAGCTGCGCTGCTTGATGACGGCAAGGGTTCAAAGACTGAAGACGACAAAGCGATGAGCTGGGGTGCGCGGGGGAGCATTTCCATCCCCGCGAAGATCACGAGCCTTGAAGATCTTCCGTCGGATGCGAAGTTTCTCACACTCATTAAGAAGGCGAAGAAACTTAACGACGACGGCGTGAAGGTGCCGAAGGAGAAGGCCGCGAAAAAGCCGCTGCCGATGCCGAGCGACTTCGCGGCGGCACTGAAGAAGACAAAGGGTGCGATCGCAAACTTTGAGAAGATGTCACCCTCGTGCAAGCGCGAGTACATTGAGTGGGTCATCGAAGCGAAGCGGGACGAGACGCGCCAGAACCGGATCGCGACTGCGGTGGAGTGGATTGCGGAGGGCAAATCGCGACATTGGAAGTATCAGAAGAAATAGCCAGGCCACCGGCGGCCGGGGTTCGTCACCCCTTTCAGGCGACTTTGCCCTGCCGACTGCGGAAAGGCCCGCAGCCATTCGCCGAACAAAATGCAACGAAGAGGCGTTTTGCAGGTGAAATGGAAGGCGTGCGGGGTCCGGCGCGTCATTCAACCGATAGACTCATTGCCTCCCGGCACAGTCGGGGGCGGCTCAGGTCGGGGTGATCGGCCTTTGAACGGGAGACGATTCCTCATGGTGTGCAGCGGCGTGCGATCGGCAATCCTTCTCTTCATCGCGGTGGCGTGCGTTCTTGCAAGCCTGCCTCGCTCGGCGTCGGCGGATACGTCCGCTGCGGAATTCATCGAGCCGGTGATGACGCACCGCCAGTACACGATCATCTCGCAGCGACTGGCGCTGCCGTATGAGCAGCGCGTCATCGCGGAACTCCTTTTCGCAGACTACACCGACACCATCAAGCACATCACCCAGCAGGCGGATGCGCGGGCGGATGCAGCCGGTCGGCAGCGCGTGATCGACGCGTTCTCTGGCCGCATCGTCATCGATCCGGCGGAACTCGCAGCCATTCGGCTTGCCATGCTCAACATTTACACCGAGACATGGGCCGACGCAGACAACGCGCTTGATGAGCTGCTGCTCAGTCTGCACAGCATTCTCAACGATGAGCAAAGCCCGAAGCTCGCGCCAGCGATCATCGAGATAAGGCGGCAGATGATGCTGCACCCGCGCGAAGCCGCTCGCGCGTCTTATGAATACGCAGGCGACGGCGTGGATGTGCTGCTGCTCGTGCGTGAAGCGAAGGACGGGAATGAACTGCACGGCGTGAGCGACGCCGCCTTGCAGCAGGTGCTTTCCACCTATGAGCAGCATCTTGATGCGCTGCTTGTCGAAACAACGCACGTCTCGCGCGCTGCTCGCATGGCGATTCGCATCGCGCGATTACAGCGAAACGACGACGCCCGCCGCGAAGCTGAAGCAGCAGCGATCGAAGTCTGGCAACGCCTGTACGATCTCAATGAATGGACCGTGCGGCAGGTGGCTGCGATCGCAAGCAATACGCTTGGCGATGAAGCCGGCGCTGCGTTCATCGACCGCTTCCATCGTGCGTGTTTCCCGTGGCTCTTCACGCGAGGCGTGCCGGACCGGCAGCACGAGTGGATGGCGGGACAGGCCCTGACCGACGACCAGCGTGAGCGCGTGGAGACGATTTACCGTGAATACAACGCCCGTCGCGCGGAGCTGCTGGAGCAGGCGCGGAGCATCATGGTCGCTGCCCGCCGCGATCTGAAGCGAGTGATCTACCCCATGATGGACTCCACGGAGTTGATCGCCAACCCCATCGCGCAAGGCGTCTTCGAGCGGCTGCTCAAAAACTCCGGCGAGCTGTCGAGCCTGGAAGCCGTAACGTCCGATCGCTTTGAAACCGTGCTTACCGAGCAGCAGCGGCTGAACATGCGCCGCGCGATTCGGTTTGGCACGAGGCGATGATTTGCATTACCGCTGCTTGCGATCGACTTCCGCGAGGTACTTCTTCGCTTCGCCTACGAGATAGAAGCTGCCGGTGATGACGATGAGGTCATCGCGACCAACCGCGCGCGTGGCGAGGTCGATGGCATCCTGCAGGCTCGCAGCCACCTGGTTCATCTTGCCGCTGCGTTCAGCGAACTCACGCTGCAGGTCTTCAGGGTCCGCAGCGCGGGCGTTGCCCTTCGCGCGGGTGAAGATGATCTTGTCGCCGCCCAGCGCGACGCGATCAAGCATCGCAGAAACGTCTTTATCTTCGCAGCAGCCGAAGATACAGACCATGGAGTCGTACGGCACATGCGCGCCGACGCATCGCATCAGCGCGGAAAGCGCAGCGGCGTTATGTGCGCCGTCCACGAGAATACGGGGCGAATCCCACACCAGCTCCATGCGGCCCGGCATCTTCGTCGCGGAGAGACCCTCATGGAGCGCGACTTCCGGGAACTGGAAGCCTCGACCCTTAAGCAGGTCGATTGCTGCGAGCGCGAGCGCGCAGTTGCCCGCCTGATGTTCGCCCGCCAATGGCACGGGAATATGCATGAACTGGCTTGTTTCGGTGAGCAGACACACGCGCGTGTGTGGCCCAAGCTCCGCGTTCGAGCCGAAGCGCGTGCTGAACTCGATATCCTTGTTGATGATCTTGAACGGCGCGCCGACCTTCTCCGCGCATTCGCGCAGTGTGCGCTCCACGTCTTCATGCTGCTCGAAGCTCAGCGCGGGCACACCCTTTTTGAAAATGCCCGCTTTCTCACGCGCGATCTTCGCCAGCGTATTGCCCAGAATGTGCGTGTGGTCATAGTCGATGGTCGTGATGACCGAGACTTCGGGCGTGATGACGTTCGTGGAATCCAGCCGCCCGCCGAGGCCGACTTCGATGACAGCGATATCCACCGCCTGCTCCGCAAAGTAGCGGAATGCTGCTGCGGTCATCAGTTCGAAGAACGTCGGCTCACCCGGAATTGAGGCGGGAATCTTGGTCGCAGCGACCGACACGGCGCGCATGCACTCAGTGAAGTCGGCCTTGGAGATCATCTGGCCGTTGATGGTGATGCGCTCGCGCACGTCCATCAGGTGCGGGCTGGTGTATTGCCCCACCGCGTAGCCGCAGCCCTGCAGCATGTTGGCGATCATCGCCACCGTGGAGCCTTTGCCCACAGTGCCTGCGACGTGCACCATCTTCACCTGTTCGTGCGGATTGCCGAGCTGTGCGAGCAACGCTCGCATGCGATCAAGTTTGAAGACGTTCTCGTCGTAGCGAATGACGCGCATGCGCTCAAAATCAACGCGGTCGTAGAGATAGCGCACCGCAAGCGAGTAGCTGGAGAGGTCCGGCGCCTTGCCGCCTCGTGCTGCAGCAGGCTTGCTCTTCGCAGTTGTCTCCTTCGCGGGTGCTGGAGTGGAATCCCCGGCGGCGGCTTTGGAGCGCCCGCCACGGCGCGGTGTAAGCGGTTTGCTCATAGATGGGGTATTGTACCAAATCACCGGGTCGGACTCAAAATCAAAGTGATAACCGCTTGTTTTGCAGCAGTTTGCGCGAATGCTGGTCCGGCAGTGTTTGTCCGCAGTACCAAGGGTACCCAAACCCTGGCGCGTCACTCAACCATCACCCTGACAATGGACCGTTCCGCGCACATTGGACTTGCGGATCAGACCGCAGCGCTCAACGCATTGCCGACGATTGAGGCGGTGCCCGCGGAACCGTCCGCGACCGGCACGGATGGCGTGAGCAGACACGAAGCCGCGCAGCGCCAGGCGCAGCAAGGCGGAGCCGCAAGGGGGCATTCTGGTGCGCTGAGGTTCACTGTCGCTCCCACACGAGCGCAACAGCGCGCATCGCAGAAACCGCTGCAAAACAAGCACACAACGGCGTCATTGGCACGACGCGGCACGACGATGCAGCAATGGGCTGGCTCGGATTCGAACCGAGGTCTAACCGATTATGAGTCGGCTGCTCTGGACCGCTGAGCTACCAGCCCGGCTGGGGCCATTCTACGCGCTCCTGGGAGCCGGTCCGGGAGCCGGATCGCGCGCATGAACAGACATTTTTCGGACGTTGAGATCGCTTTACGCAGCCGCGATCGAGGGTGGCTGCCAAAAGTTCCAAGTTTTCATTTTACATGCACTTATCGTGGTGTAGTCTTGTGATGAGGCAATTCCGCCGCGTGGCATCACCTGGTGCTGCGAGGTCAGGGTTTGTTTCACAATTTTGAGAGAAGAGAGACATATGAAGAAGACCCACTCCTCCACGACTGCGCCGAAGGTCCGTTTGCTCACGCACTTCGGCATCGCTTCGCTTGCAGCCTTCACACTGTTCAACCTGCAGACACTCGCCGGGCCGCAGAACCCGACGGTGGTGGCAGGTAATGCGAACTTTATTCAGTTCGGCACACACTACGCCATTCAGGCAAGCAATGGCGCGATCATCAACTTTGACAGCTTCAACATTGCATCGTTTGAATCGGTGCAGTTCCTGCAGCCGTCCGCGGCGGCTCGCGTGCTTGCGAGAATCGCGGGCGGGCCGACCACGATCGATGGCGCGCTGACCGCCAACGGCATCGTGTATCTCGTCAATCCTGCAGGCGTCGTGTTCGGTAATAACGCAGTCGTCAATGCCGCGGGCTTTTACGCCGCCGCGGCGAACATCAGCAATCAGAACTTTCTCGACATCGTCTCCGGCGCGACAACTGAGCATGTGTTCACGGCGCCGACAGGCTCCATCATCAATCTGGCAGGCACTTCGGGCGGCGCGCTCGCGGGTATTCATGTCAAGAACCAAGTGCACCTGCTCGGCAAGCATGTGTCGAATCAGGGCATCATCAGCGTGACGAATCCGGGCGGTGCAATCACGCTGTCCGCAGCGGACGGCACGATTCGGCTCAGTCAGGTGGGCGGCAACTATATCGTGCAGCTCAACATGACCGGCGCACCAGTGCCCGGCGTGGGCGTTGACAACACAGGCGTCATCCGCGCGGTCAACAATGGCAGCATCAAACTCGGCGCAGGCGACCTCTATTCGCTCGCGGCGATTCGTCTTGCAGGCGACGGTATGACTGGTACGGCGACGGAGTTCAACGGCAATGTGCGCCTTGCATCCGACGTAACCCTCACCACGCAACATGCCATGTTCAATGGCTCTCTGGACGCCAACGCAGGCGGTGCGCAGCGATCGCTGACCGTGCAGGGCGGCGGTTTCTATGCCGACGCCAGCGCGACGTTCAACGGTCCCGTCGGCGCGAATGCATCGCTCACGAACATTCAGGCGGACGGCGATCTCGCGTTCGCAGGCAGTGCGCGATTCCGAGGCGATGTAACAGCGGGTGGCGACATCGCATTCAACGGTCCGGTCGCTCTGGTTGGTGTCGATCAAACTGTGCAGGCCGGGCAATCGCTGGCGTTCAATGGAGCGATCGCAGGCGGTGGCGCGGACCTTACGCTCATCGCGCCCGAAGTTACGCTTGGCGGCAATGCAGCAGGCATCGGTCGGCTGGATGTTTCGGGCGTAACACGGCTCGGTGCAAACATCACCACGAGCCGCGGCGCGGTGTTCAATGACGCCATCATCCTCGTCGGTGACAGCCGATTGAACGATACCGGCATGAACGGCATTCACCTGATGGGAACCATTGATGGTCCATTCGGCTTCACCGTGGCTTCTGCGAACGGAAACGCTATCTTTGGCGGCAACATCGGACAGATCACGCCGCTCGCGCGGTTCGAAACCATTGTCGGTGGCACGATCGTCTTCGAGGGCAACCTTGTGCAAGCTGCGGGCGACATTCTCCTCAACGATAAGGTGAACACGGTGTTCGTTCCCGCAGTGGCGACTATCGGCGCTGCGGGCGACATTCATTTTGTCAGCCTGAACGGCGCGTTCGTCATGGGTCAGAACCAGAAGCTGAGCGCGATGGGCGACCTCAGCATCAGTGCAGCGACCAGCGCCACGCTGGGCGATCTTTCTTCGCTTGGTGATATGTCAGTGAACGCCAACGCGATTCTGATCCTCACACGCAACCCCGCAGCCGTGGAAGATGCGCTGGGGCTTGGCACGCAGGATACGGGTGTCGATTTTGTTGCGGGCGGCCGATTCTTCTTCAGTGTTGTGCCAGTCGTGCTCGGTAATGGGCCGAGGCCGCAGTTCGCAAGCCCGCATATCAACGCAGATGCCAATGGCACGTTGCAATCGTTCACCATGCGGCTCAACGATGGCGTTTCCGCGGGCGACCTTCGTCGAGGCGACGGTCGATTCCTTGATCTGCGTGCTACGGGTGTCGCTGTGGCCGACCTGCGCACCGTGTTTGCTGATTCGCCAAATGACGAGGAGCATGGCGACGTGAACGATGAGGCGCGTCTTTCAGCCAGTGATGCAGACGCGCTCAGGCGGATTGCGATCCAGCCGCGCGTGCTGACGGAAGCGGAGCTTGCAGACTTCGCTGCAGGTCGTGGCATTTACGTTGATTCACCTTCGACTCGCGCGTTTGAAGCGATGATCCTGATGCCTGAGGTGGCGATTGAACGGTTGTCATCCCGCCGCGTGCAGGACGCACTGGCTGCGTATGACCGTGTGCGATACGCCGAGACGTTCGCCATCGACACTGGCGAGCGAACGCTGGTCGATCAGGCCGCCAACGTGCGCGGCATGTTGGGTTCAGCGTGGGATGCGTACAGCGTGAATGCGCAAGGCGAAGCCGATCCTGTTCGCTTCCGTGCATATCTCGAATCGGAGAATCATCCAGCGAGCAAGGCCGTTCATGGTTTCCGCGAGTTGGCGATTGAGATGCGAGCGCTCGGCTTGACGGACGCGGAAGTGGATCGGTCGCTTCGCAGGTTGCTGGAGCCGTTCACGCCGGATTCGATGACCACTGAACAGCTCCGCAGGGTGATCCGCTGAGCATTTGACTGACATTCGGTTCGGTGTGAGTTACCGGTCCTCTCTCATGCCGTTCCTGCAACGGCGCAGGCCTTGGGGGATGCCTGCGCCGTTGCGTTATTGTTCCAGGCTGCGTAAACGGGAAACTCTTCGGGGATTGCCCCGCCTGCGTGCTTAACCGGCCGCCTCCGTTCGTCGATGCAGAATCAGGCGCATGTGCTGCGCCTCTCTGCCTTTGGAGGCGATTGATGGGTTTCTCATTCTTTTCGACGCAGGCCTCTCCCATCGCGGTGAACTTCGGCGCGTCTTCGGTGAAGCTGCTTCAGGTCAGCGCGCCGAGCGCCTCGACGAAGACTGCTGTGCGCGCTGCTGCGGAGCTGCCGATTCCGGATGAGATTCGCAACGACGGTCAGGCGATGCTCGAATACACCGGAGAGCAACTGCCTTCGCTGCTGCGTGAGGGCGGCTTCAAGGGACGTAAGGTTGTCTGCACCGTGCCCACGCAGCAGACCATCTGCCTGCATATGCAGATCGCGCCGGTGGCAGCGGGGGGGCAGGGGCTTGGCGGATTGTCAGGCATCACCAACTGGGGCGGCGGCTCGGCCCGCGCGAATCAGCGCGATGAACTCGTGAAAGCGCAGTTACAGATGCAGATGGGCATTGCTCCGTCGAGCATCGTGGTGCGCACCGTGGAAGTGGCGGAAGTGCAGCGGGAAGGGCAGGCGCGAACGGAAGTCATCTGCTTCGCCATGCCTCGCGAACTCATCATGCGCCACGTGGAAATGCTTGAACGCTGCAAGATGGAAATAGTGGGCGTGCATACTGAAGCGATGGCGATGGTACGTGCGTTCGACCATATCCATCAGCGCAGCGACGATCACAAGATCACGACCATGTACATCGATCTGGGATGGAGCGGCACGTGTGTCGCCCTTTCGCATGGTCGGCAGATGGTCTTCGCACGCTCCATCAATGTCGGTGGTCGGCATTTCGACGAACTCATCGCTTCGCACCTCAAGACGAATCTGAGCGGCGCGCGGGCGCATCGGCTCTCGCTGGAAGATCCGCTGGGCGAACGCGCCGCGCACATGCCGGGTACCGCGCCGCCGATGGTCAACACAGTCGCGGGCGATATGTCGGAAGACGGCGGCGCAGCCGTGATGACCGATCGCCGAACGAATGCAGCGCCAGCCGCATTGCAGCACGCCATCACGCCGGGCGATGCGCCGTCATCAGCTGCGAACGTCGATTTCACTGAACTGCTTGACACGATGACGGATGAGCTTGCGATGTGTCTGCGCTATCACCGTGCGCTGTTTCCTTCGCGAGCGGTTGACCGCGTCGTGCTGCTCGGCGGAGAAGCGCGTCAGCAGTGGCTTTGCAGGCACCTCGCGCGTGGCCTTCGCCTGCCTGTGCGGCTTGGCGATCCGCTGGCGCGCCTCGTCAATGACGATCCCGATTCACTTTCGCTTTTCACACCGGGCCTTGCGCTGCATGAACCGCAGCCGGGCTGGGCGGTGCCGTGGGGGTTGTGCGCCGCTGCGGCAGCCCCTGAAAACTGAGGAACACACCGATGACTGACAACAGCTTCCTGCCCGAAGACTATCTCGCTCGCAAGGCGGATCGTCGCACGAACATCATCAGCGTCGCGCTGTTCGCGGTGGTGATGACCGGCGTGTTCGGCGCGTTCCTCGTGACGAATCAGCAGTGGTCGCATGTCAAAGTCGAACAGGCCGCCATCAACGTGCGCTATCAGGAGGCGGGCAAGCAGATCATGCAACTCACCGAACTGGAAAAGCAGCGCGATGAAATGCTGCACAAGGCGGAACTGGCTTCCGCGCTGGTGGAGCGGGTTCCTCGTTCGATTCTGCTGGCGGAGCTGATCAACCGCATGCCGCCTCAGCTTGGGTTGTTGTCACTCGAAGTGAAATCTGAGCGTCGTCAACCCGCGCCTGCGACCGCACCGGATTCCGCTGGCGCGAAGAAGCCAGCCACGACGCGCCTTTCCGGTGCGAATCGTGCGCCGACGAAAGAAGAAGCGGGCGATTCACTCAAGCGAATTGAGCCGCCGCGCTATCGGGTGTCGCTTGTGCTGACGGGTGTTGCGCCGACGGACCTTGAAGTGTCGCGATATCTGGCGGAACTCAACGCGTACGCGCTGTTGCGCGAAGTGACGCTGGATTATTCAGAACAGAAGGCGATTGAAGGGCGATTGATGCGACAGTTCCGCATCAGCATGTCGCTCGCGCCTGAAGCGGACGTTCGCCAGGTGAATCCGCTGCAGGTGCCGCGATCCATCCGCAACCCCATGACAGACGAAATGCAGTTCCCCGCTGGCGGCCCGACGGCGCACAGCCTTCCTCGGAACTGACCCGCACGCCACAGGAGACCGATCATGCGATTCGGCATTCGTGAATTCATCTTTTTCATCGTTCTGCTCGCCGTGCCGGTGGCGTCGTTCATCTTCGTCTTCCAGCCGCGAAACAAGGACATTCATCAAGCGCGAACGGAGATTCAGCTCAAGCAGGCGCGGCTGGACAAGCTTGACGAGGTCGTGGCCAAGATTGACGACATCGGTCTTGCCATCGACGCGGGGCGCGATTCCATTCAGTTGATCGAAGCCAAGCTGCCTTCGGAGCAGGATGTTGAAGGCATCCTGGAGCAAGTCTGGCAGACTGCCAAGCGCAACCGATTAAACGTGCGCTCTGTCAAGAGTGAGCGACCTGTTCCAGCGGCGTTGTACATGGAGCTGCCGCTGAAGGTGGTGATGGAAGGGCAGTTTGACGGGTTCTACCAGTTCCTGCTGGAGCTTGAAACGCTGCCGCGCATCACGCGCATTCATCAGATGGACCTGAAGCGTGCGGACAGCAGGCCCGGCCCCGGCGGCAGCCGCAACGCGCCGACAGACCCGCTGCCGCCCGGCGCGATGACGGCAGACTTCACGCTCAGCATTTATTTCGAGCCGCAGGGCGCCAAACGCAACTAGATTCACGTTCGTTCACGTGAGGCACGACCATACCTTTCGGAGTCGCTCATGAACTTCAACGATCACAACTCCGGCGAGAACTTTCAGACGCACACCGGCCCGGCTGGGGGCGTCGAGCGCGAAGAGCGCACGATGCCGCTCGGCATGGGTGATTTCAACAATGCTGATGAAGCCGGCGCGGGTGGCGAGGTCCACGAACTCGCTGGCTCGTTCGGCGGTGAAAGCAAACGGCGACTCAACGGCGGCGGGCTGGTGCTTGTCGCCGTTGTGCTGACGGCCATCGGCGGACTGTATTCCATGCGAACGCTCACCAAAGCGAGCGCGGCAAGCGATCAAACCAGCGCGGTTGAGAAATCCATCAACGAGTTCATCGACGGCCTGATGGGTACGGCGGACACCAAAGGCGCTGCGAAAGCCAGCAAGGGCCGCTCAACCGAAGCTGTGCTTGATGTGCTGACCGAAACATACACTAAGCGGCAGGTGCCGCTTTCGGATGTTCAGCGCAATCCGTTCGTCATCTTCGATGACGTTCCCGTCGCGCCCGTCGCGCCGGTGGTCAATCCGGTCGAGTTCGATCCGAAGGTGCAGCTCCGCAAGGATCGCGCCGCGCTCTTCGAGCAGGCCGGAGCGCGCGTGCGCGTGCGAACGATCATGATGGGGTCATCGCCCCTTGCGAACATCGACAACAAGATCGTCCGTATGGGCGATTCGATCACGGTCGAACCGGAGAACGTCGAGTTTGTCGTGGTCGCCATTGCGCCGGACTTCGTCGAACTGAAGGCGGAAGACAAGGCTCTTGAGGTCGTTGTCCGTGTAACAGTCAATCTTCGCAGGGATCGATAAGACCGCTTCGACAGGCTGAGCGACATGAACAACGCTGAATTCGATGACGTTTTGCGAGACCTCGGTGAGCCGCGCCCTGATGCACCGCGCGAACCCGGCATTGATCGTGCTGTGGGTTCAGCGAGTGAATGGGACGGCGCGGGGTTCGCAGCAATTCCGGGCACAGCGGTCAATGAAGTGAGCGGTGAGCCGACTGAACTGATGCCGCTGCTGCTGAAGCGTAACGTCATTACGTCTGAGCAGATGGCCACTGCGGAGCGTGTCATCAAACAGACGCCCGGCAAGGCGGCGGGGCAGATTCTCATAGAGCTTGGCGTGGATGAAGCGGCGGTGCAGCAGGCGGTGGCGCAGATTGCGCGGCTGCCGTTTGAGCGCATTGACTGTAACGACAGCAATGCGTATGACCTCAAAGGCCTGAACCGGCTCGGTGCGGAGTTCTGCAAGACCAATCTCGTGCTGCCGCTGCGCACGGAAGGCTCGCGCCTCATCGTCGGCACCGCAAGCCCGGACGATGTGTTCCTGCTGGATGATGTGAAGCGAAGGCTTGGCATCAAGTCGATCAAGCATGTGTTGGTTACCGGGTTCGATATTCGCGGCGTCATCGAACTCCTCAACGAAGAGGACGCGAAAGAGTACAACGTCGATGAGATTCTTTCCGACGTGGATGCGGACGACGTGGAAGTCGTCAAAGAAAAGGAAGAAGAAGCTGACATCGAGGACGCAGAATCCTCGCCGGTCGTTCGCTATGTGAACCACATCATTCAGACGGCGATGAAGGAAGGCGCTTCGGATATTCACATTGAGCCGGACGATAAGACGCTGAAAGTTCGGTTCCGCATCGACGGCGTGCTGTTTGAGATGATGAACCCGCCGAAGAAAATGCACGCTGCGCTGACAAGCCGCATCAAGATCATGGCGAATCTCGATATTGCGGAGCGCCGCCTGCCGCAGGACGGCCGCATTCGCGCAACAGTGCTGGGCAGGAAGCTGGACCTGCGCGTTTCGACCGTGCCGACGCCGAAGGGCGAGAAGACGGTTATGCGTATCCTTGATACGCGGTCGATCAACGTTACGTTGGACGAACTTGGTTTCGCTGAGGACACGCTGACGATCTGGAAGAATCAGATCGACCAGCCGCACGGCATCATTCTTGTTACAGGCCCCACCGGTTCGGGCAAAACGACCACGCTGTATTCATCGCTGAAGCAGATGGACCTGCGAAAGCTCAACGTGTCCACCGTTGAAGACCCGGTTGAATACAACCTCTCAGGCGTAACACAGATTCAGACGCATGATCGCATCGGCATGACGTTCGCGAAGGCTCTGAAAGCTCTGCTGCGACAGGACCCGGACGTGGTCATGCTGGGCGAAATCCGCGATTTGGAGACGGCGACCGTCGCCATTCAGGCCGCGCTCACGGGCCACCTCGTGCTCTCCACACTGCATACAAATGATGCGCCGTCGTCGATTACACGACTCATCAACATCGGCATTGAGGCGTTCCTCGTTGGCGCAGCGGTGAATGCCGTACTCGCGCAGCGGCTGGTGCGGCGCATCTGCACCAGTTGCAAAACGGATATCCCCGTAAAGCCAGAGATTGCCGACTTCCTGACGATGCACGGCGTTACATCATCGACGCTGAAACACGGCAAGGGATGCGCGAAGTGCCGCGAAACGGGATACACGGGGCGCGTTGGTTTGTACGAACTGCTCGTGCTGGATGACAATACGCGCGATGCGATCGCTCGCAGCCCGAACGTAACGGAGTTCCGCCGCCAATGCTGCGAGCGCGGCATGGTAACGCTTCGCGAAGACGGCTTCCGCAAGGTCGGCTTAGGCCTGACCACGGTGGAAGAAGTGCTTCGCGTAACTGAAGCGACGATTTAGGGCACGAATGCAGCGACGCTGAGCAGCACCCACATCACGACGGCGGCGCCGATCTTGCCTGCGGTGCCCAGCGCGCGGCCGATGGTCGCACCCGTGGCGGGTTTGAGCGAGCCGCGCAGCGATCGCGGCTGTTCAGCGGATATTTCACCCACCATCGCGCCGACGAACGTGCCCACCAGCGCGCCGAGCAGCGTGCCGACAAACAGAATCGGCACGGCGAAGGTGAAGATGATCGCGCCGAGCACGCCGCCAACGATCGCGCCGATCATGCCTCGCCGCGTGCCGCCGCCGCCTTTCGCACCGGCGGCGCCTGCAAGGAACTCGAACAGTTCGCCCAATGCGGCGAGCGCGGCGGAAATGCCCAGCACCCACCAGCCGAAGGTGATCGGTGAATCGCCTGACCGGTACCAGCCGTCTGCCAGCTCGATCACGATGGCGACGGCCAGCATGATCCACGTGCCGGGCAGGCTGAGCACCATGCTGATAACGCACCCCGCGCCGAGGATGACGAACAGCGACGCCACGACATAATGCAGCCAATCCACGCAGACATGATTGGGAACTTCATCGCGGGATTCCAGAACGGACGACGAACCGGAATGATTTTTCATTCCATGGCGAAGTGGCGGGGGATATGATTGAGCCGGTCGCGCCCGCCGATGGAGAGAAGAGAATCCATGCACTTCAATCGTTTCAGCAGCATGTGGCGATGCGGGTTTATCGTTGTGGCGATGGCCGCGTGCACACAAGGCGCGATGTCGCAGCAGGGCTACTTTTCGTTTCCCAGCGCCGCACAGACGCAGATTCAACTTCCCACGGGTTCGTTTCCCAGCCATATTGAACCGGTCGATCTCAACGGCGACGGCAATCTTGATCTCGTGGTATCCGCCCGCAACAACGAAGGCATTGCGTTCATCATTCCCGGCGCGGCAGGCGGCACGTTCAGCACGCCGATTCAGCTTCAACTCAGCGGCCCGTCTGATTGGGTGGCAGCAGCGGACTTGAACGGCAACGGACACCTTGATCTGGCGTTTGCCATTCGTGCCAGTCGCGGGCGCATAGAAGTGCTGTTCAACGATGGCGAAGGCAGCTTCCCCGGTCCGTCGCACATCTATCGCGTCGGTCGATTGACGCAGGTCGTGGTTGCGGAAGATGTTGACGGCGATGGGCACATCGACCTGATCAGCGCGAACAACAACTCCGGCACGATTCGCATTCTGCGCAATCTCGGCGATGGCACGTTTCACATTGAAGCGCCGATTCTCGTTGGTGAGTACGCGCCGGGCACGATCGGCGCGGGGCACGTGGTCGCTGCGGATTTAACCGGCGACGGAAAGCCGGATTTCGTTACGACGACAGCGGGCCTTGCTCGCGCGAGCGTGCTGCGCAATATCGGTGGACAGCTTCAGCGCGGCGCGGATTACAAGACGCCATCCTTCAACGGTGAGGCGGGTGGTGCGCTGATGTCAGCTCTTGCGGATATGAACGGTGACGGCGTGCTTGACCTGATTCAGCCGATGGCGATGCTCTTCAACACGCAGCGGTTGGCGGTGTTCCCCGGCGCGGGCGGTGATGAAGCAAGGATGCTGCCCGCGCAGACATTCACCGCGCTTGGCGCGGGATTCCTCTGGACGGTAACGACCGCGGACCTCGATGGTGATGGACGGCCGGAAGCGATCATGGGGCATGCGATACAGGGTCATCTCTCCATCATGCGGAACCTTACCACACCCGAAGACGGCCTCGCGTTTGCAGAGCCGCATGCGTTCTTCAACATCGGCAGCTTCATTCGCACGGTCGTTCCGGTTGATGTGAACGGCAATGGCGCGATCGATCTCATCGTCGTTGATTACCCGGCACATCTCATCAGGATCATGCGCAATCAAACGCCTCAAGGCGGCGTTGCGGGGAGTTCCGGCAACCCGCCTGAGAAGGAATATCGCGCCGAGATCGCGCCGCGCGGTGCAAAGCCGACGTTCACGCCCGATGCGATTCGCGAGCAGCTTGGCATGAGCGCAAACGAGTCGCTCACGGCTGCGTCGGTGCTGGAGCGTTTGGCCAACATGGGTGCACCGATCATCGAAGAGCGTGAAGGCTTTGTTTCGCCTTTAGCCGGCGAGGTTCCATCAAGCTGCAATCCACTCTCTGGCGATTGCTATCAGGCCAACGGCACGCCAGGCTGCAATGATTCGGAATGCTGCCAGACCGTATGTCTGGAAAGGCCATATTGCTGTACGACGGATTGGGACGCGATCTGTGTGCAGATGGCGAAGGAGATGTGCGAGGTTCCACCTCCGCCTTGCCCCGGCAAGTTCAGTTGCTTCATCGGACACGATGAAATCGGCTGTGACGATGTCGAATGCTGCGAACTCATCTGTCTGCTCGATGGCTTCTGCTGCTCGATTGCATGGGATGAACAGTGTGCGATACAGGCGGCGCTGCTGTGTGGCACGTCGTCGTGCACGATTGAATCGCCCGGCGGCACGCCTGAAGCGGAAGAATGCGGCCAGCGCCTCAACGACGGCTGTCTGGCGTTTGAGCAGGACTTCATCAACGCGGTGTGCGGCGGGATGTATCGAGGCCAGGTGTTCTCAGGCGGGCCGCGCGATAGCGACTGGTATCGGGTAACGATCGCTCAGGAAAGGCGTCTGACATGGACCGTAACTTCAGAATTCCCCTCGCAGTTGCTGATTCTTGCGGGCACATGTGCGCATGAGCTTGAAGTGATTGCGAGAGGCTTTGGCGGTCAGTGTGGGCCAACGCCGATCTCTGTCTGCGTTGACCCTGGCACGTACTACTTCTATGTCGCGCCGGGCACGTCGGTTGGCGGGTTGCGCGTGGGCGTGCCATGCCCGGATGATGAATCGAAGGAGCCGCCGCCCGTGGTCTGGGGCAATGAATATGTTGCGCAGATCACATGCGATGCGTGCCCGCCGCCTTGTGTACCAGCGGACCTCAACTGCGATGGCGTCGTCGATGTGCTCGACCTGCTGATCCTGCTCGGCGCATGGGGGCCGAACCCGGGGCATCCTGCAGACCTCAACAACTCCGGCACAGTCGATGTGCAGGATTTGTTGATTCTGCTTGCAGGCTGGGGCACACCCTGAGAACGTCAAACAGCATCATGCCCGATCATGCGGAATGGAGGGGGCTTTCGAACGGGGTTCATTTCACCTCTGCGATCATCTCGACCTCAACGCATACGCCGAGGGGCAGGGCGATGGAGCCGACGGCGGCACGGGCATGGCGGCCGTTCTCACCGAAGAGTTCCACCAGCAGTTCGCTCGCGCCATTGGCGACCTTGGGCTGCTCCGTGAAGCCTGCATCGGAGCACACGAAGACGCCGAGGCGGACGATGCGTTGAACCCGTTCGAGATCGCCTTCTATCTGGTCAGCAAGCGCTGCGAGCGCGTTGAGGACGCACTGGCGGGCGGCTTCACGGGCGCGATCAACGGGCACCTTGGAAGGCACGGGGCCGAGCACTTCGGGGGCTAGTGAGCCATTGTTGAAGGGAATCTGGCCGCTGATGTAGATCAGGTTGCCCGTTCGCACGGCGGGAATGTAGGCCGCGACGGGTTTGGGGGCGGCGGGGAGGGTGAGGCCGAGGGTTTGAAGGCGGTAAGCAACTGTTGACACTGGATTTGCGCTCCGTTTTGAGTATTGGGTGGATCGGCGGTGAAAAAAAACTTCTAGAAAGGATGATATTGGAACTTGACGAAGGTCTGGTGCGGATTATCTTGTGAGTTGACAACTGACCACGCGCGGCAGATTCATATTCAGATACCTGCCCTCATTCGCCGGAACCTCCGGCAGCTTCATTCCAGCCGCACGGTCGACAATCTGAACGGTGCCCCGAACACAGGTCGTGGCATCCCCGGCGCAGCCGCTTCCCGAGGGGGAAGATTCAAGGCTCGCTGAGACCGGTTGATCTGCGGGAAACAGCAGTCACATGTCATGGGAAACCTCTTCCTGATGCAGGCGCATACGGCGTGTTTTGCCGGTTGCGCTGATCGGGGTTGAGATTCACGGGGCTTTGGCGAGTTGGCCAACAGCCCGGCAGACGACTGCGACGAGCGGAATGAGCATGACCAAGACAACGCTCCAAGCCCTGATTCAACCGTGCACACGCGGCTTATCGCCCGCGCGTCTGCACGATTCGGTTCGCGTGTTCTCATTTTTTCATTCCTTTTATATGGAGACCCAACTCATGAACACCAGAAGGAAAGGTTCGAAAGGCTTCACGCTGATCGAGCTGCTCGTGGTCATTGCGATCATCGCGCTGCTCATTGGCCTGTTGCTCCCCGCGCTGGCGAAGGCTCAGCGCAATGCCCGCTCGCTGAAGGACTCGACGCAGATCAAGCAGATCCACCAGGCCATGCTCATCTTCTCCAATGACAATCAGGAGAGGTTGCCTGTCCCCGGCTGGATCAACCGTCTGGCCTACAACGGCGTGCAGACCATTGGCCTCGGCAAGGAGGATGTGACCAAGAATCACACCCGGCATCTGTACTCCTGCATGATCGCGCAGGAACTGTTCAATCCGGACATCCTCATCGGCCCCACGGAAGTCAGCCCCTACGTCAAGCAGAAGCTGAACTACAACTACGACGCCTACAAGCCCGCCAACGACACCTACTGGGAAGGCGACAGCGCGACCCCAGGTGCAAACTCCGACCCCAACATCTTCGACGTTCGCGTTGACGGTCAGGGCACGGCGATCTCCAACACGTCGTACTCCCACCTCGCTCTCGCGGGTCGCCGCAAGGTCCTCAAGTGGCGCAACACGCAGGCCCCGGCGGACCCGATCCTGAGCACGCGCGGCACGGGCGGCAACTACAGCGGCCCACAGGGCAGCGGCCCCGGCGGCGCCATCACCGGTAACGACTACAACTTCTCGCCCACGCTTGAACTGCATGGCGCGAAGCGTCAGTGGGTCGGCAACGTCGTCTATAACGACAACCACACCGACAGCCACACCAGCTTCTTCCCGTCAGCCACCTTCTATGAGCCGCAGCT
This sequence comes from Phycisphaerales bacterium, assembly GCA_035443885.1. Classification (GTDB taxonomy): domain Bacteria; phylum Planctomycetota; class Phycisphaerae; order Phycisphaerales; family SM1A02; genus DAOMNO01. The sequence continues at coordinate 110,913 of DAOMNO010000010.1, forward strand.
CACCGGTGCAGCGGGCTTCCCGAAGCAGGACAACATTTTCTCAGCTGAGTTCAACGACGTGCAGGGCACGAACCTGCTGTCGGGCGATGCTTTCCTCAGCATCTCCATCAGCATGAGCAATGCCAATCCTTCGGCCAACTCGGTTCCCACCAACATCTGGGACCGACTGACGAATCAGTGATCGTTTCTTCCTGCGGCCGGCTCATCGGCCGGCCGCAGGCTTTGTCCGGACGTACGTACTGTCGAACATCGATTTCTTTCACCACTTTCACTGCAACGGAGTACCACCTATGAACCGTAAACGTGGCTTCACCCTCATCGAGTTGCTGGTGGTCATGGCGATCATCGCCCTGCTCATCGGCCTGCTGCTCCCCGCGCTGCAGAAGGCGCGCGCCCAGGCGCAGCTCATCAAGGACGGCACCCAGGTCAAGGGCGTCCATCAGTCGTGGCTGATCTTCGCCCGCGAGTTTGAAGGCATCCTGCCGACGCCGGGCCTCATCAAGCGCAATCAGGTCAACCTCGGCTCCGGTAACCAGTGGGTTCCCGGTCGCGGTACCGAGCGTCTTCAGGAAAACACCACGCGCTGGCTGTTCTCCGCCTGCATCATGCAGAACTACTTCACGCCTGACCTGTGCGTCGGCCCCACCGAGCCGAGTGGTCGCGTGTTCACTAAGGACAACTTCAACTGGAACCTCTACAACCCGACCGGTGGCGTTTACTGGGATACGAGCTTCACCTCGCACATCGGCGATGCTGAAATCGGCTCCAACGTTTCGTATGCCCACATGGTCATCGGCGGCGAGCGCAAGACCCGCGAATGGCGCGACACGCTCAACTCGCAGTTCGCCATGGTCGGCAACCGTGCACCGCAGCACACCAGCCCCACGGCGTACAACGTGAACTCCGTCACCATGGAAATCCACGGTGGCCGCAAGCAGTGGGTCGGCAACGTGTGCTACAACGACAACCACGTCAGTGTGCTCAACACCTTCCTCCCCGAAGGCGTGAACTTCATGAACCCGACGACTGGCGTCAGCACGGCTGACAACATCTTCTACAACGAGACCGGCGCGAGCCAGACGAGCGCGACGGGCATCGACAATTTCATGGCCCTGTATCCGAACATTTCGAACCCCAACCCGGTTACGCAGCCCCAGACGATTTCGTCGTCCGGTTCGCTGTGGGACTGAGTTTGAACGACGGGCGCTTCACTTGCCGAGCCGAGCCGGGGCGACGGTAAGCATTGAAGCCTGGACCGATGAGGGTCGATCGCAACCGCGATCGGCCCTCATTTCTTGCGCCGGTGCTGATCGCGTGAGGCAGCAGCATCTATACTTGTTCAGAATGCTGGCTGCTCGCCGAACATCCCATCTTGAGGCCCGCTGCGCGGTGTTGCCGGTGATCGCTGCGCTATGGCTGCTGATCGCACCGGGGTTCGCCCAGCAGCCAGCAACCCCCGGTATCCCCGGTATCCCCGATACCCCCGGCACCACCGTACCACCCGGCCCATTGGGAACGCCCGTTGCGCCGCCCTCCGTCCCTGCATATCGGCAGGCGAACAAGGTGGCCGTGCTGCGGGTCGAAGGTGTTATTGACTACGTTACGCTGCGTTCGTTGGAACGCCGCGTTGAACGGGTGAAGCGCGAAGGCGCGGATGCGGTTGTGCTCGACATCAACACGCCGGGCGGTCGCGTGGACGCCATGCTCGATATCTGTCATCTCATCAAGACCGATGCGCCCGCGAATACGGTCGCATGGATCAACCCGCAGGCGTACTCCGCGGGCACGATCATCGCGCTGGCATGCCGAGAAATTGTCCTGCAAGAGAACGCCAGCTTCGGCGATGCAGCCCCAATCGCTGTGCATCCGCTTGGCGGGTTACAGGCCCTGCCGCCCGCCGAGCGTGCGAAGCAGGAATCGCCGTTGCTGGAAGAAGTCATCGACTCCGCACGGCGCAATCACTACGACGAAAACCTTGTGCAGGCATTTGTCAGCGTAGGCGTTGAACTCTGGCTCATTGAGAACATCGCGACGGGTGAGAAGGTGTTTGTCGATCGCGAGGAATATCGTGCGGTGTTTGGCGAAGAGCCGCCGCGTGAACTGACCTCAGTAACGCCCATGAACAGCGAGGGTGTCACGCCGTGGGTTGGCGGTGAACCCGGCGAGCGAATTCCAGCTGCGGGTGTGGAGCGCGAAGGCATGACCGAACTGCCGAGGCCGGTGCGAACACGGCTGACTTCGGCAGACCGTGGCCGCTATCGCGCGGTGCGCCAGGTCGTCGCTGCGGATCGTTTGCTCACGCTGCGCCCGGCGGATGCGATGACCTACGGCCTCGCGGTGCAGATCATTCGTAATGATGAAGAACTTCGAGCGTATTTCGGTGCGTCGTCGTTGACACGCTATGGCGAAACATGGTCGGAAGGTCTCGCACGGTTTCTCATGAGCACGCCCGTGCGCGCGATCCTCATTCTCGTGTTCCTCGTCGCGCTGTTCATCGAGATCGCAGCACCGGGCACCGGCGCGTTCGGCGCGACGGCCGTCGCAGCGCTCGTCATTCTGTTCGGCGCGCCCGCGCTCATGGGCATGGCGCAGTGGTGGGGCATCGCGCTGGTTGCGATTGGCCTCGTACTCATTGCGGTCGAAGTGCTGGTGATTCCCGGCGTGGGCATTGCGGGTGTGGCGGGCCTGCTCAGCCTGCTTGTCGGGCTGGTGGGCACGTTCGTAACGAGCGATCTCGGCACCAGTCAGGGGCAGGCGGAGTTGTGGAGCGGGCTTGCTGCCACGCTCACATCCATCTTTGGCGCAGGGGTCATCATGTGGCTGATCTCAAAACATCTGCATTCTGCGCCGATCATCAATCGTCTCATTCTCAAGACCGAAATCGGCAAGACCGACCGCGCGGAAGACATGCTCGCAGCATTGACCATACCCACCGAAACGCCGATCGCCCCAGGTGCGATCGGCGTCGCGCACACAGCCCTGCGCCCAGCGGGTCGCGGCATGTTCGGCGGGCGCGTCATCGACGTACAATCGCCGGGCGGTTTTGTTGAAAAGGGAACGCCCATCCGCGTGGTGTCCGTCGGGCGTTATGTTGTTGACGTGGAGGAAGTCGAATCATGATCCACGTGCTCGCGCAGGAAGCGGCCAACTCGTCGTATCTGCTCTGGGGCTTCGTGCTGCTGGCAGCGATGATCGTGCTCATCGTGCTTGAACTGTTCGTCCCCTCAGGCGGCGTCATCGGCGCGCTGGCCGGCGTCGCAGCCATCGGCTCCATCACGGCGTTCTTCGCCTACGACACCGTCGGCGGGTTCGTCGCGCTCTCGTCGTATCTCGTGCTCACCCCAATCCTGCTCTGGGCGATCTTCAAGTATTGGATTTATTCGCCCATGGCGCGGGGCATGATTCTCGGCGGGGCTGAGATCGCAGCGGAAGGCGACGCCGACGCAGTAGCAGCGGCGGAGAAACGGCGGCGCGAGCGCCTGGCGCAGCTGCAGGAACTGATCGGCGCGGAGGGTGAAACGGTAACGCCTCTCAGGCCGGTCGGCACGGTGAAAATCGCAGGCCGGCGCATTGACGCCCTAGCGGAAAACGGCGCCATCGACGCCCGCACGCCCGTGGTGGTGGTCGAGGTGTACGACAATCAGATCAAGGTCAGACCGAAGGATTCATAGAAGGCATCTCACCCGTTCAATGAACGATGTCGTCTCCGCCGACGGTGGCCGAGGGCCGCGAGTGCGAACACGCCCATCGCGCCGGGCGCAGGAATCGGCGGGCCGAAGTGCAGGTCGTCGATCGCAACAGAGAGCGACGGGCCGTTGCGATACAAATGGACGGCGTCAAACGGCGTCTCTGAAATCAACCCCGTGAACAAGCCAAGACTGCCCGTGAAGGAACTGCTTGTATAGATCAGCTCGCCTTTACGGTACAACTGAAACCGAATACCGCCGGGATAATCAACGGCAACCGAGCTTTGGGGTTCATCAAAGTGAACCCACAAGGTGTGATTGTCAGCGATGATGCCCTCGCCATCATTGACAAATGCGGATGTATGATAGTACCCCATTTGCTGGCCAGTGATGGTTGCACCCAAATGGGCGTAATGATCTGGCAGCACGGGATCGCCAAACTGATAGCCGACAAAGTCGATGTTTGTCACCTGGCCCGCTGCTTGCATCCACGCTGCCTTGTCGGAGTACACCGCAACATCCGACTGTGCGGCTTGAGTCATCGTCAGCACGATTGCAACAA